>CAXHZP010000020.1:0-35736 GCA_964021805.1 uncultured Flavobacterium sp.
ACTTTTGTTGGTTCAAATGTGTATTGATTAAACGTATCAACTAAAACATAATCAATCTTTGCTCCTACAGTTAATGCGGTGTTACTGGGCAATGTCCAAGGAGTAGTTGTCCAAGCTAAAAAGTAAATATCCCCTTCATTTTGCAAAAAATCGGGAAGAGTATCTTTAATTGCTTTAAATTGAGCAATTACAGTAGTATCCGTAACATCTTGGTAAGTACCTGGTTGATTTAACTCATGAGAACTTAATCCGGTTCCTGCTTTAGGTGAATAAGGCTGAATAGTATACCCCTTATACATCAGATTTTTCTCATAAATCTGTTTTAATAACCACCATACACTTTCCATGTATTTGGGCTCATAGGTTATGTATGGATCATCCATATTTACCCAGTAACCCATTTTCTGGGTAAGATCATTCCAGATATCTGTATAACGCATTACCGCTTTTCTACAAGCAGCATTATACTCCTCTACAGTAATCGTTTTTCCAATATCTTCTTTTGTGATTCCTAGTTCTTTTTCAACACCAAGTTCTATAGGTAATCCGTGCGTATCCCATCCTGCTTTTCTTTTAACCTGAAAACCTTTCATAGTTTTATAGCGCGGAAAAATATCTTTAATAGCTCTTGCTAATACGTGATGAACTCCAGGCAAACCGTTAGCCGATGGAGGTCCCTCAAAAAACACAAATGGTTTATTTCCTTCTCGAGTAGTAACACTTTTTTCAAAGATGCTGTTTTCTGCCCAATATTCTAGCATTTCTTTTGCTACATTCGGTAAGTTAAGTCCTTTATATTCAGGAAACTTTGCACTCATAAGTCACAAATTCTATTAAGATTGCGAAAATACATATTTTCCTGTAATTCCGTTAGATTGTTTATGAAAAGAATTCTTGAATAACCCTGTTAATTGAGGGCAAATAATTCAAAAAATCTCTTTTGCTAATTAATAAATTTAACTGAGACCTCTTTCTTTTTTAATTGTTTCGTAGGCAGCTTGAATATTTTGAAACTTTTCTTTAGCTCCCTGTAAATGCTCATCTCCTAGGCCAGTTAATTTATCTGGATGGTACTTTTTAACCATTTTTCTGTACGCTTTTTTTAACTCTAAATCAGATACTGAGGTCTCGATCTCTAAAATTTTATAAGCACTATCTGTTGATTTATAAAACATCGCTTTGATTGATTCAAAATCATATTGATTGATATATAAATAGCCTGCAATTTTTCTTATTTCATCAACTTCTATCTCGGAAACATATTCATCTGCTTGAGCAATTCCAAATAAAAAGTGTATTAGTTGAAGTCTAGAAGAATGAGGCATGTGTTGACGAATCTGAATACAAACCTGCCTTGCAGAAACTTGCTTTTTCATTACGCCTTTAAATAATTGAAAAGCCTTGTTTGCTCTTTCTTTGCCATACATCCCAACAAATTGATTTCTAACGAAATTTAATTCTCTATTGTCTACTTTACCATCAGATTTAATAACAATAGAAGCTAATATTAATAGACTAATTTCAAAATCACCACTAAGCGTTTGTACTTTTTGTCTATGAGATTTATTTTGGAACTCTCGTTGCTCTTTTACAAAATCTTCTTTGGTGAATTTATCAAATACAGTAGCGGCTGCAAAACCCATGATAGCACCTATTGGTCCTCCAAAAGTAAATCCAATTCCAGCACCAAGCCATTTAGAAAAATTACTCATTTTTTATCAATTTTTGAAATTCAAATATACTATTTTGATTGTGTTATATTCCTTATATTTGTAGTCTAAATTTAAAAAAAATATGTACCCAGAAGAATTAGTAAAACCGATGCGTGAGGAGTTAACTAATAACGGTTTTTCAGCTTTATATTCTGCAGATGATGTAGATGCTGCAATTTCAAAAAAAGGAACTACCTTGGTGATGGTAAATTCTGTTTGTGGTTGTGCTGCAGGAACAGCAAGGCCAGGAACAGTTGCTTCATTACAATTTGATAAAAAGCCAGATAATCTAACAACTGTTTTTGCAGGTGTTGACAAAGAATCTACACAAAAGGCAAGAGAACATATGATTCCTTTTCCTCCATCTTCCCCGGCAGTTGCCTTATTCAAAGACGGAGAATTAGTTCACATGTTAGAACGTCATCATATTGAAGGAAGGTCTGCTCAAATGATTGCCGAAAACTTAGTTTCGGCCTACAATGAGTTTTGTTAAAAACAACTACTCTTTATTCGCAGAATTTTAAAGAAATACAACTCAATCCACTTCGAATAGAAGTGGATTTTTTATTTTTATAACTATGAATAAAAAAAAAGTTATTCAAAACACCATCCGTTTTGTTAAAAAAACTCTTGAAGGATCTGAAGGTGGCCATGATTGGTTTCATATTAACAGAGTTTATAAAAATGCATTGCTCATAGCAAAAAATGAAAAAGTGGATCTTTTTGTTGTTCAATTAGGAGCCTTATTGCATGACATTGCTGATGCAAAATTTTATGATGGAGATGAGTCTATAGGGCCAAAAAAAGCAAGAGATTTTTTAAAAAGTCAGCAAGTAGAAGAAACAGTTATCTCTCATATAGAAAACATTATATTATTTATTTCCTATAAATCTTCTTTCGATCATAACAAAAGTTTTAGCTCTCCTGAGCTAAATGTGATTCAAGACGCAGATAGATTGGATGCTATTGGAGCTATTGGAATTGCAAGATGTTTTAATTATGGTGGATTTAAAAATAGAGCACTATATGATCCAGAAATTGAGCCAAATTTAAAAATGACAAAAGAAGAATATAAAAAATCAAAAGCGCCAACTATCAATCATTTTTATGAAAAATTACTCTTATTAAAAGACATGATGAACACAAAATCAGGGATGATTATAGCTCAAAGAAGACATTCTTTTATGAATGAATTTCTTCAACAGTTTTTTGATGAATGGGATGGCTTAAAATAAATAATTTACTAACTTACTTTTGCAACCTCTAAAGCAGTTAATTTATATTCTAGAATAGCAAGCTCTTCGGCACATTGGATAATCTCTTCAGCAGTTAACATATTACTAGAATTTATATGTGCTATAATTTCTTTACTTTTTATAGTATAATAATTAATTGCTTTTTCAATTTTATCGTTCATCTCTTTTTAGTATTATTGAATTAGACCTTTCATCTCTTTTCTATATGAAGAAGCATTTTTACCGGTTATTTCTTTGAATAACTTATTAAAATGTGAAAAATTATTGAATCCACATTCAAAACAAATATCTGTAATACTCATATTGCTTTCAGATAATAATTTTGTAGCATGAACCACTCTGTATTCATTCACAAGTTTCGTGAATGTTTTTCCTGTTGCTTTTTTAAAATATCTGCAAAAAGCTGGAATCGTCATTGTTGCTATGCTAGCAATTTCTTGTAAACTAATATGTTCTTTAAAATTAGTATTAATGTATTTATAAATGGTGTCTAGTTTTGCACTGTCTTGTAATTCTGTCTCTACTACGTAACCATCAACATTTAAAATTGTATAATCCTCTGTTTTGGAAAGTATATTTAAAATTTCTAAAAAAACTAATAGTTTTTTGAACCCTTTTTTCTCTACAAGTTTTTCAATTTTAAACCCTATTTTATTTTTGGTTTCTACACCAAAAAGAATCCCTTTTTTAGAGCGTTCAAATAATTCCTTAATTTTTTTCATTTCTGGAATTTGAAAAAAACCTTCACCTAAAAAATCTTCCTTAAACTGAATAAGTGTTTCAAATCCATTAGTTGTTAGACGGTCTGTAAAACCGTTGTGAGGAAGATTTGGTCCAATAAGAAGCAGTTGACTATTATTAAAATATGACAAGTGATTTCCTATATGCCTCTTCCCTTGTCCTTTATTTACATAAACCAATTCTAATTCTGGATGAAAGTGCCATGAAGCTTTGTGTGTTTTTAAAAACTCCGTATGCTTTTTAACTAGCAACGAACTTTCAAAGCCAGGATCTACTTTTTCTAATATGGGTTTCTTTTTATTCATTTTCTACAAAATTAAGATTCGAGACACATACTTATATAAACAAAATTATCTAAAAACTGTTCTATTTTAACTTATTGAAAGATAAATACCCTTCAATAAGATAATTTTGAATATAAATATACCAATATTGTTGTTTTACAACAGGGAAAACATTCACAATTTTGCAATGTTATTTTTATTAAAATATTTAATTATGAAAAAAATTATTACAAAAAAATTATTAATAGCGTTACTATTTGGAATGTTAACTAGTTCTATTGTTGGAAACAACTTTGGAAACATGAATAGAAAAAAACCTTTAGTTTTTATAAAAAACACTACTGGAAAAATTATCTATGAAAAATCCGGAAATGTCCATAGTAACAATATTGAAGATATTGATTTTAGCTATTTAAAAAATGGGTATTATACATTAGAAATAAACAAAGATTTTCAAATTGAAATAAAGCCATTTACTATAGTATCTGGTAAAGCAATTTTTCATCCCAAAGCTGAAAAAACAGTTTTTAAACCGGTGATAAGGTCTAACAAAAACAAAATCTTAATTTCTAAACTAAATTTTGAGGCTTATCCAATGAAAGTTGACATCTATTATGAAGATGAAATAATTCTATCAGATATTATTGAAGGAGAAAAATTAATTCAAAAAATTTACACACTCCATAAAAATAAAAAAGGTGACTATAAAATAGTTACAAAAGTAAACGATCGTATTTATACTAGAAAAATTTCTCTTTAAAAGCGACCGTAATTTTGATTTGTTTAAAGCGAGCTTGTCATGGGGCTCGCTTTTTTATTTGCCTGGAAATATAGCTTTTCTTTTTTCTAAGAAAGCAGAAGTTCCCTCTTTAAAGTCTTGAGTTCCAAAACAATTTCCAAACTCATGTATTTCAATATCATAACCATTAACACCATCCTTAAAATTAGCGTTAATTGCCCTAATAGCTGCACCTATAGCAACTAAAGAATTTCTCATTATTTTATCTGCTAGTTTTTCTACTAATGGCATTAACTCTTCTAATGTACTTACATAATTTACCAATCCTGAGGCCAATGCTTTATCTGCAGTTATCATTCCTGCTGTCATGATTAACTCCATAGCTTTCCCTTTACCTACTAGCTGAGGTAGGCGCTGGGTACCTCCATAACCTGGAATTACACCCAAAGACACCTCGGGTAGCCCCATTTTTGCATTATCAGATGCAACTCTGAAATGACAAGCCATCGCAAGTTCTAAACCACCTCCTAATGCAAAACCATTAATTGCAGCTATAACAGGTTTAGAAAAGTTTTCAATTAAATTAAATAGTAGCTCTTGCCCTTTAGCTGCTAATTTCCCTCCATTATCAACTGTAAAATTTGCAAATTCAGAAATATCTGCTCCAGCTACAAATGCCTTTTCTCCACTTCCAGTTATAGCAATTACTTTTACAGAAATATCATCTTCTAAAATACTGAAAGCCTCATGTAACTCTTCTATGGTTTGTTTATTAAGAGCATTTAACTTTTTAGGCCTGTTTATCGTAATAATTGCCAATCCTTCTTTTATTGTGCATAGAATATTTTCAAAATTCATCTTTTTATTAATTTAATTTATTGGGTAAAGTTACGGTAAATACTGTTCCTTCTCCTTCTACAGAGGTGAAGTTAATTGAACCATCATAAGCTTCAATAATATTTTTAATCATAGGAAGCCCAAGTCCCATCCCACTGGTTTTAGTTGTAAACTTAGGTTCAAAAATTAAGTGCTCAACTTCTTGTTTTATTCCTTTTCCATTATCTGAAACTTCAATAAATATTTTCTTGTTCTTTAGAAAAACTTTTACATCTATTAAAGGTTTTTGTTTTTCTTCAACTGCTTGTGTTGCATTTTTAACTAGGTTCGTTACAATTCTAATTAATTGGGTTTTATCTAAATTGGCATAGATTTCTTTTTCCATTGGATGATACTCAACATAATCCTCGCTAAAAATATCTAGAGCCATTTTTACAACACCAATAATTTCTATTTTTTCTTTTCGTTGCTTTGGCATTTTTGCAAAATCAGAAAAAGCTTCTGCAATAGAACTCATCACATCTATTTGTTGAATTAATGTATTACTATATTCTTTTAATTTTACTTTAATATCAGGATCATTTATATCAAATCTTCTCTCAAAACTTTGAACAGAGAGTCTCATTGGTGTTAGCGGGTTTTTTATTTCATGAGCAACTTGTTTTGCCATCTCTCGCCAAGCTTGTTCACGCTCACTTGTAGCTAATTTTACAGCACTTTCCTCTAACTCATCTATCATATTATTATACCCTTCAACTAATATTCCAATTTCAGCACTGGCAGAACTTAATACAATTTTCTCATTTCGTTCATTTAATCTAGTGCGTTTCATTTTATCAGTGATACTTTTAATAGATCTAGTGATATAGCTAGATAAAAAATAAGCTAACATGATGGCAATTAAAAACATAAAAAAGTATACAAGAATTAAACGTGTTAAGAATTCTTTTAACTCATATTCTTGAATGGTGTTATCTTGGTTAAACTCTAATTTTAATATCCCTATTCTATTAGAAATTGAGTCTAAAATATAGGTGTATGAAGTTTCAATTTTAATATTATTATTTTCTGTAATCTCAAAAACTCTGACCCCTTTACTCAATTTTAATTTTGAAACTTTTGAGGGTAATAAATCAGGTGGAATTGAGTCTTTTAAACCAAAGGGATCTGAGGTTATTAAAAGCTTACCCTCTAAGTCATACATGCTTATCTCCAAATTATGAATGTAAGCAATCTCATAAATAGCTTTCTGAAAAATACCTTGTAAGTTTTCTGTTGTTACAGAAATATTTGATCGTTGATATAATTGTATATCAATTTCTTTTTTTAAACTTTCTTCTTTTCTGCCAAATCTGCTAACGTTATAGTCTGTAGTTTGTTTATTGTACTGATAAATAGTAACGCCAATAATAAGAACAGTTGCTAAAAAAATTAGCAAAATCATAGCAATAAAAATTCTAATTCTTAATGATATGTTATTAAAGTATTTCAACATTTATTTTTTTAAAATAAGTAAGCATTATCTTCAAAGTTCATTCCAAAAATTAACTCATATTTGACAAACAAGATACGTAAAGTAAGAGCAGAAAAAAAGCTGATGTAAAAAAATCACAACAGCTTAATAAAATTGTATTTGTAACATATTACTACCCTACAATATTGATAATCTTTCCCGGTACTATAATTATTTTCTTTGGAACTCTTCCTGCTAATTGAGCTTGTGTTTTTTGATGTGCTAAAACTTCTTTTTCAATATCATCCTTAGTCATATCTAATGGTAACTCCATTGTAAATCTCATTTTTCCATTGAAAGACACTGGATAATTCTTTGAACTTTCTACCAAATGTTGTGGCTCAAATATTGGAAAAGATGCTGTAGAGATAGACTCAGTATTTCCTAATTTCTCCCACAATTCCTCTGCTATATGTGGTGCATAAGGAGAAATTAAAATTAGTAATGGTTCTAAAATAGCACGTTTATTACATTTCTGAGCAATTAACTCATTCACAGCAATCATAAATGTAGAAACTGAGGTGTTGAAAGAAAAATTCTCAATATCTTCCTCTACTTTTTTGATCGTTTTATGTAATGTCTTTAATTCTTCTGCTGTTGGTGCTGAATCCGAAATAGACAATTCTTCTCCGTTGTAAAACAACTTCCATAGTTTCTTTAAGAAAGAATGTACTCCAGAAATACCTGATGTTTTCCAAGGTTTAGCTTGTTCTAATGGTCCTAAAAACATTTCAAATAAACGCAAACTATCTGCTCCATATTCTGCACAAATATTGTCTGGATTCACCACATTGTATTTAGATTTAGACATCTTCTCTACTTCTCTAGAAACTTTGAAAGTTCCATCATCCTCAGAAATAAATTTGGCGGCTTTAAACTCTTCTCTCCAATTTTTAACCGCTTCAATATCTAATTCGTCAGAAGCATTTACAAATGAGACATCAACATGAATCAGTTGTCCTATTTTTCCTTCTAATAATCCTTTAGAATAAAAACTATTAGTTGCATTCTCTCTAAAAATAAAAGCGGATGTCCCTAAGATCATTCCTTGGTTAATCAGTTTTTTGGCAAACTCATCCACAGGCACTAACCCTCTATCAAACATGAACTTTTGCCAAAACCGAGCGTATAATAAATGCCCAGTTGCATGTTCAGATCCTCCAATATATAGATCTACTTCTTTCCAATAATTCAGTGATTCTTTTGAAGCAAATTTAGTCTCATTATGCGGATCCATATAACGATTAAAATAGTACGAACTTCCTGCCCAGCCTGGCATGGTATTTAATTCTAAAGGCCAAACACTCGTGTTATTTATCTCATCATTACCTACAACTTTATTGTTAACTGAGTCCCAAGCCCATGTATCTGCATTTCCTAAGGGAGGCTGACCATCTTCAGTAGGTAGATATTTTTCAACTTCTGGCAATACAATTGGCAAGTGTGTTTCATCAATCATTTGAGGCATTCCATCTACATAGTAAACCGGAAAAGGTTCTCCCCAATAGCGTTGTCTACTAAAAACAGCATCACGTAAACGGTAGTTTACTTTCCCATAGCCAATCTCTTGTTTCTCTAGCTCATAGATAGATAATTTTAATGCTTTCTTATAAGACAGTCCACTTAAAAAGTCTGAGTTTGCAATAATAGTTCCTTCTTTGTCTGTATGGGCTTGCTCAGAAATATCTACTCCTTCAAAAATGTTTGGAATTGGAATTTTAAAGTGTTTAGCAAAATCATAATCTCTTTGATCTCCACACGGAACTGCCATAACAGCTCCTGTGCCATAGCCTGCTAAAACATAATCTCCAATCCAAATTTGAACTTTTTCTCCTGAGAATGGATGAATTGCATAGGCCCCAGTAAAAACTCCTGAAATAGTTTTTACATCTGCCATTCTCTCTCTTTCAGAACGTTTAGCTGTAGCTTTTATATAATTTTGAACTGAATCTTTTTGTGTTTCTGTTGTAATTTCAGAAACCAGTTCATGTTCAGGTGCCAAGGTCATAAAAGAGACCCCAAAAATAGTATCTGGTCTGGTTGTAAAAACATCAATCATTCCATCATGGCTATCTATCTGAAAAGAAACCATCGCTCCTTGAGAACGTCCAATCCAATTGGTTTGAGAATCTTTTAAAGGCTGCGGCCAATCAATAGATTTTAGCCCATCTAATAAACGTTGTGCGTAAGCTGAAATTCGCATAGACCACTGAGTCATTTTTTTTCTGACTACAGGAAAACCTCCACGTTCTGAAACTCCATTTACAATTTCATCATTAGCCAATACAGTTCCTAATTCTGGACACCAATTTACTTCTGTATCTGATAAAAATGTTAATCTATATTGTAATATTATTTTTTCTTGTTCTTTTTTTGAGAACGCTTCCCATTGAAGAGAGGTAAACTCTTGAATTTCGTCATCACAGGATGCATTTACAGAAATATTCCCCTCTTTTTCAAATATGGAAATTAGTGTGGAAATATCTTCTGCTTTGTTGGAATCTAGATTATACCAAGAATTAAATAGTTGAATGAAAATCCATTGTGTCCATTTGTAATATTCTGGATTTGAGGTTCGTACCTCACGAGACCAATCAAATGAAAATCCTATTTGATCTAGTTGACGACGATATGTTTTAATGTTTTCTTCTGTAGTTTTGGCTGGGTGTTGCCCAGTTTGAATGGCATATTGTTCTGCTGGTAATCCAAAAGAATCATACCCTTGAGGATGCAATACATTAAATCCTTTATGGCGCTTATAACGTGCATAAATATCTGATGCTATATACCCTAATGGATGACCTACATGCAATCCTGCACCAGATGGATAAGGAAACATATCCAAAACATAATATTTGGGTTTATCAGAAGCATTATTAGCTTTAAAAGTTTCATTTTTAGCCCAATAATCTTGCCACTTATCTTCTATTTCTTTGAAATTGTATTGCATGAAATGTTCTTCTTAAAAGTGGTCAAATTTACACTTATTCTAGCAAAGTATAAAGTCTATATCATAATAAGAGAGACCTTCATAATTAATAGTATTCTTTATATAAGCTAAAAATTAAAAAAACCCATCATAATGACAACATAAGTTGAGCATTATGATGGGTTTTTATTTTAAAAACTATTATTTTTTATTGAACAGGAATACTTATTAGAGTAGTACCCCAGCCCATGTTTATAGTCATGTCTTCATCAATTGCAATAGAAAAAACATCCAAATTTTCCTCTGTTTGTTTAACAGGTATAGTTACTTTGGCAACATCATTTTCATCTTTGTGGAAATAGACTCCCCATACATTTAACTGACTACTTAACGCTACAGTCCAGGTAGTTTTCCCAGGAATAGCGTACATAGTATAAGTTCCTGCTTTTACAGCGGCACCTCCAAAAATTACATCCTTGTAGAAAGTAACTTCAGTTGCTTCGTTGGCTCCTGTTCTCCATTTTTTACCGAGAGGAGCTAGCTTTTCAAGAGATCTACCTTTTAACTGAGGTCTACTATATATTATCTTAATTACTTTCTCTGAAACTCTATAATTACTAGGAAATGACGCAATATCCATTGGACTTTTGTCTAACCCTTTAAAATTTTGTGCAATAGCTTGGTTTGAGAAACCTATTGTAATAACAAATACGGCTACTAATAAAATTATTTTTTTCATGATATATTATTTATTGTTTAGAGTGAATATTTATTTTGTTATTTGTCAGTAAAGGGTTGCAATACTTACAGCTAAAAGAAAAAAAAGTTTTTTTTAACAATTACAATCTTTATTGCACTTTGAAGAGGTTTTTTTAATGAACATTTTTCTCACTAAAAAAACAACTGATATTATGAGGATACCATAAGTTATTACTTCTTGCATTAGCTTAATATTTGATAAACTATAAAAGAACAAATATACGCTAAAGCACCCATTCCAAATAACTGAATCAGTGGCCATTTCCAACTTTTAGTTTCTCTTTTAACAATAGCTAAGGTTGCCATGCATTGCATTGCAAATGCATAAAAAACTAATAAAGACATCCCTACAGGAAAATTAAACCGTCTAGTTCCTGTATCAGAATTTATTTCAGAGGCCATTCGTTGCTTTATTGTGGTAATGTCTTCGTCATCACTTTCAACTGAATAAATTGTTGCTAAAGTTCCCACAAAAACCTCTCTTGCAGCAAAAGAACTAATTAATGCAATCCCAATTTTCCAATCATAACCCAAAGGTTTAATAACAGGCTCAATACTTTTACCCATGACACCAATGTAAGAATTCTCTAATTTAGAGGACGCTATCATTTGATTAATTTTTTGGCGAGAAAGTTGTTGATGAACCACATTTTCTGTGATATTTTTTTCTACATCTTCATAAGATTGTGGTCCATTAGAGGCTAAAAACCAAAGAACAACTGAAATAGATAATATTATTTTCCCTGCACCAAAAATAAATGCTTTGGTTTTTTCAACAACATCAATAAATACATTTTTAAAAGAAGGTAATTTATAATCTGGCATTTCAACAACAAAGAAAGAAGTACTTTTTACATTTAATGTTTTATGTAAAATAATTGCAGCAATAATTGCTGTGGTAAAACCAAGAATATATAAACTTAACAAGGTTAGTCCTTGCAGATTTAAGACACCAAATACTTTTTGATCCGGAATTATCAACGCAATAATGATTGCATATACTGGTAAACGGGCAGAACAAGTAGTAAATGGTGTTACCAAAATAGTAATAAGTCGTTCTTTCCATCCAGAGATATTTCTGGTAGCCATCACGGCAGGAATGGCACAAGCAGTTCCAGAAATAAGTGGAATTACACTTTTACCACTCATTCCAAATCGTCTCATAATTTTATCCATTAAAAAGACAACTCTACTCATGTAACCTGTTTCTTCTAGTAGTGAAATAAATAGAAACAAAATGGCAATTTGAGGAATAAAAATAATAATCCCGCCTATTCCTGGGATAATTCCTTCAGAGATTAAATTAGTTAAAACACCCGCGGGAAGATTCTTATTTACATAAGAGCTAAGATTTGCAAATCCTGTATCTATAAGGTCCATTGGTAGGCTTGCCCAATCAAATATAGATTGAAAAATAACTAAAAGAACAGCAAAAAATAATATGTATCCAAAAATTTTATGAGTAAAAATTTTATCTAATGTTGATCTTAAATCTGATGCCTTAGAACGATCAACCAAATAGGTGTTTTTTAAAATTTCATTAATTTTTTGATACCTAAAAATAGTTTCTTTATGCTGATATTTTTTTAAGTTTTTTGAATCGTTTTTAAAATTAAGCAATGCACTTTTTTCCTCTTTAGAAATTGTGTCAGGAAAACTGTTGTGAGTAATCATTAACCAAAGTTCATAAATTGAATATTTTGGATTGATTTCTTTTAATCTATCAAAATAAGCAGGGTCTATTCTATTATTTACATTACACAATGGAAATGCTTTTGCACTATGATAGGTGTTAACAATAGCCTTCTTAAGTTCATCTATCCCTTTTTCTTTTCTTACACTTAATAAAACAACGTCATTCCCTAATTCTTTCTCCAATAACTCAATGTCTAGTGTAATCCCTTTTCTTACCATTTGATCAGCCATGTTAATTGCTAATACTGTTGGAATTTCTAAATCTTTAATTTGAGAAAAAAGCAGCAAATTTCTTTTTAAATTTTCAATATCTGCAACAACAACTATTACATCTGATTTTTTTTCTGATTTAGAATTTAATAATGCTTTTAAAACTATAGACTCGTCTAAAGAAGTTGGATTTATGCTGTATGTGCCGGGTAAGTCGGTAATAATTGCTTTAAAATTCTTTTGAAGTTTACTAGACCCTTCTTTTTTATCAACAGTAACTCCAGGGTAATTACCTACTTTCTGATTTAAACCAGTTAATTCGTTAAATAATGATGTTTTCCCTGTATTTGGATTGCCAATTAAAGCAACATTAATGGTTTTTTTATGACTCATTATTTAGCTTTAATAATTTGAATTTTTTTGGCAGTTTCTTTTCTTATGGCTAAATGACTACCATTAACGCAGATATATAAAGGGTCATTGAATGGGGCAATTTGAATTAATTCAACTTCTGCTCCAGGCAAACAACCCATTTCCAATAATTTAAGTGGAATTTCGTTTAGAGATTCCTCAGATATGTAGGCTAATTCACCTATGTGTAGAGATGCTATTGTAGTCACTTAAATATAGATTCCCGCTTATGCGGGAACGAAATTAACAACAAAGATACTAAACTAGAATGATTCTAAACAAGTTATTTTAATCGTATTCTCGCTTAAGCATTATTAGATCTTTTTTAATCTTATTCATGTCTTTTTTTTCTGTTCCATCATAAAACCCTCTAATCCGTCTTTCTTTATCTATCAGCACAAATTGTTCTGTATGAATAAAATCATTTTCATCTCCACTTCCTTCATCCAAAACTGCAAAATAATTTTTACGAGCTAAATCATAGATATGCTTTTTAGGGCCAGTTGTAATGTTCCATTTGCCGTCAATTACTCCTTTGTTAATTGCATATTCTTTAAGAACTGGAACACTGTCTATGATTGGTGTTACAGAATGAGATAAAAACATAATATCATCATCGTTCTTATAATATTCTTGTAATTCACTCATATTGTAAGCCATTGATATACATATTGTTTGACAACGTGTAAAGAAAAAATCTGCGATATAAATTTTATTTTCGTAGGTTTTATTGGTGATTTTCTCTCCATTTTGATTTGTTAATTCAAAATCTGATATCGTATGATTTTTTTTTAAATTTTTTACTGAAATATCAACTAATCTAGGATTTATGTCTATAGGGTTATAAATTTTTAATCGTTCATCTTGAGACATTAATTGGTAAAAAACTGTGACTCCAATAAAAGAGAATACTATTAAAAAGAGAAGTGTAGGAATTGATTTTTTAAAAAAGCCTAAATCCATAATATATTTTATTGGTTACAAATTTAATACATAAAAATACGTACAACAACTATTTTTGATCATCATGCTCTATAAATGTTTGTTAAATAAAAATACCAACTTAAAACAATCTTTTACAACTCTATTGAAAAGTGTACATTTGTGCCTTTAAAAACTGAAGATCTAACGTAGATGGAAATATTAATAAAAGCTTCACAATTTATACTAAGCTTATCATTACTAATTGTGTTGCATGAATTAGGGCATTTTATTCCTGCTAAATTATTCAAAACAAGAGTAGAAAAATTTTATTTATTTTTTGATTATAAATTTTCTATTTTCAAAAAGAAGATAGGAGAAACTGTTTATGGAATCGGGTGGATTCCTTTAGGAGGATATGTGAAAATATCTGGAATGATTGATGAAAGTATGGACACTGAACAACTTCAAGAAGAGCCTAAGCCCTGGGAGTTTAGATCTAAACCAGCTTGGCAACGCTTAATTATCATGTTGGGTGGGGTTTTTGTGAATTTTATATTAGGTATTTTTATTTACATCATGTTGATGTATTCTTACGGTGAAAAATACCTTCCAAATGAAAATGTAACTGACGGTGTATGGGTTCAAGATTCACTAGCAGTTAGTCTAGGGTTGCAAAATGGAGATAAGATTCTACGTGTTGATGGGGAAGAAATAAAAAAATTCTCAGATATTACTATCGAATTTATAAATGGTAGTACTTATACTATAGAAAGAAATGGTCTTGCCATCGAAAAAGAATTACCCATAGATTTTATTGATAAATTAATAAGCAGAGGTAAAAATGCAGGAATGATTGTTAGACCTAGAAGTCCTTTTATGTTTGCAGAATTTCAAGAAAATTCACCAAATGCAAATTCAGAATTATTAGATAAGGATATTGTCATAGCAATTAATGGACAACCCTTAAAATACCAAGATGAAGTTCAAGACATTTTACAACAAAACAAAGGGGAAGAGATTTCATTAACAGTAAAAAGAGGTAAAGAAAATAAAACATTTAATGTAGCAGTAAGTAATAAAGGAACCTTGGGAGTAATCATATACGGCATGGGCTTTTCTGACTTAGAAAAATTAGGATACTATAATTTAGCTGATGTCAATTACTCTTTTGCAGCAGCAATCCCGGCAGGAATTAATAAATCTTATGAGACACTAACCAATTACGTAAAACAGCTTAAAAAAATCTTTAATCCAAGCACAGGAGCCTACAAAGGATTGGGTGGTTTTATTTCAATTGGAAGTATTTTCCCATCTACATGGAGTGCTGAAAGTTTTTGGAATATTACTGCTTTTCTCTCCATTATGTTAGGTTTTATGAACCTGCTACCCATTCCGGCATTAGATGGAGGGCATGTAGTATTTACCCTTTGGGAAATGATTACAGGGAAAAAACCTAGTGATAAATTTTTAGAATATGCTCAAGTAACTGGTTTTATTTTGTTAATCGCCTTATTACTTTTTGCAAACGGGAATGATATCTTTAGACTTTTTCAATAAAAACTTAAATATAAAAACCAGCTAAAAGCTGGTTTTTATATTCTTCTGTTTCTCCCTCTGAAAATTGAAAGACAAGATATCTTTTTTAAAATGCATAACGTAAGCCAAGTAAAACATTACTTGGAGGCATTGGAACAAATCCAGATTCTATATACTCTGCATTAAAAATATTGTTAGCAGTTAAGGTAACCGTAAACTTATTAAAATCTACCAGTAAAGAAGCATCCCAAACATTATAGCTTGTCCCTACAGTTCTCTCTGCATGTTTAAAAATTATATTTTGGCGCACATTCTTAAACAATTGAGATGTAAAACGAGAAATAAATTGATGCTTTAAAGTGTTTAAAGAATAACGTGACAAGTCCTTATTTTGGTCTAAAATATCATCATTTAAATATGTATACCCAAAAGTTATTGTTTGATTGTAGTTACTCATTTTAAATTTGTAACCACTTTCAAACTCAATCCCTTGAGTACTTACTTCTGCAATATTGGCTGCTGTAAAAATACTAGCGTCAGTATTTGGTCTTATATAATCGATTAAATCTTCTGAGTCTCTATTAAAAATAGCTAAAGATCCTGAAAATTTGTTATCGTTATATTTTACTCCTATTTCTTGAGCAAGTGCTTTTTCTGGTTCTAAATTTGGATTTCCTGAAGTTGCAGGATCACTATAATATAAATCAGTAAAAGTTGGTGGTCTAAAAGTGTACCCAACATTTCCGTATACTCTTACTTTGTCAGTAATCTGAACCCCAAGATCTAATCCTGGAAAAGCATTAAATTTAAAGTCCGAAAAATACGTTGCAGCTAAACCTGGAGTGATATCAACAACTCCTAATTTAAAACGATGCTCTAGGAATAAGTTTGCCATAGTTCTAACTCTTTCTCCTAGATTGTTACTTTGTATAGAAAATCTTGAAAAATCTACTCCGAAACCAGTAATTCCAAGATCTGATGTATAAGAAGCATTTGTTTCAACCCCTATTTTATTTGTAATATGGAAGTTTCTATAAAATCCTGAATCATCTCTTCTTAAAAGAAACATGTCTTGTCCTCTTCTCCAATAAATCCTTGGTGTTACTTTAAATTTATCAGATTTAAAAGTAGTAGAAACTCCTAGTAAACTATTTTGGGTTTCTTCATACTCGTTAAAAGTTACATTTGTTGTGTAAAAGTTCTCTGCTCCAAACTTCTTGTCAAAAAAAGTAGCAATAACTTCTATGGGTTGGTTTTTTTTATTAAAGATTCCCTTTAAAAAATAATTTTGATTGTTATAATCAGAATTATTACGATATCCGTCAGAAGTAAGTGCACCAACATGAGCGATAATCGATGAATTTTCAGTCTCTTTTCCTAAGGTTGCAGAACCATTTAATTGTCCAAAAGATCCTGCTTCTACATTTATAGAAACTTTATTTTTTAATCTCTTTTTAGTTACAATATTAATAGCTCCCGTAAATGCATTTTGTCCAAAAATTCTAGCTGCGGGTCCTTTAATTATTTCAATCCTTTCAATTACTTCAACTGGCAATACAGCATTCATGGTATGATGTCCAGTTTGTGCATCGTCCATTTTAATTCCATCAATCAGAAGTAATGTTTGGTCAAATCCTCCTCCTCTTATGTATAAGTCAGATTGTCCTCCTCCGGTTCCTCTTCTTCTAATATCTACTCCCGCAACTTGTTGCAATAAATCTGCAACATTGGTTGCTGCACTATTTTTAATGTCTTTCGCTGTTATAATATTTATAGTACGAGAGTTTTTATTGAATGGTAAATTTATCCTTGAAGAATTAATTACAATAGAATCTAGTTCTTGAATTTTTTCTTGTGAAAAGGTTTGTATATAAATACATAAAGCTAAAAAAAAATTGATTTTCTTAATTAAACTCATATTTATTTTAATTTAAAATTTTAGCCAGCAAATGTATAGAAACCCCACAGAAAAACCTACTCTATAAGATATCATTTATTCTTCAAAAATAGGTTCCTAAATTTATATCTTTACAGGATGAAAATAATACAAAAAAATTCTACAAATTTAAAGGATCAGTGGAATTATTTGGTTGAAAAATTAACTCAACAATTTTCTGATGGAGATGTCCTTAACCTAGATAGTATCATTTATTTAATAGGTGTTCAAGAATTGGGTCAAGGGAAAAAAGCATTTAAAAAAGATGAAAAAATTAATTTAATGCATATTGCCATTTGTAAATTATTAGAACCTTATGGCTACTATGAGTTTGATTTCTTTGACAAAGATGGCTGGCCTCATTACAAGATAGTAACAGATCTTCCAAACTTAAAACCGGGTGAGCAAGCTGTTTTAATGAAAGAAGCGATCATACATTATTTTGAAGATCTAAATTTTTTTAAGTAACACTTAATTTTCTGATCATGATAGAAAACACTCTTGGAAACCATCTTTTTACATAAACTCCAAGTTTTTCTTTAAATCCAGCAATATATACTTCTTCTTTTTTACTGTAAATTGCTTTTGCCATTAATTTAGCAAATCTTTCAGGTGAGATTCCATTGGCAGTAGCCGTATCCATTTTTTGTTGTGAGGTTCCATCTCCAGTAAGAGCATTCATAGAAATATTAGTAGAAACAAAACCAGGGCAAATTAATGTCACAGCTATATTATCATCATACACCTCTGCTCGCAAGCTGTCAAAAAAACCGTGCAGAGCATGCTTTGAAGCAGCATAACTAGATCTTAGAGGAGTTCCTATTAACCCAACCATACTCGTAGTTACCGCAAAATGACCTTTTTTATTTTCTATAAAATGTGGTAATAAAGCTTTTGTTAACGCTATTGTTCCTATATAGTTAACTTCCATAATTTTTTTATCTACAGAAATATGAGTTTCTGTTGCCAGTGAGCGCTGACTGATACCTCCATTATTTACAAGAACATCAATTCTACCAAATACATTTACTGCTCGTTGTGTAATTTCATTAAATGTTGTGTCTTTTTCTAAATCTAATGAAATAATCCAAACATTTTTTGGGTTTTTGCAAGATTTCTTTACAATCTCTAGAGAATTTTTATTCCTTGCTGATATAATTAGCAATGCATTTTGATTCGATAACTCTATAGCAAGCGCTTTCCCTATTCCTGAGGAAGCTCCTGTAATCCAAATGACTTTATTACGAAAACTCATGTTTAATTTATTTAGTTCTAAAGTAAAGAATTTACCTAAGAAACAGTAATTTTGAGTTCATTTTAGAAAAATTAAAATTTAATTATTATGAAAAGAGTTGTTGTTTTATTCTTATTTGTTAGTGCTACACTAAGTGCTCAATATTCTATTAATGGTACAATGAGCCCAATTGAGAATTCATCCTGGGTTTTACTATATAAAATTGAAGGAACTAAACAACTTTTTATAAAAAATACACAAGTTAAAAAAGATGGTAATAAAGGTGTTTTTGAACTTTCACTCCCCTCAGACGCTAAAACTGGTTCGTATAGATTAAAGTATAGTATGAAAAAAAACGGATTCATAGATTTTATATTTAATAAAGAAAATATTGATTTTGTATTCAATCCAAAAGACGCAGAGAATTCAATTATTTTTAATATATCTAAGGAGAATCAAATTTATACTTCATTTAAAGAAAAGATATTTAACGCACAATACACTCTTGACTCCATTCAAAGTGAATACTTTAGAAATCCTTCCTCAAAAATTAAAGAAGCGTATAGAAATAATCTAAAAAATATTCAAAAAATTGAAGAGAGATACACCCAAGATTCTCAAAATAAAATGGTAAGTCATTTTATAAAAGCATCTCTACGATATAATGCTCCTGAAATCACAGAAAATCCTGTTAAATATATCAATAATACTTTGTCACATTTTTTTGATAATATCGACTTTTCAAATAATATTCTTTATAATTCTTCTTTTCTGTTTGATAAAGTTTCTGAATACGTGTTTTCTCTAAATTATGCTGCTAATCCAAATCAAAAGCAAGAAGTATACAAAAAAGCTATTCAAGTTGCTATCGAAAAAATCAAACCTATTTCTTTCAAAGCGGATATCATAAATTTTTTAATTTCAAAATTTGCTGAAACTAAAAATGCTGTTCTAGTCGATTATTTGTTTGCTAATTATTTTGAAAAATTACCTCAACAATATCAAAATTTGGGTTTTAAAAACAAAATATTAGCCCAATTAAGAATTGCGATAGGAAGAGTTGCTCCGGATTTTTCCTGGACTGAAAAAGGAAAAAATGTTAGTCTTTCTAAGTTAAAAGACGGTCTAAGTTACCTAATCATTTTTTACAGTACAGAATGTTCGCATTGTTTGAGAGAGGTCCCTGAAGTTCATAAATTTATGAAAGGAATGAACAACACAAAAGTAGTTGCTTTTGCAATGGAAACTTCAGAGAAAACATGGTTAAATTATCAATTTAATATGCCAGGATGGCATCATGTATTAGGATTAAAAAAATGGCAAAATACAACAGCTAGAACCTACTTAATTAACTCTACTCCTACCTATTTTTTATTAGGAATGGACAAGAAAATTATTTCAATTCCAAAAAATATAGATGAATTAAAAATGCTATTGAAAGAATTAAATTAAAAGTATAAGAACGCGTCTTTAATGTGATTTATATCAAATTCTCCCTTAATATTAGTGATAGCTATAATATCAAATCTTACCTCTGTATCTAGATTTTTCATAAGAATATATTCGTTCATAGCTGCCACCATTAATTTAATTTTTTTAGAATTCACGAAATCTTGCGGGTTTCCAAAATCTTTTGACGACCTTGTCTTAACTTCAACAGAAATGATTGTTTCTTGCTTACTAGCTATAATATCTATTTCTGCTTTTTGAAATCTCCAATTTCTTTCTTCAATTTTATACCCTTCTTTTGTTAAATAATCTACTGCTAATTGTTCGCCTTTTTTTCCTAATTCATAATGTTCTGACATTTTACTAAAATACAAAACCATTTATTACTTAATTTTGTTTAAATCTTTTAAATGTCTCAAACTACTTTAATCTCTTTTTTTCAGTATACAGGAATAAAAAACAAATGGCATGCTTTTGGAAGAATGGGAAGGTCTCCTATAGTCCAAAAAAATACCAATGGACTTTCATTTTTTAAACCACTAGGAACAGGAAGTGGTAATGGTTTTTCTATAAAGCCAGATTTTTCCACATTTGGATTTATAGCTGTTTTTACATCAGAGAAATTAGCAAAGGAATTTATAGATAGCAATGTAATAAAAGAATATACCAAAACAGCCATGTGCTTTAGCCATGTATTAATGCACACAATAAAAAGTCATGGGGAATGGAGTAAACAAAATCCATTTGAAGCTTCTGTAGCACTAGACAAAACTAAACCTTTAGCAGTTATTACTAGAGCAACAATAAAACCTTTGTTAGCATATCAATTTTGGAAAAATGTTCCAACAGTTTCAAAATCTATGGATAATTACAAGGAATTAATTTTTTCGAAGGGAATTGGTGAATTCCCTTTATTAATGCAAGCCACTTTTTCTCTTTGGTCTGATGCCGAGTCTATGATGAATTATGCATATAAGAACCCAAAACATGCAGAAATGGTTAGGAAAACAAGAGAGTTAAATTGGTATTCTGAGGAGTTATTTGCTAGGTTTCAACCTTTCTATCAAGAAGGGAATCTAATCCCCAGAATTCTTTAGCTTTTTAATATAAATTTTTGCTTCTTTCATCACTTTTGGCGCTAAAATGATTGTTGCCAACATGGTTGGAATGGCCATCAATGCAAAAGCGCTGTCAATTAAATTAATCATCGTATCTAAACTAGCTGTTGCTCCTAATAAAATACTAGCTATAAATAAATAATTATACAGATGTTTATATTTAGAGCCTGCTAAAAATGATAAAGACTTTGTTCCATAGTATGAATAAGAAAACAATGATGAAATACTAAAAATTGCAACACAAATCATGAGTAAATATTTACCAACTCCTGGCATCGCATTTCCAAAAGCAGTAGCTGTTAAACTTACTCCATTAGTGTCGCTAGTTTGCCAAACACCTGTAACTAATATGGCTAATGCAGTAAGTGTACATACTATGATGGTATCAATAAATGGTCCTAACATTGCTACTAAACCTTCTCTAACAGGTTCATCAGTTTTTGCGGCTCCATGAGCCATTGGAGCAGTTCCAACACCAGCCTCGTTAGAAAAAGCTCCACGTTTTATTCCTAAAATAATTAAAGCACCTACTACACCTCCCATAACAGATTCTCCTTTTATAAAGTCTGCAGAAAAAGCATCTGTGAAGATCATAACAAAGTATTTGGGGACTACCTCAATATTTACAATTAAAATAATTAGCACTAAAATAAAATAGAGTAGTACCATAGAAGGCACTAACTTTGCTGTAACCTTGCCAATTCTCTTTAACCCACCAAGAATAACTATAGAAGTAATTATGACAAGAAAAACTCCAATAAATAAATTTGTATAATTAGTTACCTCTATACCATTTGGTTTTAATAAGATATCATTAACTGCCTGTGTTAATTGATTTACATTAAAAACAGGTAATGCCCCAATCATTGCACATGCGCTAAAAAAAACTGCTAATGGTTTCCATTTTTTTCCAAGGCCTTCTATAATAAAATACATGGGACCTCCTTGTAATACTCCATCGGAATCTTTTCCTCTATACATAATGGCTAATGAGGATGTGAAAAACTTTGTTGACATTCCAACTACAGCACTAATCCACATCCAAAAAATTGCTCCTGGGCCACCCATAGCTATGGCCACTGCAACTCCAGAAATATTTCCCATCCCTACAGTTGCTGAAAGTGCAGTTGTTAACGCCTGAAAATGACTAATTTGTCCTGGATCATTAGGATCATCATACTTACCTCGTAATACTTGTATGGCATGCCAAAAATATCTGAAGGGCAAAAACCTAGAGAGTACAAGAAGGTAAATTCCTCCACCTATTAATAACAATAATAAAGGATATCCCCATATAAAAGAGGCAAAAGCAGTAATACTATCTTCTATAAATTTCATTTAAATATAACTTCAGAAATGGTTGATTTAACATTCATCTTAATAGACTTTCCAAATATAAGGGCTCTGTTATCTGTTTCATGACCAGCTGGAAAATTAAATAAAACTGGAAAATCAAACTCAGAAACTACATCCAAAACAAGATCTTCGATTGAACCTCCCCAAACTGTCGTATTTTTTTTAATATTACTTATATCACCAATAATTAACCCTTTACAACTATTAAAATACCCTGCTCTTTTTAAACCTCGTAGCATTCTATCTATATGATATTTGTATTCGCCAATTTCTTCAATAAATAAAATACTACCATCGGTATTTAATTGGCTTACACTTCCTAACATATTTTGTAAAAGACTTAAATTTCCTCCTACTAGTATTCCTTCAGCTTCCCCAATTTTATTGTATTCAGATGAGCTTATTTTATAACTCAACTTTTCACCGAATAGGGCTTTTCTAAAAGTTTCAATACTTTGTTCAGTTTCTTCTGGGTTAAATAATAGGCTAGTTGCCATCATTGCATGAATAGTTTGAAAACCAAGATTATGAATATGACAGTGAAAAGCTGTTATATCAGAATAACCGACAATCCATTTTGGAGATGCTCTAAACTTTGTATAATCTAACTTATCTAAAATACGTCCACTACCATAACCTCCTCTTGCACACCAAATTGCTTTTATGCTTGGGTTATCTATTGCTTTCTGAAAATCACTTGTACGTTCTTCGTCTGTTCCTGCAAAATGGTTATTTTGATTAAAAACATGATCCCCTATAAAAACTTTTAACCCCCAACTTTCTAATAATTTTTGTGCTTCATCTATAATTTCATTTCTATTTATTAGTATTCCAGCAGAGGCAACAATCATTATACTGTCACCTTTTTTAAGATACTTCGGTTGGATTAAGTCCATGGTTTTTGAAATTGAATCAATCCTTGTTTGTCCAAAAGACAAAAAAGAAACAAGAGATAAAACTACGAATATGTATTTAATTCGCCTCTTCATATAAATCATTTTTGTAAATGTATCTAAATTCATTGGGCTTTCAAAAATATGTTCAACTTGCTTTTTGTACTTTTGTAAATCAAAAAAATACTTCAAAACAATATTCATGAGTTCTTCTAAAAGATATACTGTTACTGCAGCTTTACCTTACACAAATGGACCAATTCATATCGGTCATTTAGCAGGTGTATACGTTCCTGCAGATATTTATGCTAGATATTTACGATTAACTGGAAATGACGTTGCATATATATGTGGAAGTGATGAACATGGGGTTGCCATCCCAATGAGGGCAAAAAAAGAAGGTGTTTCTCCTCAAGATATCATTGATAAATATCACGCAATAATTAAGCAATCCTTTATAGATTTTGGAATTTCTTTTGATAATTACTCAAGAACATCCTCTGAAATTCATCACAAGACTGCCACCGATTTTTTTATAGACTTACATAAAAAAGAAGCCTTTATAGAGGAAGTTACTGAGCAATTGTACGATGCAGAGGCTAATCAGTTTTTAGCAGATCGTTTTGTTATTGGAACCTGCCCAAAATGTGGGTTTGAAGAAAGTTATGGAGATCAATGCGAACAATGTGGAACTAGTCATAACGGAACTGATTTAATTAATCCAACCTCGGCAATTACAGGAAATGTTCCTACAGTTAAAAAAACTAAGCATTGGTTTTTACCTTTAGATAAACACGAATCTTTTTTACGAGAGTGGATTTTAGAAGGACATAAAAATGATTGGAAATCTAATGTTTTAGGTCAAGTAAAGTCTTGGGTAGATGATGGTCTTAGGCCAAGAGCAGTAACTAGAGATTTAGAATGGGGAATTCCAGTTCCTGTTAAAGGAGCAGAAGGAAAGGTATTATATGTTTGGTTTGATGCACCAATTGGCTACATCTCTTCAACTAAAGAATGGGCAAAAAAAGAAGGTAAAAACTGGGAAGATTATTGGAAAGATGACAACACAAAGTTGGTTCATTTTATAGGAAAAGACAATATTGTTTTTCATTGTATTATTTTCCCAAGTATGCTTAAAGCACATGGAGGATATATTTTGCCTGAAAATGTTCCAGCTAATGAATTTTTAAATTTAGAAGGGAATAAATTATCAACCTCAAAAAATTGGGCTGTTTGGTTACACGAGTATTTAGAGGAATTTCCAAATCAGCAGGATGTTTTACGTTATACTTTAACAGCGAATGCTCCTGAAAATAAGGATAATGATTTTACATGGAAAGATTTCCAAGCAAAAAACAATAATGAACTAGTAGCTATTTTTGGAAACTTCATTAACCGTGTGGTTGTTTTAACAAATAAGTATTACAATGGTAAAGTACCTATTCCAAACGAACTTTCAGAAATTGATGAAGATACCCTAGCTGCCATTAAGGAATTTCCAAGCAGTATTGGGAAGTCTATTCAACGGTATCGATTTAGAGAGGCATCCCAAGAGCTAATGAATCTTGCAAGATTAGGAAATAAATACTTAGCAGATGAAGAGCCTTGGAAAGTAATTAAATTAGACGAAGAGCGAGTAAAAACTATCATGTATGTTGCTGTTCAAATAGCTACTGCCTTGGCAGTAATTTCTGAACCTTTTTTACCTTTCACTTCAAGTAAACTAAAAAAAATATTAAATTTTTCTGAATTAACTTCTAATAACTCATGGAATGATGTTTCTAATAAAGAGGTATTGCTTCCCGAAAATCATCAAATAAACTCTGCCGAATTATTATTTTCAAAAATTGAGGACAAAACAGTTACTTTTCAATTGGAAAAGCTTGCAACAACTAAAAAAACCAATGAGCAAGAAAATAAGGTTCCAGAACCTCAAAAAGATACGATAGAATTTGAGGATTTTACTAAATTAGACATGAGGGTTGGAACAATTTTAGAGGCTGTAAAAGTTGCAAAAACCAAAAAATTATTACAATTAAAAGTAGATATTGGTATAGACATTAGAACTATAATTTCAGGAATAGCTGAGACCTTTTCTCCAGAAGATGTTATTGGTCAACAAGTAACAGTTTTAACAAATTTAGCTCCAAGGAAGATTCGAGGAATAGAAAGTCAAGGAATGATTTTAATGACTGATACTCCAGAAGGTAAATTAGCTTTCGTAGAACCTGAAAAGAAAGTTAGCAACGGACAACAAATAAGTTAATGCTTAAAATAGCATATCATCCCATATATCAGCACAATTTGCCAGACGGCCATAGGTTTCCAATGGAAAAATATGATTTGTTACCCCAACAATTAATCTATGAAGGAACTTGTGATAAAGAAAATTTCTTTGAACCTGAAATTCCAAATAACAAGTACTTTTTTATGGTGCATGATCCTGATTATGTCTCAGATTTAATGAATATTACACTAAATCAAAAAGCTGCAAGAAAAATTGGGTTCCCGCTAAGTGAAGATTTAATTGCGAGAGAAATGATTATAGCTGATGGAACAATAAAAGCTAGTGAATTTGCACTTAAATACGGAATTGCAATGAATATTGCTGGTGGAACTCATCATGCTTTTACCAATAAAGGAGAAGGATTCTGTATGTTAAATGATCAAGCAATTGCCGCTAGATACTTGCAAGAAAAAAACTTTGCTAATAAAATATTAATTGTTGATTTAGACGTACATCAGGGAAATGGAACTGCAGAAATTTTTCAAAATGATGCATCTGTTTTTACATTTTCAATGCATGGAAAAAGCAACTACCCATTTCATAAAGAAAAGAGCGATTTGGATATCCCTTTAGAAAACGGTGCTGACGATCACACATATTTATCAATTCTAAAAAAAGTTTTACCAAAATTAATAACTACAGAACAACCTGATTTTATCTATTACTTATGTGGTGTAGATGTTATCCAAACAGATAAACTTGGAAAACTATCTCTAACTGTAGAGGGCTGTAAAGAAAGAGATCGATTTGTATTACAAACCTGTAAAGATTTTTCAATTCCTGTAATGTGTAGTATGGGTGGAGGTTATTCTCCTGATATAAAAATTATTATTGAATCACATGCTAATACTTTTAGGCTAGCACAGGAAATTTTCTTCTAACGAAGCCCTAGTTCTTTTCTTAAATACTGATCTTTTAAACCATTCTGACTCCAATAAGGAAGCATTTTTTGTTTTTTCAAAATCACAGAAGTAGTTCTTTTTTTTCCATCAAATGATGAAGGAAATGTTTCAAACCAACCCATTATTTTATAGGGTGCTTTATTTTCAAAAATAATACTCATCGTTCTTTTTAATTGAGCATACTCAATTTTATATTCCATTAAATTACCCCCTAATATCTCTTTTTTGTTATATAAGGTTAAAGAGGCAGCTCCTTCAAAAGATTGTAACGGTAAATGTTTCAATTGAATATAATTTGCAGGGGGAATAAATTGAAGATTTCCTGTTGGCAATAATAATGGATTCATTCTAAGTACATTAAAAACTTCATCCTCTAGAAATGATCTTTTAATTCTTGTGGTTATATCACCTTCTTTTTCAAAATAGGAACGATGTTCAACCTTATAATCTGTATTAAAAATGAGGTTAAATTGAGTATAAATGGTACCACACCATTCTTGAGAAGATGCTGATACTTTAAGTGATTTTGGAAATTTAACTCTATCTATTGGAGTAAATACAGAGTTAAATAAAGAATAATCATAGACTCCTGTGGTAAATTTTTTTAATTGAATATTCTTTAATATCCATGTTGTTTGTTGGTTTGTATAATACTCATTTTTTACTTGCTTATCTGTCAAAAAATCTTCTGTTACAAAAATACTAATAAGCTGACCAGGATGATTTTCTTGATATCTGTTTTGAGAAACCTCATACACGTTTACCTCTGCTTTACCCTCAGTCCAATAAGAATTTGTTGCTACATTATTATTATTTTGTGCAAATGCAGTTACCACAAAAAAAGAATAAATTATTAATGAATATTTTAATTTTTTCATAATGAAATATATATAGTAAAGATACTTGTTTTAAAAAATTTAGGTAAAATTAAAAATGATTCTTTTCCTAACTTCAAAAATTCGTAATTTGTAGGCCTTATATGTTACATGAATTAAAAGACATCATTCGTTCTGCTAAAATTGCAAAAACTCAAGGCATAAAAACTGTCATAGCTTCTGTGGTTCATTTAGAAGGTTCTTCATACAGAAGACCAGGAGTTAGAATGTCTATTCAAGAAAACGGTAAAATGATTGGTGCAGTAAGTGGTGGCTGTGTAGAAAAAGAAATATTACGGCAATCGCAGAGAGTTTTTGAAACCAATACTCCAACTTTAATGGAGTATGATGGAAGATATCGTCTTGGATGTGAAGGTGTTTTATCTATTTTAATTGAACCTTTTAATCCTACTGATGCATTTTTTGATGCATTTGAACATCAATGCTCGACTAGAGAATCGTTTTCTATCACCTCCTCTTTTTCAAAAGAAAACTCTAGAAGAAATCTAGGAGGCTCGTATTTTCTTTTTTCTCGGGGAAAATTTCCTGTATCAAAATTAAGGATAGCTGAAAAATTAGACACATATACGCAAACCATCGATCCAGGGTTCAAATTAATTATTGTTGGTAGTGAACATGATTCCGTTCAATTGTGTAAATACGCCTCTTTAATGGGGTGGGAAGTAATCATTGTAGCTCCAATAGATGAAATAAAAACAATTAATGATTTTCCTGGAGCGGCTGGTTATATGGGAATTGATGAAAAGGAATTTGGTAAACTTACATTTGACTCTTTAACCGCAGTAATGATGATGTCCCATAGTTATGTAAAAGACTTAATGTATCTTTCTGAAATACTTGAAACAGAGACAAGCTACATTGGTTTACTGGGACCAAGCAAGAGAAAAGAAAAATTATTAAATGAGCTAATAGAAAAAAATGACTCTCTTTCAGAGAGTTTTTTTGATAAAATATATGGCCCATCAGGAATTAATATAGGGGCAGAAACACCTCAAGAAATAGCTATTTCAATACTTGCTGAAATATTATCTGTTATTAGAAATCAAAAACCCATATCTTTGAGAGATAAACAAATCGGAATTCATCAATGATGCCAAAAACTGCCATACTCATACTTGCTGCTGGAGAATCTAAACGAATGGGTGAGCCCAAACAATTATTACCATACAATAATTCTACATTACTTCTCCATTCTATTGAACAAGCTAATAATATAAAATTTGCAGACGTGTTCATTGTTATTGGAGCTCATTTTGCAGATGTATTTAAATCTATAAGAGGTCAAAAAGCAACCATCCTCAAAAATAATAATTGGGAAGACGGCATGGGAAGTTCATTAAGTAAAGGGATTGAGCTTATAAAAAAGAAGAATAATTATGATAGAGTTTTGGTTACCCTGGCTGATACACCATTAGTTAATACTGAACATTACGAAGAATTAATTTCATTGTCAGATGAAACGGGTAAAAGAATCATACTTTCAAATTATGACGAAATCTCTGGAGTTCCTGCAATTTTTGATAAGTCATTATTTAATGAGTTATCTCTTTTATCAGATAATGAAGGAGCTAAACCTGTGGTAAAAAAATATAAAAAAGAGGTCTTAAAAATGGATTCTAAAATTCCTTTTTTTGATATTGACACAAAAGAGGCTTATCAAAAATTATTGAATTTATCCTAAAATTTTACTCTCAACAAAACCTAACTCTTCCACAAAAGGTTGTTTAAATAACTGCTTCCCTGTTGCTGCTTTAATTGCGTTTGCAACAGCACCTCCTGCGGGGGGGAGACCTGGTTCGCCTAACCCTGTTGGAGACAAATCACTTTCAACAAAATATGTTGAAACCTGTGGGGTTTCATTCATTCTTATTAAACGATATGTGTCAAAATTAACAGACTGTGGGGTTCCTTCTTCAAATGAAAAATCTCCATACATAGCGTGTCCAATTCCATCAATAACTCCGCCCTCAACTTGATTTTTTGCACCCAAAGGATTAACAACAATTCCACAATCAACAGCTACAGTTACCTTCTTAACAACAGGCAAACCATTAACCATTTCAACATCTGCAACTTCAGCTACATGAGTGTTATGACTATAATATGCAGAAAACCCTTGATAAATTCCTTCTGAGGATTTACCCCAATTGGATTTTTCAACAACTAAGTTTATAGTCTTCTCCATTCTCTCAGCTGAATACTGAATTCTTTCATCTTTGGTTCCTTTAACATTTTGAAGTAACTCTATGAGAAGTGATGGATGATCTTTACCTAACTCAGATGCTAATTCATTAAAAAAGCTCTGTTCTGCAAATGCTAAAAAATTTGTGTATGGAGCTCTCCAAGCTCCCGTTGTAATTTTACTTTGGTAATTTGCCGTACTTACTTTATAATTTGGAATACATCCAGCAGGAAAAAAATTAGGGATTAAACCATACATGTTTCCGTTGATGGCTGCTTCTTTTAGGTGATACCCAGTAATTTTACCATCTTTTATTGAAGCTTTGATTCTGTATTTAATGGCTGGCCTGTAGATCCCAGCTGCCATATCATCTTCTCTTGAAAATACAACTTTAACTGGCTTATTTGCTAAACTAGATATTTGAGCTGCCTCTTCCGCAAAATCTCCATAAAGCCTTCTTCCAAATCCGCCTCCCATTCTGGTCATCTCTAGATGAATTTCCTCTGGTTTTCTATCTAAAAGTTTTGAAATTTTACTTACAGTCCAAGCAGGAGTTTGAATGGGTCCAACTAGATGAACTTTATCTGATGTTACGTTTGCAAAAAAGTTCATGGGCTCCATACAGTTATGAGGTAAAAAAGGAGATTCATATGTCCTTTCAATATTTTTATCAGAACTTAAAAAAGCCTTTTCAATATTCCCATCTTCTCTGTTCACCTTAAACTTATTACCATTAAGGATTTTCAATAACTCTTTGTTATGATCTTCTGTGCTTTCTAGTTTTGTATTGCTTTTCCATTTACAAATCAAAGCCTTCTTCCCTTTCATAGCAGCCCAAGTATTTGTTCCTAAAACTGCTATTTTATCTCCAAATTTAATAACATCTAAAACTCCATTAATCTGTTTGGAGTTTTGATCATCAAAACTAGCAAGTTTTTTTCCAAAAGATGGGGGTCTTAACACAGAAGCATATACCATTCCTTCAGTTACATAATCTAACCCAAATAAAGGTTTTCCTGTAATGATTTTTTGAATATCTACATTCTTTATGTTTTGCCCAATAATTTTATAATCCTTTGAATCTTTTAACTCAACATTTTCTGGAACTTCCAGAACTGCTGCTTCTTTAACAACTTCCCCATAACCAAATGAATGTCCATTAGCATTGGTAATTATTCCCTGAGAGGCAGAACAAGTAGAAGGTTCTACTCCCCACTTTAGAGCTGCAGCATTAATTAACATTTGTTTAGCTGTTGCTCCTGTTTGACGGAGTGCATCCCACCCAAAACGAATAGACTGACTTCCTCCTGCAACTTGCCTTTGATAATTAACGGGGTCATACAACCCTTGAGATACTGATACCTTTTCCCATGGAACGTCTAATTCTTCAGCAATAATCATAGGCATAGATGTTTTTACTCCCTGACCGATTTCTGGATTAGGAGAGAAAATAGTTACATATCCTTCCTCGGAAATTTTTATAAAAGCATTAAAGTCATTAAAATTTAGTTTTGATATATCAATAGGTACAATTGCATTAGGTTTACATGCATTTAATAAATTAAACCCAATTAACATGCCTCCACTAGCAAGAACAGATGTTTTTAAAAAATTTCTTCTACTAAAACTGATTGATTTTTTTTGAGACTTCATCATATTATACTGATTTCATTTATGAGTTTTTAACGGCTAATTCAATCGCTTTTTCTATCCTATTGTAAGAGGCACATCTACATATATTTCCTTGCATAGCTTCTCTAATCTCATCTTTATTTGGTGAAGAGTTTTCTTTTAAAAATGCAGATGCTGTCATTATTTGACCAGCTTGACAATATCCACATTGGGGAACATCTATTTCTTTCCAAGCTTCTTGAACTGGATGGGTACCATCATCAGAAAGCCCTTCAATAGTTGTAATAGATTCACCATTTAATGAAGAAACAGCAATAGAGCAACTTCTAACGGCTACGTTATTTACATGGACTGTACACGCTCCACATTGAGCTATTCCACAACCAAATTTTGTACCTACCAAGTTCAGTTCATCTCTTAAAACCCAGAGGAGAGGTGTATCATTATCTACATTTACAATAATTTTTTTACCATTAATGTTCAGTGTGTAATTTGGCATAATAATATATTTGAAATAAAAGCTTAAGTTAAAAATTATTGTTCAAACTTTCAAATGTATTTGATAGTTAGTTCTATATTTTTATATAATATTTGTTTAATATCCAATTATAAAACCTTTACACAAACACTACGTAAATTAAAAAATTACTGTATTTAAAAGATTTATCTTAATTTAGTACCCAAACATTTGAAGAGATATTGTTTTATGAGTCATATAATCTCTTGTGTTTTTATTACATACCCTAAACAATGAAATTAAAATATTTTATTTATTTTTTATTCTTTACTCAGCTACGTGTTTATAGCCAGGAGCTTCCTCCTATAGAAGTTTTTAAACCAAAAGATTATGCTGCAGAAGACCAGAATTGGGCAGTATCTCAAGGAAATGATAAATCTATATATTTTGCAAACAACAAAGGACTATTAAGCTATAATGGCTCTAGATGGAAACTATACAAATCATCAAACTCATCTATCTTTAGATCTGTTAAAGTTATTGGAGACAAAATCTACACTGGTAGCTATATGGAGTTTGGATTTTGGGAAAAAAATAAATACGGGACTTTAAAATACACCTCTATATCAGATAATGAAAAAATCTCTTTAGCAGAGGATGAAGAGTTTTGGAATATTTTAGAACTAGATCGTTGGATTCTTTTTCAGTCTTTAGACCGAATTTATATTTTTGATACAAAAACAAAATCTACTGACATCATTGAATCAGAGACTGCAATTACTAAAATATATAAGGTACAAGAAGAGATTTACTATCAAAAATTTAATTTAGGGGTCTACAAATACAAGAATGGTAAAGAGATGCTTGTCTCTAACAACAAAATCTTAAAAGACAACTACATTGTAAATATATTCTTAAACAATAACAAATTATTGTTTCAAACAAAAGAGCTTGGTTTTTTTACTGAAAGAAACGACAAAAGCATTGTTGAGTGGGATATTAAACTTAATAAAAAACTTAAAGAATACAGTGTATACAACAGTCTACAGTTGCAAAATAATAACTTTATACTAGGTACTGTTTCTAATGGAATCATTTATATTAACAAAGAAAAAGAGATAGAATACATCATAGATCAGAGTAAAGGACTAGCAAATAATACGGTACTTTCTTTATTTGAGGATAAGGATAAAAACGTTTGGTTAGGGCATGACAATGGGATCAGTAATATTAATTTTAATGCCCCATTTAGAGCCTATAAAGATGACTTAGGAGTGTTAGGATCTGTATATACTACTTTTCTTGATAATGATATTTTATATTTAGGTACAAATCAAGGGCTTTTTTATAAAAATCAAAATAAAGAGGAGTCATTCAAATATGTGAAAGGAACAGAAGGGCAAGTTTGGTCATTACAAAAAATAAAAAATACATTGTTTTGTGGTCATGATAAGGGCACATTTACAATTTCTAACGGAAAAGCCGAAAGAATACCTAATACTTTTGGTACATGGCTTATCAAGGAAATTCCAGAAAAAAAGGACTTATTAATTCTGGGGGGATATAACGGTTTATTTATTCTGAAAAAAGAAAATAATAATTGGTTTTTAGAAAATAAAATTGAAGGATTTGATATTTCTTCAAGACATCTAGAGTTTGTAAACCCTTTTGAAATTTTAGTAAGTCATGAACAAAAAGGAGTTTATTTATTAAAGATTGAAAAAGCTTACGACAGAGTTCTTTCTTTCTCTGAAACAGATGTAAAGAAAAGTATCAAGTCAAGCCTTACTAAATATAATGATAAAATTTATTACAGTGCTAATGAAGGTGTATTTTATTTAGACACCTCCTCTTTAAACTTCAAAAAAGATACTATTTTAAGCGGATTGTATAATAGTACTGATTATATTTCTGGTAAATTAATTAATTCTAACAACAAATTATTTTCATTCACAAATGATAACATCTCATATGTTCAAAAGGAAAGGTTAACAACTAACTATGAATTGTTTTCAATCCCTATGCCTAATAACGTAAGAGAAACAAAAGATGGATATGAAAACATCCTTTACATAGGAAAAGACAAATATCTTGTTGGAACTACAAGTGGCTATATAATAACTGATTTAACCTCAAAGAATACAATTGAAAACACAATTAAGATTGATGAAATTACTGCTAACTCTATTGAAGGAAAGGAAGAACAATTAGTTTTAGGGGATTACAGTTCACTTGAAAATGACATTAATCATATCAGAATTTCATATAGTATTTCTAACTACAGTAAATATCTTCCATCTCTTTTCCAATATAGGTTACTAGGTTTTAATAAAAACTGGAGTAATTGGACGTCAAAATCAGAGGTCTATTTTGAAAATTTGTCACATGGCATATATGAATTTGAAGTAAGAGCAAAACTTGGATCAGAAAAAATTTCAAATCCTGTAAGCTATTCATTTACGATAGCAAAACCATGGTATTTAAGAACATCATCATTAGTTATTTATTTTTTCTTTGCAATTCTACTATTAATTATTATTAATATACTTCATAGAAATTATTTTAAAAGCAAACAAGAAAAAATACTCAAACAGAAAGAAAAAGAATTGGAAATAAAGCAACTGGAAAACGAACAACAGTTGATGCACTTTAAAAATTTAGATTTACAGAAAGATATTGATTCTAAAAATAGAGAATTGGGACTTTCTACCATGAACCTAATAAAAAGAAATGAATTATTAGGGACCATAAAAAAAGAATTAGGAGGCACAAAAAAAATAGAAGATATTTCAAATGTTATTAAGCTTATTAATAACAACTTAAATACATCAGACGATTGGAAATTATTTGAAGAAGCTTTTAAAAATACCGACAAAGGCTTTATGAAAAAATTAAAATCTGAACACACAAACCTAACTTCAAATGATCTAAGATTATGTACGTATCTTAGATTAAATTTATCATCAAAAGAAATTGCACCACTACTTAATATTTCTATACGAAGTGTAGAAGTAAAGAGGTATCGTTTAAGAAAAAAGATGAATTTACCTCATGAAGCAAGTCTCAGTAGTTATATTTTAGAGATATAGTTTCAGAAAAAACCATACATCAACTATACAGCCACACTATATAATAGGTGAGTTTTAATTAATCAGACCAAGAAACGATTGACTAGCCTAGCTTTTTAAAAAATATCAAATTTTTTGTAATGTATATTTTTTATTGAGGTATTTTTTATTGATTTCATTAATTCATCTCTTAAATTTATGGAATAAACAAATTAAAAATTTCATGAGAAAACTCATAATTCTAATTTCATTTACTTTTATCACTAATTTAGGCTTTGCTCAGAACTTTAATGTTAAGGGGATCGTTACTGATGCAGTTACTGGAGAGACTCTCCCAGGAGTTAATGTTATTGTAAAGAACTCCTTAAAAGGAGACGTCACAGATTTTGATGGAAATTACAAAATTTCCGCTGTCCCTAAAGGCTCTATTCTAGTTTTTAGTTATTTGGGCTATCAAACTAAAGAGGTAATTGTAGACAAAGAGATAATTAATACAACTTTAGAAGAAAGCGCTGAAGCTCTAGATGAAATTGTTGTTATTGGTTATGGAACTCAACGAAAAAAAGAAGTTACTGGAGCCGTATCTGTTGTAGGTAGTGAAACTATTGAAAACTTAAAGCCAACTCGAATAGAGCAAGCGCTTCAAGGACAGGTTGCCGGTGTTAATATTACAGCTTCGTCTGGTGCACCTGGTGCAGCGTCCAACATACGTATTAGAGGTATCTCAACAAACGGGAACAACAATCCTCTTATTTTGGTTGATGGTAATGTTATCGAAGA
>CAXHZP010000021.1:0-32812 GCA_964021805.1 uncultured Flavobacterium sp.
TAGTAAAAATGGTAAAAATAAATCGCCAAAACAATCCCTGTAAATGGGTAAATTTACACCTCCCTATTTATGGGGAGGCCCTGTCCTATATGATAAAAACATCAACTCTATCCTTTTATTTAGTAAAATTATTGAGTATATTTAAAGAAAAAAATGCTAGAAAAAGTATATGGCTCTGCCGTCTTTGGCATAGAAGCTACCACCATAACAGTAGAAGTAAACATAGACAAAGGAATAGGCTATCATTTAGTAGGCCTTCCAGACAATGCAGTACGTGAAAGTAGTTATCGAATTTCTGCAGCCCTTAACAACAACAACTTTAAATTACCCGGAAAGAAAATAACCATTAACATGGCTCCTGCAGACTTACGCAAAGAAGGCGCCGCCTATGATTTAACCTTAGCCATGGGAATTTTGGCTGCCTCTAAGCAAAGTACCTTTAAAGATATAGCAAAGTATATGATTATGGGTGAACTTTCTTTAGATGGCAGCGTACAACCTATAAAAGGAGCTTTACCTATTGCTATTAAAGCCAAAGAAGAGGGGTTTACATCCTTTATTCTTCCTCAAAAAAATGCTAGAGAAGCAGCCATTGTTGAAGGCCTAGAGGTATTGGGTGTAGACAACATTATGGAAGTGATAGATCATTTTAATGGCAAAAAAAAGATAGCACCCACTAAGGTAGATACCAAAGCTGAGTTTTATAAGAATTTAGCGCTCCCTGAGTTTGACTTTTCTGAGGTAAAAGGGCAAGAATCTATTAAGCGGTGCATGGAAATTGCTGCTGCTGGAGGGCACAATATAATTCTCATTGGCCCACCTGGGTCTGGTAAAACCATGTTGGCAAAAAGACTGCCTTCTATTTTACCGCCCATGTCTTTAGAAGAAGCCTTAGAAACTACCAAAATTCATTCTGTAGTTGGTAAAACAAAAGATCATGGTTTGTTATATGAACGGCCGTTTAGAGCCCCACATCACACCATATCGGATGTAGCTCTAGTTGGTGGCGGACAATACCCCCAACCCGGAGAGATCTCTTTATCTCATAATGGAGTATTGTTTTTAGATGAACTACCAGAGTTTAAGCGCACAGTTTTAGAAGTAATGAGGCAACCCCTAGAAGATAGAGAGGTAACCATCTCTAGAGCGCGTTTTACGGTTACCTATCCTAGCAGTTTTATGTTGGTGGCCAGTATGAATCCTAGCCCTTCTGGTTTTTTTAATGATGGAAACAACCCCTTGGCAAGTTCACCTCAGGAAATGCAGCGTTATCTGGGAAGAATCTCCGGCCCACTATTAGATAGAATAGACATTCATATAGAAGTAACCCCAGTTCCTTTTGAGAAACTCTCAGAAGAACGTAAAGGAGAATCTTCGGTAGCCATTAGAAAACGAGTTACTGCGGCAAGAGAGTTGCAAACACTGCGTTTTAAAGGGTTTAAAAATGTACACTATAATGCACAAATGAACGTAAAACACATCCGTGAATTTTGTAAGCTATCTGTAGATAGTTTATCATTATTAAAAACTGCCATGGAAAAATTAAATCTTTCAGCTAGAGCCTATGACAGAATTTTAAAAGTATCTAGAACCATTGCAGATTTAGATGCATCAGAGGATATAACACCATCTCACATAGCAGAAGCTATACAATACCGAAGTTTAGACAGAGAGGGTTGGTTGGGTTAAAAAATAAATGGAATTACAAATATGTAATACAAAATAAGTAAGCCTACAGCTAAGAGATTTAGAAGTACTCCCGCACGTACCATTTCACTCACTTTTACATAGCCGCTGGCAAATACAATGGCATTTGGTGGAGTGGCCATGGGCAGCATAAAAGCACAACTAGAGGCCATGGTTACAGGAATCAATACATTTAAAATAGGAATGTTTAAACCAATAGCAATACCAGCAACCACAGGAGCCAATACAGCAACCAATGCAACATTGCTCATAAGCTCTGTCATAAACAACATTAAAACAATTAATAAACTTACCACAATTAGGGGGCTAAAGCCACCGTTTTGAATACTTTCTGTAATCATAGCTACCAAGCCACTGGTAGCCATTCCTTTGGCTAAGGCTAAACCTCCTCCAAACAGCAATAAAATACCCCAAGCCAGCTTACTGGTGTCATTCCAATGCAATATAAAATTTCCTTTTGTAAAGCTTAACGGAATGGCAAATAAGGAAACTGCCCCTACCAAACTAATAATGGTATCTGATAGTTGAAGACCCGGAAAAATATAATTAATAAGAGTTCTAGATATCCATAAAAAAACAGTGACTGCAAAAACAGTAAGCACTCTTTTTTCTTCTTTAGAAATAGTTCCTAAGTTTTTTAATTCGCTAGAAATTACATTTGCTGAAGCCGAAAACTGAATATCATTACAAGGAAACATGATTTTTACTAGCACCACATAACACAAGCTTACCATCATTACAGAAAAAGGCAACCCCATGGTCATCCATTTTAAAAAAGAAATTTGTGTGTTGTATTCACTTTCTAACAAGCCTATTAATACAGAATTTGGTGGTGTTCCAATTACCGTAGCAATACCTCCAGCATTGGCAGAAAAAGCAATACCAAGCATCACACTTAAGGCAAAGTTTTTATCTCCTTTGGTAAACCCGTCTTGGTCATCTATGAGTAATTTTATCACAGAAATAGCGATGGGTAACATCACAACGGTACTTGCGGTATTGCTAATCCACATACTCATAAATGCGGTAGCAATCATAAACCCAAGAACTACTTTATTGGGGGTTGTACCAGTCATTTTTATAATGGTAAGCGCAATTCTTTTATGTAGATTAACTTTCTCTAAAGCTAAGGCCAAGATAAATCCACCAAAAAATAAAAAGATAATAGGACTCCCATAATTGGCCCCTACATCTGCAATGGGCATTACTTTTAATAATGGAAATAAAATAAGAGGTAATAAAGCAGTAACTGCAATATGCACTGCCTCAGTAATCCACCAAATCACCATCCAAATAGCAACAGCTATTACAGCATCTCCGGTTTCAGAAACCAAATGAAATGGAAGATTTAGAACTATAAAAAATAGTATGGGAGCTAAGAGTAAGCCTATCTTTTTAGAAAGTGCCATGAATTTGTAATTAGATGCTAAAGATAAAAAACCTCTCCATATGGAGAGGTTTTTTATGTAAAAGAATGTATTCTTTTAATATCTATAGTATTCAGGCTTAAAAGGGCCTTCTTGTTTTACGCCAATATAATCTGCTTGATCAGATCGTAATTCCGTAAGTTCTACACCAATTTTTGCTAAATGTAATTTGGCTACTTTTTCGTCTAAATGTTTCGGCAACATGTATACTTCATTCTTGTATGCTGCAATATTTGTCCAAAGCTCTATCTGAGCCAACGTTTGATTGGTAAATGAATTACTCATTACAAAACTTGGATGTCCTGTTGCACACCCTAAGTTTACCAAACGACCTTCTGCTAAAATAATAACGTCTTTTCCGTTAATGGTGTATTTGTCTACCTGAGGCTTAATCTCAACCTTGGTATCACCATAATTTTCATTTAACCAAGCCATGTCTAGTTCATTGTCAAAATGACCAATATTACAAACAATGGTTTTATCTTTTAGGGATGAAAAATGAGTTCCTGTAACAATATCTTTATTTCCTGTAGTGGTAATAATAATATCTGCATTTCCCATCACAGTTTCTAAACGTTTCACTTCAAAACCATCCATTGCTGCTTGTAAAGCACAAATTGGATCTATTTCTGTAACTGTTACAATAGAACCTGCTCCTTTAAAAGAGGCTGCAGTTCCTTTTCCTACATCTCCATAACCACATACCACAACTCTTTTACCAGCTAACATAATATCTGTAGCTCTTCTTATGGCATCTACTGCAGATTCTTTACATCCGTATTTGTTGTCAAATTTAGACTTGGTTACAGAATCATTAATATTAATAGCAGGAATTGGCAACGTACCTGCATGCATTCTTTCATACAATCTATGAACTCCTGTTGTTGTCTCTTCAGACAATCCATTAATTCCAGAAACCAATTCTGGATAGCGATCTAACACCATATTGGTTAAATCTCCTCCATCATCTAAAATCATATTTAATGGCTTTTTATCTTCTCCAAAAAATAAGGTTTGTTCTATGCACCAATCAAACTCTTCTTCATTCATCCCTTTCCAAGCATATACTTCAATTCCTGCATCAGCAATTGCCGCCGCCGCCTGGTCTTGAGTAGAAAAAATATTACAAGAACTCCAAGTAACTTCTGCTCCCAAAGCGATTAATGTTTCTATTAACACCGCTGTTTGAATAGTCATGTGTAAACATCCGGCAATTCTAGCTCCTTTTAATGGTTGTTCGTCTTTATATTCTTCTCGTAAAGACATCAACCCAGGCATTTCTGCCTCTGCTAATTCTATTTCTTTTCTTCCCCATGCTGCTAAAGAAATATCTTTAACTTTGTAGGGTACGTAAGTAGCTTTATTAGTGCTCATTATTATTGTTATATTTATCTAATTTAAGACTACAAAGTTACGTAATAACTTTTAAAACATGCCATTATATAAGACCATCCGTGTTAATGATTTTACAAAAGTTCTTGTCTGGAAGATTGAAGAGTCTTTAGAAGATTTAACTGTGGGTATAGAACTCACCGAACTCAGTAAAAAAAGAGTAGAGACTATGAAATCTGTTCTGCATCAACAGGGATTTATGAGTATTAGACAGTTATTAAAACAAGTAGGATATGTAGATGCTGATGTGTTTTATGATGAATTTGGAAAACCTCACTTAAAAGATAAGAACTATCTCTCTATTACCCATTCTTTTACATTTACAGCCATTATTATCTCTGAAAAAAATCCTGTAGGAATAGACATTGAAAAACAACGAGATAAAATTGTAAAAATTGCTCATAAATTTACACCCATAGAAGAATACAATACCATTGCCAATCATGAGGCGTTAGTAAGTAAATTAACAATTGTATGGGGTGCAAAAGAATCTTTGTATAAAATATATGGGAAGAAAAAATTACGATTCTTACATCACATATACATTGAAGATTTTTCATTTATAGACACCAAAACAACAGGAGTTATTAAGTATGAAGGACATGTGTCTACTCATAACATTCATTTCTTAGAATTTGAGGGATTTACCTGCGTGTATGCTCATTAAATTGAAGTATTTCTTTTTTAAAATTAAACTAGCTATTCTTTATATTTTCTAACGAAAGGAAGGTTTTGTATGAAGTTCTTCTTATTTTCGCTACTGTGAATATTTACCAAGACATACTCCTAGCAAAACAACATGGAAAACAACTATTGGCTGTTTTAATTGATCCTGAAAAAACAAGCATAGAACAGCTTCCTACTCTTGTAAAATTAATACACCAATCTATCGCAACTCACATTTTTGTTGGAGGAAGCACAGACCAACACAATACTATTGAACCTGTAATTGTAGCGCTAAAAAAAGCAACTATGTTACCAATTATTATTTTTCCTGGTAGTGCAAACCAAGTATCAAAGGAGGCTGATGGAATTTTATTTCTAAGTCTTATTTCTGGAAGAAATCCAGAATATTTAATAGAACAGCAAGTACAATCAGCCATACAAATTAAAGAATCTAGCCTAGAGGTACTTCCTACTGGCTATATATTAGTTGACGGAGGAAAAGAGAGTGCTGTAGAAAGAGTTAGCTCTTCAAAACCCATCTGTCAAACAAATTCAGAATTAATTCTTAGAACTGCCCTTGCAGGAGAGTTCTCCGGTAAAAAAATTATTTATTTAGAGGCTGGCTCAGGAGCTAAAACCCCTGTAAAGTCTTCTATTATTTCTCTTGTGAAAGAAAACCTTACAATTCCTTTAATTATTGGTGGTGGCATACAAACTGTTCATCAATTAACAACTGCTTATGCTGCTGGTGCAGATTTAGTGGTAATTGGAACTGCTTTTGAAAAAGACCCTGCATTTTTTAACATCATAAAAAAAGATTCTGTTCATGAAAATATCAGTTGAGCTTACCTTGATGCCTCTTCAACAAGATTTTGAAGCACCTATAATTGATTTTATTAAAAGACTTCGAGATTCTAAATTTACATTGCTAGAAAACCCAATGAGTACTCAAATTTATGGGGACTATGATGAGTTAATGCCCTACCTAACTAACGAAATAAAAACCACTTTAGAACAGCAAGAAAATGCTGTTTTAAATGTAAAAATAGTAACATCTGATCGCAGCACTTATGAACCAAATTTTTGATTTTTTTTTCGGTCAGTACTCAGGCTATTCGTCTGTCGATACAATCCTAGAAATTAATGCTGTCATTTTTGGTTTTATGTCTGTTTGGTATTCAAAACAAAATAATATTTGGGTATTTCCTACGGGTATGATTAGTACTTCTATTTTTGTGTATTTACTGTTAAAATGGGGTTTATTGGGGGATATGATGATTAATGGGTATTATTTTATGATGAGTATTTATGGCTGGTATATCTGGACAAGAAAATTAGATAACAACCAAGTGACACCCATATCTGTAACTTCTAAACTAGATAAAAGAAATGGAATTCTTATCTTTATAGCTACCTTATTCTTTGTGTATTTTATTTATAAAATATTTGATAAATGGACAAGTTGGGTTGCCTATATAGACACCATTACAACGGCAATTTTCTTTGTAGGAATGTGGTTAATGGCAAAAAGAAAAATAGAAAATTGGATCTTTTGGATTATTGGAAATATTATTTCTATCCCTCTATATTTTTACAAAGGACTTACATTTACTAGCTTTCAATATTTAGGATTTACATTTATAGCAATAGCAGGATATTACGCATGGAAAAAGACCTTAGACAAGAAGACATTAATCTCGTAAAAATAGTATTGTTTGGACCAGAAAGTACTGGTAAAACAACACTATCTATACAACTCGCTAAGCATTATAATACTGTTTGGGTTCAAGAATACGCCAGACCCTACTTGCAAAAAGTATGGAATCAAGAAAGAAGAACCTGTGAAGCTAAAGACATCTTACCTATTGCCTTTGGTCAGATGGCTCTGGAAAATAGACTAGCTAAGCGAGCTGATAAAGTTCTAATTTGTGATACCGATTTATTAGAAACTAAAGTATATTCTGAAGAATATTATGGTGGATATGTAGATCCATTATTAGAAAAAGGAGCTCAAGAAAGTAGTTATGATTTGTATTTTCTTACGTATATAGATACACCATGGGAGGCAGATGACTTACGAGATAGACCAGATCAAAGAGAGGAAATGTTTCTTGCATTTAAAAAAGCTTTAGAAGACAATCATAGACCTTATATTTTATTAAAAGGAAATAAAGAAGAAAGATTTAACATAGCAACTGAGGCTATTGATAAAATTATTGAAAATAAAAACAACTTATATTCGTATTCAGAGACCTTGAAAAATGAATAAAGAAACTATTTATAAAGAACTTCACTTCAAAGCAGTCAGAAGCTCAGGAGCTGGTGGGCAACATGTAAATAAAGTTTCTTCTAAAGTTGAATTATATTTTGACTTAGCTTCATCAGAATCATTCACTGAAAAAGAAAAACAACTGCTTCTAAAAAACCTTTCCAATAGAATTAATAAAGAAGGGGTCATAAAAATATATTCTAGCGAAAGTAGAAGCCAACACACCAACAAAGAAAAAGTAGTAAAAAGACTTTTTAAAATAATTGAAAAAGGGCTTATTGTTCCTAAAAAAAGAAGGCCAACAAAAATGAGTAGAGCTCAAAAAATAAAACGGCTAGACAATAAGACTAAACATGCTACAAAAAAAATTCTTCGAAAAAAACCAACTTTAGAGTAATTGTTCTTTCTTAATTCAAAAATCCATTTTACCTTTGTAACGTTCTCATAAAGGGGTGCTTTTTATAAGGCTGAGATCATACCCATTGAACCTAGAACAGGTAATGCTGTTTAGGAAATCGAGTTAAAGAACTATTTTATATGTTGTTTAACAAGTGAAGAAGTAGAATACTTCAAAAATTAATTATTCAACCATAACACAAGAATAATTACCTCTTTTTATTCGTTTTAAGTATTTTTAAAATGAAAAAAATTACTATTTTTTTATTCTTGTTTGTAAGTGTACTTACAAACGCACAACAAGTAACGGTTTCAGGGAAAATCGTTAACAAAAATCAAGAAGTTTTAACTGGAGCTACCGTTCTTGTTAAAGAAACAAATCAAGGAATTTCAACAGATTTAGATGGAAATTTCACATTTAAATTAAACAGAGGAACCTTCACCATAAAGGTCTCTTTCATTGGGTTTAAAACCATTGAAAAAAATGTTTATTTAGATAAAGACAAAGTAGTAACCATCGTGCTTGAAGAAGATGATAACGTCTTAGATGAAGTATTGGTATCGGCAGTAAGAGCTACTTCTAACATACCTGTCACCTACTCCAACCTGGGTAAGAAAGAACTTGCCAAGCGTAATTTAGGGCAAGACATTCCCATCTTATTAAACTACCTGCCTTCTGTTATCTCTTCTTCAGACGCAGGAGCAGGCGTTGGGTATACGTATTTAAATGTGAGAGGTTCTAATAGTGAGCGTATTAATGTAACTATTAATGGAATTCCGTATAACGATTCCGAAAGCCATGGGACATTTTGGGTAAACCTTGGCGATTTTGCTTCTTCAACAGAAAATTTACAATTACAAAGAGGAGTTGGTACTTCCACCAATGGATCGGGTGCTTTTGGAGCTAGTTTAAATATCTTAACAGATGCTATCTCAGAAAATGCAGGTGGTGAAATTTCTAACTCTTTTGGCTCCTATGGCACAAGAAAACATACTGTGAAATTTACTACTGGAAAAATTAATGAGCATCTTGAAGTTTCTGGAAGGTTTTCTAACATTCATTCAGATGGGTATGTAGACAGAGCTTTTACTGACTTAAAATCATATTTTTTACAAGCCTCTTACAAAGATGAAAACACACTCATTAAAGCAGTTTCTTTTGGTGGCGCTGAAAGAACTTACCAAGCTTGGGCTGGTTTAGATCCACAACAGTTGGAGGAAAATAGAAGACAAAACCCCTATATCTATGAAAACGAAGTTGATGATTATAAACAAAATCATTATCAATTACATTGGAATGAACAATTAAATAACCATTGGTCTACGAATTTGGGTTTAAATTATACCAAAGGAGCTGGTTTTTTTGAACAATATAAAGCAGCTGAAAATGCCGCTGATTTTAACAATCTTATTGAAGATGGAAGCGATGTAATTGTGAGGCGCTGGCTAGATAATGATTTTTATGTTTTCAATTTTAATGCTAATTATAAAGATGAAAAATTAAATCTTATCACTGGTGTTTCATACAGCAATTATACCGGAGATCATTTTGGAGAAGTGATTTGGGGTAGTAATTTGGCTTCTGGAGTATCTTATGGTGATCGCTATTATTTTAGTGATGCTAAAAAAACAGATATGAGTGTTTTTTCTAAAGCAACCTATGAAATGAATGAAAAGGTATCTGCGTATCTAGATCTTCAAGGTCGTTTCGTCAACTATCAAACCAAAGGGCTTACCTCAGACAGAAACCCTTTAGATGTAGATGCTCAATTTAACTTCTTTAATCCTAAAGCAGGTTTTATTTATAAAATAGCAGCTCAAAATAATGTATACCTTTCATATGCTAGAGCCAATAGAGAGGCCAATAGAAATGATTTTGAAAATGGTGTTTCTTCACCAGAAATATTGGATGACATAGAATTAGGGTGGCGTTATAAAAGCGATCAAGTTCAGTTAAACACCAACATATATTATATGAATTATAAAAACCAATTGGTATTAACGGGTGCTATAGATGATGTTGGTGCACCTATTAGAGCAACTAGTGGAAAAAGTTATCGCTTAGGATTAGAGATAGATGCTGATATTAAATTAAATGAACAATTTTCTATAAAATCTAATGCAGCATTTAGCACGAATAAAAATGAAGATTTTACAGCACCTATAGATGGGAGTTTACTAAACTTAGGAAATACTCCTTTGTCATTTTCTCCAAATATAATTATTGGAAATATGGTTATGTACCAACCTAGTAATAACCTACAAATTTCATTCTTATCGAAATATGTAGGTAAACAGTTTATGAGTAACTTAAATAGTAGCGTTTCTAAATTAGATGTTTTAGACAGTTACTTCACAAGCGATTTAAATTTTGTGTATGAGATAGCTACTAAAAAAGTTTTTGATGCCATTATCATTTCTGGCTTAATCAACAACATCTTTAATACAGAATATGTAGATAGAGGTTATTATTACACCTATGATGATACTTGGAGTACTCCAGGTTCTGTTTCTACTCTAGATGGAGCTGGCTACTACCCACAAGCTACAAGAAATTTCTTGGTTGGAGTTACCTTAAAATTCTAATTTAAAAATAAAAAACCGAGACAATTGTCTCGGTTTTTTATTTAAAATTTTTCCATTTGTTAAATCCTCCTTGTAAATCATAAATGGAGTCAAATCCTACAGATATCAATTTTTTTGCTGCTTTATTACTTCTTCCTCCAACAGCACAATAGATGTATAAAGGTTTATTTTTATCAAATCTAGCATTAACTTTAGATACAAAATCCGAATCGAAAAAGTTAATTAAAATAGCCCCCTCTATATATCCTTGTTGATATTCTTGTGGAGTTCTTACATCTAATAGTTGTATTTCCTTTGTTAAAATTTGTGCAAATTCTTCTTGAGAAATGAGTTGATATTGTTTTGTTTCTTGAGCACAAGAACTAAAAGAATAAATCATTATAAAAATGAAAAATACCTTTTTCATATATTATTTTGAATTAGAACAAGCTGTTGCTTGTGTTCTCTTGATTGTCGTTTTCTTAATAGCTCCATAACCTCCTGCCACATCAATTACCCTACTATACCCTCTTGCTTTTAAAATAGAAGCTGCAATTACAGATCGATAACCTCCTGCACAATGCACATAAAAATCTTTATTTGTTGGAAATTCTGAAATATGGTCATTTAAAAAATCTAATGGAGTACTCGGAACATTTTCAATATGTTCAGCCTTATATTCTCCTGGTTTTCGAACATCAAAAACAATGGCCTCTTTATGAATTTGTTCGGCTAAAAACTCAGCAGAAACAGATGGCAATGTATCTATTTCTTTACCAGATGTTTTCCATGCTTCAAAACCACCATTTAAATACCCTAATACATTATCAAATCCAACACGAGATAATCTTGTAATTGTTTCTTTTTCCATATGACCTGGAACTACAAGGAGAATGGGTTGATGGATATCTTTAATTAAAGCCCCTACCCAAGGTGCAAAAGTACCTCCTAATCCAATAAATATAGATTGAGGAATAAAACCTTTAACAAATTCAAACTGATGACGAACATCAATAATAACAGCATCTGTTTCATTAGCTACTAACTCAAAATCGTTTACTGAAAGCGCTTTTGCTCCTGTTTTTATTACTTCGTCAATAGATTTATAGCCTTCTTTGTTTAAAGCAACATTTAATGGGAAATAAGCAGGTGGAGGTAATAATCCATCAGTTACTTCTTTAATAAATTCATCTTTGGTCATATCTTGACGTAAGGCATAATTATGTTGCTTTTGATCTCCTAAAGTTCCAACGGTTTCCTTACTTAAATTTTTCCCACAGGCTGAACCAGCTCCATGAGCAGGATACACCAAAACATCGTCTGCTAAAGGCATAATTTTATTTCGTAAACTATCAAATAATGTTGCAGCCAAATCTTCTTGACTCATATTACTTTTTTGAGCTAAGTCTGGTCTTCCTACATCTCCTAAAAACAATGTATCTCCTGTAAAAATGGCAATATCTTTTCCGTTTTTATCTTTTAATAAATAGGTAGTACTTTCCATGGTATGACCCGGTGTGTGTAAAGTAATAATACTTAAATCACCTACTTTAAAAACTTCTCCATCAGTGGCTATATGTGAATCAAACTTGGTCTTAGCATTAGGTCCAAAAATAATTTTAGCTCCAGTTTTTTCTGCTAAAGTTACGTGACCACTCACAAAATCTGCATGAAAATGTGTTTCAAATATATAGCAAATTTTTGCCTTATTTTTTTCAGCTCTGTCTATATAATCTTGTACCTCTCTTAAAGGATCTATGATAGCTACTTCACCATTACTTTCTATGTAATAAGCTCCTTGAGCTAAACAACCAGTATAAATCTGTTCTATAACCATAATTCTAATTTTCTATCTATCGTATGATTGATGTATGTAATTTGCATATTTATTTTGATACTCTTTCTCTCCCGTTTTATAGTAATTAACGGCACCATTAACTCTCATATAAAAATGATCTAGAGTAATGATGTCTAAAATTTTACCTCTAAATAAATGATCTCTAACAGGTCCTTTAACACCAGCAAAGTAAAATAAAATATTTTTTTTGTGATAAAATCTAATTCTCTCTTTTAACATTTCTACTCCAGTGCTATCTACTCTATTTATGCTTTCTGCATCTAAAACAATGAGTTTTAACAGAGGCCCTTTTTCTTCAACCATAAGTTCTAAAGTCTCAATAAAATAACTAGCATTTGCATAAAATAACTGAGCATCGAATCTAAAAACCAATACTTCATCATCTAAAATTACTTCACTAAAACGTTCTCTATTTCTGTAAAAATCTGAGTCTGGAACTTTACCTAACTCAGCTACATAAGGCCTAGAAGTTCTAAAAATTAAAATAATTAATGAAAGACCAACTCCAATCATAATTCCATATTCTATACCAAATAAAAGTGTTGAAAAGAAGGTAACTACAAGTAACCAAAAGTCTAAGTTATTGGCTTTCCATAAAAATATTGCTTCTTTGATATTTACCAGTCCAAAAACAGCCACTATAATTATAGCAGCTAAAACAGTTTTTGGCAAGTGATAAAATAATGGAGTAAGAAATAACAAGGTTAAAAGTACCATCACTACAGAAACCAACGAGGCCATTCCGGTTGTTGCTCCAGATTCTTGATTGATAGCTGATCTAGAAAAACTTGAGGTAGAGGGATACGCTTTAAACCAAGAGCCAATGATATTACTTAATCCTAAAGCGATTAATTCTTGGTTTGGTCTAAGTTTATATTCGTCTTGTTTAGCCTCTAATGATTTCCCTATAGATATTGTTTCAAGATACCCAACCATTACTAATGTTAATGCAATTGGTAATAATTCTTTTATTTGACTAATATCCATTTCAGGAAAAGAAAATGAAGGCAATCCCGAGGGGATGTCTTTTACAATAGCTACATCAGAAAATTCATCTCCCAAATAACGTATGGTTAAAATTCCAACAACTACAACGAGTAAAGCATTTGGTATTTTTTTATTTATTTTTCTTAGTAAAATAATCACCCCTACAGAAATCAATCCAATTACGGTAGTGTGTACATTAAAGTCTATGATATTAAACCATATATCTTCCAATACATATTGGATTTGATCACTTTGAACAAAATCTACCCCAAATAAATTTCTAAATTGATTAATACCTATGGTTAATGCTACAGCAGAAGTAAAGCCAGATATTACAGGTTTCGATAAAAAATTAACAATAAACCCAAGCCTAAATACTCCCAATAAAAATTGAATGGATCCAACCATAAATGCCAATAATATTGCTATAGCTATATAACTGTCTGAACCAGCTAAAGCTAATGTAGAAACACCAGTAGCCACAATTAAGGAGTCCATAGCTACAGGACCTATAGCTACTTGCCTAGAAGAACCAAATATTGCATACACAAGTTGAGGAACCAAAGCACAATATAAACCATAGATTGGAGGGATGCCTGCTATTAACGCATACGCTATTCCTTGAGGAATTAGAATAATAGAAACAGTTATTCCCGCTATAAAATCTCCCTTAAATCTAGAGCTATTGTAATTAGGTAACCATTCTAAAATTGGTATGAATTCTTTTATTTTTTTCATCTATATGTGACCAAGGAATTATTATAAAATCTTAAACAGAATTAAAATAATTCTCCTTGATTTTTCCCTTTTATTCTATTTAAATGTGTGTAAGCCAATTCGGTAACTTCTCTTCCTCTTGGAGTTCTCATAATAAAACCTTCTTGAATTAAAAATGGCTCATAGACCTCCTCTATGGTTTCTCCATTTTCTCCAACTGCAGTGGCTAGGGTACTAATACCAACAGGACCTCCTTTGAACTTATCTATGATCGTAGTTAAAATTTTATTATCCATCTCATCTAGACCATATGCATCAACATTTAGCGCTTTTAAAGCATATTTGGCAATTTCTATACTAATCTTACCATCTCCTTTTATCTGAGCAAAATCTCTAACTCTTCTAAGTAATGAGTTTGCTATTCTTGGTGTTCCTCTACTTCTACCTGCTATCTCTATTGCAGATTCCATTGAAATGGGTACATTTAAAATTGCAGCACTCCGTTGAACTATGGTTGTTAATAATTCTTTCTTATAATAATTTAATCTACTACTAATTCCAAAACGGGCTCGCATAGGTGCAGTTAACAATCCTGAACGAGTAGTGGCTCCAATTAAAGTAAAGGGTTCTAAATTTATTTGAACCGTTCTTGCGTTGGGTCCAGATTCAATCATAATATCTATTTTATAGTCTTCCATTGCAGAATATAGATATTCTTCAACAATAGGACTTAATCTGTGAATTTCATCAATAAACAATACGTCTCTTTCATCTAGGTTGGTTAGTAAGCCCGCCAGATCTCCAGGTTTGTCTAAAACCGGACCTGAGGTAACCTTAATCCCTACTTGTAACTCGTTAGCTAATATATGAGCCAATGTTGTTTTTCCTAGACCAGGAGGTCCATGAAATAAAGTGTGATCTAAAGCCTCTTCTCTTTGATTGGCCGCTTCAACAAAAATCTTCAAATTTTCTATGGCTTGTTCTTGACCTGTAAAGTCATCAAACGAGAGCGGTCTCAATTTTTTTTCTACGTCCAACTCCTCATTTGAGTAGTTTTCATTTTCAGGATTTAGATGTTCGTTCATATTACAAATATACTAGAAATTGAAGATTGATTTACTTAGTCTCAAAAAACAAAAAACCTTTCCGAAAAGGAAAGGTTTTAATTATTTTTTTATCAATTAAGATGGCTCTTCACCTTGAAGTAGCGGAACGGTTTGGGATACCCAATCTTTACCATGTAGATAATCGCTGCTATCATCTTCTGGATCTACTTTTTTGCTGTAGTCATAAGCCCACCTGTGAACTTCTGGAATTTTACCTGGCCAATTTCCGTGTATGTGTTCTACTGGAGTAGTCCATTCTAATGTGTTTGAATTCCATGGATTTTGACTTGATTTCTCTCCTCTGTAAATAGAGATAAAGAAGTTAGCTAGGAATATAATTTGACCAATTCCTCCAATTAAAGCAAAATAAGTAATCACTACGTTAGTATCTGAAACATCATCAAACATTGGGAATGCAGTGTTAGAATAATATCTTCTTGGAAGACCTGCCAGCCCAATAAAGTGCATTGGAAAGAATACTCCATAAGCACAAATGATTGTGATCCAGAAATGCCAATATCCCATGGCTTTATTCATTAATCTACCGTACATCTTAGGGAACCAATGATAGATTCCTGCATACATTCCAAAAATAGCAGAAACACCCATTACTAAATGGAAGTGTGCCACTACAAAATATGTGTCATGTATATTAATATCTAAAGCAGAATCACCTAATACTAATCCTGTTAAACCTCCGGTAACAAAAGTAGAAACCAATCCAATTGAAAATAACATCGCTGGGTTTAGTTGTAGATTTCCTTTCCAGAGTGTGGTAATGTAATTGAATGCTTTTACAGCAGATGGAATTGCAATTAAAACTGTAGTAAAAGTAAATACAGAACCTAAAAATGGATTCATTCCTGAAATAAACATATGGTGCCCCCAAACAATCGTAGATAAAAAGGCGATAGCCATAATAGATCCAATCATAGCTCTATAACCAAAAATTGGTTTTCTAGAGTGTGTTGAGATAATTTCAGAGGTAATTCCTAGTGCTGGTAATAATACAATATATACTTCTGGATGTCCTAAGAACCAAAATAGGTGTTCAAATAATACTGGTGAACCTCCTTGGTAATGTAATACTTCACCACTTATAAAAATGTCTGAAAGAAAAAAGGATGTACCAAAACTTCTATCAAATATTAATAATAAGGCAGCAGACAAAAGAACAGGGAAAGAAACAACACCTATAATTGCTGTAATAAAGAAAGCCCACATAGTTAAGGGCAGTCTTGTCATTCTCATTCCTTTTGTACGTAAATTTAAAACTGTTACGATATAATTTAATGACCCAATTAATGAGGAAGCAATAAAAATTGCCATCGAGCTTAACCATAATGTCATTCCTAATCCAGAACCAGGAATAGCTTGTGGTAATGCACTTAAGGGCGGGTAAATTGTCCATCCTGCTGATGCTGGCCCTGCTTCTACAAACAAAGAAACAACCATAACAACACTAGAGATAAAAAATAACCAATAAGAAATCATGTTTAAAAAACCTGATGCCATATCACGTGCTCCAATCTGTAATGGGATTAATAAATTTGAAAAAGTACCACTTAAACCAGCAGTAAGTACAAAGAATACCATGATGGTTCCATGAATGGTAACCAGTGCCAAATAAATATCTGGACTCATAATACCGTCTGTTTGGTGAGGTCCTAAAAAAGCTTCTATAATGGTAAAAGACTTTTCTGGCCATGCTAACTGTAAGCGAAATAACATAGACATGAATATTCCAATGACCCCCATTATCATTCCTGTAATTAAGAATTGTTTAGAGATCATTTTATGATCATGACTAAAAATATATTTTGTTACAAATGTTTCTTTATGATGGTGTTCTGACATAATCTAACTTTTTTTGTATTCTGTATTTATTTTATAACTTTTCTGCATACGTTGGTTGTTCTGCCAACCATTTATTATATGCTTCTTCTTCTTCAACAATAATTTTCATTTGCATGCTGTAATGAGATGCTCCGCAAATTTTATTACAAAGAAGAACATAATCAAACTCATATAAATCTTCTCCTTTTTCCGAACGAATTTTATTAATTCCTCTGGTTTTATCCATTACCTCAGATTGTTGTCTCATTTCTTCGGTGGTATATTTTGGTGTAAATCCAAATTGAGTAACCATTCCTGGAACACAATTCATTTGTGCCCTAAAGTGAGGCATATAAGCTGAGTGTAATACATCTTGTGATCTAAACTTAAATAATACTTTTTTCCCTTTTGGCAAGTGAAGCTCAGATACAGGCTTATCATCTAGAGAGGCAGCATCTGTCATATCTACCCCAATAGGATTGTTAGTCTCGTCTATAAAGTTTACGTTTCCAAGACCTAATGTATTATCTGCACCTGCATAACGAGCCTGCCAAGCAAATTGCTTAGCATATACCTCAATAACAATTGGATCTTCACTTTCGTCTATGTTCATGACTTCTGTCCATTGAAAGATTCCAAAACCAATTAATACAATGATAACTACTCCTGGTATTACAGTCCAAATCAATTCTAACATATGATTGTCTGCATAAAATTTTGCTTTATTTGTTTTTTTACCTCTGTACTTGTAGGTAAAAAAGAAAATAATAAACTGCATGATAAACTGAACAATTCCTATTAACCAGAATGAAATATCAAATAATAAGTCATCATTTTCACCCTCATAAGAAGCTGATTCTGGCAACATTAAAACATTCATTCCAATTAAACAATAAATCATCAGTGCATAGATAAATATTCCAAAAAGGATGAAATATTTTCCTTGTCTGTCATTGTCTTTATCAGTAGCAATTACACCTCTTAAATTTAAGATTCTAGTAATCTGCCAGAAACTTACTCCGATTGCAACACCTATAAAAATATAAAATAGAGCTAGCATAGTATTTTTTCTTTGTTAATTATATTGATTAATGTTGATTATCTTCTTCCGAGTGATGCTCGATATTAAAATAATGAAAATGTTCACTTTCATGTAAAAAAGGATTTCCTTTTGGTACTGGATCTGCTTTTGAAAATGCACTAAATACCGTATAAATAAAAATTCCTAAAAAGAAAAAAGTGGCACTTATTTCTGGGATTCCAAAACTCCAACTTCCTCCTACAGTACCTGGCATAATCATGATGAATAAATCTACATAATGACCTGCTAAAATTACAATACCACCAATCACTACAAACCAAGGTCTGCTTTTAAAGTCACTATTTATTAATAGCAATATTGGGAAAACAAAATTCATCACTAGCATTGATAAAAACAATGTTTTATACTCTGTAAATCTCAATACAAAATAAGTAGTCTCTTCTGGTATATCTGCATACCATATTAGCATAAACTGAGCAAACCATAAATAGGTCCAGAAAACTGAAAAACCAAACATAAATTTTGCTAAATCATGAATATGACTATCATTTACTTTTGGTAAATATCCTTTTGAACGAAGGTAAATGGTTACAAAAGCAATCACAGTAATAGCACTTACTAATAGAGTAGCTAACACATACCATCCAAACAATGTGGAGAACCAGTGAGGATCTAACCCCATAATCCAATCCCATACTGCCATAGATTCTGTAATCATAAATAAAAACAGAAATACAACAGACATATTATAGTTCCTCTTGTATAATTTGTAACCATCATTAGCTGTATCTTCTTTGATAGAATTTTTTCTGATAAGCATTCTGTACGCATTCCAAACTAATAAATAAAATACACTTCTAATTACCCACCATGGCACATTTAACCATCCTCTTTTACCATATACTATTGGATCAAAGTTCTCGCTTGTTTTATCAAATACGCCTTCTCCCATCCATGCAAATAAATGATTAAAATGAGTGGCTGTTAACGCAATAATAATAAGCATTATAATAGATGTAGGTACTAAATTAGCTGTGATGGCTTCCATGACTCTAAAGAGAACAATAGACCAACCAGCTTGAGCTACCCTTTGAATTGCATAAAAAGCTAGTACTAGTAATGAAATCCCTAAAAAGAAAAGTAATGCTACATATACTGCAGACCAAGGTCTATTTTGTAATTGATGAAAAACATGTTCTGCATGGGCATCGTCATGATGTTCTCCATGAGCAGTTTCATCGGCATGACCTTCTGTAACGTGAGCCTCTTTTACTGATTCATTGTGACTTTCTGAATGAATATCCTCAGTTTTGTGTGTTTCTGAAGAATGATTTTCATTTGTATGCGATTGTGATGAATGCTCTTCTTTTGAAGCAGATCCGTGAGAGACTTCAGCACCATGGCCATCTCCATGATCAGAGCTAGCTACCATTTCCATAGCTTCTTCTACAGTAGATGGTGCGTTATAAAAACCTAGACCTATACCCAATGCACCTAATACAATTAGAACTATTGAGAACATTTTTAATTTACCCGAGAATTGATACATATCTTTCGTATTCTTCTTTTGTACTTATTTCAATAAATCGTTACGCAGTTTTCCAACATATTGTACTATCTGCCAGCGTTCATCATGCGTAATTTGTGAAGCATGTGAACCCATTAGGTTTTTACCATGCATAATTACATGATAAATACTTCCTTCTGTGATATCTCTGTCTTTATAACTTGGAATTCCTATGAACTTTTCAGCTTGAGACAAATATCCGTTACCATCTCCTTTTTTCCCATGACAGGAAACACAGTAAATGGTATACATTTTTTTTCCTTTTTCCATAGAAATTTCATCTTGCACCAATGGAGACGTTAAATCAGATTTAGCTTTCTCATAACCTGCGTTTGTATCTGCATATTCGTAGGGTACATTCCCTCTTGCAATAGTTCCACTTACAGGCTTCATGTTAGAAGAAACTCCTGTTGCTCCTTTTTCAGCATCTGCCTCGTAAGGAACTGCTACATACATATCTGGCATGTATTGATATTGTCTTTCTCGTTTATCTGAACAAGAAACGATTGTTGCTAAGACAAGAAGTGCGATGTTATATTTGATATACTTTTTCATGTATTAGTGCTTATCTACTACGTTAATTTCTACAGCTCCTGTTTCTTTTAATAAAGCGGTTAGCTCTTCTTCATTATCATGAAGTTCAATTTCCATCAAAAAATGGTCATCTGTTGTTCTTGGGTCTGGATTTTCCGCTTTTTTAAATGGCCAAATTCTACTTCTCATATAAAATGTGATTACCATTAAGTGTGCCGCAAAAAAGACAGTCATTTCAAACATAATTGGAACAAAAGCTGGCATATTTTCTCCCCAACTAAAACTTGGTTTTCCACCGATGTCTTGAGGCCAGTCTGCTATCATTGTATAATAAGTTAACCATATAGCAATTCCTAATCCAGTAATACCATACATAAACGATGTAATGGCTATTCTTGTTGGCGCTAGACCCATGGCTTTATCCAATCCGTGAACAGGAAATGGACAAAATACTTCTTCGATATGATGATTTGCTGCTTTTACTTTCTTAACAGCATCTAGTACAACTTCATCATCATTGTAAAATGCGTGAATTACTTTACTACTACTCATGATTATCGTCTCTTAATTTTTTATAACTCTCACCTGAAGACTTCAAAATTGTTTTTACCTCTGCTTGTGCAATCACAGGAAATGTTCTTGCATACAATAAAAATAAAACGAAAAAGAATCCAATGGTTCCTATAAATATTCCTACATCTACAAATGTGGGCTCAAAGCGCCACCATGTAGATGGTAAATGTCCTTTACTTAATACAATGGCAATAATATCAAAACGTTCAAACCACATCCCTATGTTAATGGCAATAGAGATTAAGAAAGACCAAATAAAACTTCTTCTTATTTTTTTTATCCAAAGTAATTGAGGTGTCAAAATATTGAAAATAATTAACGACCAGAAGGCCCATGCATAGGGTCCTGTAGCAGAACCTACCGATAAATAAGTATAATCTTCATATTGCGATCCAGTATACCATGCGATGAAAAATTCTGTTGCATAGGCTACAGCTACAATACCACCTGTTAGAATAATAACAATATTCATATACTCTACATGTAAACGAGTAATATATGCTTCTAGATTAGTTACTTTTCGCATAATCCCTAATAGGGTTTGTACCATAGCAAATCCAGAAAAAATTGCTCCGGCTACAAAATAAGGAGGGAAAATCGTCGAGTGCCATCCTGGATTAATTGATGTTGCAAAGTCCATTGATACAATAGTATGTACAGAAAGTACTAGCGGTGTAGCTAAACCGGCTAAAACCAGGGATACTTCTTCAAATCGTTGCCAATCTTTTGCTCTACCAGACCATCCAAATGATAATAATGAATATATTTTCTTTTGAAAAGGTTTAACTGCCCTGTCACGAATCATTGCAAAATCTGGTAATAATCCTGTCCACCAGAACACTAATGATACCGAAAGATATGTTGAAATGGCAAATACATCCCATAATAACGGCGAGTTAAAGTTTACCCATAATGACCCAAATTGATTTGGAATAGGCAATACCCAATATGCATTCCAAGGACGACCCATGTGAATGATTGGGAATAAACCTGCCTGAAAAACGGCAAATATTGTCATTGCTTCTGCAGAACGGTTAATAGCCATTCTCCATTTTTGACGGAATAATAAAAGTACCGCCGATATTAAAGTACCTGCATGACCAATACCTACCCACCATACAAAGTTGGTAATATCCCAAGCCCATCCAATGTTCTTGCTTAATCCCCAAACTCCAATACCAGTTCCAACCGTGTAAAATATACATCCAAATCCCCATAGCATTGCTGCTAAAGAAATATAAAATGCTATATACCAATTTTTATTTGCTTTCCCTTCAATAGGTTTAGCAATATCTTCAGTAATATCATGGTAACTTTTATGACCTAATATTAAAGGTTCTCTAATGGGTGCTTCGTAATGAGACATATGATATATCTTAAATTTTAATTACGCTTCGTTTGTATTTCTTACTTTCACTTGATACACTACATTTGGTTTTGTTTGTAGATAATCTAATACGTGATATGCTCTTTTATCTGCTGCTAATTTCACAACCTCTTCTTCTTCATTGTTTACGTCTCCAAAAGCTAATGCTCCTGTAGTACACGCATCTGAACATGCTGTTGAAAATTCTCCAGTAGCTACTTTTCTTCCTTCTTTTTTAGCTTTTAAAATAGTTGCTTGTGTCATTTGAATACACATAGAACACTTTTCCATAACGCCTCTTGAACGAACAACTACGTCTGGATTTAAAACCATTTTCCCGTAATCATTATTCATATTGAAATCAAACTCATTGTTGTTAGAATAGTTAAACCAATTAAAACGACGAACTCTGTAAGGACAATTGTTTGCACAATATCTAGTTCCTACACATCTATTATACGTCATTTGGTTTTGTCCTTGACGTCCATGTGTTGTTGCAGCAACTGGACAAACTGTCTCACATGGAGCATGGTTACAGTGCTGGCACATCATTGGCTGAAAAGCAACTTGAGGATTCTCTGCTTCTGTTTCTAAGGCTGCATACATATCTGCATCGCCTAAACCTAAGCTATCCTTTGCAAACTCTCTTATAGACTGTGAATTTGGTTCTTTGTTATATGCTTCATTAAACTTCTCTTCTACACCGGAAGAATAGTAACGATCTATACGCAACCAATGCATATCTCTACCTACTCTAACTTCGTTTTTCCCTACAACTGGAACATTGTTTTCTGCATGACATGCAACTACACAAGATCCACATCCTGTACAGGAAGTTAAATCTATAGACAAGTTAAAATGATGTCCTATTTCTCTATTATGTTCTTCCCACAAGTCTATTGACTTTGCTTCAACTTCTTGATGATCATAAGAAACCATTGCTGGTACATTCCAACCATTTTTATGATCTTTTGGGTCTATATTTTTATAATCTTTTAAAGTAGTTTCCTTTAAAATATCATGTCTACCAGCTATTGTTTTTTGTACTTGAGTACAAGCAAACTCGTGAACAGCTCCAGAAGTTTTTTCAATAGAAACACCAAATTGAACATTATTAGCTTTTGAATAAAGCTTGTAAGCATTAACACCTACTTGCATGTCTTCTTTCAAATTGATTTTTCTACCATATCCAAGAGCCAACCCTAAAGAACCTGGTGCCTGACCTGGCTGAATCATAACTGGAATATTTTCTAAAGAAACACCGTTAACGGTAATGGTAGCATAATTTCCATTAATTGCTCCATTATCTTTTACAGGATTTGTAAAACCTAGTTCTCTAGCATCTGAAATAGAAATAGTTACATAGTTATCCCAAGCAGCTCTTGTAATTGGATCTGGAAATTCTTGCAACCAAGGATTGTTTGCTTGTTTTCCATCTCCTAAAGCTGTTGATGAGAATAAGGTTAACTCAAAAGTTGATGCTTTTGTTGCCTTAACTAAACTGCTTGCTGCTGAATCTATTGATATTGAATTTTTTGAAACTTTCTTTGAAACTTCTTTCTTGAAGAATCCATCATGCAATGCTTGATTCCATGAACTTCCTCCTAAGATATTTGATGTCCAATATTCTTTTAAATAATCATGATAAGAAATAGAATTACCAGACCATTTTAATAATACTTCTTGAAATTGAGCAGTATTAAATAATTTTTGAATAGTAGGCTGAACTAATCCATAATTCCCTTTTGTCATCATAACATCTCCCCATGACTCAAGGAAATGAGTTATCGGTAAGGTATATTGGGTAGTGTTTGCAGTAGCGTCATTTTGAATTGACATCGCTACTGATAAATCTAACCTTGTAATTGCTTCAGCAAATGCTGAACCTACAGATAAGTTGTATACAGGATCTACATTATAAGTAAGTAATCCTTTTACTTTACCAGCTTTCATGTCGTCAACCACTTGAGCTAGTTCAGTTTCGTTTCCTTTTCTAATATGTAATGGATTAGCTGCATCAAATACAATGCTTTTAAGGGCATCATTGATAGCAAATGCAATTAGTTGTGCATTTTTATCTGAAGAACCTGACACCACAACTCCGTGAGAACCAGACTTCTTTAAAGCTTTGGCTACATCTTTAATATGTGCATCTACTGGGGTTGCTTTTGATGGCAAGCTAGCTCCGGTAATTGTGTTGTATAAATTTATTAAAGCAAATATTTGATCAGACGGTTTTGCAACCACACGCTTGTCTGCATTGGCTCCGGTTAAAGACATGTTTGCCTCAAACTGAACTAGATAAGACATATGACCTGAGTCTGGATTTCTGCTAGCAGCATACCCTTTTTCAAATCCTCCTTGCCAATCACCAATAAAGTCTGCTCCAAAAGAAACTATCGTATGCGCTTTGTCAAAATGATAATTTGGAACTGCTCTTTCACCAAACATTTCTTCAAAAGCATCTGCTGTTCCACTTTCTGAAATAGCATCGTAAGTAACATGCTTTATGTTTGGATAGGCAGTTGTAAAATCTGAAATAAGTTGTTCTGTAGAAGGGCTTGCTAATGTTCCAGTCAGTAAAACTACTGGTTCATTTGCTTCTTTTAATTTATTTAATGTTGTTCCTATTTCGTTGTGAGCAGTGTCCCAAGAAATGATGTTTTCTCCTTTTCGTGGTTCTTTTAACCTTAGTTGCTCATCATACAATGACAAAACTGATGCCTGAACTCTAGCATTAGTGGTTCCATTAGCATCTTTATTTGGCATGATTAAGATTGGACGACCTTCACGTGTTTTTACTAAAACATTTGCAAAATCAAATCCATCGGCAATTGTACTTGCATACCAATCTGCTACACCCAAGATAGTGTCGTTTGGTTTTACAACATATGGGATAGATTTTTTAACCGGCCCTTCACAGGCTGCAAGGGTTGCAGCTGCAGTTGTAAATCCAACATACTTTAGAAAATCTCTTCTTGATGTAGATGAGTTTTCTAATGTTTTCTTATCTCCTAAAAATTCATCTGTAGGAATCTCTTCTACAAATTCATTTTTACTTAGCGTTTCAACAATAGAACTATCTTTTAGTTCCTCAACACTTTGCCAGTATTTTTTGTTTGAAGCCATTTATATAGAATTTATCTTCTTAATTTATTAATGATGACACTTACCACACTCTATTCCACCTAACTGAGCAATGGTTACTTCTTTAGTACCATATTTCTCAGCTAATTGCTTGTGAATTTTTTCGTAATAAGGATTTCCTTTTAAATCTACATTTGTTTCTCTGTGACAATCAATACACCATCCCATTGTAAGTGGAGAGTACTGATACATCTCATCCATTTCTTCAACTGGTCCGTGACATTGCTTACAATCTACACCCGCAACAGTTACGTGTTGAGCGTGAACAAAGTTTACGTGATCTGGTAAATTATGAATGCGAATCCATTTGATAGGTTTTGTCTCACCTGTATATTCTAGATTCTCTGCATCCCATCCTGCCGCATCATATATTTTTTGAATCTCTTTATCTAATTCATTCTTTCTTAAAATTACGCCATTATATTCAACCTCTGTCCCTTCAGCAACTTCAGCGATATTTTTGTGACAGTTCATACAAACATTTACCGATGGTATTCCGGAATGCTTACTGTGTTTTGCAGAAGAATGACAATATTGACAATCAACTTTATTTTCTCCCGCATGAATTTTGTGTGAAAAAGCAATAGGCTGAACTGGTTGATAGCCTTGGTCTACCCCAACACTAAACAAAGTACCAAAACCTATATATGCTGATGTTAATAGTAAGAATATTACTCCTACTACATGTAAAAATGTATTTTGTTGAACACCTGCCCAAACCTCTTTGAGAGACCCTAATGGTCCAGGAGTTTTAGGAGCACCTTTTAACTCACTAATCGTTTTTAGTAAGGCAGCTATAATTAAAAAGGCAGAAACAATTATTGCCGCTAGAATATAAATTAACCACTCTGGCGCTTCTTTCTGATTACCTGAGGAAACAACAGCTCCTGGTGCAAGTACCGGTTTTGGATTACCAACCTCAGTATAATAAAGTATATCATCTATTTGGGCATCTGAAAGCTGTGGAAAAGCAGACATAACAGATCCATTGTATTCGTTAAAAATAGCAATAGCATCTCTATCTCCAGAAGCCCTAAGAGCTGCATTGTTTTTTATCCAAGCTTTTAACCAATCATTCTCTCTTCTTTCTGTAACACCCGCAAGAGCAGGACCAATAAGTTTTCTATCTAACTTGTGACACGAAGCACAAAGATTGTTGTATAATTTTCTACCCTCTTTTTGACGGGCAACATCTACAGCATCTTGTGCCATAGCTGAAAAACTTAAAGAAAATAATAATAGAAATGTAAAACTCTTAAGAAGTAGGGTGGTTAGTCTTTTGTGTAGATATACACTTTTCATATTCACAAACTATTTGTTTAGTATCAAATTACTGTAATTCTAACCAAAATTCGGCTCAAAAACCTCTCTCAATTAGAAGCACAAAAGTACTACATATATGTAAATTTTGAAATGCTAAATAGATGTTAAATATTAATTTATATTTGTTCTAAATAAGATGTTTTTGAAATATATTTATATTGAAGTTGTTAACTTTGTAATAAGTCTTTTTTTATGAAAAAAACAGTAATAATAAGTTGTCTATTTTTTGTATGGTTTTTAACCTCACAAACTATCTATTCTCAATCTATAAAATCCGACAGTACACTCATAAATGAGCTTATTTCAAAAAAGAGAAGCTTTAATAAAGAGTTTGGCTATGGATTTAGAATCCAGCTATATAACGGCTTTGAGACAGAAGCTAAAAAAACTGAAGCAAAATTTAAAATTGATTTTCCAGAAATTAAAACATATCTTTTGTACAGACAACCTGAATGGAAAATACAAGTTGGGTTTTACAAAACTAAACTTGAAGCTGATAGAGCTCTATTAGATTTCAAGAGAAAATATAGAAGTGCTATTGTAATTCCGCTGGGTAAATAATTAGCGGATTTTTTACATCAAAAAAAATGCCTTGTATTTTAATTTACAAGGCATTTTTTTGTAGAAATTATTTCAATTTTTTCTTGACGGCTACTTCTTGATAAGCCTCTATAGAATCTCCTTCGGAAATATCATTATAATTTTTAACCTGAAGACCACAATCATATCCTTTTGCAACTTCTTTTACATCATCTTTAAATCGTTTCAACGAAGATAATTCTCCGTCATGAACAACAATTCCGTCTCGGATAATTCTAATTTTAGAATTTCTAAAGATCTTACCATTCATCACCATACAACCTGCAATATTTCCAACTTTAGAAATTTTGTAGACTTCTCTGATTTCTACAGTACCAGTTACCTCTTCTTTCATTTCTGGAGACAACATACCTTCCATGGCATCTTTAAGATCATTAATTGCATCGTAAATAATAGAATAGGTTCTAATATCTACTTCTTCTCTATCTGCAATTACTCTGGCGTTGGATTGTGGACGAACATTAAATCCTACAATAATTGCATCCGATGCTGTTGCTAATAAAACGTCTGATTCTGTAATAGCTCCAACACCTTTGTGTAAAATATTTACTTGGATTTCTTCAGTAGATAATTTCTGGAAAGAATCTGTAAGAGCTTCTACAGAACCGTCTACATCTCCTTTTAATATGATGTTTAATTCTTTAAAATCTCCTAAAGCTATACGCCTTCCAATTTCATCTAAAGTTAACGTTTTCTGAGTTCTAACAGACTGTTCTCTTTGTAATTGCGATCTTTTAGAAGCTATTTGTTTTGCCTCTCGTTCATCATCAAATACATTGAATTTATCACCAGCTTGAGGTGCTCCGTCTAAACCTAAAATAGAAACTGGAGTAGATGGACCTGCCTGATCTACATTGTTCCCTTTGTCATCAAACATTGCCTTTACCTTTCCACTATTCTTTCCTGCAAGGATATAATCTCCAATTTTTAAGGTTCCTGCTTGTACAAGTATTGTTGTTACATAACCCCTACCTTTATCTAATTGAGCTTCTACCACAGCTCCTACAGCATTTTTATTTGGATTTGATTTTAATTCTAAAATTTCAGCCTCTAACAATACTTTTTCTAATAATTCAGGAATTCCTTCACCTGTTTTTGCAGAAATATCTTGTGACTGAATACTTCCTCCCCATTCTTCTATGAGTAAATTCATGGAAGATAATTGAGTTTTTACATTATCTGGGTTGGCATTAGGTTTGTCTATCTTATTTATTGCAAATATGATTGGAACACCTGCAGCTTGCGCGTGAGATATTGCTTCTTTTGTTTGAGGCATCACATCATCATCTGCAGCAGCTACAATAATAACCAAATCGGTAACCTGAGCACCACGTGCACGCATAGCCGTAAAAGCTTCGTGTCCTGGTGTATCTAGGAAAGCTATTTTTTGATCTCCTACACTAACTGAATACGCTCCAATGTGCTGAGTAATACCACCTGATTCACCTTCAATCACATTTGCTTTTCTAATGTAGTCTAACAATGAAGTTTTACCGTGATCTACATGCCCCATCACAGTTATAATTGGCGCACGACCAATTAAATCTTCAGGTTTATCAATCACTTCTTCAATAGATTCTTCTACCTCTGCACCAACAAATTCAACAGTATGGTCAAATTCCTCTGCCACTATTTTTAAAGTTTCAGCATCTAAACGTTGGTTCATGGTAACCATCATTCCAAGCATCATACATGCAGAGATAATTTCTGTAACGGCAACTTCCATCATAGTAGCAACCTCACTTACAGTAACAAACTCTGTAACTTTTAATACTTTAGACCCTAAAACTTGTGCTTCAGTTTCAGCATCAGAGAGTTCTTTATGTGCATCTCTTTTATTTCTTCTATACTTTGCTCCTTTTCCTTTTGAAGATTTTCCTTGAAGTTTTTCTAAAGTTTCTCTAACCTGTTTTTGTACTTCTGCTTCTGTAAGCTCTCTTTTAACAGGCGCTGGTCTTCTTTGAGCATTTCCACCTCTGGACCCTCCTGGTCTATTTGATCCAGGTCTTGTTCCACCTGGTCTTCCTACCCCTGATGTTCTGTTTTGATTACCTTGACCAGTTGCTCCTGGCTTGCTAATCCTTTTTCTTTTTCTTTTAGAAGCATCGTTTTTGGCAGGTGTTTTTGATTTATCTTCTGGCTTTTTCTTTGCCTTTTCAAATTGCTTAAGATCAATTTTTTTACCTGTTAACTTAGGACCATTTAGTTTTTTATATTGAGTCTTTATGGTTTCTGATTGCTCAGAAGATTCTGATGACTCAGCATGTTCAGTTTTCTCAGAAGCAACCACTTTTGTTGGTTCTAAATCCTGGTCATTATCTGAAACTATTTCTTTTTGCTCTGAGGGTTCGGATGGTTTTTCATCAGTTTCTTCAGAAGCTTGCTCTACCTCTTTTTCTTGAGTCTCATTAGCGGTTGCAATAGGTTCCTTCTCCTCTTCCTTACTTTCAGTTTTTTCTTCAACTACAGGCTCGTTTTTAACTTCAGCTTTTTTTGCATCTATATCTATCTTACCAACAGTTTTAATCTGAAGTTTTTCTGCTTTTGCTCTTAAAACTTCTTCCTTCTTTTCATCCTCTAACCTCTTTTTCTCAATCTTTGCCTCTAATTCAAGCCTAATTGCTTCTTTCTCTTTTCTTTTTTCTTCGCCTACTTCCTTAGATGCAGCTTTTTTGTTAGCATCTGTTTCAAAACCGTCTTGTAGCACCTGATAAATTTCACTTGATATTTTTGTAGTTGGTCTTGCTTCGATCTGGTGACCGTTTTTTGCAAGATACTCTACAGCCCTATCTAGAGAAATATTTAATTCTCTTAGCACCTTATTAAGTCTCACTGTTCTACTTTCCGACATATGCTCTTGTTAACCTTTTATTTGTAAAAGTATTATTTTTTATTGAATGTTATTCTTCGAACTCTTCTTTTAGAATCCGCTGAACATCTAGTATTGTTTCTTCCTCTAAATCTGTTCTCTTAAGAAGTTCTTCAACAGAAGCATCTAGCACACTCTTCGCTGTATCTAGACCAATATTTTTGAATTCTTGGATAATCCAAGCTTCAATTTCATCTCTAAATTCTGTTAGCTCTACATCTTCTTCCTCTAAACCTTCTCTTTGGACATCTATATCATATTTGGTTAGCTCACTAGCCAAACGAATATTCACACCGCCTTTCCCAATTGCTTTTGATACTTCTTCGGGCTTCAAAAAGACATTTACACGTCCTTTTTTTCCATTTTTTTCCTCTTCATACTCTTCTATTTCCATAGAAACAACTTTCGCCGGGCTTAAAGCTCTAGATATAAAAAGTTGTTCATTTTTTGTATGATTGATTACATCTATATTTTCATTTCCAAGCTCCCTAACAATTCCATGAATTCTAGAACCCTTCATCCCAACACAAGCACCAACAGGGTCTATTCTATCATCGTAAGAATCTACTGCTACTTTTGCTTTTTCTCCAGGAATCCTAGCTACTCTTTCTACTGTTATTAATCCATCAAATACTTCTGGAATTTCTTGCTCGAATAACTTCACTAAGAAATCTGGTGAAGTTCTTGATAAAATAATGGCAGGCTTATTACCTCTTAATTCTACCGTTTTAATTACTCCTCTTACAGAATCTCCTTTTCTAAAAAAGTCTGATCGAATTTGCTCACTTTTTGGCAACACAATTTCATTACCATCATCATCTAGCAAAATAATTGCATTATGACGGATGTGATGAACTTCAGCACTGTAGATGTCTCCTTCTAATTCTTTGAAGTGTTTAAATATGTTTGTACTGTCGTGTTCTTGAATTTTTGAAATCAAGTTTTGACGCAATGCTAAAATAGCTCTTCTCCCTAAGTCAAATAACTTAACTTCTTCTGAAACATCCTCTCCAATTTCAAAATCAGGTTCAATTTTTCTAGCTGCTGATATTTCAATCTCTTCGTTATCATCTTCTACTTCGTTGTCAGCTACAACAATTCTGTTCCTCCAAATCTCCAAGTCTCCCTTGTCAGGGTTAATAATGATATCAAAATTATCATCTGATCCAAACTTACGTTTTAGAGCAGCTCTAAAAACTTCTTCTAAAATAGACATGAGTGTTACCCTGTCTATACTTTTCATGTCTTTGAATTCCGAAAACGAATCTATTAATGCTATATTCTCCATTGCATATTATTCTTAAAATATAATCTTCACTTTTGCTTCTTTTATACTGCTAAATGCTATCGAAGCATTTTTCTCTACAGTTACTTTGCCTTTACCTATTGGCTTAGGCTCTCTTGTTTTCCATCTAAGAGAAATTTCTTTATCATTGGCACTTACTAGGGTACCCTCTAATTCTTGATCTTCAGTTTTAACCTTCAAAATTCTATTCATATTTTTAAGGTACTGTCTTCTAACCGTTAAAGGATGAGAAATATCTGGAGAGGTAACTTCTAAACCAAAATCTTCTTCTTCTCTATCTAAATTGTGTTCTACATGCCTACTAATACGGATACATTCTTTTATAGAAACTCCATCATCTCCATCTACAATTACCTTAATTTTATTACCTGCCAAAAAAGATAATTCAATTAGAAATAAGGATTCATTCTCTAAAATTGCCTCATCTACTAATTTTGTAACTAACTTTTGATCCATATACCTCAAGATATAAAAAGAGGGGACTTATCGTCCCCTTCTTCTTCGTTTTTGGTCATTTTCTGTGCAAATATACTAACTAGTTACTTAATAACCAAATAGGTTTTTTCCTATTTTTTTTGTAAATTTAGTTTGACTCTCACCAACCATACCAAGCTCCCCCAGAAACTATTAAAACTTCGATTATATGTATAAAATTTTAGTTCCTGTAGACTTTTCTGAAAAATCTAACTATGCAGTAAAAATGGCTGCAAAAATTGGTGAAAATATTGAAGCAGAAATATATTTACTTCATTTGGTAGAACTTCCATCTGGAATTATTGACATGGGATCAGGAAGCAATTTTAGCATTCCCGAAAGCATGATGTACCTGAGAAAAGTTAAAGAAAAAATTCTTGCCCTTAAAGCCACTCATTTTAGAGACAATCAAATTGTTAAATACTCTATTAGATTTCAAAACCCTTTTGAGGGAATTAGAGATTTTGTAAAAAAAATGAACGCAAATTTAATTGTAATGGGATCTAAAGGAGTATCAGATTTTGAAGAAATGATTATTGGATCTAATACTGAAAAGGTTGTACGAACCTCAACAATTCCAGTTATAGTTGTAAAAGCCGACTCCAAAAAATTTAAATTTAAAAAATTAGTTTTTGCATCAAATTATGATGATGAAAATAAGGTTGCTTTTGTAGATTTTTTAAATTTTGCCAAACAATTTAAAACCGAAATACATTTACTGAAGATAAATACGGCTAGTAGTTTTGAAAATTCCTTTACAACTAAAGAGAAAATTAAAAACTTTATCAAAGACTTTGATATGCCAAAAAATAAAATACATATACACAATGATGAGTCTGTAGTAAAAGGAATAACTAATTTTGCAAAAGAAATTGAAGCAGATCTCATTGCTTTAACCACGCATGGTAGAAGTGGACTCTCTAGCCTATTTAACAGTAGTATAGCCAAAAGTGTGTCTAAAAGTGTTTTACGACCTGTAATAACCTTTAAAATCTAAAAAATCCCATCCTTAAAGAATGGGATTTTAATGGTTGGCCTACAAGGACTCGAACCTTGAATGTCGGTACCAAAAACCGGTGTGTTAC
>CAXHZP010000022.1:0-31714 GCA_964021805.1 uncultured Flavobacterium sp.
TAATTTCAAAAGCTTTTAAACCTTCGATCTTTCCAAGTAATACATCATGTTCTGAAACTTTACCAACTCCTGCTGGAGTTCCAGTAAAAATAATATCGCCTTTTTTTAGGGTAAAGTATTGAGAAACATAACTAATTAGTTCATCAATTTTCCAGAGCATTGAACTTGTATTACCATCTTGAACAATTTCATTATTTTTAAGTAATTGAAAAGAAAGATTCTCTAAATTGAAGTCTTTTTTATTGTAAAAATTCCCAATAACTGCACTTCCGTCAAAGGCTTTCGCTTTTTCCCATGGCAAACCTTTTTCTTTACATTGTTGTTGTACATCTCTAGCTGTAAAATCTATTCCTAAACCAATTTCATCATAGTATTTATGAGCAAATCTTGAAGCTATATGCTTTCCTACCTTATTAATTTTAATGAGTACCTCAACTTCATAATGAACATCATTTGAAAAAGCCGGAATAAAAAAAGGATTTTTGTTAGGTAAAATAGCCGAATCAGGCTTCAGAAAAACTACCGGATTATCTGGACGTTCATTAGCAAGTTCTTCTATATGTTTGGCGTAATTTCGCCCAATACAAATTATTTTCATAGGATAATAGGAAATTAATAATTAGAGATTAATTAAGGAATCCATTGTTTTGGAAAGTTAGGTTTTCTTTTTTCTAAAAATGCATCTCTTCCCTCTTTAGCCTCATCCGTCATATAGGCTAAGCGGGTAGCTTCACCAGCAAAAACTTGTTGACCAACCATACCGTCATCTGTTAAATTCATAGCAAATTTTAGCATTTTAATAGAAGTAGGTGATTTTTCTAATATTTCTTGCGCCCACTCATAGGCAGTTTTTTCCAATTCATCATGTGAAATAACGGCATTTACCATACCCATATCATAAGCTTCTTGTGCTGAGTAATTTCTCCCTAAAAAGAATATTTCTCTTGCTTTTTTTTGTCCAACCATTTTTGCTAGGTAAGCAGACCCATAACCACCATCAAATGAGGTAACGTCTGCATCTGTTTGTTTAAAAATAGCATGTTCTTTAGAAGCTAAAGTTAAATCACATACAACATGTAGACTATGACCTCCACCAACAGCCCATCCTGGAACTACAGCAATTACTGCTTTTGGCATAAATCTTATCAAACGTTGTACTTCTAAGATATTTAATCTATGATAGCCATCATCTCCAACATATCCTTGATGCCCCCTGGCTTTTTGATCTCCACCAGAGCAAAACGAATAAACTCCGTCTTTTTCCGAAGGCCCTTCTGCACTCAGTAAAACTACACCAATAGAGGTGTCTTCACCTGCATCATAAAACGCATCATATAATTCACTTGTGGTTTTTGGACGAAATGCATTTCTAACATTGGGTCTATTAAATGCTATTCTAGCTACACCGTTAGACTTTTTGTATGTAATATCTTCATATTTCTTGGCAGTAACCCATTTATGCTCTCTCATGATTCTAGATTTTTATTATTCAAAAAATAATATTTTATCGGAATGTAAAAATAAAACATTCCATGTTGGTAAAAGTGATAATGTATAAAATAAAAAGTCCTTATTTTTTAAAAACTTATATCTTTATCAAATAAAACTCCTAATTTATGAGAATTCTAGCTTTACTTATTTTTTTATTTTCCATTTCCACTACTTTCAGTCAAAAAACAATTTACAAGAAATATGACTCAGAAATATTAAATGAAGTGAGAGATATTTCTATCTATCTCCCCAAAAGCTACAACAAAGATTCTATTTCAAATTTTCCTTTAGCTATAGTTCTTGATGGCCATAAATTATTTGATTTGTATGTTGGGACATCAAATTATTATTCCTACCAAGATAATGCTCCCGAACAAATTGTTGTTGGAATTGACATGAAAAATACTAGAGTAAAAGATACTGGTTATGATATTATTACCAGTGAACTAACTCCAAATTCCAAAAACTTCTATCGATTCATAAGAGATGAAATTATTCCTTTTGTGGAGGCAACTTACAAAACATCACCATTCTTAACTATTGTTGGTGAGAGTTTAACTGCTAACTTTATTACACACTTTTTAAGAGAAAAATATCCTATTTTTAATGCCTATATCTGCTTAAACCCTAGTTTATCAGAGGATGTTAATACACAAATTGAATCTTATAAATTATCCAATTTAAGTGATGAAGACAATACTTTTTATTTTTACATAGCTGGAAACCCATATGCTAATGACAAAAAACTAGCTAAGATTCAAAAGTTTGCAACTTACATGACATCTATGGATATGGATAATTTTAATGTTGTCTATGATGATTTTTCTAACTCACCAAGTTCATCATCAGTTGTTGGTGAAGGAATCTCTAGAGCTTTTGCAAAGGTTTTTGAAATTTATTCTGGAATTACAAAAGATGAATTTGAGGAAAAAATAAAAAATTTAAGCCCTCCAGATGCCATTTCATATTTGGAAATAAAATACTTAGATATTGAGTTTTTATTTGGTTCTAACCTAGGAATAAGGCCTGCTGATGTCTTTGCTATTGAAGATATAATTCTAGACAAAGAGAATGGTGATTATTTAGATGATTTTGGTACTATGATTTTAAAACTTTTTCCATCCTCAGAGATGGGACATTATTATCTGGGTAAATATTATGAGAGTGGTAAAGATTTTAAAAGTGCTCTTGAACAATATCGCTTAGGTTACGGTAAAATGAATCCAAAAGACCCTAATGCAGATTTATTTTACCAAAATGTAGAACGGTTATTAAATATAGAAAATTAATTTTTTTCTATTCTATCGGAATAAAGACTAATTTTTTTATCTCTGTAAAGTGATCCAATTGCTCTTTTGAAAGCTTTTTTACTCATTTGTAGGTGAAACTTAATAGATTCAGGAGAGCTTTTATCAGTTAACGTTATCATTCCATTATTTTGATCGAGATGGTGAAGTATTTTTGAGATATCATCTTCAATGGTATTTCTATATCCCAAGGGCCTCATTGATACATCTATTTTTCCATCTTCTCTGATATTTTTGATATATCCGGTAGTAGAAACACCCTCTTCTAAATCTGAAAATACTTCATTTTTATACACCAACCCCTCCATTGATTCTTCAATTAAAACCGTAAATCCAAGAGCTGTCTCTGTTCCAATAATAATAGCTACTTTTTGTCCTATCTCTAAGTCCATTTAATTTTATTTTAAACTATTTATATATTCTTTTAAAACCAAGTCATTTTGTGAACTAGGAGTAAAAATTTCAAGCAGTTTAGGTCGTGTAGATTCTTTGTAAAAGTCTGCAAGCTCTTTATCTAAAGTCTCAATATTATATGATTTACTATAATCTAATCTATGCATTTTACATAAATGTTGCGCTGTTAGACAGTGAGGTGTTTCAAAGAATTTTAAAGCATTTGATTTTTTTGGTCCAGGTATTATTTTAAAAATACCTCCACCAGAATTATTAATAATAATAATTCTAAAATTAGTTGGAATATAATCATTCCAAAGGGCATTGCTATCATAGAAAAAACTGAGATCACCAGATATTAACGTAGTTCTCTTTTTTGACATGAATGCGGCTCCAATAGCGGTGCTAGTACTCCCATCTATTCCACTAGTTCCACGATTACAAAAAACCGTAACTGTTTTATTCATCTCAAAAAGTTGAGAATATCTAATAATAGCACTATTGCTAAATTGGACCTCTGATAAATCTGGAATTACGTTTAAAATCTTCTCAAACACTTTTAAATCTGAGTAAATAGCGTTTTTAATATATTGTTTGTGTTTTTCTCTGGTTATATTTTTATAATGAGTCCAGTGATGTTCGTAGTTACTGTTGTTATTAAAATCTACTAGCTTATGAAAATTTTTAAAGAAAGAAAAACTATCCGTTTTAATGTGTTTGCTTAAAACATGATATGTATCAAAAGCTCTTAACTCATTAATATGCCAATGTTCTATTGGTGAATAATCTCTTAAAAACTTTTTTATTTTTTTAGAAACTATGAATCCTCCAAAAGTTAATAGTATATCTGGTTGAAGATCTATAAACTCTTCTTTTGTTAAATTAAAAATTAGATTGTCTATAGAATTAATAAATCTTTTGTTGTGAAGGTTAGAAGTAGTTTCTGTGAGTACTAACACAGAAGGATCATCAGCAACTTTATCTAATAAAATTTCTAATTCTGAATTAGGATAATGCACCCCTACCAAAATCATTTTCTTGCTAGCACTATTCCATTGTTGAGCCAGATTCTCATAATCAATAGCAACCTCAATATCTGATTCTTCTTTTATTAATGAGAAATCATTCATAACACCTACTGTTTCATATAAAGGTTCATCAAAAGGTGCATTGATATGAATAGGGCCTTTTACTTTATGAAGCAATGAAAAAGCCTTTGATAACTTTATCATATTCTTTTCAGAATCATTTTCTTTTAAATTTGCACTGAATAAAATATGATTCTCAAATACATTTTCTTGACGGATCGTTTGGCCATCACCAATATCAATTAAATGAGAGGGTCTGTCTGCAGAAATTACAACCAAAGGAATTTGACTGTAAAAAGCTTCTGCTATTGCTGGATAATAGTTTAACATAGCAGAACCCGATGTGCAAACCAAAGCTACTGGCCTTTGTGATTGTTGAGCAATTCCTAAAGCAAAGAAAGCGGCACATCTCTCGTCTACTATACTTAAAGCTTCAAAATCTTGATGATTAGAAAACCCTATTGTAAGCGGCGCATTTCTTGAACCTGGTGAAATAACAATAGTCTGGATTTCAAATTGGTGACAAGCAGCGATAATAATTTGTGCTAATTCTTTTTTAGGATACATTTTCTATTAAAAAATTGATCAATTTCTCGTTTGCAAAGTTACTGCCTTTATCTAGGATTTAATTGTTAAAATAAAAAAATCAGGAAATAATAAAGTAACATACTTTTTTATTTCCTGATTGTACTAATTAATTGAAATCAAGTACTTTAATTTCCTTTTTTGAAATCCGCTAAAAACTTAGCCAAACCAATATCAGTTAGTGGATGTTTTAACAAACCAGAAATAGCACTCAAAGGGCCTGTCATTACATCTGCACCAATTTTAGCACAATCTATAATATGCATAGTATGCCTTACAGATGCTGCTAGTATTTGGGTATCATACATATAATTGTCATAAATTAATCTAATCTCAGAAATTAAATTTAGTCCATCTGTAGAAATATCATCTAATCGTCCAATAAAAGGAGAAACATAAGTAGCACCAGCTTTAGCTGCTAGTAATGCTTGACCAGCTGAAAAAACTAAAGTAACATTTGTTTTGATTCCTTTATCTGAAAAATATTTACAAGCTTTTACACCATCAGCTATCATAGGTAGCTTCACAACAATTTGAGGGTTTAAGGCAGCTAAAGCTTCACCTTCCCTAACCATTCCTTCAAAATCTGTAGAGATTACCTCTGCTGAAACATCTCCATCTACTTCCTCACAAATTGCTTTGTAATGATTAATAATATTAGCTTCCCCCGTAATACCTTCTTTAGCCATTAAAGACGGATTGGTGGTTACTCCGTCCAAAATACCCATTGCTTGGGCTTCTTTAATTTGTTCTAAATTGGCAGTGTCAATAAAAAATTTCATATGATTTGTTTAGTTCTTAATTATAATTTATAATGATTCATTAATAGTTTTTCGTAAATTTTACTAGGTAGTATTTTTTTTAACACTATAGAAAATTTTTCCATAAATGCACCTACTTTATAGTGTACATTTGGATGTTTTAGATTTATAATCTGATATATTTTTTCAGCCATTTTTATTGGGTTCATTCCGCTATTTACGTGAGAATCCATTAAATCTAAATTCATTTGATACTTTTTTTTATAACCAGAGTTATCAAAAACAGGTGTATGATACCTACCAGCTGCAATATTGGTAGCAACATCACCTGGAGCTATCGTTGCTATTTGAATTCCAAATTCTTTTACCTCCATTCTAGCCGCTTCAGAAACTAAATCTAAAGCACCTTTTGTTGCAGAATACACACCTCTATAAGGTAAGCCCATGTATCCTGCAATAGAAGTTATATTAATAATAGTTCCTGATTGCTGTTTACGCATCTGAGGCATTACTGCTTTCATCATGTCTATGGCTCCAAAAAAATTAGTTTCAAAAACTTTTCTCATTTCATTGGTGGGTGTATCTTCTACAGGTCCCGTTATTCCCATTCCAGCATTATTTACAAGTACATCTAAACAACCTTCTTTTTCTAAAATTAAATTTATAGCTAAAGTGATCGTTTCTGGCTTTGTAACATCCAAAGCGATTAAAGAGTAACCGTTATTATCATTTTTCTTAGGATTTCTTCCAGTACCATAAACCTTTAAGCCTTTAGCTGATAAAAACTCAGCGGCAGCTTTTCCAATTCCTGAGGAAGCACCAGTAATTAAAACTACTTTGGACATAAAAAACTAAAAAGATTAATTTTATACAAATATCTAAAAAGAAAGGATGTAAACCTCAGAGTTTAATTGCTAGATATTAACAGACTTATGAATAATAGTAAATAAAAAGAAAAAAGTTGGACACAAAAAAAGGCAAGCTACCTACATCACACTGCTACAACCAAGTACTCTTGCTGCGTTCCCGCCCTGGGAGATTCCGAGGGAGCTAGTTGTGTAGGACTTGCCATTGCAAATTTACAACCAATTTTTATTTAAACAAATGAAACTTTATCCTTTTTTAATGTAACTTTTATAACCTTTTGGACACTAACTAATTATTATGGCTTCATTAAGAACAAAGACAAATGTTACGAAAGCTATATATTTGTAAATAAACTAACTTAATAATTAATGATGGAAAATAAAATTTCGAGCAAAAACACAATGTTAAATTATGGACTAGTTTTAGGTCTAGCAAGTATTTTCATTAACTTAATTGCCTATGCCATAGGTATTCACTTGGATCAAGATTGGAGAGTAGGCACACTAGGTTTTGTAGCCATGATTATTGTCATAGTTTTGGGTATTAAAAATTTTAAGTCTTCAAATAATAACCTTATTACTTGGGGGCAATCTGTTAAGATTGGTGTTGGAATTTCTATTATAAGTGCTTTAATTGGAATCATTTATAATTTAATTTTCATTAATTTTATTGAGCCTGATTTCATGACTCTTTTGATGGAAAAACAAGTTGTTCAATGGGAAGAATTAAATATGACTGAAGAACAAATTGAAGCCTCAAAATCAATGATGGAAACATTTTCTAGTCCAGCAATCACCTCAGCCATTGGTATCATTGCTGCTGCATTCTTTGGTTTTATTATTTCTGCCATTGCAGGAGCTATTATGAAAAGAACAGAAGAAGACCAATACTAGAAATTATTTTTAATGTAAAGAATAGTTTAACTTTGCATCATAAGTAATCATCTATGGACATATCGGTTGTCATACCATTATTTAACGAAGAAGAATCTTTAAAAGAATTATACGATTGGATTGCATCTATGATGCAGTCCAATCGGTTTTTATATGAGGTCATTTTCATAGATGATGGTAGTACAGATTCATCATGGAAAGTTATTGAACAAATTTCACAAAAAACAAGCCATGTAAAAGGTATTCGTTTCCAGAAAAACTTTGGAAAATCACAAGCATTACATGCTGGTTTTCAAATTGCAGTTGGAAACGTAGTCATTACCATGGATGCCGACTTGCAAGATAGCCCTGACGAAATTCCAGAATTATACAAACTAATTACAGAAGGAAATTTTGATCTAATATCTGGATGGAAAAAGAAAAGATATGATAATGTTATTGCAAAAAATATCCCTTCAAAATTATTTAATTGGGCAGCTAGAAAAACATCAGGCTTAGATTTACATGATTTTAATTGTGGTTTAAAAGCATACAAAAACATCGTTGTTAAAACAGTTAAGGTACGTGGTGAAATGCATAGATATATACCTGTTTTAGCAAAAAATAAAGGTTTTTTAAATATTGGTGAAAAAATTGTTCAACACCAAGCAAGAAAGTATGGAGAAACAAAATTTGGTATGAGCAGATTTATTAACGGTTTTTTAGATCTCATTACCATTTCTTTTTTATCAAAATTTGGTAAAAGACCTATGCATTTCTTTGGACTATGGGGAACACTTATGTTTATCTTTGGATTCTTTTCTGCTGGATATTTAGGGGTTTCTAAACTCTTTAAAATATCACAAGGAATGAAGGCTATTTTGGTTACAGATAACCCTTGGTTTTACATCTCAATGGTGAGCATGATATTAGGTACACAACTTTTTTTAGCTGGCTTCATTGGTGAACTTATTTTAAAAACAAAAGAGGTTGGTAACTATTATACAATCAAAGAAAAATTAAATTACTAATTCCATAAAAATTGGATTTATAAACAATGAAAAATATTTTAGACAAAGCTACATTATGGCTTTCAGATACATTTGATACAGAAACTCAAAATGAAATACAACAACTCATTACAGATAATTCTGATGATTTAACTGATAGATTTTACAAAGATCTTGAATTTGGTACAGGAGGTATGCGCGGAATGATGGGAGCTGGAACCAACAGAATAAATAAATACACATTAGGGAAGGCTACTCAAGGACTGAGTAATTACCTAAAAGAATCTTATCCAAATCAAAAAATTAAAGTAGCCATCGCATATGATTGTAGACACAACAGTGATACATTCTCAAGATTGGTTGCCAAAGTATTGTCTGCAAATGATATCCACGTAGTTCTTTTTGAGGACCTTCGCCCTACTCCAGAGCTTTCATTTGCTGTAAATGAATTAAACTGTCATGCTGGGATTGTATTAACAGCTTCCCATAACCCACCAGAATACAATGGCTATAAAGTGTACTGGACAGATGGTGGTCAAATTGTTCCTCCGCAAGATAAGAGTATCATCGATGAAGTAAATTCTTTAGAATTTTCGGATATTAATTTTAATGCAAAACCTGCATTAATTTCTGAAATTGGTGCAGAGGTAGATGAGGCTTTTTGGAAAGCTTCCATTAAAAACGGAACATTTGACATAAAAGGAAGAGAGAATTTAAAAATTGTTTTCACATCATTGCACGGAACCTCTGTAAAGTTAATCCCAGAAGTTTTAAAAAGAGCTGGCTATTCTCAAGTTCATAGTATCAAAGAACAAGAAATACCTGATGGAGATTTCCCAACAGTAAAATCGCCCAATCCAGAAGAACCTGAAGCCCTAGAAATGGCCACAAATCTTGCTGAAAAAATTGGAGCAGATATTGTTTTGGGAACAGATCCAGATAGTGATAGAATTGGAATAGCAGTTAGAGATACTACTGGTAAAATTAAATTATTGAACGGAAATCAAGCCATGGTAGTGATGACAGATTTCTTAATTAAACAATGGCAACAACAAGGAAAACTTAATGGAAAACAATTTATTGGCTCTACTATAGTTTCTACCTCCATGGTAAATGATATTGCCAAAAGTTATGGTGTAGAAACTAAAATTGGTCTCACCGGGTTTAAATGGATTGCTAAAATGATTCAAGATTTTCCAGAACAAGAGTTTATTGGTGGTGGTGAAGAAAGTTTTGGATATATGGTAGGAGATTTTGTTAGAGATAAAGATGCTGTAACGTCTGCATTACTAGCCTGTGAAATTGCAGCTGCCGCTAAATCAAATGGAAGCTCTTTTTACGATACACTACTGGAACTATACACAAAGCATAGCTTTTATAAAGAACGTTTGGTTTCTTTTACAAAAAAAGGGATGGATGGAGCTGCGAAAATCAAGCAAATTATGATTGATTTACGTAAAAACCCTCTGTCTCATATAGATGGCTCTAAAGTAACTTTTGTAAATGATTATGATGCATCTACTGAAAAAAATATGAGTACTGGAGAAGAAAAAATCATGAATCTCCCTAAATCAAACGTATTAATTTATCACACAGAAGACGGGACTAAAGTAGCTGCAAGACCTAGTGGTACAGAACCTAAAATTAAATTTTACTTTAGTGTTCAATCTAAACTAGACTCTGTTGAAAATGCCATTGAAAAAGAACAAGAATTGGATGCTAAAATTGATAGAATCATAAATGAAATGAATATTTAATGATTTACTTTAAAAAAATATTACGATATGCTTTACCTTATAAGAGGTTTGCATTCCTGAATATTTTCTTCAATATTTTATATGCTGTTTTCTCTGCGTTATCTTTTGTTGTTTTAATGCCTTTATTTGAGGTCATATTTAAGACTGACGAAAAAATAGTGTATGAAAAACCTGTTTTTGAGGGCTTCACAAGTGGAATGGAGTATTTAAATAATTATTTCAACTACTACGTTTCAACGATCATAGGCGAAAATCAGGAAAAAACATTACTCTTTGTAGTTCTTTTAATTGTTGTTATTTTTCTATTAAAAAACCTGTTTGGCTATTTATCTTTTTATTACATCACATTTCTTAAAAATGGAGTTTTAAAAGATATTCGTAACGATTTATATCACAAAACTATTTCTTTACCAATTTCCTATTTTTCTGAAAAGAAGAAAGGGGATATTATGGCCAGAATTGGGCCAGATGTCATTGAAGTTCATTATTCATTTCTATCAATTTTAGAATTGATTTTTAGAGATCCAATAATGATTTTGATCACCATTATCTCTATGTTATCTGCTAGTGTAAAGCTGACATTTTTTATTTTTGTTTTTGTTCCTGTTGCTGGTTTGATCATTAACATTATTGGAAAAAATTTAAAAAAGACCTCAGATAAAGTACAAAGAGAGCAAGGGACGCTATTATCTTTATTAGAAGAGACTTTATCAGGCTTGCGCATAATTAAGGGTTTTAATGCTGAGAAAGTTTTTCATCATAAATTTGAAAAATCTACTTCTAAGTTTGAACAATTTTCAAACAAACTGATGATAAAAACACAATTAGCTGGACCAGTTAGTGAAATTTTAGGAATCATGGTTTTTTGTGTTTTAATTTGGTATGGTGGTAATTTAGTCTTAGTAGAAAAAACTATACCTCCAGCTGTTTTTATTCCTTTTCTAGGTCTTGCATACAATATCATTACTCCTGCAAAATCAATCTCTAAAGCTAGTTTTACTATCAAAAAAGGAAATGCAGCAGCGGAGCGAATATTGGCAATTTTAGAAACTGAAGATCCCTTACAGGATAGCCAAAATGCCACTTATAAAGCAGACTTTACCTCAGAAATTGAATTTAAAAATGTATCCTTCAAATACGAAGATGATTTTGTATTAAAAGATTTTTCTCTAAAAGTTCCCAAAGGAACTTCAGTGGCTTTAGTAGGACAATCTGGTAGTGGAAAATCTACATTAGCTAATCTAATAACTCGTTTTTATGATGTAAATGAGGGAAATATCTCTGTAGACGGAAATGACGTGAAAAATATATCTAAAAAATCATTGTTAGGTTTGATGGGTATAGTAACTCAAGATTCTATTTTATTTAATGATACTGTTTCAGAAAATATTAAACTAGGGAAACAGGATGCTACTGAAGAAGAAATTAGAAATGCTTCTGAAATAGCGAATGCTCATGAATTTATAAATGAACTCCCAAAACAATATGAAACCAATATTGGAGATGGAGGTAATAAATTATCTGGTGGGCAAAAACAACGAATCTCTATTGCTAGAGCAGTCTTAAAAAATCCACCAATTATGATTTTAGATGAGGCTACCTCTGCTTTAGATACAGAATCTGAACAATTGGTACAAACAGCTCTAGAAAAAATGATGAAAAACAGAACTTCGTTGGTCATAGCACACAGGTTATCTACCATACAAAAAGCTGATAATATTGTAGTGTTGCGAAAAGGAACCATTATTGAACAGGGTAAACACGAAGAATTATTAGCTAAAAAAGGAGAATACTTCAAGCTAGTAACTATGCAAACGCTACAGTAATGATTTTAGAAAAAATCATTTTTACACTGTTATTCAAATGGAAATATTTGATTGCAATTCTTCATTCTAAATTTAAAAAAAAAAATAAAAATAGCGCTTTCAAATCAATTACCTATGTTGCAAGAGAAGCAGACAAAGATTGGATATTTGGTGCAAAAGTGAGAAGGCTTGCAAAATTCTCTGGTTTAAATAGTAATACTTATTTCCATAATAGATTGCGAGACTTACCAGATTCTGATGGATATTTTTTTGTATTTCATCAATACTTTTATAGAGCAATACGTCATAATCCTAAAGTTTTAAATCGAAAAAATATTGTAATGTTTACGCATCCCAACTGGACCTTTTCTTTTTCAGAAAGTCATGTAATCTGGTGCTTAAATAAAGCTGATAAAGTTATTTGTTTAAATTCTAAGGTTCAAAAAGAGTTAATTGCTGCTGGATTAGATGCCAAAAAAACCGCGCTAATTCACATCGCTTCAGATCCTGATTTCTTTTACACACATGAACGAAAAACAGGTGCTGTTGGTTTTTGTAGTGCATTTGGTGAGCGTAAAAACCCAGAAATGGTATATCAGTTGGTTAAAAATATGCCTGAAAGAAAATTTTATCTAATTGGTAGGTATTGGGAGAATTATGAAAGGTATGATGAAATGAAAAAAATGACAAACTTCACCTATTACAATAATGAATCCTACGACAAATATCCTGATTTGTATAATAATATAGATATATTTATTTCTCCATCTACACTAGAAGGTGGCCCTGTTCCTGTATTGGAAGCCATGTTGTCTAATTGTTTCCCCATAGCCTCAAAAACAGGATTTTGCCCTGATATAATTTCTGATGGTTACAATGGATTTTTATTTGATGTTGACGCAGATTATTTAGAAGTAATACGACTTATTAAATTGGCAGACTCTAAGACTATTGATGTAAGACAAACTGCTTTGGAACATTCTTGGAAAAATTGTTCCCAAAAAATTGACAAGTTATTTCAAGAGTAAATTACACAATTTTTAAACCAAGCTCCTCCCCTTTTTGAAGCATATAATCATAGGAAGCCTTATAATCATTAGGAATTTCACCCTCTAAAATAGCTTCTTTAATAGCCTCTTTTAACTGACCAATTTCCCGACAAGGCTCTAAATTAAAGGTTCTCATGATCTCCTCACCACTAATAGGTGGTTGAAAATTCCGAATATGATCTCTTTCTTCTACTTCTTTTATTTTATCGCGCACATTTTTAAAATTTTTATGATAGCGCTCAAATTTTTTTGGGTTTTTTGTCGTTATATCAGCTTCACATAATGTCATTAATGCATCTATATCATCACCTGTATCAAAAACCAATCTTCTAACAGCAGAGTCTGTAACTTCAGATGCTAGAACAATAGGTCTAGAACTTAATAACACCAATTTCTGCACAAACTTCATTTTTGAATTTAATGGCATTTTTAAACGTTTGAACAATTTATAAACCATTTTAGATCCAACAAACTCATGCGCATGAAAAGTCCATCCTACTTTCTTATCAAATCTTTTGGTAGGTGCTTTTCCAATATCATGAAGTAAAGCAGCCCATCTTAACCAAGTATCTTCTGTAGCTTTTGAAATATTATCAACAACTTCCAAGGTGTGATAAAAATTATCTTTATGTTTTTGCCCCTCTACTTCTTCAACACCTTTTAAAGCAATTAATTCTGGAAGAATCATTTCCAATAAATTTGTTTTTTCTAATAATAAAAACCCTTTGGAAGGTTTTGTTGCGTCAATTATTTTATTCAATTCTACAACAATACGCTCCTTTGTAATGATGGCTAAACGAGAGGCATTCTTTGTAATTGCTAGCAAAGAGTTTTCCTCAATTTCAAAATTTAATTGAGTTGCAAATCTAATGGCACGCATCATACGAAGCGGATCATCAGAATAGGTGATATTTGGATTTAAAGGTGTTTTAATAATCCCTTTTTCTAAATCATTTAAACCATCAAATGGATCTAACAAGGTTCCATAATCATCTTTATGTAAACTTATTGCTAATGCATTGATTGTGAAATCTCTTCTATTTTGATCATCCTCTAAAGTTCCCTCAGAAACTTCTGGATTTCTACTATCTTCAACATAAGATTCTTTTCTAGCCCCTACAAATTCAAGCTCTATATCTTTATAGACCAACATGGCTGTACCATAGGTTTTAAATACTTGAACTTTTGGTTTATTTGGTAATAAAGAAGCCACTTTTTTTGCTAAGGCTATACCATTTCCAACAGTTACAATATCTATATCTTTAGCGGCTCCTCTTTGTAAGATGTAATCACGCACATATCCTCCAATAACATAACTTTTTACCTCTAAAATCTCAGAAGCCTTAGTTATTATGGAGAAGATATCACTTTTAATAGCTTCTTTGTAGTTTTGATTCTGCATGAATTAAGCTCTTATTACTTCAATATCATTTCCAACTAATTTTAAAATTGTTGAAGATTTATCTGTAATTTTATCTTGCTCCAAATTTACTACATAATCTACGCCCTCCAAAATTGGTAGACTTATTTCTGAGAATGATTTTGGAGTAGATTCTCCGCTTATATTGGCTGATGTTGAAATAATTGGTTTTCCAAATTTATTGATGATCTCTAAACAATAATCATGAGATGGAATTCTAATTGCTATGGTGTTGTCTGAAGCTATAGCATTGGCCGCTAATCCTTTTGGATTGTTGTATATAATGGTGGTAGGTTTCTTGGTAGTAGAAATTATATCTATAGCTTTTTGAGGAACCCTATGAACATAAGAACACAACATCTCTATAGAACTTACTAATACTACTAAACTTTTACTTTCTACTCTATTCTTTAACTTAAAGATTTTAGCAACAGCATCAATATTGGTAGCATCACAACCCAAACCCCATACCGTATCGGTAGGATAGAGAATAACATGATTATTAATCAGTGCTTCAATTGATTGATCTAAAATCTTTTTTGCTATCAAATTTTACTAAAAATTTTATTTATTTTGTATTTACGGAACCATGAAATTAGTCTTTTTTCTGGAACACCATTCTTTTTAATATACTCTTCAACTGCCTCAACCATTCGTTTAGCAGAATTTCCATCAGTGTATGGATGGTATTCTTTTAAAATTTTTAAACGCTGTTCTTTAAAAGGATCTTCTATTAAATTTTTAGCAACCCTTTTCATTAAACCACTAAATGACAACTGATTATCCCAATTTATAACATGAGAATTATTTTTAAATGTTATCACAGGCTTGTCTAAAAGAAGAAATTCATAGACAACAGATGAAGTATCACTAATCATTAGATCTGCAATCAATAAATACTTAATAATATTGCGTTCTTCAATAAAAAGGACATTTTCAAAGCCCTTTGATAATTTTTTATAAGAATCTATTAAATCCTTAGCCATTAAATCATGAAATTTAATTATAATAAGATATTCTTTTACAGAGGCCAATTCTTCTAACTGAGACAATACATATGGAGCACTTGTTAAGGAAGGTGAAAATGTTGGGGCATAAAGAATTATTTTCTTTGCCTTATACTTTTTTAGTAATGTTAGTTTATCTGAGTCATATTTGTGTAGTTCTTTTCCGTAAACATCTAGTTTTGGCCAACCTGTCTCTACCACATTAAAGTCTTTATGTTTAGCTGCTGCTTTAGAGAACCATCTCGTAAAATAAGGCCCTTGTGTTAAATACAAATCAAAATAATTACGAATTCTAAAATGTCCTTTTTTTTCTCCGGCTAAGCCATGAAAAACTTGAGTTTTAACACCTCTAAGATAGTGAGGAACTTCATTCCCTGGAATAAAAATAGCATCACTCTTAAAACCAACTAAATCTTCAATCTTAGATGTACATCTTTGATCTTGATATGGGAATTTTTCTAGGATAGCTGATCTTACAAACCAGATGTACTCATAGTTCTTTTCTTTTAAAACTTGCATAACAGGTTCTAAAATTCCAAAAGAATAGGGATTCATACAAAATAAAATAGTCTTCATAATTAGTAATTATACTATTTCATTAGCGTTCTTTAAATCTTCTTTAAAATCTACTTCTATGCAATTATATTTGGAAATATCTATCACCTTCAATTTTAAATGATCGTTAGCAATTGCCATTTCTAACCCTTTTTCAAAATAATCATTGTCATCACATGTTTCAAGCTGATTAATGAATACATCTAAATCATTTGAGGAAATAAAATTGATCCCAACAGCTTCTCCAAGTCCATTTTTCACTTCTTTTGAAAGATGCTGAACATACCCGTCTTTGAGGGTATACTTTACCTCTTCATCAGAAACACTTTGGGTATTAACAGAAACAAAGGATTGATTGTTGTTAATATCTTCTAATAACAATGATAATAGTTGGTGATCAAATACAACGTCTCCATTAAACCATAAAATAGAATTACCTCGGTGCTTTTTCAATGCTCGCAACAAACTTTTAGAGGTATTTGTTCTATCAAAAAATGGATTATAGACATAATTTACTTCTGGAAATTGCTCCATAATTAAATTCTTTTTAAAACCTACCACAGTAGTAATATCATTTACATCAAAATAGGTTGTAATGTTATTAATTTGTCGTTGCATGATGCTTTTCCCATCTTTTAAAGGTGTTAAAGGTTTTGGGAAAGGATTTCCCAACCTAGAACCAATTCCAGCAGCTAGTATTATGATTTTCATGTAATGGTGTTACTATTATTTTTTTTATTATTCAAATACCAAAGATTCATATACCTATCTAGTACTCTGTATGCTCTAATTTTCGATATTAGATACCCTGCATACCCGTCTAAAAACCCCAATCGGATAATAAAATGAATGATAAAAGTAACCAAAGGTTTTACAAATAAATGAAACAACCTTACTTTCTGTCCTTTATCATGCAATTCTTGTGCTTGAATTTGAGCATATAATTTTTGCTTGGTCATGTAATGATCAAAATCTCTATATGAAAAATGGTCAACTCTATTTTTAAAAAATCCAAGAGCTCCTTCAGCATTTATTGTTTCATGAACTTTAAGACCGTTATATCTACATTTACTTCTACGAAATAAACGAATTACTTTATCTCTTTGACATCCTGTATATTTTATCTGTTTATCTCCGAGATAAAAGTTTCTCTTAACGTAAAATCCAACAAATTTTGTAGTTGTTTCATCTATATTTAGAATTTCTTTTTTTAGTTCTGTAGTAACTCTTTCATCGGCATCTAAAATATAGATCCAATCATTTTTTGCAAGATCAATGGCAAAATTCTTTTGTGAGGAAAAATCATCAAAAACTCGTTGAATAACTTTTACATTGTGTTTTTTCGCAATCTCAACAGTTGAGTCTTGACTGAATGAATCTATCACAATGATTTCATCTGCAAAATCAACTGATTTTATAGAGTCTTCAATATGAACTTCTTCATTTAATGTTGGTATGATTGCTGTAATTTTCATTTTTCTTAAACAGCTACATCATATTCTCGTAGCGCATCATTTAAAGAGGTTTTTTTATTGGTGCTTTCTTTTCGTTTTCCGATAATTAAGGCACAAGGAACTTGATAATCACCCGCAGGAAATTTTTTAGTATAGCTACCAGGAATCACCACACTTCTCTCTGGAACCAACCCTTTCGTCTCTATGGGAGTATCGCTAGTTACATCAATAATTTTTGTACTCATTGTTAATACAACATTCGCACCTAATACAGCTTCTTTACATACTCTAACTCCTTCTACTACAATTGATCTAGAACCTATAAAAGCACCATCTTCAATAATTACTGGAGAAGCTTGAAGCGGTTCTAAAACCCCTCCTATTCCAACACCACCAGACAAATGAACATTTTTACCAATCTGAGCACAACTTCCTACAGTAGCCCATGTGTCTACCATAGTTCCTTTGTCTACGTATGCACCAATATTAACATAACTAGGCATTAAAATAGTTCCAGGTGCTATAAAGGCACCATGTCTAGCTACCGCATTTGGAACTACTCTTATTCCTCTAGATTCAAAATTTCTTTTTAGTGGAATTTTATCATGATATTCAAATATACCAGCTTCTAAGGTTTCCATTTTTTGAATAGGAAAATATAAGACTACTGCCTTCTTTACCCACTCATTAACTTGCCAATCCGTTTGATTAGGCTCTGCAACACGCAGAGATCCAACATCTAACAAATTAACAACTTCTCTAATAGCTTTGACAGTTCTTTCTTCTTTTAAAAGAGATCTGTCTTCCCAAGCTTGTTCAATAATTTCTTGTAACAATTTCATTAAATTAATTATGTCGAATTTGATTCGATTTATCAGTTAAAATATGTTACAAATATAACATACATTGCAGCTCTTTATTGCGAAGATACATTTTTTAAACAAAAAAAAATATGATGTTTAAAATCGCTATTTTTGCATTAAATAAATAGGTATGCCTAGAATTTTAGCTATTGATTATGGAGAAATTAGAACAGGAATTGCTGTTACTGATGAACTACAAATTATTGCTTCTGGATTAACAACTGTTAAGACAGATGAGCTAATCAAATTTTTAATTGATTACACTAAGAAAGAACTTGTTGAATTGTTTATTATTGGAAAACCAAGGCAGATGAACAATACAGATAGCGAAAGCGAAAAACATATACTTAGTTTTTTAAAACATCTTAAAAATTCTATTCCTACTATACCAATTGTTAGGATTGATGAGCGATTTACATCTAAAATGGCTGTACAAACAATGATAGATAGCGGGTTGAAAAAAAAACAACGAAGAAATAAAGGGTTAGTTGATGAGATTAGTGCTACTATTATTCTACAATCTTATTTATACAGCAAATAAGTTTTCTACATATTCCTTTCTTCGTATTTTTGCCAAAATTTTATAAACTTTATGATTTTACCTGTTGTAGCCTACGGAGATCCTGTTTTAAGAAAAGTTGCCAAAGAAATTGGGCCAGATTACCCAAATTTAAAGGAGTTAATTGTAAATATGAAACAGACCATGTATAATGCTAGTGGTGTAGGAATAGCTGCTCCACAAATAGGAAAATCTGTCCGTATTTTTATCATTGATGCAACACCTTTTGCAGATGATAAAGACATCTCTGAATTAGAGAGAAATCAACTTAAGAACTTTAAAGAAGTTTTTATCAATCCAACTATTACTAATCAAGAGGGAGATGAATGGGCTTTTGCTGAAGGTTGTTTAAGTATTCCAGATATTAGAGAGGATGTTTTTAGACAAGAAACTGTAAGCTTTGAATATGTTGATGAAAATTTCAAAAAACATTCTAAAACTTTAAATGGTCTTGCTGCAAGGGTATTTCAGCACGAATATGATCATCTTGAGGGAATATTATTTACAGATAAACTCTCTTCATTAAAAAAGAGAATTTTAAAAAAGAAATTAGAAAAAATATCTTTAGGAAAGATAAGCTCTAGCTACAGAATGCGCTTTCCAAATATAAAAATTTAAACACTTATGGAATTCAATAAAATTATTTCAGTTGCAGGAAAACCAGGATTATTCCATGCAATTTCTCAAACAAAATCTGGATTTATTGTAGAATCTCTTGTTGATAAAAAAAGATTCCCAATACCATCTACCAACAATGTTAGTTTGTTGGAAAACATTGCAATTTATACCTATGAGGAGGAAGTACCTTTATTAACAGTTTTTAAAACAATGTATGAAAAAACAGAAGGGAAAGAAGCAATAAACCACAAAGAGAGTGGTAAAAAACTAACCTCTTTTTTCTCTGAGATACTTCCAGATTACGATGAAGATCGAGTATACACCTCGAATATTAAAAAAGTGATACAATGGTACAATATATTAGTATCCTCTGGTGTAGACTTTTCTATTGTTGAAACTTCTGAAGAAAACTCAGAAAAAGCGTAAATGAATTCAAGAAAACAGCAGTTAGCAGCTTTCAATCGTTTGTTAGACATCATGGATGATCTTCGAGAAAAGTGTCCTTGGGATAAAAAACAAACACTAGAGTCTTTAAGGCATTTAACCATAGAAGAGACTTATGAACTTGCTGATGCTATTTTAGAAAATGACCTAAATGAAATAAAAAATGAGCTTGGAGATGTTTTACTCCATCTTGTTTTTTATGCTAAAATTGGGTCTGAAAAAAAAGCCTTTGATATTGGAGATGTAGCCAATGCAATTTCTGATAAATTAATAGCTAGACATCCTCATATTTACGGAGATGTCGTAGTTAAAGATGAAAGTGAAGTTAAAGAAAACTGGGAAAAACTTAAACTAAAAGAAGGAAAAAATTCTGTATTGGAAGGTGTTCCCAAAAGCTTGCCAGCTTTAGTTAAAGCTAACAGAATTCAGGATAAAGTTGCAGGAGTTGGATTTGACTGGGAAGAGCCCTCTCAAGTTTGGGAAAAGGTACAAGAAGAAATCACAGAATTAAATGAAGAAATAAAAAAAGGATCTAAAGATTCTATAGAATCAGAGTTTGGAGACGTATTATTTTCGATGATAAATTATGCTCGATTTATTGATGTAAATCCTGAAAATGCACTTGAAAAAACAAATAAAAAGTTTATCAATCGGTTTCAATATTTAGAAAAAGCTGCAAAAAAATCAGGAAAAGAATTATCTGAAATGACATTATCAGAAATGGATGTATATTGGGAATTATCTAAGAAAATTTTTAAATAGAATTATTAGAGGAAATTTTATCTATTGAATTATAAAAGAACTACAGATGAATGTATTAACAACAATTAATTGTAAAGGTCCTTTTAGTGTTTATAGAGCTCAAATTGAAATGATTTGTTTATTAAAAAACAAAGGCGTTAATATCAAAGTAATTGGTTTTTTCAGCAACCAAATCAAACTATTTTTCGATAATAAAGGAGTTGCTAATTCTAATATCTTTCCTAAAAAATCTATTGATAAGCAATACATTAAAGACGTAAAAAATATTATTAAAAATGACTGTATTGATATTTTACATGTCTTAGATGGAAAATCTCTTAGAAACTGTGTTCTTTCAGTTAAAAAAGAAAATGTAAAATTGATTACCTACTTTGGATCTGCTAGCTTGTATTGGCATGATCTAAGCTCCTATCTAACCTACTTAAACCCAAGAGTTGATAAAATTATATGCAACAGCATCTATGTTTTTGAACATGTAAAAAAACAACTTTTTAAAAAAAATAAAAATAAAGTCATTAAAATATACAAAGGATATAACCCAGACTGGTTTAAGGATGTTGTTCCTTTTAATTTTAGTTCTATAGGAATACCAAAAGATAGTATTATTATAGCTTTAGCTGGAAGCAATACCAAAAATAAAAGAATTACTGATTTTATAAAATCATCTGCCTACATAACAACAGAAAAAGAAGTTCATTTTGTTGTTTTTGGAAAAGAAACTGATGCAACTAATCTAAACAAGTGTAAACGTGCAAGTCCTGCAAAAAATAATATTCATTTATTAGGTCTTCGCTCAGATGCAGTCTCATTAATAAAAGGAAGTGACATCTACGTTCAAACCTCTATAAGTGAAGGATTTGGAAGAGCTATTAGTGAAGCTATGTGCGTAGCCAAACCCATTATAATGACAAACGCTGGCGGTTGTAATGAATTAATTGATGAAACATCCGGAATTGTTACTCCAATTAAAGAACCCAAGTTACTTGGAAAAGCTATTTCTAAGTTAGTGAATAATCAAGAATTAAGAGTTCAAATGGGAAATAACGCAAAAAAAAGAATGGATAAAGTATATCACATTCATGACACAGTAGAAGACACATTAGCGTTGTACAAGAAACTATTTAAACAATAAAAAAAGCCACTTTAAAAGTGGCTTTTTTTTTAGATAAATTTCTTAGCATTCTTTACTTTTTGTTTTGTAAGAGCAAGATTAATAACCTCATGCATCTCCGTTACATAATGAAATTTTAATCCTTTTAAATAACTCTTTTTTATATCTATAATGTCTTTTTCATTGTCTTTACAAAGCATTATTTCTTTGATATTTGCTCTTTTTGCAGCTAGAATCTTTTCTTTGATTCCACCTACAGGTAATACTTTTCCTCGAAGAGTTATTTCACCAGTCATGGCTAACTTATTTTTCACTTTGCGTTGGGTAAATACTGAAACTAGTGAAGTTAACATGGTAACTCCTGCACTTGGACCATCTTTTGGAGTAGCACCTTCTGGAACATGAATATGAACATTATACTTCTCAATTATTTCTGGATCTATTCCAAATTCAATTGCATTTGCTTTAATGTATTCCATGGCTATGGTAGCCGATTCCTTCATTACTTTTCCTAAATTCCCTGTAATAGTAAGTGCCCCTTTTCCTTTAGATAAGATAGATTCAATAAATAGAATATCTCCTCCTACACTAGTCCAAGCTAACCCAGTTACCACGCCTGCAACATCATTATTCTCATATTTATCTCTTTCTAATCTTGGAGCTCCTAGAATAGTTTCTATGTCATTATTGGTAACGGCAATGTTGTATGACTCTTCTAATGCAATAGATTTAGCAGCAAAACGAACCACTTTAGCTATTTGTTTCTCTAAACCTCGTACACCAGATTCACGGGTATATCCTTCAACAATTTTTTCCAGCTGAGTTTTTCCAACTTTAATTTCTTTTGCAGTTAATCCGTGCTCTTTTAATTGCTTGGGTAATAAATGTCTTTTGGCAATTTCTATTTTCTCCTCAATAGTGTATCCTGTAACGTTAATTATTTCCATTCTGTCTCTTAGTGCCCATGGAATTTGACCTAAATTGTTAGCAGTAGCTATGAATAGAACTTTTGATAAATCAAAACCAACCTCTAGATAATTGTCATAAAACTCAGTATTTTGCTCTGGATCTAAAACTTCTAACATTGCTGATGATGGATCTCCTTGATGACTTTGTCCTAATTTGTCAATTTCATCAAGAACAAATACTGGATTAGAGGTTCCTGCTTTTTTTAAGTTTTGAATCAAACGACCAGGCATCGCTCCAATATATGTTTTTCTGTGCCCTCTTATTTCAGCCTCATCACGAAGACCTCCTAAAGACATTCTAACATATTTTCGCCCCAAAGATTCAGCAACAGATTTACCTAAAGATGTTTTTCCAACTCCCGGAGGGCCATACAAACAAATAATAGGAGATTTCATATCTCCTCTTAGTTTTAAAACTGCTAAATGTTCAATAATACGTTCTTTAACTTTTTCTAATCCAAAATGATCTCTATCTAAAATCTTTACAGCTTCTTTCAAATTAAACTTATCATCAGAAAATAGTCCCCAAGGTAATTCTAACATCAACTCAAGATAATTTCTTTGAACACCATATTCGGCCATTTGTGGGTTCATTCTTCTAAGTCTTGCTAATTCTTTGTCAAAGGTCTCTCCAACTTCTTTTGTCCATTTTTTAGATTTAGCTTTTTTTCGCATTTCGTCTAATTCGGCATCATTGTTTACACCTCCTAATTCTTCTTGAATAGTTTTTAACTGCTGATTTAGATAGTATTCTCTTTGTTGCTGGTCTAAATCTGAGCGTGTTTTAGATTGTATATCGTTACGTAATTGAAGCTTTTGTAACTCTTTGTTAAGATTTTTAAGTGTTAATAATGCTCTTTCTTTTAAGTTATCTTTTTCCAAAACAACCTGTTTTTGCATTACACTTAACTCCATATTAGAAGAAATGAAATTTACTAAAAAAGAATCACTTTGAATATTCTTAATAGCAAAAGAAGCTTCAGATGGCAACATAGGATTTTCTTTAATAACCTCGAGTGCTTGTTCTTTAATAGAGTCTATAATGGCACCAAATTCTTTTGGATCATCTACATCTTTATCCTCCTTAGCCTCTTGAACCTTAGCAACTAAATAAGGTTCTTCTTGAATAAGTTCTTCAATTTCAAAACGCTTTTTACCCTGAATAATTACTGTAGTATTACCATCAGGCATTTTTAAAACTCGTAAAATTTGCGCAACTACACCAGTTTTATAGATATCTTCAGATGTTGGGTTTTCTATATCTCCATCTTTTTGAGCAACAACTCCAATTACTTTATCTCCTTTATTTGAATCATTAATTAATTGAATAGATTTATCTCTACCTGCAGTTATAGGAATAACTACTCCTGGGAATAATACAGTATTTCTGAGTGGAAGTATGGATAGAATTTCTGGAATATCCTCTTTATTAATAATCTCCTCATCTTCAGGAGTCATCAATGGAATTAACTCAGAATCTTCATTTAATATATTGGATAGCGACAAACTGTCTAATGTTACTATTTTTGATTTACTCATATGTATTTAATCTGTCATTATGACACTGAATTTTATACTTAAATTCAATATAAAATGATATTTAATTTATAAACATTTGATAAACAGTGTTATAAGTATACAATAAAACTGTTATTCAACTAATAAAATCAATTGTTATGCCACTACTATAGATCTTTTAAATAAAATACTAAACAGCCCAAGAATTAAAAAAATATAAAATAGGAGATGGTTATTTCTTTCTCTAAAGATTAAGAAGTTCTATTTTTTGAAGTTTCATCAAAAACATGAAGTAATATTTTTTTGTCTGTTTCAGTTAGTTCTATACCTCTTCGTTTCATAACAACTTTAGCTACCTCAAAAACTTTTTTAATTTGGTAGGTTGTAAAACCAGCTGCACCCCCCCAACTAAATGAGGAAACAAAATTTCTTGGGAATCCACTACCAAAAACATTAGCACTTACTCCTATAACTGTACCAGTATTAAACATGGTATTGATACCACATTTAGAATGATCTCCCATCATTAGTCCACAAAATTGAAGGCCTGTATTTGTAAATCTTTCTTCTTGATAATTCCATAGTTTTACCTCTGCATAATTATTTTTTAAATTGGAGGTATTAGAATCTGCACCAATATTACACCATTCACCCAACACAGAGTTTCCAAGAAACCCTTCATGACCTTTATTAGAATAACCAAACAACACAGAATTATTAACCTCTCCTCCTACTTTACAGAAAGGACCAACGGAAGTTGCACCGTAAACCTTAGTCCCCATTTTTAAAATAGAGTTCTCTCCCAAAGCAAATGGACCTCTAACCAAACTACCTTCCATAATTTCTGAATCTTTACCAATATATATGGGTCCTTTAGATGCGTTTAAAGATGAGTAAGAAATTATAGCTCCTTTCTCTATAAAGATATTTTCTTCCTGAATTGTATGAACTCCATTAGGAATCGGCTGAGAAGTTCTACCTTCAGTTAGTAAATCAAAATCAGCATTAATTGCTTTGTCATTTAAAGAAAAGATGTCCCAAGTGTTTTTTATCTGAAGAACTTCTTCTTTAAACTCTAATTGTTCATAAGAATCAAAATCTACATGCTCTTGAGTATCGGAAGTAAAAAAAGCAATTACTTGGTCATCTTTAAAAATTGCTTGATTATTTGACAAATTACTTACTTGTTTTACCAAATTTTTAGTAGGTAAAAAAGAAGCATTAATTAATATATTTTTATCTAACTCTACCATTGGATATTTGTTTTCCAAATATTCTTCTGTAATAGATGTTGTCGTAAAACCTAAAAATTTTTCCCATTTTTCACGAATGGTTAAAACTCCAATACGAATGTCTGCTACAGGTCTAGTATAGGTAAAAGGCAATAGTGATTTTCTAACATCACTATCAAAAAGTATATAGTTCATATTTTTTACTTAAGGGACTATTTTCTACAAAACTAACTTTAAAAAAGGGATAAAAAAAACCGATTGTTTTCACAATCGGTTTTTATTTAAAATAAAAACTATTATTTTTTTATAAATCTTTGTACCCCAATCTTAGTATTGGTGGCCACTCTAATCATATAAATTCCTCTAGAAATTTTTTGAACATCTATTGCTGTATTATTAGATGAGATGGTTTTTGATGACACCAATCTTCCTGTATAATCAAAAACAGAAACCTCTGCTTTTTCAGTACCCGTTGGTAACTGAATGTTTAATAAATCTGATACAGGATTTGGGTACATCTCAAAACTTAATAAGTTGTTTTCAGAAATTCCAGCAGTTGAGGTAACAGTTACCGTTCCGTTCATATTACCTGCATGAGGGTCACAAACATAATCAGTAGATCCTACTTGATTAAAAGTATAGGTAAATGTGTTACCTGTACCAGTAAAATAACCACTGTCAAATGATTCTGTTCCGGAAGTAGCTCTTAGATTATGTGTCCCTGAACCCCAAGTCCATATAATTGTGTCTCCTACATCTATAGTTATTTGTTGATTATTACTGCTTCCATCATTTGCCCAATCTAAATTGTGAGTTGTTTGTGCAGAAAGTGTAAATGAGATAATAGTAAAAAATAAGAGTAATGTTTTTTTCATAATTGTAGTTTTCTAGGGTTAATATTTCAACATGAGTAAATATAATTAAAATTCTTTAAATAATATTTATCATAATTTGAATGTAAAATTCTAATAATCTTATCTTTAAAACATTCACACATTTAGGTGAATATTAAAAAAAAACGCTAGGGTATTGTAATAACTAGTTTAAATCTATTAAACTGTTTTTTTTAAAGAGCTACAATTTTTCATGTTTTAATACAAGTTTATACACTATTTAATTTATAGATTTAAGTATCACTTTAGGTTTTATTTAACATCTAATTTTATCCTTAGAGTTAAATTTGTCGAAAATCCAACACTAATTTAGATGAGAAAGATAATTCTGGCACTTTTTGGAGTACTACTTATAATAGCTTCTGTGTATGTCTCAAAGTTAATTATTAGCAATAAAAATACTATTAGAAAAGCACCACCTAAAGTTATAAAAACTGTTTATGTAGATACTGTCTTAAACAGCACAATACCCATCATTATCCCTGCTAATGGGAATCTAATTGCTAAAAGAAGGGTAGAAATATATTCGGAAGTACAGGGTATTTTTAAACCAACATCTAAACTTTTTAAACCGGGAGAAAAATATAACAAAAATGAAATTTTCATTACTATTAATAATACAGAGTACTTCTCTAGTGTGCAGTCTGCAAAAAGTAATTTATACAACTCCATAGTTGCTATCATGGCTGATCTCCGATTAGATTTTCCTGATATTTACCCCAAATGGGAAGCCTACATAAAAAGTTTTGACTTAGATAAGACTACTCCTAAGTTACCAGAAATGAGTTCTCAAAAAGAAAACTATTTTATTACAGGTAGAGGTATTGTTTCTAACTACTACAGTGTAAAAAACTTAGAAGAACGATTGTCTAAATATACTATTAAAGCGCCATTTAAAGGAATACTTACAGAATCTTTAGTTACTGAAGGAACTCTAATTCGAAACAATCAAAAACTAGGAGAATACATAGATCCTTCCTCATATGAAATGGAAGTTTCTTTAGGAAAAAATTATGCAAGTTTGCTAAATATTGGTGAGAATGTTCAATTAAACAATCTTGAAAACACTGAAAAGTATACTGGTAAAATCTCTAGAATTAACGGTAGTGTTAATACTGATACACAAACAATTGCCGTATTTATAGAAATAAAAAATAGTTCTTTGAAGGAAGGAATGTATCTAGAAGCTAAAATAAATGCTAAAAATGAGCCAAATGCTATTGAAATCAATAGGAGTTTATTACTAGACGAAAATAAAATTTTTATAGTTAGAGATAATGTTTTAGATATTATGGAGGTAACACCCACCTACTTTTCAGAAACTAAAGTGGTCTTGAAAAATATCCCTGACAAGACCATTATATTATCAAATCCTTTTCCCGGAGCCTTTGTTGGAATGTCAGTTAAACCATTACAGCGTCTAAAAGAAAATATCACCAAAACAAAATAAGAGATATGAGAAAGCTTGTTACTTATTTTATTAAGCATAGTGTAGCTGTAAATATTGTAGTTATTGCCTTTTTAATTTTTGGTTTTGTAGGTGCCTATAACCTTAAATCATCCTACTTTCCACTTGTAGATTCTAAAAATATTAATATAAATATTACCTACCCAGGTGCCTCTCCTCAAGAAATTGAAGAAGGAGTAGTTCTAAAAATAGAAGACAATCTAAAAGGACTAAATGGTGTAGAGCGAGTTACCTCTACTTCAAGAGAAAACAGTGGTAGTATTAGTGTTGAGATAGAAAAAGGAAAAGATATAGACTTCATGCTTTTGGAGGTTAAAAATGCCGTAGACAGGGTTCCTTCTTTTCCAGTAGGAATGGAACCATTGGTTGTGGCCAAAAGACAACCTTCTAGACCAACCATTACTTTTTCGGTAAGTGGAGATAAAATTCCGTTAGCTACATTAAAACAAATTGGCAGGAAAATTGAAAATGATTTAAGAGCTATAGACGGGATTTCACAAATAGAAACTACTGGTTACCCTGAAGAAGAAATAGAAATAGCAATAAATGAAACTAGCCTACTCGCCTATAATCTGTCTTTTGCTGAAGTTTCACAAGCAATAAATGAATCTAGCTTAATTACAACAGGAGGTACTATAAAAACAGATTCAGAAGAATACTTAATACGTGCTAATTCTAGAACTTATTATGCAAAGGAATTATCTAACCTCATTGTAAAGTCTGATCCTTCAGGAAGGATTATTAAACTTAAAGATATTTCGGTAGTAAAAGATCAATTTTCAGAAACTCCTAATGCAACTTATTTTAATGGAAATCTATCTATAAATATCACCATCACTAGTACCAATTCAGAAGATTTAATTTCATCGGCAAATAAAGTAAATGAATACATAGAAGACTTTAATCAAAAATATGACAATGTAGAATTAAATGTAGTAAGTGACTTATCTACGACCTTAGTTCAGAGAACAGAACTTTTAACAGAAAATGCCATTATAGGAATGATATTGGTTTTGATGTTTTTATCATTGTTTTTAAACACGCGTTTAGCTTTTTGGGTTGCATTTGGTTTACCTATTGCATTTTTGGGGATGTTTATGTTTGCCGGCTACTTTAATGTAACCATTAATGTTTTATCACTTTTTGGAATGATTATAGTCATTGGAATTCTGGTAGATGATGGAATTGTCATTGCGGAAAATATTTATCAGCATTATGAAAAAGGGAAAACACCAGAGCAAGCCGCCGTTGATGGTGTTATGGAAGTACTCCCTGCTATATTATCTGCCATTTTAACCACCATCATAGCATTTGCTATTTTCTTGTTTTTAGACGGAATGATCGGAGACTTTTTCGGAGAAGTATCAGTAATTGTTATTTTAACTTTAGTTGTTTCCTTGGTTGAAGCACTCATTATACTACCTGCTCATCTAGCTCATTCTAAAGCGCTTCGTAAACAAAAAAATATTCAAAAAAACGGTTTGGCGGGCTTATTTCAACGCATTTTCTCAAAACTAAGACTTATCAATACCTACGGAGATAAAATAATGAAATGGCTTCGAGATAAACTATACAGCCCAAGTCTTAGATTTACGCTTCAAAACAAATTTCTAATCTTTTCTCTGTTTATTGTATTTTTAATATTAACGGGGGGTAGTTTTGGTGGTGGAATCATACGAGGGGCATTTTTCCCTCAAATAGCAAGTGATCGAATAAGTATCACGTTGAACATGCCAAACGGTACTAATGAAAAAGTAACTGATAGTATTATCTCATATATTGAAAAAAAATCAATTGAAGCTACCAACGAAATCAACAATGAATATTTGGGTGAAAATCCAGAAAACCATTTGGTGAAAAATTTTATTAAAAAAATTGGGCCAGGTTCCTCTGCTGCATCGTTAACCATTAACTTGCTTCCAGGCGAGGAACGTCCAAATGAGATTACTTCATCACTAGTTACAAATAGAATAGAAGAACTTGTTGGACCTATTTTTGGAATAGAAAGCTTAGTATTTGGTAGTGGAGGTAATTTTGGAGGAAGGCCTGTTTCAGTCTCATTATTAGGAAATAATATTACTGAACTTAAAGCAGTAAAATCTGAATTAAAAAAACGTTTACAAAACAATACCTCTTTAAAAGATGTTACAGATAATGATCCTTCTGGAATTAAAGAAATACAAATAAAACTTAACGAAACAGCTTATGCTCTTGGGTTAAATTTAAGAACCGTAATGAGTCAAGTTCGAGCTGGATTTTTTGGATCTCAAGCACAACGTTTTCAACGAGGACAGGATGAAATTCGAGTATGGATTAGATATGATAGAGGAAGAAGGTCATCCATCAAAAATTTAAATGACATGCGAATCCTTGCCCCAAATGGAAATCGAGTTCCCCTCAAAGAAATAGCTAGCTATGAGATAAAGCGTGGAGATGTTGCTATTAATCACTTGGAGAGCAGGCGAGAAATTCAAGTTTCAGCAGATATTAAAGATCCTAAGAAAACAAGTTCGACAGATATTATGGCTGAAATCAAAAATGATATCATGCCTGGTATTTTAGCAAAATACCCTACAGTAACACCATCATACGAAGGGCAAAATAGAGAGCAGTCTAAACTTAAAGATTCATTAACTCCAATTGGACTATCTGCTCTTTTGTTAATTTATATTGTAATTGCATTTACATTTAGAAGCTATAGCCAACCCTTATTGCTATTATTTTTAATTCCTTTCAGTCTACCTGCAGTGGCCTGGGGACACTGGATACACGATTATCCAGTAAATATTTTATCGATGCTCGGTATCATTGCTTTAATTGGTATTATGGTAAATGATGGTCTAGTATTAATTGGAAAATTTAATAACAACCTCAGAGAAGGATTGTCTTTTGATGATGCTCTATATGAGGCAGGTCGTGCTAGATTTAGAGCTATTTTTCTTACTTCAATAACTACTGTAGCCGGTTTAGCACCTCTAATTTTTGAAGAAAGTAGGCAAGCACAATTTCTAATACCTATGGCTATATCTATTGCATATGGTATTGGTTTTGCCACTGTATTAACCCTTATTGTTTTACCGATATTCCTTTCTTTTAGTAATAATGTAAAAACTACATTAAAATGGTTACAAACAGGAAATAAAATAAGTAAAGAAGAGGTAGAACGTGTCACTAGAGAATAAATTTATCAGATGAAAATTAGAAAAATAATCATAGTTTTTTTATCGTTATATATTAGCTCTGTTACTGCTCAAAAATTAGTAACAGTATCTGAGGCTATTGAATTAGCCCTAGAAAATAATTATGGAATCAAAATTATTTCCAACAACAAAAAAATTGCAAAGAATAATGCTAGTATTTTAAATTCTGGCTACCTACCAACTGTTACAAGCTCATCAGGTGCTACTTTTAATAAAGATAATATTGAAGCAGAATTTGCAAATGGAGAAACTACACAATTAAATGGCGCTAAAAGTTCTCGATACAACGCTTCTGTAAATTTAAATTACACACTATTTGATGGATTAGGAAGATATTACAATTATAAGAGATTAAAAGAAACTTATAAATTATCTGAATTACAAGCTAGAGAAACTATTGAAAATACAATCGCTCAATTATATACAGTTTATTATAATGTAGCTCAGGTAACTGAGACTGTAGATGTTCTAAAAAGAACTCTAGCTATTTCGAAGGATAGAATTAAAAGAGCCAATTATCAATTTGAATATGGACAAGGAACAATGTTAGATGTGTTAAATGCGCAGGTTGATGTAAATAATGATAGCATTAACCTAATTAATGCAAAACAACAATTGATAAATACAAAACGTGATTTAAATGTAGTTTTAGGAAAT
>CAXHZP010000023.1:0-29629 GCA_964021805.1 uncultured Flavobacterium sp.
TTACTTTCGGTTGTAAATATTTGTAGTCGTTTGTAAACGATTAATTCATATCTTTATATTTGATACTAATTATAATGATGACACATTACATAGAGACAAAAAATTTAATTTTAAGAGAGTTTAGAGATACTGATGTAGAAGGAATATTTAAGTTAGATTCAGATAGGGAGGTCCATAAATATTTAGGGAACAACCCAATTAAAACGCTGGAAGAAGCTGAAGAAATAATTTCTTTTTTTTACCTACAATATAAAGAAAGAGGGATTGGACGTTTAGCCTGTGTAGAAAAACCTTCTGGAAAATTTATTGGATGGGCAGGTTTAAAATTAAATTTAGGTGAAAAAGAAATGTTGAATGGATACACAAACTTTATAGATATTGGATATCGGTTTTTACCAAGTTTTTGGGGAAAGGGATATGCTACTGAAGCTTCTTTAGCATCAATTGAGTATGGTTTTAAAAAATTGAAATATCATGTTATATATGGTGCTGCTGATGTAGATAATATCGGCTCAAATAAAGTACTAAATAAAATAGGTTTAGACTTTAAAAATGAATTTATGTTTAAAGATTCTACTTGTAACTGGTACGAATTAAAAAAGAAAAACTATGAATACAAGAGAATGCTTAGAATGCGGTGATCATCTAAAAGGGCGAATTGATAAAAAATTCTGTTCAGATTATTGTAGAAACTCATACAATAACAAGGTTAATAAAGAAAGTAAAAATCTCATTAGAAACATGAACAATCGCTTGAGAAAAAATCACAAAATTCTTTCTGAACTTAATACGCATGGAAAGACTAAAATACCTAGAAATAAATTATACGACAAGGGGTTTGACTTTCAATTGTTTACCTCTATCTATAAGACAAAAACAGGAAACACTTATTTTTATATATATGATCAGGGGTATTTGGCTTTAGAAAACGAACTGTTTCTTTTAATTAAAAAGGAAATTTAAATACTCTATTTCCAACTATTCCCTTTTACTTTTATAGCAGCTTTTAAAATATCTTTTTGACTGATTTGGCCTATTAATTTTCCGTTTTCTACAATTGGAAATCGCCTTCTTTTTGAACTAATAAATTTAGTGGCAGCGTCAAAAATATTCATGTTTTTATCTATAGTTTCCACATTTGAAACCATATTCTTTTCAACTGTATTTTCTTTGTCTATTGGCATATTATAATACTTACTATCAGAAATATGCTTGATACAGTCCCCTTCAGAAATAATTCCTATTAATTCATTTTTGTCATTTACTACAGGTCCTCCCGAAATTTTATTTTTAATCAATAAATTTATAACATGTGCTAGTGAATCACTTGGGTTAAAAGTGATTAATTTTTTTGTCATATAGTCAGAAACTAAAATTTGAGATATTGGTTTAGATATCTCTTTGTCTCTTTTGCCTTGAAAGTTAATTATGCCCATAATTTTTATACTTAACTCCCTTCTAAGTTAATATTTTTTTTGATTATTACACTTTATTATCACTTTTTTTAATTGAAAATACTTTAGCACTTAAAGAAATTAAAACTATTCTCAATAAAAAAATCCTCAAGAAAAATTATTCTTGAGGATTTTTTTTGTTCTATTTATGCGGTTTAATCTATCTGAGAAACACGTAATGTATTTACCATACCTCTCTCCTCTACAGGCATTGCGGTTAAGTTAATAATGATGTCTCCTGTTGCCACATAATTCTTATCTTTTGCAATTCTATTGATATCAACAACAGTATCATCTGTACTTAAGTTTTCATCATAAAAAAACGCTCTTACTCCCCAAAGTAAATTTAACTTTCCTAAAATTCTTTTCTGAGTTGTAAACGCTAAAATATGTGACTGTGGTCTCCAAGCAGATATTTGAAATGCAGTATATCCGCTGTTTGTTAGTGTGCAAATTGCAGCTGTATTGGTGTCTTTAGACATTAGCGCTGCATGATGACATAATGATTTTGTGATAAATCTATCTGTTCTAATATGAGGTGCTTGATGTGGTACTTTAATAAGAGGTGAATTTTCTACGCTCATAATTATTTCACTCATCTTTTGAATCACTTTAACTGGATGTTTCCCAACAGAAGTTTCTCCAGATAGCATAACAGCATCTGCCCCGTCCATAATTGAGTTTGCAACATCATTTACCTCTGCTCTAGTAGGTACAGAATTAGTAATCATAGTCTCCATCATTTGAGTAGCAATAATTACAGGTATACGAGCCTGCTTAGCTCTCATAACCAATTGTTTTTGTATTAATGGAACCTCTTGCATTGGTATTTCTACACCTAAATCTCCTCGAGCAACCATTAATCCGTCACAATATGGGATAAGAGAATCTATATTTTCTACAGCTTCTGGCTTTTCAATTTTAGCAATGACAGGAACTCTATATTTTGAATTTTGAGCAATTAAATCTCTAAGTATTCTTAAATCTTCAGGAGTTCTGACAAACGATAAGGCCAACCAATCTACATCTAAACTTAATGCAAAAATGGCATCTTTTTTATCCTTTTCTGTAAGTGCAGGTAAAGAAATATTTGTGTTTGGAAGGTTTACCCCCTTTTTTGAAGATAAAACACCACCAACTATCACTTTGGTAACAACTTTTAGTTTTTTATCAGTAGAAATAACCTCAAATAATAATTTTCCGTCATCTACCAATATTTGCTCTCCTGGTTTCACATCTCTAGGGAAATTCTGGTAAGTCATAAATGCCTTCTCGTTATTTCCTACACATTCTTCTGTTGTAAAAATAAACTCATCTCCATCCTCTAACATAACTCCTTCTTCCATTACTCCAACTCGTAACTTTGGCCCCTGTAAATCAGCTAGAATAGCAACATTATATCCATTTTCTTGATTTATTTCACGAATTTGTTTTACTCGCTTTTTAACGTCTTCATAGTCTGCATGAGAAAAATTAATTCTAAAAACATTGACTCCTGAACTAGCAAGTTCAGTTAAAGTTTCTTTTGTATTTGTTGCTGGTCCAAGAGTAGCAACAATTTTTGTTTTCTTATTTATGATCATGTTTAAAAAATTAAAAATTGTTTAGATTTTAATAAATCTAACTCAACAGTGTATGAGGTAACAATTTGATTAATTTGATTAATCTTATTCACTGTTTGATATATTATTTCTTGAGAGGGTTCTCCTACTATTTTTATAAAATAATCTACTTTTTTCTTTTCTGGAATTAAGTAGGTTTTTGTTTCTGTTGATAGTAAAATAGTATCTAGCTCATTTGTTTTTTCTTCAGTATAACTATTAGATATTAAAAACCATTCATGGTCAAATTCTTCATTGGTATAATTATATACAGAGAATGAAGCTTTGCTATCAGATCTTTCAAAATCTAAACTGAAGTCAGCTTTCGAAAAAAGAGTATCTAAATTATTATTTAAAAGATATGCTAGTTTAAAGTCTTCTAGAGAAGTATGAATACCTATTAAGGTGTAATTGTCATCTCCAAAATCTTCTATATCTAACGAATGAACCTGCATTAAAAAATGTTGTTACGATTGTACTAATAAAGCAAAATTACTGATTGTTTTTACAACGAACATAAAAAATAACGAAATCGTTATCGATTATGAATTTTCTATTTGTTTCTGGAAAGTAAAATAAACTCTTTTTGATGCTTGTTCCTCTGCTTTCTTTTTAGAGGTTGCTCTTCCTTTAGCAATTTGGATGTCATCTATTTTAATCTTAACACTAAAGTGTTTTACGGGCTCGTTGCCAGTATCTTCATAAGTGTCAATGAAATATTTTTTCTTATTTTTCTGGCACCATTCAATAATGAGGCCTTTGTAGCTTGTTATTTTACCTTCTAATTTTGGGATATCTACGTAGGGTACAATTACCTTATCGTAAATAAATTTATTGCAATAATCATACCCTCTATCAAGATAGATTGCTCCTATTAAAGCCTCAAAAATATTACCATGAATATTGTCTCCTATATTATTCTTAGGAATATTACTTTTTACAAATGAAATTAGATTTAAATCCTTTCCTAGTTCATTTAAATGCTCTCTACTTACAATTTTAGATCTCATTTGAGTAAGATAACCCTCAGACTGATTTGGCGCCTTAATAAATAAATAAGAGGCTATTACAGATCCAAGCATCGCATCTCCAACAAACTCTAATCTTTCATAATTAAATGGCTCTCCATTTTTATCAACTTTTTTTAAAGAACGATGGGTGAATGCTTTTTGGTAAAACTCAAGTTGCCTAGGCGAAAATTTTAATAATCTCTGCATTGCATTATAAAACTCCCTATCATCTTGTGTTGATGATTGGTTGAATATTTTGCGAATAAGATTCATGTATTATTAATCTATTTTTCTGAAAGCTACACAAGCATTATGACCTCCAAATCCAAACGTATTACTCATAGCTACTTTAATATCTCTTTTCTGAGCTTTATTGAGTGTTAAATTTAAATCTGAATTAATGTTTTCATCAGAATTACTATGATTAATTGTTGGAGGAACGATTCCGTGCTTCATAGCAAGTATGGAAGCAATAGACTCAATAGCTCCAGCTGCCCCTAAAAGATGGCCAGTCATAGATTTTGTAGAGTTAATATTAATGTTCTTGGCGTGTTCACCAAAAACATTAGAAATAGCTTTTAATTCTGCAACATCACCTAATGGAGTTGATGTTCCGTGAGTGTTGATGTGATCTACATCTTCTGGCTGAATACCAGAATTTTCTAAACAATTTTTCATCACTGCAATAACGCCTATTCCTTCTGGATGTGGAGCTGTCATGTGATGGGCATCAGAAGACATTCCTCCGCCAATAACCTCAGCATAAATATGTGCACCTCTTGCCTTGGCGTGCTCGTATTCTTCAAGAACAATAGCACCAGCACCCTCTCCAAGAACAAATCCATCTCTTTGAGCGTCAAACGGTCTTGAAGCTGTCTCTGGACTCTCATTTCTAGTAGATAAAGCGTGCATGGAGTTAAAACCACCCATACCAGCTATTGTAACCGCTGCTTCACTACCTCCAGTGATGATAACATCACACTGCCCTAAACGAATATAGTTCAAAGCATCTATCATGGCATTAGCTGAAGATGCACAGGCTGATACAGTAGTATAATTTGGACCCATAAACCCATTTTTAATGGATATATTACCAGGTGCAATATCTGCAATCATTTTTGGTATAAAAAAAGGATTAAATCTTGGTGACCCGTCTCCTGCAGCATAATTTAATACTTCATTCTGAAACGTTTCTAAGCCTCCAATACCCGCTCCCCAGATAACTCCAACTCGTAGTTTATTAATTTCGTCTAAATTTAACTCTGAGTCTGCTATTGCCTCATCTGAAGCAACCATAGCATACTGAGTAAATCTATCCATTCTTCGAGATTCTTTCCTGTGAATGAAATCATTCACATTAAAGTTTTTGATTTCACATGCAAAACGAGTCTTGAACTTGGTAGCATCAAAATGTGTGATAGGTGCTGCACCGCTAACTCCGTTAACTAGAGCAGTCCAATATTCTTCAATATTGTTACCAATTGGTGTTAATGCACCAAGTCCAGTTACTACAACTCGTTTTAATTGCATATAAATGTTACTTTTTAGCTTCTTCTATATAGCTTATTGCTTGACCTACAGTACCAATGTTCTCTGCTTGATCGTCTGGGATTTGAATATCAAATTCTTTTTCGAATTCCATAATCAACTCAACAGTATCTAAAGAATCTGCCCCTAAGTCATTAGTGAAACTAGCTTCTGTAGTTACTTCATTGTCGTCAACTCCTAATTTGTCTACGATAATAGCTTTTACTCTTGATGCAATGTCTGACATAATTTATTTATTTTAAATTTTAAATCGAGGCAAAAATACAAATCTTATTAGTTTTAACGAATTTTTAGCAAAAAAATGAAGGGTAAAGTATATTATTTTATTGATATGTTGATAATGAGATTATAATATCAACTATTATGCTTTATTTTGTTATTGAATATCATTGTACATGAAGAGAGTTGTTATTTTTGCATCAGGATCTGGTTCTAACGCAGAAAACATTATTAATTATTTCGAAAATTCTGAAAAAATTAGTGTTGTAAAAGTATATTGTAATAAAAAAGAAGCTGGGGTTTATAATCGTTGCATTAAACTGAATAAAGATTGTGAATGGTTTTCTCGTGAAGATTTTTCTCAAAAAAACACTCTTCTTAATAAGTTAGTACAAGAAACTGATTTTATAATTTTAGCTGGTTTTTTATGGAAAATTCCTAAACCAATAGTAAAAGCATTCCCAAATAAAATTATCAATATTCATCCTGCCCTATTGCCTAAATATGGAGGGAAGGGGATGTATGGCATGCATGTTCATGAGGCTGTAAAAAACAACTGTGATAAAGAAACAGGTATTACAATTCATTTTGTTAATGAACGCTATGATGAAGGTGCCATTATTTTCCAAGCAAAAACGTCATTAAAAACAACTGACTCTTCAAAAGATATTGCTCAAAAAATTCATGATTTAGAATATGAATACTTTCCAAAAGTTATAGAAAAAACCATCTTAAAAAATGGGAGCTAAAAAATACTACGTCATATGGAAAGGAAAGGAAACTGGTGTATTCTCTTCATGGGACAAAGTTAAAAAACTGGTTCAAGGAGTTGAGGGAGCAAAATACAAATCTTTTGGAAGTAAAACTGAAGCCAACATAGCAATCAAAAAAAAATACTCAGATTATCAAGGTAATAAATCTAAAAAAATAGCCTTGTCTGATGCTGATAAAGCACGTTTTGGTGTGCCTATAAAAAACAGCTTAACTGTTGATGCCGCTTGTAGCGGAAACCCAGGAAAGATGGAATATCGTGGGGTTTTACATCACAATAAACAAGAGATTTTTAAGATGGGTCCTTTTAAAAATGGCACTAATAATATTGGAGAATTTCTTGCCTTGGTTCACGGAATTTCATTACTAAAAAAGAAAGGCTTACATAGTTTACCTATATATTCAGATTCTAAAATTGCAATGTCTTGGATTAAAAAGAAAACCTGTAGAACTAATATTACTTTTGATGCATCTAATAGCGACCTTTTAACACTAATTCATCGTGCTGAAAAGTGGTTGAAAGAAAATTCATTCAGTAATCCAATTTTAAAATGGGAAACCAAAGCCTGGGGTGAAATTCCTGCTGACTTTGGAAGAAAATAAAGACTCATCTTCTTCTAGAAAGAAAAACCCCCAACAATGTTGAAGGTTTTTAATTGATCTTTAATTGTTTATCCTTTGAAACTTGCAGATAAATATTCACGATTCATACGTGCAATATTTTCTAAAGAAATTCCTTTTGGGCATTCTACTTCACAGGCGCCTGTATTTGTACAATTACCAAAACCTTCATCATCCATTTGCTGCACCATATTTAAAACTCGATCTGTAGCTTCAACTTGCCCCTGAGGCAGCAAAGCGTATTGTGAAACCTTTGCAGATACAAACAACATAGCACTAGAATTTTTACATGATGCTACACAAGCACCACATCCAATACAAGTTGCTGCATCCATAGCTTTGTCTGCCGCATGTTTAGATATTGGAATTGAATTTGCATCTTGTGTATTCCCTGAAGTATTTACAGAAATAAAACCCCCTGCATGCTGCACTCTGTCAAAAGCACTTCTGTCTACAACTAAGTCTTTAATTATAGGAAATGCTTTGGCTCTAAAAGGTTCTATATGAATAGTATCACCGTCTTTAAACATTCTCATGTGTAGTTGACAAGTAGTTACTCTTCTGTCAGGACCATGAGCTTCTCCATTAATATACAAAGAACACATTCCACAAATTCCTTCTCTACAATCATGGTCAAAAGCAACAGGAGAATCTCCTTTCTCTATTAATTGATTGTTTAACACATCTAACATCTCCAAGAAAGACATATCTGGAGACACATCAGAAATCTGATAATCTACCATCTTTCCTTTGTCGTTTGCGTTTTTTTGACGCCAAATTTTTAACGTTAAGTTCATGTCTCCTAAATTATTTATATGATCTTTCTTTCACTTCAATATTCTCATAAACCAATGGTTCTTTATGCAATAATGCATCTTTTGGCTCTCCTTTATATTCCCAGGCAGAAACAAATTGAAATTCTTTTCGTCTTTTTGCCTCTCCTTCTGGTGTTTGATGTTCTTCTCTAAAATGACCTCCTGCAGATTCTTCTCTTAGTAAGGCGTCTTTTGCAAATAATTCACCTAATTCTAAGAAGTCTGCTACACGCCCAGCTTTTGCTAATTGCTCATTAAACTCATCTGCTGTTCCTGGCACTAAAACATCTTCATAAAACTCTTTTCGTAAAGCAGAAATCTCCTCAATAGCTTCTTTTAATTCTTTTTCATTACGAGACATCCCACACTTATTCCACATAATTTTTCCAAGTCTTCTATGAAAAGAATCTACAGACTTAGTCCCTTTATTATTAATTAAATGATTAATATTTTCTACAGCATTTTTCTCTGCTTCTTCAAACTCTGGTGAATCAGTAGAAATAGCTCCGGTTCTAATATCTTTAGATAAATAGTCCCCTATGGTGTAAGGCAACACAAAATAACCATCAGCTAATCCTTGCATTAATGCAGAAGCACCCAGCCTATTTGATCCGTGATCAGAAAAATTCGCTTCTCCAATTGCGTACAATCCAGGAATGGTGGTTTGCAGATTATAATCTACCCAGATGCCACCCATGGTATAATGTACCGCCGGGAAAATCATCATAGGTGTTTCATATGGATTCTCATCTACAATTTTTTCATACATCTGAAATAAGTTTCCATACTTGGCTTTCACAACTTCTTTTCCAAGTTCATTCACTAGAGAATCATCATTTTCATCCAATCCTTTTACATGCGCCTTTTCTTTTCCATACCTAATAATAGCTGCTGCAAAATCTAAGTATACTGCTTCACCTGTAGCATTCACTCCAAAACCAGCATCGCAACGTTCTTTAGCCGCTCTTGAGGCAACATCACGAGGAACTAAATTACCAAAAGCAGGGTATCTTCTTTCTAAGTAATAATCTCTATCTTCTTCAGCTAACTGGGTCGGCTTTAATTTACCGGATCTAATAGCCTCAACATCTTTTTTATGTTTTGGCACCCATATTCTACCATCGTTTCTTAACGATTCTGACATCAATGTTAACTTAGATTGATGATCTCCTGAAACAGGAATACAAGTTGGGTGAATTTGTGTGTAACAAGGATTTGCAAAATAAGCTCCTCTTTTATGAGCTCTCCAGGCTGCTGTTACATTAGACCCCATAGCATTAGTGGACAAAAAGAATACGTTTCCATACCCTCCTGTTCCTAAAACTACTGCATGAGCTGAGTGTCTTTCTATTTCACCTGTTACTAAATTACGAGCTATAATTCCTCTAGCTTTTCCATCTACAATCACAACATCTAGCATTTCATGCCTGTTGTACATTTTTATTTTTCCACGACCAATTTGACGATTCATCGCAGAATAAGCTCCTAACAATAATTGTTGCCCTGTTTGACCTTTGGCATAAAATGTTCTTGAAACCAATACCCCTCCAAATGATCTGTTGTCTAATAATCCTCCATAATCACGAGCAAAAGGAACTCCTTGTGCTACACATTGATCTATAATATTTGCAGAAACCTCTGCTAAACGATATACGTTGGCTTCACGAGAACGATAATCTCCTCCTTTAACTGTATCGTAAAACAATCTGTAGGTTGAATCTCCGTCTCCCTGGTAATTTTTAGCTGCATTTATTCCTCCTTGTGCTGCAATAGAATGTGCTCTTCTTGGAGAATCTTGAAAGCAAAATGCTTTTACATTATACCCTAATTCAGCTAACGTTGCTGCTGCAGAACCTCCGGCTAAACCAGTTCCAACAACAATAACATCTATTAAACGTTTATTTGCTGGATTAACTAAGTTAATGTCATTTTTATGTTTTGTCCACTTGTCTGCAAGTGGTCCTTGAGGTATTTTTGAATCTAATGCCATCCTATAAAATTTGATTTAAATGATGAAACAATGCAATAAAAATAAAGCCTGCAGGAATCCCTATAGCATATATTTTTGAAAAGTTTTTCAATCCTTTTGTGTATTTATTATTTGCGCCTACTGATTGAAATGCTGACTCAAAACCATGTAACAAATGGAGTGCTAAAAAAACAAATGCTAAACAGTATGCACCAACACGAAGTGGATTATGAAATTTTTCAACTAACTCATGAAAATATCTAAACTCACCATTGTGCATCCCACTCATGTCTCCTTGTATGTATTTTATATTAATTTCTGGAATCCAAAAATCTATAAAGTGTAGCACTACAAATGCTAGAATTGCTAGTCCACTCCATATCATATTTCTACTCATCCAGGAAGAATTTGCTCCTCCATTATTTACTGCATATTTTATTTGACGCGCTTTAGTGTTTTTAATTTCCAACACAAAACCCATTACAAAATGAAAAACAACACCAAAGATTAATACCGGTTGTAATGCATATTGTATTACCCAAAAAGTACCCATAAAGTGAGACACTTCGTTAAAAGTGTCTGGACTAAATACAGAAAGAATATTAATAGCAAAGTGTTGTAGAAGAAATATCATTAGAAAGAGTGCTGAAATTGCCATAGCAAACTTTCTACCTATTGAAGAACTTAAAATTCCACTCATTATATGGTTCATTTTATTATGAACGCAAAGGTACAACGCAATCGTTTTCTGACCAAACCACAAAAAGTATTTTAGTAGGTATTTAGAATGATTATAATTAACTCTCTAGGAACCTCTGCGTACTAGTATTTTAATTTTTTTAAACGCTAACGCAACCTTTTAAAAGTATTTGCACCTATGATGTATAATTTAATAACTACCCAAAATTATGAAACTAAACTGTACCCCTTATTACTTGTTATTGTTGGTATTGTGTTATTTTCTAATTGTGAATCTAACACAGAAGATATTATACCAGACCCTATTATAGAAACCCCAATATAAGAAACTCCACCCTTATTAACAAGCCTTTCATTTGAAGAAACCTATACTTTTGAAGCCAACCTCTTGGGTGGCCCTCACAAAGAAAATAACTTAATCGTCTACTGTATTTCAAAAACTCCAGTAGACGATTCTATTTTAACAGTGTAGACTGCTTTAGGCAAAAAATATGTGCCATTTTTAGCGGCTTTTAATGACTGCTCTTTGAACTTTTTTAAATAGGTTTTTCGGCCTTTTTCAGAAAAAGAAAGATCATAACTAAACTCATTAAAACCCTCATCTGAATCTTTAACTATTGAAGCTACAAGTAACTCTTCTTTAAATATATTTATTGTTACTTTTCTTGAACTACTTAAATAATATGGAATTGAAATTTTTGGAATAAATGGCGATGACCATCTACCCCATGAATTCCCCCATGATCTATTTTTTTTAATTGTTGAAATTGGAAAGATATGTGCTTCTTTTGCCATGACCTCTGAGGTCATCATTTGAAGTGGAGCAATAGTTGCTTTATATAAACTCCTTCCATGTGTTCCTAAAATTAAATGCTTAGCTGAAGGCTGAATAACTAAATCATGAACGGCTACATTGGGCAATCCTTTGTGAAAAGGGAACCACTCTTTACCTTGATTAAATGAAGCATAAGCACCATTGTCTGTTCCAACATATAATAAATTTGGATTTTCAGAATCTTCACGAATTACGTTTACAGGTGATGTTGGAATATTGTTAGAAATATTCTCCCAAGTTTTCCCATAATCATCAGATCTATAGACATACACTGTAAAATCATCAGATCTATACCCATTTAAGGTAACATATACTCGTTCTTTTTTATGCCGTGAAGCAATAACTCTACTTACCCACAAGCCTTTTGGAAAAGAGTTTGAAATACGCTCCCAAGATCCACCACCGTTTTTAGACATGTGAACGTAGCCATCATCAGAACCTGTGTATAATAACCCAAATTGAAATGGAGATTCAGATATGGTAGTTAATGTTCCATAAGCAACATTCCCTTTTTTCCCTCCAGTAGTTAAATCATTGGAAATAGCTTCCCAAGAATCCCCTTTATCTAAACTTCTATGTAATTTATTACTTCCCAGGTATAAAATATCTTGGTTATGTTTTGATAAAAGAATTGGGGTTTGCCAATTAAATCTATACGGCGCTTCCCCTAAAATATGTTTCGGTTGAATATAGGTTCTTTCTCCTTTATCTCTATCCAATCTAAAATAATTTCCAAATTGAGAACCCGTATATACTATCGATGGATTTCTATCATCTACTTGAACTTGCATTCCGTCACCACCCATGATTGATGTGTATGGATTTTGACCTGTTTGATGCCATCTATTATTCATTTTTGAATTGTGAGAGGCTGTCCAGACACCATTGTCTTGCAAGCCACCGTATACATTATATGGTTTTTGATTGTCTGCATAAATAGCATAAAACTGCCCTACCGATGGCGAATTTAATTTAATCCAATGTTCACCATCATCATAAGAAATATTTAACCCACCATCGTTACCTTCTACTAAATGGCCTTTCCTTATTGGATTTACCCATAGTGCTTGGTGATCTGAATGTACATTTTCTTTCCCAATAGAAGTAAATGTCTCTCCACCATCTTTAGATCTTAAAATAGGAACTCCTAAAACATATATCGTATTTTTATCTTGAGGATCTACACGAATTTCTCCAAAATAATAACCATAAGAATAATATAATCCTTCAATATGGCTTTTATGAGTTTTACTCCATTTCTTTCCTCCGTTTGTTGTTATAAAAACCTCAGCCCCTTCAACTGGAGTATCAAATAACATAGAGTTTGCATCTTCCAAATACTTAGCTAAGTCTATTGGTTTTACAGCCCCTTTTGAAACCATATTTTTGACCATCTTAGCACTATATTTTTTTTGAAAACGATTTGCTCTCAGGTAATTATTTAAGTTTTTATCTGTTAGTTTTAAGAATTCTTCTGTAGACATCTTCTTAAAATCTTCTTTTTTTAACCCATTTGAAGATTTTTTTTCCTTCTTTTTAGATTTTCTTCTAAACTGACTGTCATGAATAGCATATACGGTATTTTCGTCATAAATTGAAAGCCCTATTCTTCCTACACCATTCCCATCTCTAAAACCATTATTAGTAGAAATATTTTTCCACGTATCTCCTGCGTCTGTACTTTTATAAATTGCAGAATTATTACCGTCTCCATCAAAATTCCAAGCTTTTCTTTCTCGCTCCCATGAAGCAGCATACATTACATTTGGATTTTCTGGAGCAACTACCACGTCAATAATTCCAGTGCTACTATTAATAAATAATGTTTTACTCCATGTTTTTCCACCATCTATTGTTTTAAAAATCCCTCTTTCTTCGTTTGATGAGTACAAGTGCCCTATCACCCCTACAACTACTTCTTCAGGGTTATTTTTGTTTATTATAATTCTGCTCACATGATGAGAATCTGCTAGCCCAACATGTTCCCATGTTAACCCTTGGTTGTCAGATTTTAAAATTCCTATTCCGGCATAGGAAGAGCGAGATGAGTTTTTTTCACCTGTTCCAACCCAAATAGTTCCCTTCTTCCAGTCTACAGCAATATCTCCAATATTTTGGGTGGGACTGTTATCTAAGACTGGCTTAAAAGAAGTTCCATTGTTTTTCGTATACCACAACCCACCTGATGCATACCCTACATAAAACTCTGTTGGATCGTTAGGGTTTACATCAATATCTGCAACTCGACCACTCATAATTGTTGGCCCGATATTACTAAAAGAAACGTTTTTAATAATCGATGTGTTTTCAAGAGTCTTCTTTTCTTGAAGAGATTTTTTTACAACTTGAGAATCTGTAGCAGATTGTTGAGCTGAAACACTTATAGTAATTAATAGAAAGAAAGCTCTAATAATGGATTTCATAATATATGATTTTTGAATATAAAATAGTCTTTACCAAAAATAGCGAATAATTTTATGTATGCCTTTTAGAACATATAAAATATTCTGCCTTTTAGCATGAGGTCCAAAAATCGTGCTTACGATTAATCGGCGTACATTTGCATCAATATTCAGAGAAAACAATGTTGTTTTTTCTTAAAATTTATCGATGTCGTTTAAAGATTTAGGATTGAAAGATGCTCTTTTAAGAGCTGTTAAAGAAAAAGGATACACAACCCCTTCACCCATACAAGAAAAAGCAATTCCTCACATATTGAAAGGGAAAGACGTACTTGCTTCTGCCCAAACAGGTACTGGGAAAACAGCTGGCTTTACACTACCAGTAATACAATACTTGTCAGAGACAAAACATCCAAAATATAGACCAATTAGAGCATTAGTTTTAACCCCAACAAGAGAATTAGCTGCTCAAGTGTATGATAATGTTAAAGAATACAGTTCCTATTTAAATATAAGATCTGCTGTGGTTTTTGGCGGGGTAAAAGCAGCTTCTCAAATAGCGACATTAAAACGAGGTGTTGATGTTTTGGTAGCAACACCCGGAAGGCTGTTAGATTTACACAATCAAAAAGTTGTTTCTTTTAAGCGCATAGACGTCTTCATTTTAGATGAAGCAGATAGAATGTTAGATATGGGTTTTGTGAGAGATATTAACAAGATTATTAGTTACATGCCGTCAAAAAGGCAAAATCTACTATTCTCAGCTACCTTTTCTAAAGAAATTAAGCACCTTGCTCATACCATATTGAAAAACCCTGTAATGGTTGAAGCTGAGCCTGAAAACTCAACTGCCGAAATGGTAAATCAGAAAGTGTATCGGGTTAATAAAAAAGAGAAAACAACTATTATTACCAATCTTATAAAAAAAGGAAACTGGAATCAGGTGTTGGTTTTTATGAGAACCAAACACGGGGCAAATAAATTAACAAAAAAATTACTCCAATCAGGAATTTCTGCCGCAGCAATACATGGAAATAAAAGCCAAGGAGCTAGAACAAAGGCCTTGTCAAATTTTAAATCTAATGATATTAGAATTCTTGTTGCTACTGATATTGCAGCTCGTGGGCTAGACATCCCTTTATTGCCTCATGTTGTAAATTATGAATTGCCAAATGTACCCGAAGATTATGTTCACAGAATTGGTAGAACCGGAAGAGCTGGTGCTAGTGGCGAAGCTATTTCATTAGTTTGTAGTGAAGAAACAGAATACCTTAAAGAAATTGAAAAGTTACTAGGAACTAAATTAACAGATGAGATTATTAAAGGATTTGAGCCAACAGACAACACCCCTCCAAAAAGAGCTGCCTCTCAAAGTAAAACTGCTTTCAATAAATCATCTTCTAAAAAACCTCATCGTAAAAAGCATTTTCAAAGAGGATCGAAACCTGTAAACTCTGATAATAGAAATCATAGAGGATCAAAAAATAGACGTAGATAAAAAAACTTTATTTTAGCTACATTTGTGAATCAAATTAGCATACAATGAAATACCACCCAATAGATTCTAGCCTTTTCATCAATAATAGAAGAAACTTTTCGGCTAAAATGAAGCCAAGTAGTCTTGCTGTATTCAACTCTAATGATATTTATCCAATTAGTGCAGATAGCACAATGCCTTTTGATCAGCACCGGGATATTTTTTACTTAAGTGGAGTAGATCAAGAAGAAAGTATATTGGTATTATTTCCAGATTGCCCAAAAGAAAAACACCGTGAAATCTTATTTTTAAAAGAGACTAGTGAACATATTGCTGTTTGGGAAGGTGAGAAACTAACCAAAGATGCGGCCTACAAAACCTCTGGTATTAAAACTGTTTATTGGTTGCAGGATTTAGAAAAGATCCTTTTTGAACTCACTACTCAATGCGATACTTTTTATATAAATACCAATGAGCACTACAGAGCCAATGTAGAAACAGAAACAAGAGAAGACCGTTTTACAAAATGGTTGTTAGCTAAATATCCTGCGCATTCTGTGGCAAAAAGCAATCCTATTTTACAAGAATTACGAGCGGTAAAAGACCCTATTGAATTAGATTTAATGCAGCAGGCTTGTGATATTACTGAAAAAGGATTTCGCAGAATTTTAAATTTTATAAAACCAAATATATGGGAATACGAAATTGAAGCTGAATTGGTTCATGAATTTATTAAAAACCGATCTAAAGGATTTGCCTATACTCCAATTATTGCTTCTGGTAATAACGCCAATGTATTACATTATATAGAAAACAACCAACAATGTAAAGCTGGTGATTTAATACTATTAGATGTTGCGGCAGAATACGCAAACTATAAAAGTGATTTAACAAGAACCGTTCCTGTTTCTGGAAAATTTACAGACAGACAAAAAGCAGTTTATAATGCAGTAAATACCGTTAAAAAAGAAGCTACTAAACTATTGGTTCCCGGGACTTATTGGGAGCAGTATCACCTAGAGGTTGGGAAACTGATGACTTCAGAGTTATTAGGATTAGGTTTGTTAGATAAAGCTGATGTTCAAAATGAAGATAAAAATTGGCCCGCTTATAAAAAATATTTTATGCATGGCACATCTCACCATATAGGGTTAGACACACATGATTATGGGTTGTTACATTTGCCAATAGAGGAAAATATGGTTTTTACAGTAGAGCCGGGTATTTATATTCCTGAAGAAGGTTTTGGAGTTCGTTTAGAAGATGATTTAGTAGTTCAAAAATCTGGAGAACCCTTAAACATGATGGGTAATATACCAATTGAAGCAGATGAAATTGAGGCGTTAATGAACCAACCCTAATTTCTAACTTTTAAGTAGATAAACTATTCAAAAAACCTATTGTTTTTATATTAAAATCGTCTGGTTGTTCAACGTTCACAACATGTCCACAATTTTTTACAACGTATAAGGAAGACTCTATATGCTCGTTAACAACTCTTTTTATGGAGGGTAAAAACAAATGATCTTGCTCTCCCATCACATACAATGTAGGAATTTTTATGTCTTTTGCTCTAAAGAAACGTAATAAAGGATTAATTTCTGCAGTGAGCTTAAACCATCTAATGAATTCTTTTTGATATAATTTCTTTGCTTCATTAACAAAAAGGATTCTAGACTCTTTATGGTTTTTCTTTGGCATGATTATGAAAGCAAACAATTTGTATAACATCATGTAAGGAACTACAGACTTGAATAGATTTCCTACACGCATTAATATTTGAGAACGAAAATTCAACTTTAAAATAGCTCCACCAAGAACCATACTTTCTACTAGATCAGGCCTCTTTTCTGCTAAATTCCTGATAAGGATTGTCCCTAAAGAGATTCCTATAAAATGAGATTTTTTAATCTTTAAGTGAGTTAATACCTCTAGAATATCTTGGGTTATTGCGTTAAAAGTGTACTCAGTATTAAAAGTATCCTTAATCGTTGGCTTGCTATTCCCATGACCTCTTAAATCCAAAACCAAAACATTAAATTCCTTTTTAAATGCTCTTATTTGCCTAAACCAAATAGAGCTACTACCCCCTGCACCATGAACAAAGCTAACCCACTTTGAGGTGTTTTCATTTAAATAAGTATAATGATTTAGCATAGTATTTAGTACAAATATACTTTTATTTTCTAGGATTAAAGAACTTATGAATTACTCGTTTTCATTCTTTGGCTATAAATATTTAGCAAAACAAAAGCAATAAATGCCGGAAGAACCCACCCTAAACTTTGAGAAGAAAACGGAATCCATTCAATTATGGAATCTAATAGGTGTTCTAGGTTTAAAGTCCCTAAAAAATCTGGAATACTAAACACTAATGTTGTTATTACTACCCCTTTGAACACATTAGGGGAAGCTAAACGCTTTGGAACTAAGTTCAATAAAATCAATACAATAGTTATAGGGTAAATAAACATTAGTGCTGGAATGGCTGCTTTAATTATAAAGCTTACTTCAAAATGACCAATAAGAACGCCTAAAACACAACTTATAAAAGCAGTAACAACATAAGCTTTTTGGGAGCCTTTAAACATTTCTTTAATATAATCAGAAGTTCCAGTAACTATACCTACAGCTGTCGTAAAACAAGCCAATGCAACCAAAATACTTAAAAAAGAAGTTCCAATAGCTCCAAGTGTTTGCAAACTTAAACTTGTTAAAACTTCTGTTCTTGTTCCATTTACAGGCAAAAAAGTACTCAATCTAGCTCCACTAAAAATTAAGCCTCCATAAATTAGAGTTAAGCCTAAACCTGCAATAAAAGCAGCTTTAGTAATAAGACTTTTTTTGTCATCATATGATTTAACCCCTCTGTTATCCAATGAAATAACTATAACCGCACCTATTAAAACACCTCCTATAGCGTCAAATGTTTGATAACCCTCCAATACTCCACTTACAAAAGGAATATCATATATATTTGATGTCATTGTTGCTGGATGACTTATTATTGCAAATAGTATGATAGCTAGCAGAATAACGACAATAATTGGAGTTAAAAATTTTCCAATTAAATCCAATAACTTAGAACGGTTTATCACAAAAATAAAAATCAATAGAAAGTAAACACTACTAGTAAGTAATGGGCTAGAGCCAAAAAAAGGTTGAATCGCCATCTCATGAGCAACTGAAGCAGTTCTAGGTGCGGGAAGTGCAACCGCAATTGAGTACATGATAATACAATACAGAGAACTAAACCAAGGGGTAACCTTACTTGCTAGATCATACATGGTTCCTTGTACTTTTGCATGGGCTAATATTCCTAAAATAGGGATAAGAACAGCTGTAAGGATAAACCCAAAAAAAACAAACCACCATTGGCCTCCTGAATTCATTCCCAAATAAGGAGGAAGAATAAGGTTTCCTGCTCCAAAAAAGAGAGCAAAAAGCGCAAATCCAGTAACCCAAATTTCCTGTTTTTTAGTCATTTTTGTTGTTTTTTAGTCAAAAAATAGTGAAAAACGATCAAAAAAGGATAAAAATGATGAAAATCACATAAAATGCACTTTTGATAAAATTAACCAAAAGCATCTCTTCAAACGAACTTTTTTTTATTTAAAAATATATCAAATGAAAAGAGATGAAAACATGAAATAAATTCTATGTTAAGAAGGAAAGATACATATTTTTGTAGTATGGAAAAATGGCTGTTGTTTAAAAATACTAAAATTTCATATACAGATTCTGGAAAAGGAGCTGTGGTGGTGTTATTGCATGGATTTTTGGAGAATAAGTACATGTGGAAAGATGTTATTCCTGCAATCTCTAAAAACAAAAGAGTACTTGCAATAGATTTATTAGGACACGGACAATCAGAATGTATTGGTTATATTCATTCCATGGATTTAATGGCCGAAGTAGTCTTTGCTGTTTTAAAATCTTTGCGAATTCGAAAAATTACACTTATTGGCCATTCTATGGGTGGTTATGTTTCGTTAGCGTTATCAGAAAAAAATCCGGAAATGATTAGAGGATTGTGTTTGTTAAATTCTACAGCAACCTCTGATGATACTTCAAGAAAAAAGTTAAGAGAAAGAGCTAATAAAATGGCACAGATTAATTTGCCTAATATTGCAAGAATGTCTTTTATTAATTTGTTTAGTGAGAAGAGTAAAGAGGTATTTAATTCCGAGATTGAGCTTGCCTTGTCCGAAGCTTTACAAACTTCTTTACAAGGATATAGTGCTTGTCAAGAAGGAATGAGAATACGACCAAACAGGTTGTCTGTTTTAAAAAATAATCATTTTAAAAAAATGTTTATTCTCGGAGAAAAAGATCCTGTATTACCTGTAAAGAAAGGGATAAAAGAAGCCGAAGAAACACAGTCTGAGATAGTTGTTTTGTCTGGAGGTCATATGAGTCATATTGAAAATTCAGACAAATTAATTAAAGTCTTGAATACATTTATTAAACGGTCTCTTTCTTAATAAAGTTTACTCTTATTTATTTTCAAGAGCGTTCCATCCCTGTGCTTTCAGCTCCAACTCTTGACCAACTCTTGTTACTAAATTTAACCCTGCTGCCTTATCGTTAATATGGCCAATAATAGACAAGTGAGGGTTTCCTTTTATCTTTTCAAAATCTGTAATTGAAACCGTAAATAATAGCTCATAATCTTCTCCCCCGCTTAGAGCTACCATGGTACTATCAATATCAAACTCTTCGCAAGTTGAAATTACCTGAGGGTCTAGAGGAATTTTATCTTCATAAATTTTACATCCTACATTACTTTGTGAACAAATATGCATGATTTCAGAGGAAAGACCATCAGAAATATCAATCATGGCCGTTGGCTTAACATCCATTTCTTTCAGAAGAGATGAAATATCTTTTCTTGCCTCTGGTTTTAATTGACGCTCAATCAAATATGTATAATTATCTAAATCTGGTTGATTATTAGGGTTTACCTTAAACACTTGTTTTTCTCTCTCTAAAACTTGCAACCCAAGATAAGCAGCACCTAAATCACCAGTAACTACAATTAAATCTGTTTCTTTTGCTCCATTTCTGTATACAACCTCTTCTTTATTTGCTTTACCAATGGCAGTGATAGATATGAGCATCCCTTTTGTAGATGAAGTGGTATCTCCTCCTATTAAATCTATATGATATGTTTCACATGCCAATTGAATTCCAGCATATAATTCTTCAATTGCTTCTAGTGGAAAACGATTGGAAACAGCAATGGAAACCGTAATTTGCTCTGCTTGTGCATTCATTGCATAGACATCAGAAAGGTTTACTATCACAGATTTATATCCCAGGTGTTTAAGTGGAACATAACTCAAATCAAAATGAACTCCTTCGATCAATAAATCAGTAGTAATTATTGTCTGTTTATCTGTCTTTTCCAAAACAGCTGCATCATCTCCAACTGCTTTCACTGTTGATGTATTAGAGATCTTGAAATGTTTTGTAATGTGATTAATTAAGCCAAATTCTCCTAATTGCTCCAATGACGTTCTTGATTGATTTTTATCTTCTAACATGTTGCAAAGATATACACATCTTAAAAATAATTGCCACATCTTAGCTGCTATTCTCTGTGTGCTTCTATTTATTCTTTAAATCCGTTATATTTGTTTATTGTAATTTTAATAGATTACAATATAAACCTCCAAATAATATTAAACTTTTCTCCTAATGAAAAAATTAATTGTACTAATCTGCTTTTTACCATTAATCTTCTCCTGTGATAGATCCATTTCCCTTCAATACACGCCTCCAGAAATAGTGTCAGGAAACACTGGAATTGATTTAATTGAAAACAGTGGTGCTGGGCAAACTGTATATATAATAGAAGCTACAGCAAATGTTGAAATCGCTAGTTATTTTATTGGTGGAGACGATGCTGATTTATTAACGCTAAATAACAATACCGTTAGCTTAGATGCTAATCCTGATTTTGAAGTAAAATCTAGTTATAGATTTGAAGTTACTGTTAGTGATGCAGAAGGAGATATAAGTGAAATTCAAGGAGTATCTTTTTCAATTATTGATGTAGACGAAACCCCTCAATTTGTTCTTAATTTTTGTGAAAATGGATTCGCAGGGGAGTATCCTTGTAACAATTATGATTTAATTGCTCATATAGACTTAACAACTCTTGGCGGTAGTTCAGGAAATGATTGTTGGGGATGGACAGACCCTGCCTCAGGGAAAGAATATGCTCTAATGGGTCTTAATACTGGAACCTCTTTTATTGATATTTCTGACTTAGAATTCCCAAAAATTATTGGATTTTTACCAACACATACAACAAATAGTTCTTGGAGGGATATCAAAACTTATGGAAACTATGCTTTTATTGTAAGCGAGGCACCTGGCCATGGAATGCAGATTTTTGATCTTACAAAATTAGGAAATGTATCTGCGAACCAAGCTCCCGAAACTTTTACATCAGATGCACATTATGATGGTTTTGGAGCTGCACATAACATCGTTATCAATGATGCTCAAGGATATGCCTATGCTGTTGGCACAAGTACTTATAGCGGTGGACCACATTTTATAGACATATCTAATCCGTTAAACCCAGTAGCTGCCGGCGGGTATGGTGAAGACGCTTATTCTCACGACGCACAAGTTGTCACCTACTATGGGCCTGATGCTGATTATACAGGGAGAGAAATTTTAATAGGTAGCAATCAAAATGAAGTTGTTATTGTTGATGTAACTGATAAAATGAACCCTTCGCAAATTGCTAAAACTGGCTACCCTAATATCGGATATACTCACCAGGGGTGGTTTACAGAAGATCAAAACTATTTTATCCTTGGTGATGAATTAGATGAACGAAACTTTGGGGGAAATACAAGAAATATTGTTTTTGATTTAACCGATTTAGATAACCCAAATGTTCATATGGAATATTATGGTCCCACTACTGCGATAGATCACAATGGTTATGTAAAAGGGAATGACTATTTCCTTGCTAATTACTCTGCTGGGATTAGAGTAATTAACATTGAAGCTATTAGCAATCAAACAATGAATGAAATTGGATATTTTGATACCTATCCTTCAAATGATAACGCTTCTTTTAATGGTGTTTGGAATGTGTATCCTTATTTTGAAAGTGGTAATATTATTATAAGTGATATCAATACTGGATTTTATATTGTGAGAAAAAGTGAGTAGATATATGAAAAAACACTTGCTTTTTCTACTTATTATAATGTTTTATGGATGTACAGAATCAAATTTATCATTTCATCCAAGATTGAATCCGTCTAGCGGAACTCTTGAGTTAGTTCAAACTTTCGGTGGGTCAAAAAATGATGTTGCAAAATCTGTTGTTTCAACAGTTGATGGTGGATTTGCGGTTCTTGGCTACACACAAAGTTTAGATGGCGATATCACAGATAAGGCAACTGAAGATTATGATTTTTGGATGCTCAAATTTAATTCTGAGGCTCAGTTAGAGTGGAATAAAACCTATGGCGGATCTGGAGATGATAGAGGAAGTAGTATTATTGAAACCTCGGATGGCGGTTATGCGCTACTTGGATACTCAGATAGCTCGGACGGTGATGTTTCGTCTAATAATGGCAATAGAGACTTTTGGCTTGTCAAAATTAATGATTCTGGAGTTGTCACTTGGGAAAAATCTTTTGGTTATGGAGGTGTAGATGAAGGCGTATCTATTATAGAAACATCAGACAATCATTTGATTCTCTCAGGTGTTTTAGATGTTACTGCGTCTGGCGGAGAAGGAAACCAAGGTAGATTTACTACAAAACATGCGGGAGGAGATTATTGGTCTATTAAAATATCGACAACAGGAGATATTGTTTGGTCGCGCTTTTATGGCGGATCATTTACAGATAGTCCAGCGGGAATATCTGAAACTCTAATTGGCGGTTTTATCAATGTTGGAGGCTCAGATAGTAATGATGTAGACATTTCAAATAACAAAGGCTCGTATGATTTTTGGATTGTTAAGTCTGATGTAAATGGAGATATTGTTTGGGAAAAATCATTTGGTGGTTCTGAAATAGATGAGGCAAGGGATATCGTTTCTAATGCAAATGGAGATCATATTATTGTGGGAGATACTAGAAGTAATAACCAAGATGTAACTTTTAATAATGGTGCTGCAGATCTTTGGGCCATTAAAATCTCTAATAATGGGGAGCTTTTATGGAATGCTTCTATAGGAGGATCTAATTTTGATGTTGCAAGATCTATAAGTGCAACTTTTAACAACGAATTTATAATTGCTGGAAGTTCTAGAAGTTCTAATGGAGATGTCTCAAAAAACCAAGGGCAAAATGATGCTTGGGTTCTAAGACTTAATAACTCTGGGCAATTATTATGGGAAACAACAATTGGTGGTTCTGAAATAGATTTCTCATACGATGCTGTTCAAATTAATAATGGAACTATTATTGCAGTAGGGGAAACAAATAGCTCAGATGGAGATATTATAGATAATAAGGGGTTTACTGATCTATTAATTGTACAAATAAATTAAATATAGTCATGAAAAAAATTATAATTATCTGTCTTTTTTTTGGTTTTAACAGCTGTAGTCAAGACAAGGATATTAGTCTATCTCCAGTTGCAATTACCTTAAATTTTACTCATTCTTGGGGTGAAGATGACATATCAAGCTCTGACTTTAATGAACTAAAATTTACAAATGAAAACGAACAAACTCTAAATATAGAAAGTCTTAGGTATGTTATTTCAGAAATTACACTAATTCATGAAAGTGGTGTTACAACTATACTTGATGATTATAACTTAGTTGATTTAACCAATGATGTTGGCTTATCTTTTACTACCTCTGAATCTATTTTACCAGGAGATTATGTATCTGCGTCTTTTAGATTTGGTTTTAGTAATAATTTAAATATAGACGGAGCGTACCCTAACCTAAACACAGCACTTTTTAATGTTCCTGGGCTATTAGGTGGTGGATATCATTTTATGCAGCTAGATGGAATGTATATAGATAATAATAATCAAGAAACCGCTTATAATTATCATGTTATTAATGCTTTTGATGGATCTAACCCTAATGATACTGTAGATACTTCTTTTTCTGTAAATATTGGAGGATTAACTATTGGTAGCAAAACAAACATTAATATGAAAATGGATGTTTCTGAATGGTTCAAAAACCCAAATATGTGGGATTTAAACGAATTCGATACAAATTTAATGGGAAATTATGATGTGCAGCTATTAATGAATCAAAACGGTTCATCTGTATTTGATTTAGTTTCCATTACTCAATAAAAATGAATAAAAATTTTCTGCTTCTACTTTTGTTTTCAATCTTATTTGTTTCTTGTTCAAATAAAGACAATACTATAGAAGAAGAATATATACCCATACCCTATTCGCTTAAAGTTCCTGAACTTTTTCAACAAAAATTAATAGCCCCCTTAATCCCGATAAATAATCCTTTAACTGAGGAGGGTATTGCCTTGGGGAAAAAGTTGTTTTTTGATAAAAAACTTTCAAAAAACAATACACAATCTTGTGCTTCTTGCCATAATCCTAGAAATTCATTTACGGATAGCTTAAGGTTTAGTCTTGGTGTAGACGGTTTTTCTGGATCACGAAATTCGATGCCTTTATTTAATCTGGCATGGAATTTTAATGACAAATTTTCTTGGGACGGGAAAGAGTTGAGCTTAGAAAGGCAAGCTTTAGAACCCGTTAGAAACCCTATTGAAATGCATAGTTCATGGTCTAATGTAGCTTTAAGACTTCAACAAGATCAAGAATACCCTACGATGTTTTTAAATGCTTTTGGGACCTCATCTATAGATTCTACTTTAGTAACCAAAGCTATTGCTCAATTTGAAAGAACACTTATTTCTGGAAATGCTAAATTTGATCAATACCTTCTTGGAAATACTTCGCTAAATCAACAAGAGGTTAATGGTTTTACTATTTTTATGAGTGAGGACAAAGGTGATTGTTTTCATTGTCATGGAAGTGATAATAATCCTTTGTGGACAGATAATAATTTTCACAATAACGGCTTAGACACTTCATTTAATGATCTTGGGTTAGGAGCAGTAACTGGAGATCCAAATGATAACGGTAAATTTAAATCTCCTTCTTTAAGAAACCTAGTTTATACGGCCCCTTACATGCATGATGGTCGCTTTTCAACATTAGAGGAGGTTATTAATCATTACAGCGAGGGCCTTCAAAATTCAAGTACCATTGATCCTTTAATGAAAAAAGTTAACCAAGGTGGCGTTCAATTAACACCACAAGAAAAGGCAGATTTAAAAGCTTTTTTAATCACCTTAACAGATGAAGATTTTATAAATAATCCCACCTTTCAAAATTAAAGTAGATGCATTCCATTGTCATAAATCAATATATTGAAGCCGGTACGGGTAATTTTAGACTTATGTCGTATCTTTGCATTTACATTTTAGAGTAAATCTATATAAAAGTTATGATAAAGGTTTCGGACAATGCAAAGAAGAAGGTAGTTCAGCTCATGACAGACGACGGCTTTAATGCAACAACAGACTATGTAAGAGTCGGTGTAAAGAGTGGAGGTTGTTCTGGTCTCTCCTATGACTTAAAGTTTGATAATAAACAGCAAGAAAACGATAAAATTTTTGAAGATAATGATGTTAAAATTATTGTCGACAAGAAAAGTTTTCTGTATTTAGTTGGTACTACCCTAGAATTTTCTGGTGGCTTAAATGGAAAAGGGTTTGTTTTTAACAATCCTAATGCTAACAGAACTTGTGGATGTGGAGAAAGTTTTTCATTATAATTAAAAATTAAAATGAGTAAGTATACTGAAGACGATTTAAGACAAGAATTAGAGACCAAAGAATATGAATATGGTTTCTACACAGATATAGAAAGTGAAACCTTTGCTAAAGGTTTGAATGAAGATGTTGTGCGTGCAATTTCTAAAAAGAAAAATGAGCCAGAATGGATGACTGAATGGCGCTTAAAAGCGTTTGAGATTTGGTCTAAAATGGAGGAACCAGAATGGGCAAATGTAACCTACAAAAAGCCGGAATTTCAAGACATTGCTTACTATTCTGCACCAAAACAAAAACCAAAACTAAATAGTATTGACGAAGTAGATCCAGATTTATTGGCAACTTTCGAAAAACTAGGGATCTCCTTAGAAGAACAAAAGAGATTGGCTAATGTTGCTGTAGATATTGTCGTTGACTCTGTTTCTGTTGCTACTACTTTTAAAAAGACTCTAGGTGAAAAAGGAATTATTTTTATGCCTATTTCTGAGGCCATTCAAGAGCATCCAGAATTAGTCAAAAAACATTTAGGCACAGTTGTGCCATCTTCAGATAATTTTTATGCAGCGTTAAACTCAGCCGTTTTTTCTGATGGGTCATTCTGTTATATACCAAAAGGGGTTAGATGCCCAATGGAACTCTCAACATATTTTAGAATTAACGAAGGAGGAACTGGTCAATTTGAAAGAACTCTTGTAGTTGCTGATAAAGGAAGTTTTGTGAGTTATCTAGAAGGGTGTACTGCACCAAGTAGAGATGAAAATCAATTACATGCTGCAGTTGTTGAATTAATTGCTATGGACGATGCTGAAATCAAATACTCAACTGTGCAAAATTGGTTTCCTGGCAATAGCGAAGGAAAAGGAGGTGTCTATAATTTTGTAACCAAAAGAGGACTTTGCGAAACCAATGCAAAAATATCTTGGACTCAAGTAGAAACAGGCTCTGCAATTACATGGAAATATCCAAGCTGTATTTTAAAAGGGAATAATTCTGTGGGAGAATTCTATTCTATTGCGGTTACAAACAATTTTCAACAAGCTGATACAGGTACTAAAATGATTCACTTGGGGAAAAACACCAAATCAACTATTATATCCAAAGGAATTTCTGCTGGAAAATCACAAAACAGCTATCGTGGATTAGTACAAATTAGTTCAAGAGCAGAAAACGCTAGAAATTTTTCTCAGTGTGATAGTCTGTTAATGGGAAATGAATGTGGAGCTCATACCTTCCCATACATAGAAGTAAAGAATAAAAGTGCTCAAGTTGAACACGAAGCTACTACTAGTAAAATTGGTGAGGATCAGCTTTTCTATTGTAATCAACGAGGAATAGATACTGAAAAAGCTATCGCTTTAATTGTTAACGGCTTTAGTAAAGAGGTATTAAACAAGCTTCCTATGGAGTTTGCTGTTGAGGCTCAAAAATTATTGGAAATTAGCTTAGAGGGTTCGGTTGGATAACCAACAAAACCAACGCTTAAGTATAAACTTAAAAGCATATAGTATAAAAACATGTTAAAAATAGAAAATTTACAAGCGAGTGTAGACGACAAATCAATCTTAAAGGGGTTGAATTTAACTGTAAAATCTGGTGAAGTCCACGCAATCATGGGGCCAAATGGTGCTGGAAAGAGTACGCTTGCAAACATCATTGCTGGAAAAGAAGAATATGATGTTACCAAAGGAATAATCGAATTAAACGGCGAGGATATTAGTGAGTTATCTCCTGAAGAAAGAGCCCACAATGGTGTGTTTTTATCATTTCAATATCCAGTTGAAATTCCTGGAGTTTCTGTAACTAATTTTATTAAAACCTCCATCAACGAAACTCGAAAAGCAAAAGGTCTAGAGGACATGCCCGCTAAGGATATGCTAAAAATGATTCGCGAAAAATCTGAACTTTTAGAGATTGATCGAAAGTTTTTATCCCGTTCTTTAAATGAAGGGTTTTCTGGAGGAGAAAAAAAACGTAATGAGATTTTTCAAATGGCAATGCTAGAGCCAAAACTTGCCATATTAGACGAAACAGACTCTGGACTTGATATTGACGCTTTAAGGATTGTTGCCAATGGTGTTAATAAATTAAAATCTAAAGACAATGCTGTGATCGTAATTACTCATTATCAAAGATTACTGGATTATATAGTACCAGACTTTGTGCATGTGTTGCACGACGGTAAAATAGTTAAAACTGGTGATGCTTCTTTAGCTTTAGAACTAGAAGCTAAAGGTTACGATTGGATAAAAGAAGAAATTAGCGCATAATTAAAAAAGATTTAATAGCTTTTTGATAATAATTTTGGAATAATAAATAAAATGGATTTAAAAGAAAAAATAGTTTCATCATACGTTGCTTTTGAGGATGGCGTTAACATAAATTCTGATATTCATGAAATTAGAACTGAGGCTTTTCAAAACTTTGAAAAACTAGGATTTCCATCAAAAAAATTAGAAGCCTGGAAATATACTTCATTAAATAGTATTCTAAAGGAAGACTATAGTATTTTTCCTGATAAAGAAAAAAGTATCTCACTTGCTGAAGTAAAAAAATATTTTATTCATGATATTGATACCTATAAAATTGTCTTTATCGATGGTAAATACAGTTCTTTTTTATCTGAAACAACTCACGATAATATTGATGTGTGCTTAATGTCATCTGCATTAACCAAATCAAAATACAAACCTATTATTGAGAATTATTTTAACAAGGTTGCGAAGCAAGATAATTTAACTTCATTAAATACAGCATTTTCAAAGGAGGGCGCTTACGTTCATATCCCAAAAAATACGGAGGTAGAAAAGCCTATTCAGATTATTAATTTTACTACTGGTGAGGAAAGCGCTACAATGCTACAACCAAGAAATTTAATTGTTGTAGATCAAAACGCGCATGTTCAAATTATTGAAAGACATCAAAGCCTAACAAATAATGCCGTATTAACAAATGTAGTCACCGAAATATTTGCAGACAGACATTCTACTGTAGATTTTTATAAAATACAAAATGATTATATTGAAGCCTCATTAGTTGACAATACTTTTGTTGAACAGCAATCAAATAGTGTTGTTTCAGTTCATACTTTTTCATTTGGTGGTAATATTACAAGAAATAACTTAAACTTCTTTCAAAAAGGAGAACACATAGATTCTATTTTAAAAGGAATTACTATTATTGAAGGAAAACAACATGTAGATCATCATACCTTAGTTCATCATATTGAGCCGAACTGTGAAAGTCATCAAGATTATAAAGGAATTTATGATGAGCGCTCTACTGGCGTTTTCAACGGTAAAGTTATCGTTGAAAAAGAGGCTCAAAAAACCAATGCTTATCAAAAGAATAATAATATTTTGATGAATAACAAATCTACTATTAATGCAAAACCTCA
>CAXHZP010000024.1:0-29105 GCA_964021805.1 uncultured Flavobacterium sp.
AAAAAGTGCTGGTTGTCACCTATTAGAATTGTATAGAGATAAAAATGATTCTTCTATTTTTTTTACCTATAGTTATTGGGATTCTGAGGAAGATTTAAATAAATACAGAAAATCTGAATTATTCAATGAAATTTGGTCTAAAACTAAGGTGTTATTTAACTCAAAACCACATGCATGGAGTGTTGAAAAGAAGATTAGTTTAAACTAATGGGAAAATTTAATTTTAAACACTTCCGAGAATTGATTTCTAGAAAAATCCCTCAAAGTATTACAGAAACCACTAAATTTATAACTGAGTTAAACAATCGATTTGATAATAATATAATATTTAAACTAAAAAAATAAAAATAGCCTAACAATGCTTGCCATTTTTAAAAAAGAATTCAACTCATTTTTCACCTCTACAATAGCTTATTTAACTATTGGAATATTCTTATTAATAAATGGATTATTTCTGTGGGTATTTGATGACGATTTTAATATTTTAAATGCAGGGTTTGCAGATCTTACTAGTTTTTTCTACCTAGCTCCATGGATATTAATTTTTCTAATACCTGCAATCACTATGAAAACATTTGCAGATGAATTTCGTTCTGGAACTATTGAAATTTTAAAAACAAGACCTATTACTAATGTAACTATTGTTCTTGGGAAGTTTTTTGCAATTTTAACCTTACTTATTATAGTTCTAATTCCAACATTTGTCTATGCATATTCTATACATGAGCTAGGAAATCCTGTTGGAAATTTAGATTATGGAAGTATTAGCGGATCCTATATAGGGTTGTTATTATTAGCTAGTTCTTTTGCATCTATTGGAATATTTACCTCAACACTTACCAAGAATCAAGTTGTAGCTTTTCTATTAGGAATTTGTATAGTCTTTTTATTCTATTACGGATTTGATGCTGTTTCTAGTTTATTTGGAGATTATTCTTACACCATAAAATTATTCGGAATGAACGAACACTTCAGGAGTATTAGTAGAGGTGTAATTGATTCCAGAGACGTGTTATATTTTATGAGCATTATTATTTTCTTTTTATTTGTCAGCAAACAAAAATTAACCAATGAGTAAGAAGTTAAAACATACTATATATTTACTTGTTGCCCTTGCATTATTAAATATTGCTAGTCAAAGTTATTATAAGAGAATAGATTTAACTTCAGATCATAGATATACATTAGCACCCATAACAAAAGAGGTTATTTTAAATGTAAACAAAGAACTTATCATTACTATTTATTTAGAAGGTGATTTCCCCTCAGAGTTTAAACGTTTACAAATAGAAACTAGACAATTTTTGGAAGAATTGAGTAGTGAAAATTCTTTTATTAAAACTCAGTTTATTCTCCCAGATAACCAAAGAGAGCGTTTAATTAAAGCTGGGATGATACCAAGTCAACTTACTGTAAAGGAAAATGGCAAATTATCTAATACCATAATTTTCCCTTGGGCAGAAATCACCTACAAAAATAAAACGACCATAGTCTCTTTGCTTTCAAACGGAATGATACAAACCCAAGAAGATCAGTTAGAAACTGCTGTTGAAAATTTAGAGTTTTCTTTTGTAAGTGCCATACACAAATTACAAGAACAAAAGCAAAAAAAAGTTGCAATACTTTCTGGGAACGGAGAACTACAAGACATCCAATTGTATTCTTTTTTAAGTGAAATAACAAAGAAATATCGATTGGCAAAATTTACATTAGATTCTGTTGAAAGGAATCCAACTAAAAGCGTTAAAGATCTTCAAAAATTTGACCTTGCTATTATAGCGAAGCCAACAAAATTATTTTCAGAGAAAGAAAAGCTGGTGCTAGATCAATTTATTATAAACGGCGGAAAGACATTGTGGATGTTAGAAAATGTTCAGGCTGATACAGATAGTCTATACAATGGTGGTAAAATGTTGGCCTACCCAAGAGATCTTAATCTAACTGATTTTTTCTTTTCTTATGGATTACGTGTTAACGCAACATTAATTCAAGATTTGTATGCTGCAAAAATTCCATTAGCAACAGGAAACATAGGAAATAAACCTCAATTTCAAAATTTAAATTGGTTTTATCACCCATTAGTTTCTGGAAACCCAATGCATGCAATAACTAAAAATATAACCCCTGTAAGGTTGCGATTTGCTAATCAAATAGACACCATACAAAACAATTTAAAAAAGACACCTCTGCTAATGAGTTCAATGTTAACAAAGAAGACAGGTACGCCTGCTATCATAGAATTAGAAAGTATAGCTGAGGAACCGAAAGAAGAAGAATATTCATCAGGTTTTAATATATTTAGTTTACTTGTAGAAGGAGATTTTAATTCTATGTATGCAAAAAGAATTAAACCATTTGAATTAAATAATTTCAGAAAAAAAAGCAATCACAATAAAATGATTATAATTTCCGATGGGGATATTGGAAGAAATCAAATTAAAAAAGGAAAACCCTTTGATTTGGCAGAAGACAAATGGACTGGAGAACAGTTTGGTAATAAAGAATTTTTATTAAATGCAGTAGATTATTTATTAGATGATACTGGATTAATTGAATTAAGAAATAAAAATTTAAAAATTAATCTATTAGATAAAAAGAGGGCATTTGATGAACGAACTTTTTGGCAGTTTATTAATATTGCAATGCCGCTTTTGATTTTAATAATTTTTGGATGTATGTTTCACTATTTGAGAAAAAGAAAGTATTCTTAAATTTCTAACAAATTATCATGTATAAATTGATAATTCAAATCTTCTTGTAATTTTTTTGAACTGATTATTTTATATTTCAATTGTGAATTTTCTTCAAATGTTGGAATCTCAAAATTCAAACTATTTCTGGCATTTATATAAAAATCTTTTCTAGTTGGATGATCATTACTCGAGGCATTAAAAGTTGTATTCCAACAGTTTTGATCAATAATTTCATGAATAATATTAATACAATCCTCCTGGTGTATCATATTCACAAACCCATTAGGTTGGGGTATTATTTTACCATTTTTAAACCAATTCCCTGGATGTCTACCAGGGCCAAATAATCCAGCAAAACGAATAATTGTTGTTTCAAAAAACGTGTTATTTTTAAAAAGATTTTCAATTTCTGAAAGTGGTGTATTGATTGTTTCTGTCTCTTCAGTAACTATAGAATTTGATGCTGGATATACTGAAGTGGAGCTAATAAAAATAACTTTTTGAATCGGTGAAATTTCAATTTGTTCAATGAATCGTTCATACGCATCTATGTCTTTTGAGGTAATGGCTATCAAAAGAATATCTGATGCTAAGAATAAATCAAACTCTTCAAATTCAGTAATATCAATACAGTAAGATTCTATTCCTAAAGACTCTAATTCTTGAATTTTAATCTCAGAAGTTGTAGAGCCTTTTACTAAAAAACCTTCATTTAATAAAGAAACTGCCATGGGTTTCCCCAACCAACCACATCCAAGTATGCTAACATTCTTCATCGCAACAATTTTCATGCTTTACAAATTTGCAACTCACTACCGCTAGTAATGCTCCAATAATTGGAGCTAATATATACAACCAAAGTCCTTTAATATTTCCAGAAACAATATTTGGAGCAAGTGAACGTGCGGGATTCATTGAAGCATTAGTAATGGGGCCAGCAAAAAGTGCTTCCAATAGTACTACAGACCCAATAGCTATACCAGCCATCATTCCTATCTCTTTACTTCCTGTAGAAACGTTAATAATAACAACCATTAGAAAAAATGTGAGAATTAACTCTAATACAAAAGCTCGCCATACATCAACAGAAGGAATCGTTGCTCCCAGTAGTTCACTTTTAGGAAATAACCACATCAATAACAAACTGGCAGCAAAAGCACCCGCTACCTGGAAAAATATATACTTGGGAACTTCTTTCCAAGAAAACTTTTTTGCATAAGCAAATGCAATAGATACTGCCGGATTAAAATGAGCTCCTGATATTTCTCCAAAAGCATAAATCATTGCCATAACAATTAATCCCCAAGTAATTCCTATTCCTACATGGGTTACATCCCCGCCTGTAACTTCGTTAATAGTCATGGCGCCAGTTCCACAAAAAATCATGGCAAAAGTGCCTATAAATTCAGATATATAATTTTTCATTTACACTCCTTTTTTCTAATATTAAAAGCTATAATGCAAAGATACATTTGTTTAGGTTACCTTTCTATTAAGTTTTATCTTGCTGATTCATTTTTTTTAATTCTCATTTCATGAAAAAATTTATTTTAATAGTCACTAGCTTTTTTATAATTAGTTGTTCAACATCAGAAACCAATATAAGTTCTCTGGATGAGGATCAAAGATGGAATCACAGAGTTGAAAATACAGAAATTATAAGAGATAACTTTGGAATTCCTCACATTTACGGAAAAACAGATGCCGATGCAGTATTTGGAATGTTATATGCACAGTGTGAAGATGATTTTAATCGTGTAGAACGAAATTATATCTGGGCAATCGGTCGTTTGGCTGAAGTTGAGGGAGAAAAAGCCTTGTATAGCGATTTAAGAGCCAATCTCTTCATGACCAAAGAAGAAGCAATTTTAAATTATGAGAACAGTCCTAAATGGCTTCAAGAACTTTGTGTTGCATTTGCAGATGGTATTAACTTTTATTTAAAAAATCATCCAGAGGTAACTCCTAAGTTAATTACTCATTTTGAGCCTTGGATGCCTATGTATTTTAGCGAAGGTTCTATTGGGGGGGATATTGAAAGAGTCTCTACCGAGAAAATAAGAGATTTTTATGAACCCCAAACAAATTCAAAAAAATTAGCAATTTCTGATGGATTCATTCGCTTGAAAGACGACGAACCTAGGGGCTCTAATGGTTTTGCAATAGGTGGAGAAAAAACAGCTTCAGGAAATGCTATGCTATTAATAAATCCTCATACCTCTTTTTTCTTTAGAGGAGAATCTCATGTTGTTAGCGAGGAGGGTTTAAATGCATACGGAGCTACAACCTGGGGTCAATTTTTCATCTATCAAGGGTTTAACGAAAAAACTGGATGGATGCATACCTCTACTGGTACAGACATCATTGATGAATTTAAAGAAACCATAGTAAAAACTAATGACAAAACACACTATAAATATGGAGAAAAAATGCTTCCAATTGATTCTATTCAGGTTTCATTAAAATATGTTACTAATACTGGAATCTCCTCAAAAGACTTTACTTTATACAGAACTCATCATGGACCAATAACCCATACTGAGGATAATCATTGGATATCAACAGCCTTAATGTGGAGCCCTATAAAAGCATTGGAGCAGTCATTTACTAGAACAAAAAAATCAAATCACAATGAATTTCATGAAATGATGGATATCAGAACAAATTCTTCAAACAATACTGTTTATGCAGATGCAGACGGAACAATCGCCTACTATCACGGAAATTTCATTCCTGTGAGAGATGAAAAATTTGATTATACAAAACCAGTAGATGGAAGTAATCCAGCTACAGATTGGAAAGGATTACACAAGTTAGAGGAAAATATTTTTGTTAAGAATCCTCCAACACATTGGATACAAAACTGTAACTCTACACCATTTAGCTCTGCAGCAGAATACAGTCCAAAAAAAGAGGACTACCCTGAATATATGTCATCATTCCCAGAAAACTTTAGAGGTATTCATGCAATTCCTCTATTAAAAAAAGCAGAGGATCTAACTTTAACCTCTTTAATTAAACTAGCATATGATCCCTATTTACCGGGAGCACAAAAACTTATATCTGGTTTAATTGAAGCGGCAAAGAAAACCCCTTCACAATCTAAAGATGTCAAAGATGCTATAAAAATGTTGAAAAAATGGGATTCTAAAGTATCAATAAGTTCAATTGAAATGACCTTAGCACAATTTTACATTAATTCATACTATGAATCAGGTAAAATTCCATCGATGTCCTATGGGAAAAGAACCTCGAGACTAGCTCGTTTTGAATATATGAGTGTAGAATCACCTCCTGAGGAACGTATGGCTGTTTTTGAAAAAAGCTTACAAAAATTAATAAAAGATTTTGGCTCATGGAAAACTCCATGGGGTGAATTTAATAGATACCAGAGAAATGATGGGGAGATTTATCAAAATTTTGATGATACTAAAAAAAGTTTACCTGTAGGTATGGCATCCGGTAAATGGGGTGCTTTGGCTTCATTTGGTACACAGTTTGGAAAAAATACCAAAAGGCAATACGGAACCTCGGGGAATAGTTTTGTTGCTGTTGTTGAATTTGGAGAGAAAGTAACTGCCAAAACAATTTTGGCCGGAGGTCAAAGTGGAGATCCAAGTTCACCTCATTTTGATGACCAAGCTATCCCTTATATAAAGGCTAAATTTAAAGATGTTTCCTACTACAGAGAGGATGTTTTAAAGCGTGCAAAAAAAATCTATAAACCTGGAAAAGAAATATAAATTGCGTTTTAGACAACTTAAAATAATTGTATTTTTACTTTTCTAAACTTTAAATTAATTATGAACAAAATTTTTATTACAAAAACTACCCTAATAGCTTTAATAATATCAATATCGCTATCTAGTTGTGACAATGTATCTTCTTCTGTTGAAGTAGAAAAAAAACCAGAAACAAAATTAAAAATTACCACACCTCAACCTAGCCCAAAAGCAAGGCTAGAGCAACGAGTTGGCCTAACGGATGTATCAGTAGAATATTCTAGACCTGGGGCAAGAGGAAGAACTATTTTTGGAGATTTAGTTCCATTTGGAAAAACATGGAGAACAGGTGCTAATTCAAATACAAAAGTAACCTTTAGTTCTGACGTGTCTATTGACGGACAAACACTTAATGCAGGTTCTTATGGGCTCTATACTGTTCCAAACGAAAATTCTTGGGAAGTCATTTTCTATTCTGAGTCTAATAATAGCGGAGTCCCTAGAGATTGGGACGATACCAAGATTGTTGCAAAAACAAGTGTAGAAGTATACTCAATGCCAATGAATGTTGAGACATTTACCATTACTTTTGACGATGTATCTGGTACCTCTGCAGTAATAGGTCTTCTTTGGGAAAAAACATATGTTGGAATAAAATTTGAAGTTCCAACAGATAAATTAGTTTCTGAAACCATAGCTGCTGTTATGGCTGCAAGCCCTGAAGCTGGAGATTATTATAATGCAGCTATCTATTACAGACAACAAGACTTAGACATCAAAAAAGCAAATGAATGGATGGAAAAAGCAATGTCTTTGACTGAAAAGCCTGCTTTTTGGCAATTGAGACAACAATCTTTAATTTATGCTAAAATGGGTGATACAGAAAAGGCGATAGCAGTTGCTGAAAAATCTCTAGAACTTTCAAAAGCAGCCGGAAATGAAGCTTATATTAAAATGAATACGCAATCACTTGCTGAATGGAGTGTAAAATAATATTATTCAACATTTATTTAAATTTAAAAGGCAGCTAATTGCTGCCTTTTAAATTTTTACTTCTTAGATCTATACGCATTGTTTGCATGGAACAAATCATTCCTGATTTCTCATAGGCTTTTATCGCAGCATTGTTTGTAGGATACACCTCTAATCTTACTTCATAAATTCCTCTAGATAAAGACCAGTCATACAAATAATTCATAATCGTTTTATTAACACCTTTCCCTCTGTATTCTTCTTTTGTAAACATAAACCCTAAGTAAGAAAATTGATCAAATTGAAAACAATCTCTAGCTTGCTTTATTCGCGCATATCCACATCCTGCGGTCACACCATTAATTTCAGCAACAACAAGCTCTACATTTGAGTTATCAATAAGGTTTGGAATATCGTAATAATAGGTGTTTTTTAATTTTAAGGTTCCATCCATTGGTCTTTCTGCACGCAAAACTCCTTGTTCAAATTCAAAGAGAACAGGTAAGTCTTCAATAGTTGCTTTTCTAATAGAAATCATTATAAAGGAAGATTAGTAGTTTAAATTAATTTTTTTTCTAATGAGATCTATTGTTGCTATTAAATCCTTTGAAAAAGAAAAACTCATGAGATCACTTTCTTTTTTATGATCTCTAAGTAATTGATTAAAATGTTCAATTTCAAAATTATATCCAAAAGTTTTAGCAGAAAAATCTACATGTTCTTCAATTCCATTTTGTAGTAAAGTAATTGTGGTTGGTTGGTGAAATCTAGTGTTAATTTTAATGACTCCATGCTCACAAGTAAAAACAGCTTCAGTAGGTGTTTCCTTTAAAAAAGTACTTTTCAAAATTGCTTTGACATTGTCATAATTAAAAATCATCTCACAAGATGAATCTGCGCCATTGGTAAAAAAAGTTGCATCAGCTTCAATAGATTTTGGAACTCCTAATGTAGATAAAGCTGCAAACACAGGGTAAATACCAATATCTAATAAACTACCACCTCCAAGATCTTTTTTTAGCACTCTACTTTCTACACTATGTGTAGTTTTAAATCCGAAGTCAGCTTCTAAATGGATTATTTTTCCAAAATTTTTATTTTTTATACTATTTTTCACATATTGGAAATGAGGTAAAAAAGCAGTCCAAAGGGCTTCCATCAAAAGTGTATTATTCTTTTTTGCAACACGAATCATTTCTTTTACCTCTTGTAAGTTCATGGCAAAAGGTTTTTCACATAAAACAGCTTTTTTATATTGTAAACAAAGAATAGTATGTTCTTTATGAAAACTATGGGGTGTTGCGATGTAAATAGTATCTACTAACGGATCTTTAACAAGTAACTCATAAGAACCATAACTAACAGGAACATTAAATTGATTTGCAAAAGAAGAGGCCTTTTGATGACTTCTTGAGGCTACCGCATACAATTCAGTTCCATGAACAGAAGCAATATCTTGAGCAAATTTTTGGGCTATATGTCCTAATCCTAATATTCCCCAACGAATGATTTTAGTTTCTTGTTTGCTCATCTTTTAGGTTATACTTTTTATCATGATGTTTGTATAGATGATTTTTTTTCTGCACTTAAAATTCCAATCAATAAAAATAAAAACATTAAAACTAATACATGATACAAGGTTAATTTTAAATAAGTAACATCATAAATTGCTTTTACAAAAACAATTGAAATCAACATTAAGATGATTTTAATTTTTGGATGATTCTTTTTAAAATTATACAATAACGCAGTGAAGATTACTACTACACATCCAACAAAATTTAGCCATAAATAGCTAATTATGGGGTCTAAACCTTGCTCTTCAAGTTTGTAAATTCCAAAATAGTAAATTAATAAAATTATTACCTGAGTAATAATTGCAGCAACAAAAACTGCATTTCCATGAACTCGTTTGAAAAAGAATGCTAATAAAAAAATACCCAATACATTTCCGTAAAATAAAGATCCAATAATATTAACTAGTTGAATTAAATTATCGAATAGATTAGCAATACAAGCTATAGCAATAGCTAATAATCCCCAAACTAAGGTTAGCCATTTTGAGGCTTTTACATAGTGAGCCTCGTCTTTTCCAATAGCAATATTTCTTTTGTAAACATCTATTGTTGTTGTAGAGGCCAACGCATTTAACTCTGATGCGGTTGATGACATGGCTGCAGCCAAAATAACAGCCAATAATAAGCCAATAATACCTTTGGGAAGGTTATTTACTATAAAATGAATAAAAACATAGTCTTTATCATTCTCTTCAATTTTTTTGTCAGAATTTTCGGCAACTTTCTTGATGATATTTTTAGCCTGTTGCTTTAATGATCTGTCTTCATTGTTAAGTTCTAGAATTAAACCCCTTTCATTTTCTTGTATACCATCTAACAAAAGTGTTTTCTTTTGAGTTTCTATGGATATATGTTGTTTTTCTAATTCTTTAAATTCATCGTAATACTTAGAAGTGATAACAGCTTCATTGGCTTTTGGATTAAAGTTTAATGGAGATGCATTAAATTGATAGAACACAAAAACCATTACCCCTGTTAACAATATAAAAAATTGCATAGGTACTTTTAACAAACCGTTGAATAGAAGACCCAGTTGACTTTCTCTGAGAGATTTTCCAGACAAATATCTTTGCACCTGACTTTGATCTGTTCCAAAATAAGAAAGCATCAAAAATGTACCTCCTAAAAAACCCGTCCAAACTGTATACTTTTTATCTAAATCAAATGAAAAATCTAATACTTTCATTTTATCACTTGCTCCAGCAATATCTAATGCTTTAGAGAATGTTATCCCGTCTGGTATATAGAACATAATTAGAGTAAAAGCAGTTATCATCCCAAAAAATATAATGATCATTTGCTGTTTTTGTGTAACATTTACTGCCTTAGTACCACCAGAAACAGTATAAAATATAACCAATAAACCGATAACTATATTAAGTACTATTAAATCCCAACCAAGAACATAGGATAAAATAATTGCCGGAGCATAAATAGTAATTCCGGCAGCCAATCCTCGTTGAATTAAAAATAAAAATGCAGTGAGTGATCTTGTTTTTAAATCAAATCTAGTTTCTAAATATTCATAGGCTGTATAGACATTTAATTTATAGTAAATTGGAATAAAAACTAGACAAATAATAACCATGGCTATAGGTAAACCAAAGTAGAATTGCACAAAACCCATTCCGTCATGGAAAGCCTGACCTGGTGTAGATAAAAAAGTTATAGCACTCGCTTGAGTAGCCATTACAGACAATCCTATAGTCCACCATTTTGTATCATTACCTCCTTTGATATAATCTTGAACACCACCATCCATTTTACGGGTCTTGTAAACTCCGTAAAGAACAATAAATAGCAACGTAGTTACTAAAACAAACCAATCTAATGGATGTAAATCTGGTACTCCCATAATTACTTAGTAAAAAATTGTGTAATAAAATAAAAAATGAGAATGTATATAACATTTACAATCAGCACGACTGAATATATTTTTTTCCAACGTTGTTTTTCAATTTTCATTATTAGTTTTTAAGTTGCTTTTGTTGCTGAATACGTTGTTTACCAATAGATAAAATATTTGCAAATAACTTATAAGCCCCAGGAACTCCTGCTGGCAATTCTCTAAAAAAACTTAATCCAGTGTATATATAGTTCCCTTTTCCATATTTAGCAACTAATAAACTACCTTTCTTAGGCTTCTCTCGTTTGTCGTTCATGGATAAAATAGGAGTATATTCTGAACTCCAAGAATTAGGAAAATACAAACCTCTTTCTTGAACCCATCCATCAAAATCTTCTTCAGTAATTTTATTGGGGAAATTCATTATTGGATGATTTTTCTCTAAGATTTCTACTGTAGCATTTTCGTCAGTTACTCTGTCTCTAGATAATTTTAAATTAAATGGAGCAGCTACATCAACCCTTCTACTTGTATTATATTGTACTACCATATTTCCACCATTTTTAACATATTCTAGTAAAAATTTTTGTTTATACTTTAATACAGGAATTGTGTTATAAGCTCTAATACCTAAAACAATAGCATCAAACTTTTTTAAATTTTCTGTATTAATTTCTTCGGGATTAATCATCTGCACAGCATAACCAATTTGTTTTAAACTTTCTGGAATAAGATCTCCGGCACCCTTAATATAACCAATAAAATTTCCTGCTTTTTTGATACTCAATCGAACTACTTTTGCTTCTGATTTTTGCAATACAGATTGCTTTGGAATGTGATCATATTTAATTTCTATTAATTCTTTATCAAATTGCTTATTACCTATTAGTAAAATTGCTTCAATAATTCCTTGAGAGTCATCAACAGGAGGAATTACTTTGAATTGAAAATTTTGGACATCCCCTTTTTGCTTAATATCTACATCAATAAAACTGGGTGAAACCTGCCATTTATTTGGCACCTTTAGAGATAATTTTCCCTTAACATTACTAGCCCCTGATCTTACCTCCACAGATATTAAACGCTCTTTTAAATCCGAGAATAACACAACTTTTTCCTTAAGTTTTGTAGTTACAATCGGTAGTATTTCAAAAGGTTCGTATAATTCACCTTTGTCTCTTTTTGAATATCTGTGAATGACTTCTTTTTTTATCTTAATGGGTTGACTATCTACTAAAAGATTAAAATAAACAGCTACTTTTCTAGGTGTTTCTGGCTTTCCAATTAACTGATTATCTGATACTTGATACATCCCTAAAGTTCCTTTTGACTTTAACCAATAAGGATCTGTGTAATCTAAGTTGTTTAACTTAATAATCTGATTAAACTCTTGTTTTTGATTACCCAGTAACTGTACATCTGTTTTTATTTTTTGGAGATTACTAGTTTCAAAACTCATTGATTCTAAATAGACAGGCACCTCAGAATTTCTATTTAAAACTTCAATATTGATAGTTATATTTTCGTTTGGAACACTACTAGAACTTTGTGCAGAAGCTTCTAGATATAATCCTGCACAAGCTTGAATAATTTGACTAATTTGTTCAGATTTAATTCTTTTCCAATGAGGATTTCTGAGTGATTGGATTTTCTTGTAGGCTTTCATTAAATCTTTCAAATGTTTTGCAGGTTCAGCAAAATTAAAATTCTTCTCTATTTCATATAATATATCACCAATTTCTCCTCCACCTTGAAGTCGATTCCAAGTGGTATTAATACCAGCAAAAATATCATTAGAATCTTTAGGCCTATCACCTTTTAAAAATTCTAAAAATTCTTTTTGGCTTCCTCTGGTAGTTAGTCTTCCAAAACCTTGACATAAATGCTGACTACTAGCTAAAGCGGCTACCTCATTATTGGACAGACCTTTTAAAGGATAATAAACTCCAACGTCTACTGAATTTAATTTACCTTCTGTAGCATTTTTAAACGCTTCTTCTGTTTTATAAAACCAAGAAGATGTATTAAAATACACACGTTTTGGTTGCCAAGTATCTGTGTATTTTAATTGATCTGAAAAATTTCTAGCATCACCAACTAAATCAAAAGCTTCAAGACTTAACATGGCAGAAGTTGTGTGATGTCCATGAGTAGTTCCCGGAGTTCTATGATTAAATCTATTGATAATTACATCCGGCTTAAAGGTTCTAATAGCCCAAACCACATCACTTAAAACTTTTTCTTTATCCCAAATACCCAAGGTCTCTTCAGGATGTTTAGAGTAACCAAAATCATTGGCTCTAGTAAAAAACTGCTCACCTCCATCTATTCTTCTGGCTGCTAAAAGTTCTTGAGTTCTTATGACACCTAATAGTTCTCTTATTTCAGATCCAATCAAATTCTGACCTCCATCTCCTCTAGTTAATGATAAATATCCTGTTCTAGCTTTCACATGATTTGATAAATAGGATATTAATCGAGTATTTTCATCATCTGGATGCGCAGCTATATACAAAGCTGTGCCTAAAAAATTTAATTTCTGAATCTTCTCATAAATTTCATTGGAAGACAATTTTGATGGTCTTTGTGAGGAAATTCGAAAACTTACAAGTAAAAATAAAAATGTAATGATCCAGTTTTTCATAGTATGGTTGGGTTTGATCGCTAACAAATGTAGCATTTTAAATCTTCATTTAAAATTGCAAAACCAATTTAATATTTTTAAAAAATGCTTCTTTATTCATCTCTATATTTAATCAAAAAAGCTATCAACAATAAGAGTAAAATGTTGATAACAATATTTTCAAAATCGCTAATTTCCAATATCTTTGTAATTGAACCATACCTTAACAAATATCAAAATGAAATTTATCGTATCAAGCTCGCAATTATTAAAACAACTACAAGTTTTAGGCGGAGTTATTAACAGCAATAATACCCTACCCATATTAGATAATTTCTTGTTTGAAGTTTCTGAAAATCAATTAAAAGTTTCAGCATCTGATTTGGAAACAACTATGAGTGCAGTTGTTACTATAGAATCTGATTCATCTGGTTCTATAGCCATATCAGCTAGACTACTCTTAGATACTTTAAAAACATTTCCAGATCAGCCCTTAACTTTTAAAACTGAAGGTGATAGCATCATAGAAATTAGCTCTGATCAAGGTAAGTATGACATGGCATACTTTGGAGGTGATGAATTTCCAAAATCTGTTAGCCTTCCCTCACCAAGTAAAACAATCATACCATCTAATATTTTAGCTACAGCAATATCAAAAACAATTTTTGCTGCAGGTAATGATGATTTACGACCAGTTATGAGTGGAGTCTTTTTTCAGTTTAGTTCACAAAATTTAACTTTTGTAGCAACTGATGCTCACAAATTGGTGAAGTACACTAGAACTGATGTAACCGCAGATAAGACAGCTGAGTTTATCATGCCAAAAAAACCATTAAATCTATTAAAAGGTGTGCTTAGTGGTGAAGAAGACGTTACCATTGAATACAATGATGCTAATGCAAAATTCACATTTGAAAACTTTGTTTTAATCTGTAGATTAATTGATGGGAAATACCCTAATTACGAAGCTGTAATTCCAAAGGAAAACCCTAACAAATTAACTGTAGATAGAGCTTCTTTTCAAAATTCAGTTCGTCGTGTTTCTATTTTCTCTAGTAAAACTACACATCAAATTCGCTTAAAGATGGCAGGTACAGAGTTAAACATTTCTGCTGAAGACATCGATTTCTCAAACAAGGCAGATGAACGCTTAAATTGTGATTATCAAGGAGATGATATGCAAATTGGATTTAACTCTCGTTTTTTAAGTGAAATGTTGAGTAATTTGAGTTCTAATGAGGTTTTAATTGAAATGTCATTACCAAATAGAGCTGGTATTTTAACTCCTATAGATGGTACAGACGAGGGTGAACAAATCACGATGTTGGTAATGCCAGTAATGCTAAACAACTAATCCGAATCTTGATAAGTAAACCTATAATTATAATAGGAAATTTTATCAAATTAACATCAATAGACTACAACACAATACTGAAATAACACCAGTTTAACGTTGTAGTTTTTTTGTTTATTTTTATCACAAAAATTATATTTATTGAATTTCCTAGCACATTTGTATTTATCTGAAAACTATCCAAATATTATGATTGGTAATTTTATTGCCGATCATATCAAAGGAAATCAGTTTAGTCATTTTAATTCAGAAATTAAAATGGGAATAAAATTACACAGAGAAATAGATACTTTTACAGATACCCATGAAATTACAAGAATAAGTAAACGAAGGCTTCACAAACGTTATGGATTGTTTGCTGGGGTTATTGTTGATATTTTTTATGATCATTATTTAGCAAAAAACTGGAATGATTATTCTGCCATTCCGCTAAAAATTTACGTAAATTCAGTCTATAATTTACTAAATATTCATAAAAAAATTTTGCCAGAGAAAACATTGCAAATGATCCCCTACATGATAAAGTATAATTGGCTTTACAACTATCAATACAAAGAGGGTATTAAAAATGTTCTTCAAGGAATGAATCGTAGAACAAACAATAAAGGTCAGATAGATTTAGCTATTGAAGATTTATACAAATTAGATAACGATTTTGATAAAGATTTTAAATTATTTTTCAGCGATTTAAGAAAATTCTCTCATCAAAAAATTAAAAAATTACACCTACAAAACACCTATTCATGAAAAAAATAACTTTCGTATTTATTATTAGTTTATTTGTAACATCCTGTAATCAAGAGAAAGACAACACAAGTCAAATTAGAGGCTTAGTCACAGAAAAAGCAATGGTAGTTTCTGCCCGTATTGAAGCCTCTAAAATTGGAACTGATATTTTGAAAAAAGGAGGAAATGCATTCGATGCTATGATGGCCACAGAATTAGCTCTAGCTGTCGCCTACCCTTATGCCGGAAATATAGGTGGTGGAGGTTTTATGGTCTACAGAAAAAATAATGGTGAAATTGGTGCCCTTGATTATAGAGAGAAAGCTCCTTTAGCTGCCACTAAAGACATGTACCTCAACAAAGAAGGTAATATTATAAAAGGAAAAAGTACCATAGGAGCAACAGCTGTTGGTGTTCCAGGTACTGTAGCGGGTGTATTTAAAGCTCAAGAAAAGTTTGGTGTATTATCTGTTAAAGAGATTTTAACTCCTGTAATAGCATTGGCAAAAAAAGGAGTTGTAGTTACAAAAAAACAAGAAACTAGAATTAATAGGTTTAAAAAAGCGTTTGAGGCTGTAAATAAAAATAGAATTCTTTTTCAAAGAGATTGGAAAGAAGGCGATCTGATAAAATATAAAGCACTTGCCATCACCTTAGAACGAATCTTAGAAAATGGAAGAGATGAATTTTACAAAGGTAAAACTGCAAAAGTTTTAGCTAAATTCATACAAGATAATGGTGGAATTATTACTGAAGAAGATTTAGCCAATTATGAGGCTAAATGGAGAACTCCGGTTACCTTTAAGTATGACAACTTAAAGGTTATTTCTATGTCTCCTCCTTCAAGTGGTGGAATTTGTTTAGCAGAAATCATGAACGCCATAGAACCTTTTGATATTCATTCTTATGGTCATAACTCTATAAAAACAATGCAAGTGATTACTGAAGCTGAACGAAGAGCATACGCAGATAGAAGTTATTTTTTAGGTGATCCAGATTTTGTATCAATTCCAACAGATACATTATTGAGTAAAACCTACTCTAAAAAAAGAATGGGTAATTTTTCTTTTAAAAAACCTACTCTCTCTAAAGATGTTTCTCATGGAAATATTGAAATAATAGAGAGCGAGGAAACTACACATTATTCTATAGTAGATCAATACGGTAATGCAGTTTCTGTAACAACTACCTTAAATGGTGGTTATGGTTCTAAACTTTATAGCTCGGAACTAGGTTTTTTCTTAAATAATGAGATGGATGACTTTAGCAGCAAACCAGGTGAGCCAAATATGTTTGGATTAATTGGTGCAAAAGCAAATGAAATTGCTCCAGAAAAAAGAATGTTAAGTTCCATGACGCCTACAATTGTAGAAAAAGATGGTGATCTTTGGATGGTTGTTGGAACTCCGGGTGGATCTACAATCATTACCTCTGTTTTACAAACTATTTTAAATGTTCATGAATTTAAAATGGGAATGCAAGAAAGTGTAAATCAACCAAGATTTCATCATCAATGGTTACCCGATATGATTATGATAGAACCCAATCAATTTGAAAAAAATGTTATTGAAGAATTAAGAAATATTGGCTATACAATAGATGAACGAAATTCTCGAGTAATCGGAAAAGTTGATGCTATTTTAGTTTTAAAAAATGGAAAACTTGAGGCTGGTGCAGATCCAAGAGGTGATGACACAGCTATTGGTTTTTAACGTATATATAGAATAATAAAAAACTCAAAAAAACAACTATGATTCAGCCATTTCATTTAGCTATACCAGTTAAAAACCTAGAAATTTGTCGAACTTTTTACAGAGATATTCTTCACTGTAAAGAAGGCAGAAGTGACACACACTGGGTAGATTTTAATTTTTTTGGACACCAATTGGTAATTCATCAAAAAGATAGTTTTGAACCACAACAAATTTCAAATCCTGTAGATGGTCATGACGTTCCTGTTCCTCATTTTGGCGTAGTTCTTAAAATGAATGAATGGGTGAAGTTAAGTGAACGTTTAAAAGATAATAATACGCAATTCATTATTGAGCCTACCATTAGATTTAAGGGCAAACCAGGTGAACAAGCTACTCTATTTTTTAAAGATCCTGAGGGGAATGCTCTAGAATTCAAAGCTTTTAAAGATCTTGGACAATTGTTTGCAACCTAAATGCATCTTTTAGAAACCCATATTGCTAAAGAACAAAAAACTCCAATTAGAATACAAGAATATGCTGTTGGTATTTTTAATACTGTTGCAACAAGATCTGCTATCAAAAAAGCGATCAAAAAAAAATTAATTCTTGTCGATAATATTCCTGCAACTACTGCAAAAATTATTATTGGAGGAGAAAAAATAACATTATTTTCTTCTGAAGAAAAATCAACCACTAAACCACTAAAACTTAAACTATCTGTTGTATTTGAAGATGACTATTTAGCAGTAATTGAAAAACCTCCAGGAATTTTAGTTAGTGGTAATACATTTAAAACAATTGATAATGTATTGGAGCAAAATATAAATAAAAGTAACCAATATGACGCTGTAAAGCCAAGGCCAGTCCATCGGTTAGACTATCCAACTACTGGACTATTACTAATAGGCAAAACCAGTTCTAGCATTCAGTTATTAAATCAATTATTTGAACATAAAAAAATAAAAAAAGTTTACCATGCCATTACCATAGGAAAAATGAACTCCGATGGATTTATCCTTTCTAATGTGAACCAAAAAGAAGCTAAATCGAGCTACAAAACAATACATACTGTAAAATCAGATCGATTTGAGTTCTTGAATTTAGTTGAACTGTCACCAAAAACAGGAAGAAGACATCAATTAAGAGTTCATTTATCAAGTATTGGTAATCCAATTTTAGGTGATCAAGAATATGGAATAGAATCGTTAATTTTAAAAGGAAAAGGGTTGTATTTACATGCTTCCCAATTAGATTTTATACACCCATTTACCAAAGAAAAATTAGCTTTAACATCAGATCTACCAAAGAAATTTAATTTGATTAATAAATAGATTTTACCTGTAAAAACCCTTAAAAATCTTTTTTCCATTTTGGAATGTCATTACTTCATCTAAATTTTTTATTTTTAAAGAATTAAATTATTTAATTAGCATGTCTGCTAATAATAGTTTTCGTAGCTTTTAACGCACAACTTAAAAATAAAATTGCATTCATTAATATGAAAAAAACTCTAAAAATAATAGGTGTATTAATAACTGTAGCAATAGTAGCAGTAGGAATTTATTACATTGCAAATAATGAGGCATTACCAAAAGGGGTTCAAGGAAAAGAAGCGGAAGAATTAGCTGAAAAAATGATGTCAGCCATCAATAAAAGGGCTTTTGATAGTACAGAAATATTAGAATGGAGTTTCAGAGGTAAACATCATTATGTATGGAAAAAACAACAGGGATTGGTAGATGTCTCTTGGGATAGTATCTCAGTTACTGTGAATTTAAATGATTACTCAAAAAGTATTGGCACAAGTTCTGAACTTATTGAAACTGCTATCAATTTTTTTAATAATGATAGTTTTTGGTTAATAGCTCCTTATAAAGTATTTGATGACGGTGTAGAAAGAAGTATTGTTAAAGTTAATAATAAAGATGCACTACTCATAAAGTATACCTCTGGCGGAACAACACCGGGAGACTCTTACTTGTGGATTTTAGACGAAAATTATATGCCAGTTTCATTTAAAATGTGGACACAAATTATTCCAATTGGTGGAGTATCTGCAACTTGGAATGATTTTATAACTGCAGATTCTGGAATTAAATTACCTACATCGCACACACTCTCACTTTTTGGAATGAAAATAGACATGGGCGAAGTGAAGGCATACAACCCTAATGCAGATGCATTAGCTCATACTATTTTAAATGCTGTTAAATATGAAGCTTATAAAAATACACGTTACATAGACTGGAGCTTTAGAGGAAAACGTTTTTATAAATGGGACAAAAAACAACATATCGTTGAAGTTAAATGGAATGATGTTAGCGTACTATTACTTCCAAATAATTTAACTAAAAGTACTGTTTACCTTAATGATAAAGAAGTTTCATATAACGAAAATCTTGTAACAAGAGCTCTCAGATTTTTTAATAATGATAGTTTCTGGTTGGTTGCCCCTCATAAATTATTTGAGCCTGGAGTTTATCGCAGTATTGAGATGATTGATGGTCAGGAGGCATTGCATGTAAAATATTCTGTTGGAGGTTCTACACCAGGAGATTCTTACACATGGATCTTAGATGAAAACTACCTCCCAACTAGTTACAAAATGTATGTTCCTAGTATGAAAATGAATGGAGTTTCAGTAACTTGGGAAGATTGGACCTTAACTGAATCAGGTACTTTATTACCTAAAAATCATATATATTTGAGTGGTAAAATAATAAATATGGGAGATGTAAAAGGATATAATTAAATGAATTCAAAAATAATTTCAAACGGAATTTTAAGAGCAGTAGCTATCATACTAGGAGTTATTGGGCTTGGGTATTTTTTACTGACCATTCAATCTGTTTTGGTTTATATAATTATCGCAGCCATCATTGCTTTAATTGCAAAACCCATCATTTTATTTTTAAGAAAAAAACTTAAATTTCCTAATACTGTTGCCGTTATTAGTACGATGGTTCTTTTTGTGACTCTAATTCTTGGAATTACTGGAATGTTCATCCCTTTAGTTATAGAACAAGGAGAAAGCCTTTCTTTACTAAAAACAACAGCATTAGAAGAAAATATAGGGAACCTAATTACTCAAGCTAACAATTACTTCACCTCTAAGAATATTAATATTTTAAGTGAATTACAAAGTGCCGATGTTTTTACAAGTTTAAAAACTATTCCAAATGTACTCAATTCAATAGTAGGAGCTCTAGGATCCTTCAGTATTGGACTTTTCTCTGTGTTATTTATCACTTTCTTTTTCATGAAAGATAGTAGACTATTTAAAAATGCTTTATTAACACTAATACCTCAGGGTGCTGAAAAAAAATTCTCTCACTCATTGGAAAAAATAAACGATTTATTATCCCGATATTTTATTGGCCTGGTCATTCAAATTTCTATTTTGTTTGTTATTTACACCTTAATACTATTAATCTTTGGAGTATCTAATGCGGTTGTGATTGCTTTCTTGTGTGCACTACTTAATATTATACCCTACATTGGACCATTAATTAGTGCATTTCTAATGATTGTTCTAACAATGACAAGTGGCTTGGGTCAAAACCTTGATTTCCAATCAGATATTCTTCCAAAAACTGTCTATGTCATGATTGGTTTTATCATAGCTCAGGTGGTAGATAATTTTGCAAGTCAACCCATCATATTTTCAAAAACTACGAAGTCTCACCCATTGGAAATTTTCTTAATAATTATTATTGGCGGTTTATTAGCTGGTCCTTTAGGAATGATTATAGCCGTTCCTTCTTACACTGTTTTAAAAGTTATCTTAAAGGAATTTATGTCTGATAATAAAATTGTTTCATCACTTACTAAGGAAATTTAAACTATTGAACGAAAAAATTTTACAACAGGATATTCAAGAGCATATTAACAACCATTTAAAATCTGATATTCATAAATTAATTTTAAAAGGTGTTCCATTTGAAGGAGTAACAGTACAAGAAGTTGCCAATCAGGTGATTTGTAAGCAAAAGTCAGAAAAAAAATTACCAAGTTGGTTCAATACCAAGAATATTTATTATCCACCAAAAATAAGTATAGAACAAACATCGTCAGAAACTGCAGCAAACTATAAAGCTTCTCTAGTTTCAGGAAAGAGACTGTTAGATTTAACAGGTGGTTTTGGAGTAGATTCTTTTTACTTTTCTTCCTCTTTTAATACCATTGACCATTGTGAAATAGATATAAATCTCTCTAAAATAGCAGCACACAACTTTGAACAATTAAACAAAAAAAATATTACCTGTTTAGCTGAAAACGGAATTGAATATCTTAAAAAATCTAAAGACTATTTTGATGTTATTTATGTAGATCCTTCAAGGAGAAGTGACTCTAAAGGAAAGGTTTTTTTATTAAAGGATTGTGAACCAAATATCCCAAAATATATTGATTTGTTATTTAACAAAACAAAAACAATACTTATTAAAAACTCCCCAATTCTAGACATTACAAGTGCAAGCAAAGAACTAAAATATGTAAAAGAGATTCACATCATAGCTATTAACAATGATGTAAAAGAATTACTATACCTTCTGGAAAAAGATTTCAATGGAAAGATTACGATAAAAACTGTAAATTTTTCAAAAAAAAATACCGAAGAATTCAACTTCATCGCTAATAATAAATCAACTTCAAATTATGAAAAACCCTTAGATTACCTATACGAACCTAATGCAGCTATTCTAAAATCTGGTGGGTTTCATGAAATCACAACGCAGTTAGATGTGTACAAAATTCATCAACATTCACATTTATATACATCAAAAAACAATATAAAATTCCCAGGTAGAGGGTTTAAAATACTCGCTGTTCTTCCCTATGATAAAAAGAAAATAGTAAAACTGTTACCCAACAAAAAAGCGAACATTACCACGAGGAATTTTCATAAGAGTGTTGCTCAAATCAGAAAAGAACTAAAAATTAAAGATGGTGGAGATGACTATTTGTTTTTTACTAAAAACATTCACGATAAGTTGAGTTGTATTTATTGTAAAAAACTATAGTTAAGTAGTGTTTTAATAAGTTAAAATACACTATAAACTCCTATAAATAAAGGCTTTTAATTATTTGTACCATATTTTTCACTAAGTTTGTTATCATAACTTTTTACAGGTTATCTAATGCAAACAAATACCTACGAAGGACTTCATATTATTAATAAAAAGCAATCAATCACCAAAGATGAATTGGTTATCGAAGCTCCATTACAAATCAATATAAATACCGAATCGTATACGGTAGTTATGAGAACTCCTGGTAATGATCAAGATCTAGTTCTTGGGTTATTGTATGCTGAAGATATTTATAAAAAATCACTTTCTGTACCTTATGAAATTATTGAAGAAAAATTTAATATTCCAAGTATTGTTAATGTAACGATAGCTCCAAGTGTTTTGGGAAAAGGGTACTTAAATAAAAGAACCTTATTATCTGTCTCCTCCTGCGGTATTTGTGGAAAAAAACAACTAGAAGATATTAAAGTTAACGGTAATACAATTGAACAAAAAATATCTTTTTCTTCTGAGAATTTATTGAATATGTTTGCTCCATTACAACAACATCAAGAAACTTTTAAGAAAACTGGTGGGAGTCATGCAGCTGGTATTTTTAATCATCATTTTAAATTACTTACTATAAGAGAGGATATTGGGAGACACAATGCTGTGGATAAATGTGTAGGTAGTTTATTACAGAAACAATTATTAAAAAGCGGAATGTATTTGTTGGTAAGTGGCCGTGTTTCTTATGAAATTGTTTCCAAAGCTTTTTTAGCAAAAATACCAGTAATAGTTGCTGTTTCAGCCTGTTCTTCTATGGCTGTAGATTTTGCTAAAGAATTTGGTATTTGTTTAATAGGTTTTACTAGAGAGAATAAAATGACTGTCTATGCCAACCCTAGCTTTTTAGAAATAAAATAAAAATATGAGTACTAAAAAAATACATGCACAACCACCTAAAAGACTAACAGGTATAGAATTCGAAAAAATTCCGTCTTCGGCTGTTGGATTTTCAGCTATTAAATCTGCTATTACTCATATAAAAGACGAAGTGGGTCTAAAAAAAGGCATTGGTTTGCTAGCTAATTTAAATCAAAAGAATGGCTTTGATTGCCCAGGATGCGCTTGGCCAGATCCTGATGAAAAAAGAGCTTTCCTGGCAGAATATTGTGAGAATGGAGCTAAAGCTGTAGCGGAAGAAGCAACAAAAAATAGAGTCTCACCTCTTTTTTTTGCAACCCATTCAATTTCAAAATTATCAAAATTATCTGATTATGAAATAGGAAAGAAAGGACGAATTACTCATCCGGTTGTTGTTTATGAGGGAAGAAACCATTATGAAGAAATTTCATGGGAAGATGCTTTTAATATGATAGGTACTGAATTAAAGTCATTACCCTCACCTGACAAAGCTATTTTCTATACTTCTGGAAGAACAAGTAATGAAGCTGCTTTCTTATATCAATTATTTGTACGAAATTTTGGCACCAACAACTTACCCGACTGTTCAAATATGTGTCATGAATCTAGTGGTGTGGCTCTTACTGAAACTCTTGGAATTGGAAAAGGATCTGTAACCTTAGAAGATTTTAATCATGCAGAATTGGTTATAGTAATGGGGCAAAATCCAGGCACAAACCATCCCAGAATGTTAACTGCACTTGGAAAAACAAAAAAAAATGGGGGAAAAATAATTACTATTAATCCTTTACCTGAAGTTGGTTTAATGAGGTATAAAGATCCTCAGAATCCACTCAAATGGATTGGTAAAGGACAGAAACTAACTGATGTTTTTTTACAAGTAAAAATAAATGGAGATGTTGCATTGTTAAAAATAATTTTAAAATTATTGTGGGAAAAAGAACAGAAATCTCCTGGTTCTATTTTTGATCATGAATTTATTAATTCAAATACTTTAGGATATGATGATTTTATTAAAGATTTAGCAACCTACTCTATTGAAGAATTAATTCCTCAGACTGGTATAGATCTTGAAATTATTAAAGAAGCTGCAACATTAATAGCAGCAAAGAAAAAAATAATTATCTGCTGGGCCATGGGATTAACCCAACACAAAAACTCTGTAGATAATATTCGTGAAGTTGTAAATTTATTATTAGTAAAGGGCAGTATTGGTAAAGAAGGTGCTGGCACATGTCCTGTTAGAGGGCATTCAAATGTTCAGGGAGACAGAACCATGGGTATATGGGAAAAACCAAAAAAAGAATTTTTAGACAACTTAGAAAAAGAATTTAATTTCAAAGCTCCAAGAAAACATGGATATGATGTAGTAGACGCCATTGAGGCAATGCATCAAAAAAAGGCGAAAGTTTTTATTGGCATGGGTGGTAACTTTCTCTCTGCTACTCCAGATACAGAATACACTGCCAAAGCACTTCAAAATTGCGAACTAACCGTTCATGTATCTACCAAATTAAACAGGAGTCATTTAATTCATGGGAAAAAAGCATTGATACTTCCATGCTTGGGAAGATCTGAAAAAGATATTCAAGAAAAAGGAGTCCAATTTGTAAGTGTAGAAAACTCAATGGGAGTTGTACATTCTTCCTCTGGACATTTAGCTCCTTTATCTGAATCTTTGCTCAGTGAACCAGCCATTGTAGCTGGTATGGCAAAAGCAAGTCTATCTAATACATCCCTCAATTGGTCTGAATTGATTAAAGACTATGACAACATCAGAAACAAAATAGAGGCTACTATTCCAGGTTTTGAAGATTACAACACGCGAATTAGAAATAAAGGAGGTTTTTATTTACCAAATAATGCAAGAGATAAAGACTTCTCTCCTACGCTAACTGGCAAAGCTAATTTTACACTCAATAGGGTTTCAGATATCACCTTGAAAAAGAATCAATTTATGATGATGACCATTAGAACTCATGATCAATACAATACAACTATATACGGGCTAGATGATAGGTATCGTGGCATTATAAATGAACGTAGAGTTATTTTTATGAATCCCACAGACATGAAAGAACAAGGATTAGAAAAACTAGATGTTGTAGACTTGGTCAGTCATTTCAACAAAGAGAAACGTACGGCTAAAAAATTCCTTGTAATTCCATACAGCATTCCAAAACAATGTACTGCAACGTATTTTCCTGAGGCAAATGTTTTGGTCCCTATTCAAAGTAAAGCTAGAATTAGCAATACACCAACCTCAAAAACCGTTATTATTACGATTCATAAAAAATAAGATGAAAAAAATAGTAGTTGTTTTACTTATTCTTTGCGCTAGTTTGTCTCAAAGTCAAGAAAAAAAGAATATTCCAATAAAAAATATTCAAAAAGGATTTTTTGCAGTTGATTATTTATCAGTAGATATGCCTACAACAGACGAGGGGTTTAATGAAATTCATATGGGGCTTACCGGAATTCATTACAATGCCTCTTTTCAAAAATTTTATACTGGTCTGGGCATGTATGGATCTGTTAGAGGAATACGGGGTGGTTTTTTTACTTTAGGTGTAAATGCAGGATACAAAAACAACCTAACTAATAACATTTTCATAGATACAGGAGTTCATTTTGGAGGCGGAGGTGGTGCTGGAGCCCCAGATGGTGGTGGTGCTTTTATATTACCGCATTTAGATATAGGGTTTCAATTTAAAAAATTTTCGTTCACCACTGGATATAGTTACATTAATTTTTTTGATAAAGGAGCCATAGAACATCAACAGGTGCGTTTTGGATTACAAATACCTATTCAATTTTCGTCTGCAAGTATAGAAAATAGTGAGAAAGAATTTACTTTCAATGAATTACAGAACACGTATTGGAATCAGAAACCTTCTAGAACCTCTTTCATGCTTCATTTAAATAATCTCTCTGTTATTGGAAATTCTAAATATGGTGATGGAAGATCTTTAGTTGGAAATACCATTCGTTTGGCTGGTTTTGAAATTAATTCTTACCTAAATAAAAACTGGTTTTATTTTGCCAAATTTGACGGGGCTTATGACGGAATTCGTGCAGGCTATATGGATATTCTCCTGGGGGCTGGATATCAATTTTGGTTCAACAACAATAAGACTACTGTTCTTACAAAGTTTGGAATGGGTGCCGGCGGTGGAGGTGGTGTAGATTCACAAGGTGGTGTATTGCTCTATCCAGATATCTCTGTAGAACAACATATTGTGAAGAATACCTATTTATCTATTAATAAAGGATTCATGATGAGCCCTAATTCTTTTTTTAAGAGTGCTACTTTTGGTATTGGTTTAAAGTATTATACCAATATTAATGGAATTTCAACTACAGCTAATGATGCTAGAGCTATATTTAAAGGAATTGAAGTGATTGTAAAACAAGATGCCTATTTGAATGCTAAAAGAATGACAGATCCTACAGAAAATTTGCATCAAATTTCCTTACAACTTAATTACCACCTCACTAAAAACATTTATTTAGCTGGGCAAACCTCTTTTGCAAACTTTGGAAACGCAGGTGCCTATGCAGAGGGCATTGTTGGATTGGGCCTACAAAGCAACTATTTTATGAATGATAAAATAAATATATTTCTTCAAGGGTTAGCAGGTGGTGCTGGTGGAGGAAATATAGACACAGGAGAAGGGTTCATTTTAAAACCAAGTCTAGGATTTAATTATACATTAAATAAAAAAATTGCGTTAAGAAGTTCTGCAGGTTTTATTAAAGCCATTGGAGGAGCTCTAAGTAGTCCATCTGTAAATATAGGTATTAGTTATAGATTATCTTTTTTAACAAGCAAATAACGAATTGATTCTCATAATCCTTAGAATTACCTCTAATTGTATAGTTCCATATATATTTATTAAATTAGTAGGAAATGAAACTATTTTAAATAGTGTTAACTAAAATTATCTAATAAGTATTATGGGAAAAATCGATCGTAGAAAAGCAATCAAAAATTTAACAATGGGACTAGGTGGGGCTACGCTACTTTCTAGCCCACTTAGCGGCTTTGCTCATACAGAAACTAACTCAAAAACAATTCCTTCAAGAGAAATTGGAAACACAGATATTAAAAATCCTGTAACTGCAATTACTTTAGGTGCTGGAGGTAGAGGAAACGTGTATGGAAATTATGGGTTACAATTCCCTAAAGAATTAAATATTATTGGTGTGGCTGAGCCCATAGCTATTAGAAATAAACGATACGCAGAAAAGCATACTATAGTAGACCAAAATAGATTTGATACTTGGGAACATGTTTTTGATAGACCTAAATTTGCTGATGCTGTAATTATTTCTACGCCAGATAATTTACACTATGCACCTTGCATGAAAGCTCTTGAGATGGGGTACGATGTTTTGTTAGAAAAACCGATTGCTCCTACTGAAAAGGAATGCCTAGACATCTTAAATTTAGCGAATAAAACGGGTAGAATTGTTGCTGTATGTCATGTATTACGGTATGCGCCTTATTTTATAAAATTACGTGAAATGATTCAATCTGGATCTATCGGAAAGCTAATTAGTATTCAGCATTTAGAACCTATTGAACATATTCATATGTCTCATTCATATGTAAGAGGCAATTGGCATAATTCTAAAGAAACTACACCAATTATTCTTGCTAAATCTTGTCATGATTTAGATATATTAAGATGGATAATAGATAAACCATGTAAAAGCATAGCTGCATTTGGAAGTTTAAAATGGTTTAAAAAAGAAAATGCTCCAGAAGGAAGTACCAATAGATGTACAGATGGTTGTACCGTAGAAAAAACATGCCCTTACTCTGCTTTAAAAATTTATAATCAACCAGGTGGTTGGTCCTCTGTTTTTGACTTTCCAGATGATACCTCTAAACATAAAGAATATTTGCTAGAACAATTAAAAACCACAAATTATGGTAGATGTGTCTATAGAATGGAAAATGATCAACCAGATCATTATGTAACATCCATGGAGTTTGAGGATGAAATTACTGCTAATTTTTCCATGGAGGCTTTTACATCCTATCATGGTAGAAGAACAAGAATTATGGGTTCACACGGAGATATAACTGGAGATATGACTGAATTTACGCACACAGATTTCTTAACAGGCACCATAACAAAATGGGATATTTCTATTGACGAAGATAAAAATAGTGGCTATCAAGGAAGTGGACATGGTGGCGGAGACTGGGGCCTAGTTACAGATTTTATTAACGCTGTAAAAAAACAAGATCCTAATCTGTTAACTTCAACGATTGATGCATCTGTAGAAAGCCATATCATGGGCTTTATGGCTGAAAAAAGCAGAAAAACCAAACAAACTATTCCAATTCAATTAACATAAAGATTACTTCAAACCCCTAGTTAATATTTACATATGAAAGTTAGTCATGTATTATTTAAAACAAATAATCTAAAAAAGACTTTTAAAGAATTTGAAAAATCTGGATTTAAGGTTGAATATGGTTCAAAAACAAAACCCCACAATGCCTTAATCTATTTTTCAGAAGGGCCTTATATAGAAATTTTAGAAAAAGCACCTGTTTCCTCTTTCATAAAATTAATATTACGATTCATTGGCAAGGGTTATTTGGCAGAAAGATTTACTTCGTGGGAAAATGCTCAGGAAGGTTTTTTTGAAATTTGTTTAGAAAATAACACTTCTAATTTTAGAGCTGAAAAAAAACTATTAAAACAACTTGGAGAAAAATATTTTGTTACGCAAAGCAAAAGAATAGATCCAATGAATAGAATTTTAAAATGGAAACTTCTTTTTCCTAGACAAATAAAGATTCCTTTTTTAATGACACCATTTAACATGAATCCGAAGCCCAAAAATTTTATTCATCCTAATAAAATTACAAGAATACAACAAGTTTCGTATGTTACAGAGCCCAATATAATTGGTATTATTAATGAATTATGCAATGATGATA
>CAXHZP010000025.1:0-29033 GCA_964021805.1 uncultured Flavobacterium sp.
TCGTTGTTTTTAATGCTTAATTTTGAACAAAAATAATACTATTCTTATGAGAAACTTTTTAATATTCTTCTTTTTAATTTCTTTTTTTTCTTGTTCAAATGATTTAGTTAAAAAAAGCAATATTAAAGATGATGTTTCTTTTTTAGCTGATGACTCATTGGAGGGAAGGCAAACAGGAACTGATGGTGAAAAGAAAGCTGCAAATTATATTGCCAAAAGATTTAAATATTTGGGGTTAACCGCCAAAGGAACCAAGAATTTTGATCAAGAATTTTCTTTTATCCCAAAAACAGATCCCCATACTGAAGTTACATTTACAAAAAATGAGGATGGAACCATAACCGGTAGAAATGTGATAGGGTATATAAATAATGATGCTAAAAACACCATTGTTATTGGAGCGCATTATGACCATTTAGGATATGGCGGTGACGGCTCTCTCTTAAGAGACTCTATAAAAGCAATTCACAATGGAGCTGATGACAATGCAAGCGGAACAGCCGTTATGTTAGATTTAGCTAGAAAGTTAAATAACACTAATACCAATAATAATTATTTGTTCATTGCTTTTTCAGGAGAGGAAATGGGATTACTTGGATCTAATTACTTTGTGAAAAATCCAACAATCAACACCAAAGCTATTTCTTATATGATTAATATGGATATGGTTGGAAGATTAAAAAAAGACAGTGCACTAGCCGTTTATGGCACAGGAACATCTCCAATGTTTAAACAAGTTTTGAAGGCTCACAACACTAAATTTAAACTTATTGAAAATGAATCCGGAGTTGGGCCAAGTGATCATACAAGCTTTTATTTAGCAGACATCCCTGTTTTGCATTTTTTCACAGGGCAACATGAAGATTATCACAAGCCAGGTGACGATGCTGATAAACTAAACTATCAAGGAATGGAAACCATTTCTGAATACATATTTGATGTTATCTCTGATCTTGATGACAATGGAAAATTAGCTTTTAGAAAAACTAAAAACGAAAGTGAAAGTACTCCAAGGTTCAAAGTTGGTTTAGGAGTAATTCCCGATTATTTATTCGACGGAAAAGGAATGCGAATCGATGGTGTTTCGGAGGGAAGGCCAGCGGAAAATGGTGGACTCCTAAAAGGTGATGTCGTAATTCAATTGGGAGATAGTATTGTTACGGACATGATGAGTTATATGAGAGCTTTATCTGTTTTTGACAAAGGAGACAAGACAACTGTGAAGGTAAAGCGAGGAAATAAAGAGGTGCGTTCTATCATAGAATTTTAATCTTAAAATTTTTACACTAAATTGCAGGAGTACATAATACCATTGTCCAATAAATACCTTAAATTCAAAATGGTTAAATTTATGAAACAAAAAAACCTTCTCTTAGGGGCTATATTTCTTCTTTCTTCTTTTTGTAGTTGTACTACAGCTGTCATTGAAGAAGTCATCATTACGGAAGCTATTACCTATAATGCTAATGTAAGTATTATTATAACTAACAATTGTCTTCCATGTCATGCTGGTGGATTTCCTGCTGCAGGTTTAAATCTTGAAGGATATACAAATGTGAGGTCATCTACTGAAAATGGAAATTTACTGAGTAGAATCAATAATGTTTCTAACCCTATGCCACAAAGTGGGCTAATGGCTCCAAATTTAATTGCTACCATAGAGCAGTGGGCTGAAGATGGTTTTATTGAAAATTAAATATATAACTCATGAAAAAAGTTGCGCTAGTTCTATTTTTATTGATAAGTTTCTCAACTTTTGCTCAAAAATATTATACAAAAACAGGAAACACTCAATTCAAAGCTTCAGTAGAAGCTTTTGAACCAGTAGAAGCCACAAACAACAGCACCACAGCAATTATTAATGTAACTTCTGGAGAAATTGCCTCTCTACTTTTTGTGAAAGCTTTTAATTTTAGAGTAGCGCTAATGCAAGAGCATTTTAACGAAAACTACATGGATTCTAGTACTTTCCCGAAAGCAACTTTTAAGGGATTGATCTCTGATTTTAATCTCTCAGATATTTCAAGTACTGAAAAAAAATATCTCCTTAAAGGAATCCTAACCATAAGAGGTGTTGAAAAAGAAATTGAAACACATGCAACGTTTTCAAAAAAGGAAAATAAGCTACTAATGGAAGCTTCTTTAGGTGTTCAACCAGAGGATTTTAATATTAAAATACCCAAAATTGTTAGTGATAAAATAGCAGGAACAATTAATATCTCTTTAGCCTATGAGTTTATCGAAAAAAAATAAGTCAATCATTACTTTTCTACTCGTTTTCAGTCTTATTGGTTTTGCCTTTTATACATATGTCATGCAGCCCCCTACCATAATTGAAAATAAAAAAATAGACTTTACAGGTTCTGCAGATGAATTACTTCTCAGAATCACAGATCATACTGAAGAATGGCAAGATAAAATAGTTGTTGTATCTGGAGAAGTAACAAGTTCAGATGATAAGGGGATTATGCTATCAAGAAAAATTTACTGTCAACTAAAACAAGTGACTGACCTTCAGAAAATAAATCCATCAAATAATATTTCTTTAAAAGGAAGAATTATTGGATATGATGATTTATTAGAAGAATTAAAATTAGATCAATGTATTATTCAATAAGCAACATCATTATGTTTAAAAAAGACCTACTTATTTTTTGTGCCTTTTTATTTAGTATCTCTAGTCTATCTGCTCAAGACGATTTACTAGATGAATTAAACGAGAATACCACAGACAGCTCCTATGAAATGCCAGCATTTAAGGCCATGAAAATTGGAAATCTTCAATCTACAAAAATGGCAGATCAAGGGGATTTTTATTTAATTGTTTCACATAGATTTGGCCCTTTGAAAGATGGATTTGACACTTTTTTAGGTTTAGATGAAGCCAGTACTAAAATTCAATTGTTATACACTTTCTGGGAGGGAGTTCAATTTAGCATTAGTAGAGAATCGTACAACAGAACCTTAGCTGCATCAGCAAAAATACGTTTGGCAAGACAATCTAAAGGTTTCCCAGTAAATCTCGTAACTTATGCAACGGTAAATAGAAATACATTAATTGATGAAACTATTTTCCCAGAATTAAAATCTAGCGATCGTCAAAGTTATGCTTCACAATTATTGGTCTCTAGACGATTTTCTGACAAGTTTTCTTTTCAACTTGCTCCAACATATATTAGAGAGAATCTTCAAAATTTAAATGTAGTGCCAGAAGAAAAATTTAATCAATTTGCACTTGGTTTTGGCGGACGGTATAAGTTGAGTAAACGTATAAGCTTTAATGCAGAATATATATATAATATGAGTAGAGCAGAAAGCTCACCTTTTGATAATTCGTATGCTTTTGGTCTAGATATTGAAACTGGCGGACATGTATTTCAATTATTATTTACCAATTCACAATCTAGCAATGAACCAGGATTTATGAGTAGCGCCGAGGGAGATATGGTTTTTGGATTTAATGTCGTTAGAGTTTTTTAATTATTATTTGGATTAATCAGTTTTGGACTCTGACTAATAAAAACACTAATTTTGCAAAAAAATAATGTAGCTTGGTAAAAATAGACACTATAGAACTTCCAGATTTTCCACTATTGTTAGCTCCAATGGAAGATGTAAGTGACCCGCCTTTTCGTGCTTTATGCAAAGAAAACGGAGCCGATGTTGTGTATACTGAGTTTATTTCTTCTGAAGGATTAATTCGTGATGCTGCAAAAAGTGTCATGAAATTAGATATTTATGAAAAAGAACGTCCTGTTGGGATTCAAATTTTTGGAGCCAACCTAGATTCAATGTTACGCTCTGTTGAAATTGTAGAGAAAACAAATCCAGATATTATTGATATTAATTTTGGATGCCCAGTAAAAAAAGTGGTCTCTAAAGGTGCAGGTGCTGGAATATTAAAAAATATTGATTTGATGGTTTCGCTTACAGAAGCCATGGTAAAACATACCAATTTACCAATTACAGTAAAAACTCGTTTGGGTTGGGATCATGACTCTATAAAAATTGTAGAAGTTGCAGAAAGATTACAAGATGTAGGTTGTAAAGCTATATCTATTCACGGAAGAACCCGTGCTCAAATGTATAAGGGAGACGCAGACTGGAAACCCATTGCTGAAGTAAAAAATAATCCTAGAATGCATATCCCTGTATTTGGAAATGGTGATGTAACAACTCCAGAAAAAGCAAAAGAAATGCGAGATGTCTATGGTCTAGACGGAGCTATGATAGGAAGAGCTTCTATTGGGTACCCTTGGTTTTTTAACGAAGTAAAGCATTATTTTAAGACAGGTGAGCATCTAGTCGGACCAACAATTTCTGAAAGAACAGAAATGGCTCGTCGTCATTTACAAATGGCAATCGATTGGAAAGGAGAACATCTCGGAGTAGTTGAAACCAGACGACACTATACCAATTATTTTAAAGGAATTCCGCATTTTAAAGAACATCGCTTAAAAATGGTTACCTCAGATGACCCAAAAGATGTATTTACTGCCTTTGATGTGGTTCAAGAAACCTTTGGCAATGCCATGATTCCAGCATTTAAATAGTATTATTTTTTACTACAATACTATTTTTAATCGCAGTTATCTCTGTTAACTTTTTGGTAGATATATTAATTGGGTAGGTTATACCAATATACAACCACTTTCTTTCATATAAATAATACATTTTTATTCTTTGAAACCTTTTCTTATTTCTTGAAAAAAAATATGATTTTTTTTCAAAATCACCTAATCTATCTTTTCCTTTACTTTTTTTTATTGAAGACATCAACTTTTCATTAAAATTTGGTGAGCGAAAAGATCGTAATCTTCGATTGAGATCTCTTTTAGGGTTTTCTGAGTTCTGAACATATACAACAATAGATGTCTCAGATTTGACTTCGTTATTTTTAAATGGGGAATGATAAATTACTTCCTTAGCAATAGGCTCTAAATAACTACGCCAACTATATGGAAAATTTACTAGAAAATCATTAGTGTCAAAAACGTAAAAATCTTCTTTTTCAACTATGGATACTCCTAAATTTTTAAGCAAATTTTCGCCGTTATTTGGGTATAGCTTATGCTAGTAGTATTTTTAGAAGAAGCACAAGAGAAAAAGATAAAAAACAGAAATAAATAAGGGGTTTTCATAGATTACAATTTTATTTCAATGTAACTAAAACTATATTAATTATCTACAAAATCCAAAGAAATTCTACTGCTAGCTACCTTTGCAGCTAAAAATCCCAGTACTGTAATTGTAGCAATTACAATCAAAAAATTTGAACCCCTTAACTCTACTGGATAAGGGATTGAAGATGTAATCATAAAAATTTGAAATTTTTGTTGAATAATTACTATGATCACTGATAAAAATAACCCAATAGCCATAGATATGATTGTCAATAAAAAGCCCTGAAACACAAAAATCTTTTTTATTTCAGGAAATGTAGCACCAAGACTTAACAATGTTTTTAAATTCTTTTTTTTGTCAATAATCATCATAATAATAGACCCAATTATATTAAACATAGCTATAATAAGAATCAACGTGAAAATTAAGTACGAGACAAAATTTTCTGTATTAATTACTTTATAAAAAAGCTCATTCAGCTGAGCTTTGGTTTTAACTTTATATTTATTTCCAAGTTTCTCTTGCATTGACGATGCAAAATTAGCTGGATTACTATCTGGTCTTAATTTTATTTCTATCCCTGTAAACTGATTTTCCTTATAGTTTACTAATTGTTGTGCTTGAAAATTGGACACAAAAACATAGGTGTTCTCAAACTCTTCTGTCCCAAAATACGTACCCACTATTTGGGTTTTAATACTTCTGAAGCTTCGTGCAGGATTTATAAATCCAGTTCCTTTTTTTGGGACTAAAATTTCTAGATATTCTCCAAAATTTTCAACTCCAGCAGCTAATTTATAGGCTAAACTATTTCCTATCACACTGGTATTAGTGTATTCTTTTTGCAACCATGTGCCCACCTGAATTGCATCATCTAGCGGCACTACATTTGTGTAGGTTTCATCTACCCCTTTAATAAATGCTATTTGTTGTTTTTCACCATTTTTAATAAATACTCGTTCTTCTATCACCATAGAAAAAGCAAGAATATCTTTAGAAGACATCACAACATTTTTGATTGCATTTTCGTAAAAAAAACTTTTCCCTTTCGTTGCGGTAATTTTAATATCTGGGTCAGAACTATCTAAAAGAGCATAATTAAATGTTCGTAAACCGGAAAAACCAGAAAGAATGATAAACAATGCAGCAGTTCCTAGAATTACTCCAATAGATGCAATAATGGTTATAATATTTATTGCGTTATTTCCACTTTTAGCAAATAGATATCTTTTGGCTATGTATAACGAGAAATTCAAATGAAATGATAGTTATTGTTTTTTTCGTTTTGGTAGGATACTTGGATCTTCTATAGGGTTCACATCTTCTCCTCGTAAAGACTTATCTATTTCTTCAATATAATCTAAAGAATCATCACCAAAAAAAAGTAATTCTGGCATTCTTCTGAGTTGATTTCGTGTTCTTTTAGCTAGTTCATGTCTAATAAGTGGTGAATTAGATTTTACTCCCTCAATAATAACGTTTCTTTGATCTGAAGGAAAAACACTTAAGTACACTTTTGCGACTCCTAAATCTGGTGTTACAGAAACTTTTGAAACAGATATAATAACACCTTGCATACCATCTTGTGCAGCTTTTTGTAAAACATCTACTAAATCTTTTTGCAAAACACTTGCTATTTTTCGTTGTCTGTTTGTTTCTTCCATGCTGCAAATCTACAATAATTAACAAAACATTCATTACTTTTGAAATAAGCAGTATCTATGAAGTATTATTTGGTTGAATCTGTTTTTAAATAATAATGAATACTATCTAAAGACTAATGAATAAAATAGAGCACATTGGAATAGCCGTAAAAAATTTAGAAGCATCAAATGAATTATTTGCACGTTTATTGGGTACTAATCATTATAAAATTGAAGAGGTGCTTAGTGAAGGGGTAACTACCTCTTTTTTTAAGGCTGGACCAAATAAAATTGAATTACTTGAAGCTAGAAACTCAGACAGCTCTATTGCTAAGTTCATTGAAAAGAAGGGAGAAGGTATCCACCATATTGCATTTGCAGTTACCGATATTTATTCAGAAATAACTAGGCTTAAAAGCGAGGGATTTGTTGTTTTAAACGATACTCCCAAAAAAGGAGCAGACAATAAACTTGTTGTTTTTTTACATCCAAAATCTAGCAATGGTGTTTTGGTTGAACTCTGTCAAGAGATTGAATAGTTTTATTCAGTTTTTATAGAAAAAAGAATATTGTTTTTGGGATAAAATTAAGTTTTTCCATTTTTAAATAGTGAAATTTTTAAGTGCTAATTTGTATCTTGCAAACCTACATGTTTTAATTATGTCATCGAAATTTGAATCTTACCAAAATCGCCGTTTACGATCTTCTTACTTTTCTGTAGTAATAAGTATTGCTTTGGTATTATTTATGGTTGGGTTTTTAGGTCTTGTGCTCTTGAAGTCATCTCAAGTTGCCAACCATTTTAAGGAAGAAATTGTTATTACATTGTTTCTTAAAAATGAAACATCAAAAGAACAGATAAAAAACTTGAGAAATTCTTTAAAAAAGGAGGAGTTTGTTAGTAACATTGTGTTTATAGATAAAGAAGAAGCTGCAAAATTTTATGCCAAAGACCTAGGAGAAGATTTTATCGCTTACCTAGGGACAAATCCACTAAAAAACAGCATAGATATCTATTTGAAACCAGATTTTGTAACTCCATTGAAAATGGATCAAATTTCAAAAAGATTTGAAAAAAATAGTTTTGTATTTGAGGTTTCCTATGATAAAACTCTAGTTACTTTTTTAACACAAAATATACAGAAAGTAAGCTTTTGGTTATTTATCATTAGTTCTTTCTTTGGTCTAATTGCATTAATTTTAATCAATAGTTCTATAAGGCTCTCTATATACTCAAAAAGATTTAATATTAAGACCATGCAAATGGTTGGCGCTACTAAAAGATTTATCAGAAAACCATTTCTTTGGAGAAGTGTTAAATTGGGGTTTCTTGGTGCACTCATTTCATTTCTTGGTCTGGGAATTGTAATCTATTACATTGATAAAAAAATACCAACATTAGAATTATTATCAGATTATTCCGTTATGATCTATGTAAGTAGTGGAATAGTAATTATTGCATTTATTATTTCATGGTTGAGTACGTTTTTTGCGACGCAACGTTTTTTAAATTTACAAACAGAAGAACTTTATTATTAGTTATATTATGAGTAAAGACAAACAAACCTCCAAACCCGTCTTCCTTTTTGGAAAGAAAAATTATCTTTTCATGTTTATTGGAATTGCATTTATTGCTTTTGGATTTATTATGATGTCCGGAGGAGGTAGTGATGATCCTGCGGTTTTTAATGAAGCGATGTATAATTTTCAAAGAATTAGGCTTGCACCAACTTTAGTTATTATTGGCCTAGGAATAGAAATTTATGCCATACTCCTTAACCCTCAGAAATAAATATGAGCATTATTGAAGCTACTATTCTTGGTATTATCCAAGGACTTACCGAATTTTTACCTGTATCATCTAGTGGTCATTTAGAATTAGTAAAAGTTATCTTAGGAGATAACTCTATTCCTGAAGAAAGTCTATTATTTACAATAGTATTACACTTTGCCACAGCATTAAGCACATTAGTAATCTTTAGAAAAGAAATCTTTGAAATCTTTGAAGGATTATTTAAATTTCAATGGAATGAAGAGACTCAGTTCTCTTTAAAAATCATTGTTTCAATGATTCCTACTGTTTTTATTGGTCTTTTTTTTGAGAAAGAAATTGCTTCTCTGTTTGGAGGACAAATTCTTTTGGTAGGATGTATGTTACTCATAACTGCTCTGCTTCTTTTATTAGCAGACAAAGCAAAAGATACCACAAAAAACGTAACTTTTAAAAATGCAATTGTGGTTGGAATATCTCAAGCTATAGCCATTTTACCAGGAATATCTAGATCTGGAGCTACAATTTCTACAGCTGTTTTATTGGGAATAGACAGAACAAAAGCTGCTAAGTTTTCATTTTTAATGGTAGTCCCTTTAATTGTTGGCAAAGTGATTAAAGACATATCTAGTGGAGAAATTAACAGTATTTCAACAGATATAACTCCAATGATTATTGGTTTTTTTGCTGCATTTGTAGCAGGGTTACTAGCATGTAAATGGATGATCGCTTTGGTTAAAAAAAGTAAATTAATCTATTTTTCTATGTACTGTGCAATTGCCGGAACTATTGCGATTATATATGCCTTTTAACCATGAATAAAGAAGACTACTTAAATGGTCAAGTATTGCTAATAGATAAGCCTTTAGAATGGACTTCTTTCCAGGCCGTAAACAAAATACGTTGGCACATCAAGCAAAAATTTGGATTAAAAAAAATAAAAGTTGGGCATGCAGGAACTTTAGATCCTTTAGCATCTGGCTTACTCATAATTTGTACTGGAAAAGAAACTAAAAATATTGCTACCTATCAAGGACAAATTAAAGAATATACGGGAACATTTACCATTGGTGCTACCACACCAAGCTATGACTTAGAGACTGCTATAAATGAAAGGTTTGCTACAAATCATATCACAGGCGAAGTCTTAGCAAAAGCCGCCCAAAAATTCATTGGTGAAATAGATCAAAAGCCACCTATATTTTCAGCGATAAAAAAAGATGGAAAACGATTGTATGAATTGGCAAGAAAAGGTGAAACAACCGAAATAGCCACAAGAAAAGTATCAATTTCTGAGTTTGAACTTACAAAAACCACATTGCCAGAAGTAGACTTCAGGGTAGTTTGTAGCAAAGGAACTTACATAAGATCTTTAGCTTACGACTTTGGTTTATCTGTAAACTCTGGTGCGCACCTTTCTAGTTTAAGAAGAACTAAAATTGGAGAATTTTCTGTTGACAATTCACTTTCTATTGACAATTTTATTAAAAAATTAGAATTGGACTAATTATTGTAACCATAGGTTAAACCAATTTTATGAAGAAATTTATTTTTCTATTCCTTACTGTTTTTAATATTTTAATTTCATTCTCCCAGCAAAAAAATGGAGTCTCTTTTTTTGATACCAATGCTAATTTGACATTTAAATTAAATGAAAATTTTGAATTTGGGAATACTAATGATGAACCGTTCTTTGTACCCTCAGAAATACTAATTCGTTTTGGTATTGGCTATGAGTATAAGAAGAAAATCGCCATAAGTTTTAATACCGGTTTCGACTATCATTTTGATTATTTCATAGGAGCAATTCCAACATATTTTACTTTTCAATACAATCTTTGGACAAAAGAAGACGATGCTTTTTATGTACTTTTTAATACAGGAAGGTTGTGGAGGCTCGCTGAAAGATTTTCAGACGGTGACTATAGAGCATTAGGAGTTGGGTGGAGATTTGAATCGGGCAGCAAATTAAAACCAACACTTAAAATCATTTACCACCAAAAGAAAATTAAAAATTTTGAAAATGGCAGTTATGATAATATTTCATTGGGAATTGGATTTACTATTTTTAATTAGAAAAACCTATTGTACCAACTTTCTGCTATTGGGACCTCCCAAAAGTTTTCAAAATCGTGTTTATTAGTTATTAAATTATCAAAAATAGTGGTTTTGGCAGTTACAGCCTTATTCTTAACAAGCTGTTTAAAATCTTTTAATTCTTTGTACTGAACATATTCTCCTTGTTTAAAACAAACATTCATTTTGTCTAATAAGGATACTTTATAAATGTTTTGAAGGCCTATAATAAATTCCACTTGAGAATCCATGTCTAAATTCGTAACCGAAAAAGTCTCATCTTCAGCAGCTATGATTATAAATCTATTGTATAGAAATTGATAGGAGCATTTAAAATTAGTAGTCTCTTTTTTCCAACTACTTACAAAATTTTTGATTTTTAACTCTATTTCATCAATTTCATGCGCATAAAATTTTCTGCTAGATGGATATATCCAAATTTTTGCTTCTTCTGATAATAAATTAAATTCTGTAATCATAGTACAAATATAGTGAAAGAAAGAACCTCCTAGAACTAATTAATCTGTTAGTAAACCTAACATATCTTCTTGAATATTAACTCCTTTGTCTTTATTGTACCATACTTGTAATTGTTGTTTGAAAGCTGCATCTAATTGCCCATATTTATTTTTATAATCTTGCACCATTTTTGTGGCTGTATTGGGTCTAGGCCCCCAAGTATTGAGTACTTTATTTTGAGAATTTAAAACAAGTAATTTAGGGATTGATTTTCCTCCATTAGTTAGAAATTGACTCATTAACTGCTCATGCTCATCTCTAAAAATAATTTTTAAAGTAATTAAATCACTTTCATCAGCAATTTTACTAATAACAGGGAGTGTTTGTGCAGCATCTCCACACCAACCCTCTGTTAACACCAACCAAGTAATTGGTTTATCAATTTTTTTTAATCCAAGAAGTGTTTCTTGACTAAGTTGTATTGTTTTATCCAGTCTCGTCATTCTTCGATCATTTAACTTACTATAATTCAATAAATCTTCAGACTGTATTGGTCCACTTGATTTTCCGGATGCAATTAAATCACTTATAAGTTTTCTATAGGATGTATAAGAAATTGCTTTTTTAAGCCCCTCCTCAATATTTTTTTTTATCAATTTTTTTAGTTTTATTTTACAAAAGAAATGGAAAGTAATCTTATATTTTTAATAATAAGTTTATTAAGCAAGTAAATTTTTAAGAATATCTTTTGTCATTTTAGAAAGCGTGTAATTTGGAGACCAACCCCAGTCATCTCTTGCTCTACTATCGTCTATTGAATTAGGCCAACTATCAGCAATATCTTGTCTATAATCAGTTTTATAGGTAATTGTAAAATTTGGGATATGCCTTTGTATCTCTAAAGCTAATTCTTTTGGTGTAAAATTCATAGCTGATAAATTATAAGAAGTTCTGATTTTTATTTGCTCAGGTTTTGCTTGCATAATCTGAACAGTTGCACTAACAGCATCTTCCATATACATCATAGGTAAACAAGAATCTTTACTTAAAAAACATTCAAAATTCTTTTGCTCTATGGCACTAAAAAATATATCCACTGCATAGTCAGTAGTTCCTCCCCCCGGTTTTGTTTTCCAACTAATAATTCCAGGATACCTGAGACTTCTTACATCTACTCCATATTTTTCATGATAATAATTACACCAAAATTCTCCTGAAAGCTTACTAATTCCATAAACAGTAGAAGGCTCCATAATAGTTTGTTGTGGGGTATTTATTTTTGGAGTTGTTGGCCCAAATGCAGCAATAGAACTTGGCCAATAAACCTGATTAATATGATTTTCTTTAGCAATATCTAACACCGCTAGTAAAGAAGTCATATTTAAACTCCAAGCTTTTTTGGGGAATTTTTCTCCTACAGCCGATAGCATTGCTGCTAATAGGTATATCTGATTAACTCCATACTTTTTAACAATGGTTAAAATAGCTTCCTTATCTGTTGCATCTATAATTTCAAAAGGTCCAGAATTCATCAGTTGAGTGTTATTATTTCTAATATCTGAAGCGATAACATGATTACTTCCGTAGATAGTGCGAAGCTTTTCCGTTAATTCACTTCCAATTTGACCACCAGCACCCAAAATAAGTATAGTTGGAATCATATTTATTTTATATTTTTCATAAAATCAAAGGTAAATAATTTAACTATTCATAAAAAACAATTATTTAAAAACAATTATTTAAACTATCCGTAAAAAAAATAAAAAAATACAGACGTCTCTTCTTCTATTATTTATAATCTATTTTATGTATTTTTAAATATTCTTTTAACAAACAATGAAATATATTATTTACAGTTTTTGTGCTATATTTTTTATATCATGTAATGATGGTAAAAAAAAATCTGAGCAAGCATTTAAAAAACCTCAATCTAGTCAAATTAAAAAACATGAAAAGCCTTCTAAAATACAAGCCAAATATCAACCTGAAATTGAAGAATGGCAAGAGTATGAAGATCTAAGTGTTTTTTTAAATCAATACACCTCCATATCACCAAATGATGCATTAAATAATTCCAGAGAATTAAATGAAATTTCAAAAAGGGTTGTCGATAGTCTTAAACCAGCAATTTTTGAAACACCTGCTTTTAATGCTAGAGTGAATTTATTGTATAACGAAACACTCAGGTTGTTTGATATGTCTTCGATTCCAGCAATTAAAGCCAATGAAGTAAACAACCACGTAGATAAAATTTTAACCGCATTTTCATCCATAAATTCAAAGATTAATACGACTCTAAAACAACGGGAATTAGAACTAACAGTTGAAGATATTAGTTTTAAAAAAAAGATACCAAAAAAGAACACAAATACTGAGTTTGACATTAAAAAATTTACTCCTAAATCAAAAAAGAAGACCAAAATAAATGGAAACTTGAAAAATAATTTCTCAAAAAAATCTCAAAAAATAATGCTTTTTGAAGAAGATTTACTGAAGGAGAAAAAAAATAGTAACCGCAAAAGAAAAAAAGATGGTAAGAAAAAAAATAATTAAGCAGATTTCAATATTACTAATTTTGGTTGCTGGTACTTATTCCTGTAAAAAAGGTGACTTAAAAAACATAGATGTAAATAAGCAAGTTAGTACAGAAAATATTGACCTATTTTTAAATGATTGGCATAACGCAGCATCAAAAGCAAATTACAAGGATTACTTCAGTAAAATGGATAGTATTTCAGTATTTATTGGAACAGACGCAACTGAAAACTGGTCTAAGAGTGAATTTCAAAAGTTTAGCAAACCTTATTTTGATGAAGGGAAAGCATGGGATTTTAAACCTTTAGAAAGACATATTTACACAAGTAAATCTGGAGATATAATTTGGTTTGATGAATTATTAGATACATGGATGGGTGTTTGTAGAGGATCAGGTGTAATTGAGCTGGTAGGTAAACAATTAAAAATAAAACATTATGTACTTTCACTTACTGTTCCAAATGATGTTATTGATGATGTAATAAAGATTAATAGTAAAAAAGAGTCTATCAGTATAGATTAAATTCAAATATATAATTATGTATAAAGGAATCTTATTTCTTTCATCAAGTATAGAAATGAGTGGAAACTATTAAATTTTTTATTCTAATAGTTTTTGAATTGTTTCTTGAATTAAAGAGGATTCATACCCTTTTCTATAAAGATAATCGTATATTTTTTTCTTCTTTTTAAATAAGTTAGACTCTTTAATTGTGTTATTTTTTGAAGCAGCTATTTTTTCTATCGTTTTAATATACAATTCATCGTCAATTTCTTTCAAAGCTGTTTTGATATTATAACTAGATATATTTTTAATTTTTAACTCTCTAATTATTCGTTGTTTACCCCAGTTTTTAATTCTAAATTTTCCCCTGGCAAAACTTCTAGAAAATCGTTCTTCATTCAAAAAATCATGACGCATTAGATGTAAAAGAATTTTTTCTTTGGCCTCAGGAATCATTTGGTATGCATTCATTTTTTTTTCAATTTCTTGATGGCACCTGTCTTGGTATACACAATAATGCTCCATTTTACTTTGAAGCTCATCTACGGTAAACGATTTTTTATTTAGAAACATTAATGTCGAAAATACAAAAAAGAGGATAATTTCGTATTGAAATATCCTCTTTTAAATTTAATTTTAAAATAGAAAATAATTTATGCGGTTTTTAACAAACCTTTCATCCTCATTTTAAATTTAGTGATTAAGTAAAATAAAATTGGGACAACAATTAGTGTTAAAAATGTTGCTATTAATAGACCATAAATTACTGTTTTAGCAAGTGGACCCCAGAAAACAACATTATCTCCTCCCATATAAATATTTGCATCAAAATTTGAAAATAATGTGAAAAAGTTAATATTTAATCCAATAGCTAGTGGTATTAGCCCTAAAATGGTAGTAATCGCTGTTAGCAAAACTGGTCGTAAACGCGCTTTCCCTGCTTTTACCACGGTTTCAAATAAGCTCTCTAAAGGCAAATAGTCTTTTTCAGAGACTTCATCTTTTAATTTCCTTCTACTAATTAATAATTCAGCATAATCTAACAATACAACTCCATTGTTAACTACAATACCTGCTAAAGCAATAATTCCAACCATAGTCATCATGATAACGAAAGGTGCTCCAGAAATCACCAATCCTCCAAAAACTCCAATGAGACTTAAAAAAATTGCCAACATAATAATACCTGGCTTGGAAACTGAATTAAACTGGAAAATTAAAATAAAGAAAATTAACAGTATTCCAGTAAGAAATGCCCCTACTAAAAAGTTCATTTGTTTTTTCTCTTCTTCTATTTGTCCAGTAAAATCTATGTTAACAGCTTTAGGGAAATTTTTGAAATTTTTCATAGAGTTTTGAATCCTAGAAACAACTGCTCCAGCATCTGTTTCACCCGGTGACAAAGCAGAGTAAACTGTTACTACTCTTTTTACATTTTTGTGTTTAATGGCACTAAAACCAGAACTATTCATTTGAGAGGCTACTGCAGATACAGGAATCTCTTTAATTTTACCTGTTGCTTGATCACGGAAAGTCACTTTTTGATTAAAAACAGCACTTTTATTGTATCTATCTTCTTTATTAAAGCGAACATAGATATCATAATCTTCCCCTTTTTCTTTATAAATACCAGCTTTATTTCCAAAAATGGAAGCTCTTAACTGTTGACCAATCTGACCTGTAGAAACCCCTAGTTCTCCTGCTTTTTTTCTATCCACTAAAACCTGCATTCCTGGCTTAGATTTATTTACATCTATCTTTAATTCATCTACTCCAGTTATGCTTTGTGTGTTTAAATAATCTCGCATTCTTTCAGCAGTCAAAATTAGCTCTTCGTAATCTTCACCATTTAGCTCAATATTAATTGGAGATCCTGCAGGTGGTCCATTGGCATCTTTCTCAACAGAAATTAAAACACCAGGGTAAATCCCAACTAATGCTGCTTGTACTTTTTGACGCAATATTTCACTGTCTTCTCCTCTTCTATATTTAAATTCACGCATAGAAGCAGTAATTTTCCCTTTGTGTGGCATTTCCGCTGATGAGCCACCATCTTTCTCTGGATTTCCTGCTCCTTCTCCTACCTGAGAAACAGTACTCTCTACCATAAAATTATACCCAGCATCAGTATACTTGTTTTGATTTAATACCTCATAAACCTTTTGTTCAATCTCTAAAGTTATTTCATTTGTTTTTTCAATATCTGTACCTTCAGGATATTCAATATATACAATAATTTGATTGGGTTTGTTATCTGGGAAAAATTCTACTTTGGTTCTTTGTTCTGCAAGAGACCATCCAAAACCTACAAAAGCTACAATTAAAATAGCAAATGTTGCCACTACCAATACATAGGGCCTCCAACCAGTTAAAGCTCTTTTTAATTGTCTCTCGTACCAATTTTCTAAAAATACTAATGTGTTTTTCTGGAAATAATTTGCTGCTTTTCTCAATACAAATCTGTAAACCCAAAACATAATAGCTGTAAATAGAATTAAAGTTCCTATCCCCTTATACTCTCCTCCTAAGAAAAATATAAGGATCCCAATAACCGCCATAATACTTGTTATTCTTATAATATTTTTTAGCGGCATATTTTTATCCTCTATACTCATAAATTGAGAAACTAAAACAGAGTTGAAAAAAATTGCAACAAATAAAGAAGAACCTAAGACAACAGATAATGTTATAGGTAGAATTACCATGAATTGCCCCATAATTCCTGGCCAAAGACCTAAGGGAATAAAAGCAGCAACTGTTGTTGCAGTTGAGATAATAATAGGAAAAGCAATTTCACCAATCCCTTTTTTTGCCGCTTCTATTCTTGTTAACCCCTCCTCATCCATTAAACGGTACACATTTTCTACCACTACAATCCCGTTGTCAACCAACATTCCTAGCCCCATAATCAATCCAAATAAAACCATTGTATTTAATGTATACCCTAGGGCTCCTAAAATCATTAGAGACATAAACATAGACATGGGTATTGCAAAACCAACGAAAATTGCATTTTTGAATCCTAGAAAAAACATTAAGACAATAACTACTAAAACAACACCAAAAATGATATTATTTACCAAGTCATCTACTTGACCAATTGTTTTTGGTGATTGGTCATTAGTGATTGTAACTTCAAGGTCTTGAGGAAAGTTATTCTTTTTTGCTAATCTTACAATTTCTCCAACTTTGTCTGCAGCAGCAACCATATTTTCACCACCTCTTTTTTTAACATCAAGCATTACAACAGCAGCTCCTCTTTCTCTAGCATAGGTTGTTTTGTCTTTATCTTTAAAAGAAATTTTTGCGACATCTTTTAAATAAATTGAATTCCCTTTCTCTGATTTTATTACAAAATCAAGTAACTCTTCTGGAGAATCTATTTCACCAATAATTCTTACTGTTCTTCTTTGCTGGCTTGTAACAAAATTTCCTGCTGACATTGTTACATTTCCACGATTAATTGAATTGGTAATGTCATCAAAACTAACTTTTGCAGCCATCATTTTATAGATATCAACAGCTACTTCAATTTCTTTATCTTGAGCTCCACGTATATCTACTTTTTTAATTTCTGATAAATCCTCAATTTCATCCTGTAAATACTCTCCAAATTCTTTCAATTTAGAGACTGGATAATTTCCAGAAATATTAATGTTTAGAATAGGTACTTCTTCAGACATACTTAATTCAAAAACATTCGGCGTAACTTTTGCACCATTAAATGTTGGCCAATCTTCACCTGCTACCTCTTGATCTATCTCATCTTTTACCTTTTGTTTTGCTTTTTCTACAGGAATATTCTCGTCAAACTCTACTGTTATGATAGAATAATCTTCCTGAGATGTTGAAGTAATTTCAACTACGTTACTTACAGACTTTAACTTATCTTCTAAAGGATTGGTAATAAGTTTTTCAACATCTTCTGCTGTATTTCCCGGGTAAACTGAGCTGATGTATATTTTTGTTTCATTTATCTCAGGAAAATTCTCTCTAGGCATTGTGAAATAGGATGTAATACCTAAATAAAGAATTAAAAACATCAATACATAAATAGTAGTTTTGTTATTAATTGCCCACGAGGAAAGCCTAAACTCTTTATCTATTTTTTTATTAATCTTAGACATTCTTAATTACTTTTTATTTATGACTTTTACAACCTGACCATTATTCACACTTCTTGCTCCCTCTAGAATAACCTCTACATTAGCATCTAGATTTTTAGTTACTTCAATAAAATCTCCATTAGTTTTTCCGGTTTCAATAACCAGCCTTTCAGCATAAACTTGATTCTTTTCTTTATTGTCTTTAACAACATAGATAAACTGTTGCCCTTTTGCATTTTCTGAAATAATTGATTGAGGTATCAAAATTGCATTTGAGCTGGAGTAGTCGTTTAATCTTAATTTAGCTGTAAGATTTGGTTTTATTTCACCATCTAAATTTGGAATTCCTACCTCTATTCTAAAAGTTCTATTACTTGGGTTAATAAAATTTCCAACCTGCCTAATACTAGAATCATAAGATCTCCCAAGTATAGGAAAATTAACTTCTACCATTTTATTTTTTTTAATACTAGAGATATAACTCTCAGGCACATCTGTTTCTATATACATATTAGAGAGGTTTATAATTCTAAATATTTCTGCTCCTGGTCCAGGAGCTACCACTGTTCCTTTTTCTTTAAAAACATCATCTATAATTCCAGAAAAAGGAGCTCTAATTGTAAACTTGCCTAATTGTTTTATAAGTTGTCTTGTGGCATTTTTTTGAGAATCGTATGAAGTTTTAGCCTGTAAATATTGTATCTCTGAACCAATTTGCTGATCCCATAATCTTTTTTGACGTTCAAATGTTGTTTTTGCTAATTGTTCATTTGATTTTAACAATAACAATTGCTGAGACAAGCCTCCATCATCTATAGTAGCTAAAATCTGATCTTTTTTTACTTTCTGACCTTCTTTAACGTAAACTTTATTTAAAATCCCTGGCATTTCTGGATACACCAAAACATTTTGTTTTGTTTTTACATTTCCTTGAAGCTCTATAAAGTGGTTAAATTTCTGTTCAGTAGTTGTAATTGTTGTAATTAAAGGGGTATTTCTATCTTTATTTAGAACACTTAATTTATTATTCAATTGGTTTAAGTCTAACGTTAGTTCTTCTAACTTAGCATCAATCTCAGATTTTCTAGATTTTAATAATTCTACATCATTAGTAGCTAAAATCTCCTCTAATGATGGTTCTTTCTCGTTACTGCATGAATTTAAGAAAACAGTGATTATAATTAGTAGGTATATATTTTTCATAATTTTTATTTAATGGGTCTATTTAATGCAGTTTCTAAAGCTGCTTTTTTAGCTATCAAATCTAGCATAGATTGAACGTAATTTTGCTGTTGTGTATACAATTGATTTTGAGCTTGTAATAAATCAAAGCTTGAAGAAATTCCCTCAAAAAATTTAGTGCGTTGCTTTTTCTCAATTCGTTCAGATAAGTCTACATTTCTTCTTGCAGTGTTATAATTTTGAATGCTTAGTTGATATTCATTTTTTGCTTTCTGAGCATTTAAATTTAGACGTTGCTTAATTTCAATTAATTTGACATCTGCAGATTCTAATGCTATTCTTGCTTGAGCTGTTTTAGACTTTCTTCCTAAACTACTAAAAATGGGTACATTTAAACTCACTCCTAATAACGATGAGCCAAACCACTGTTGGTTTCCTCTCAAAAAGGTAAATGAATCTGAATAAGCTTGTTTTCCGTAATTTACAAAAGCAGATAAGCTAGGCAACGCCTTACTTTTTTCTAATTGCATCATTAATCTTTTAGACTCTCTATCATTTTCAGCAATTTTAAGATCAATGTGATTAGATAGGTTAAATGATTCTGAGATAAGTCCTAAATCAATGTTTTTCTCTGCTAGTGAATCTAAACTATCAGTCAAAATAAGTTCAGTATCTATAGATAGCCCCATAGATAAGTTGAGCATTTGATATGCAATAATTTTCATTCTTTGCATATTATTTAACTGGTTTTCTAGGGTTCCATAAGTAATTTCCAATTGCTCTACATCTTCTTGCTCATTAAAACCATTTTCATAAATCTTTTTAGCATCATTTAAATTCTTTTCTAAAATCTTAAGATTACTTTTAAGAATAGCGATACTTTTTTCTGTTACCAAGACACTTCCATAAGTGTTAATTACTGCTTCTCTTGTTAAAATTTCTGTTTTTTCATTGGCTTGTTCTGAAATTTTTAAATAGGCTCTAGATGCTTGTAAACCAACAAGGTAAGAGCCGTCAAACAATAGTTGCGTTAGCGTTACAGAAGCATTTAAGTTTTGTTGAGTTCCAAAAACTACAGGAATAAAGCCCTGAGGTAATGTTGGATCTCTATTGGATTGTATGTCAAAATAATCCTCAACAGTCTGAACTACTGAAACTGTATTATCAAAAGCTGCTGCTGGCAATAATGAAACAGGTTGTTTTATAAAGTTTTGATAATTTACAGTAGCATTAATTTGAGGCAGACCAGTAGCTGTTGTCTCCCATACGGTTTCTTTTGCCGAGAGAATACTATTTTTTGATTCTTTGATATTGTAATTATTCTCTAACGCAAAAATTACAGCCTCTTCAAGAGAGATAATCATACTTTTTTCTTGTCCATGAATAGCTAAACTTAGAAAAATAATAGAGGTTAATATGATGTGTTTTTTCATTTGTACTTTTTTGTGTATTTATTATAGTTGTTTTAGGGGTATAAACATGTAGGAATCAGCTTTTTTATATTGGGAGATTTTTTTAATGAATACTTCTAATTGTTACTTAATTGTTTATTTAATTCTTCAAGTCCTTTTGAAGTACATATTCCTCTTAAATGATATTCTAAATGATAATTAGTTAATGTTAGCATTGAATAATTATTTAAGGGAAATAAATCTTTATTCTTTATACCGGTCATCCCTTGAAAATAAATTCTACCAATAAAATCTATATCGATTGTTTTTCTATACAGATTTTGCTTAATCCCTTTCATTAAATTTTCTTTAATGAGTCCATGCATCACATCAAATTGTTTGAGTTTTAAATTCTTGAAAATTTTAGGATAATATTTTTGTAATTGGTATTGTGGTGATGATTTTTCATCTTTTAAATGCTCCATTACAAATCTTTTAATTTCAAATAACTCAATAATTGGATTCTGTTGTTGTTCATGAATTACATCTATTCCTCTCTTTACAACATCGAATATATTAAGTGTAACCGCAACTACTAATTCTGTTTTATTTTTAAAATGAGCATAAATTGTTTTTTTTGAAACTCCAGAACTATTAGCAATGTCATCCATGGTAACACTTTTAAACCCTAGGTTTAAGAACATTTCTGATGCATTAAATAAAATTTTTTCCTTCATAATTAAGATTGTACAAATTTACATAGGAAACTATAGAAACAAAAATAGTTTCCTAAGTTTAATCATTTTTTAACATTCTTAACATTTAAACAAATCTTAAATCTTATTTTTGTTGAAATTTATTATAGACTTTGGATTTAACATCATATCAAACAAATTTTGAAGAATATTTAAACAAGAAAAATTGGATTAGAGAACCTAAAAATCTTTATGAACCAATAGATTACATTATTCAACTTTCTGGAAAACGTATTCGTCCGATTTTAACTTTAATGGCAGCTGATATTTTGTCTGGAAACTTTACAAAAGCACTGCCGGCTGCATTAGCAGTTGAAGTCTTTCATAATTTTACACTTGTTCACGATGACATCATGGATGATGCCCCTTTAAGAAGAGGTAAAAAAACCGTTCATGAAAAATGGGACTTAAACAGAGGAATACTCTCTGGAGACGCTATGTTAATTTTGGCTTATCAATATTTTGAAAATTATCCTCCAACAGTTTTTCAAAAACTAGCAATCCTTTTTAGTAAAACTGCCATAGAAGTTTGTGATGGTCAACAGTTAGATATAGACTTTGAAACTAGAAAAGAAGTTACTATAAGTGAGTACTTAAACATGATACGCTTAAAAACATCTGTCTTAGTTGCTGCTGCATTAAAAATGGGGGCCATAGTAGCAGAGGCATCAGAAAAAAATGCAGATCTATTGTATGAATATGGTTTAAATTTAGGGCTCGCTTTTCAACTACAGGACGATTATCTTGATACATTTGGTGACCCTGAAACGTTTGGAAAACAAGTGGGAGGTGATATTATTGAAAATAAAAAAACATTCTTATACATTAAGGCTATGGAATTATCAAGCCCTGATGATAAGAAAAAATTAGAATTTTTCTACAAACAAAAATTAGAAGATAATTCTATCAAAATTGATGAAGTAAAAAGAATTTTTGAAAGATGTGATATTCCTTTATTAATTCAAAAATTAATTGAAGATTATACTACTTCTTCATTTAATTTATTAGAAAAAATGAGCATCAGTGAATCCAACAAAGAAAAGCTTATTTCATTTGGAGCTTTTTTAATGGGTAGAAATAAATAAAATTTATTTTTTGGTGTTATAAAATTACAAAAAAGTATTACATTTGCCGTCCATATTTATGGACCCATAGCTCAGTTGGTTAGAGCACCTGACTCATAATCAGGGGGTCGAAGGTTCGAGCCCTTCTGGGTCCACATTTTAAAAAAAAATTTTTATATTTACCATTATTAATTCTAAACCCTAATTTAGATAAAATGAGAAAAATAGTAACTTTAGTACTATTACTTCTATTCCCCCTAATAACAATGGCTCAAGGCCCACCGCCACCGCCGCCGCCGCCGCCTGGATTACCAATCGATAGTGGAATTGTTTATTTGTTGTTGCTTGGTGTAGCTTTTGGAATAAGAAAAGTTAAAAACTAGTTTTGTAAATTATGAAGCCTAGCTACATATTTACCTATGACATCAAATTCTAAATTAACAATAGAACCTTTCTCTAGTTTACAAAAGTTAGTGTTTTCAAAAGTATAAGGGATAATTGCTACACTAAATTGATTTAATTTAGACCCTACCACGGTAAGGCTAACTCCGTTAACAGTTATAGAACCTTTCTCAATAGTAATGTTATTAGCTTTAGAATTGTAAGAAAAAGTAAAAATCCAACTTCCATCATTTTCAATAATTTCAGTACAAACAGCAATTTGATCTACATGTCCCTGAACAATATGACCATCTAATCTGTCTCCTAATTTCATAGCTCTTTCAATATTTACCTCCTCGTTTACAGATAGCTTATCAAGATTTGTTTTATCTAGAGTTTCCTTTATAGCAGTAACTACATAGTTATCATCAAAAATTTCAACAACTGTTAAGCAAACACCATTGTGTGCAACACTTTGATCAATTTTTAACTCATTAGTAATAGTTGTTTGAATTGTAAAATGAGTATTCCCTTGATCTTTTTTAATCTTTTTAACACGACCTAATGTCTCGATAATTCCAGTAAACATGAATATAAATTTAGTTACTTTTGTGATAAACAAAAATAGACATATTAAGCTTTAGAAATGAATAAAAAAGATAAAATAGTAGTTGGCATATCTTTAGGTGATGTAAATGGTGTTGGTATTGAAGTTATATTAAAAACATTTGAAGATAAGAGAATGTTAGAATTTTGCACGCCTGTTTTATTTGGTTCTAAAAAAATAATTTCTATACACAAAAAAATATTGAACATAGAAACAACTGTTCAAGAGATTCATTCTATTGATCAAATAGTTCATGGAAAAATAAATGTTTTAACCATTTGGAAAGAGGATGTAGTAGTTGAAATTGGAAGTGCTACAAAAACTGGAGGTCTATATGCTCATAAATCATTAAACCAAGCCACTCAATCATTAAAAAACGAAACTATTGATATATTAATAACTGCTCCAATTAATAAAGAAACTATCCAATCTGATGAATTTAATTTTTCTGGCCACACTGAATTCTTGGAACATAATTTAGAAGGAGAGAGTTTAATGATACTCATGAATGATTTTTTAAAAATTGGCCTCATTACTGGTCATATACCAATTTCTAAAATTGCTGAAACAATTACACCTGAATTAATTGAAAGCAAGGTTAAAATACTTAATCAATCCTTAAAAAAGGATTTTAACATTAATAAACCAAAAATAGCAGTCCTTGGGTTAAATCCTCATTCTGGAGATAACGGAATAATAGGTAAAGAAGAAAATGATCTTATTAAGCCTACTATTAAATCTATAAATGAAAATGGAATACTAGTTTTTGGACCCTATGCTGCTGATGGTTTTTTTGGATCAGAAACTTACAAGCAATTTGATGGGGTTTTAGCCATGTATCATGATCAAGGCTTAGCTCCTTTTAAAGCACTAACTTTTGGAAATGGAGTAAATTTTACTGCTGGATTGAGTCATGTAAGAACATCACCAGACCATGGAACTGCATTTGACATATCCGGTAAAGGCGTTGCTAACTCAGATTCATTCAAAGAAGCTGTTTTTACAGGCATTAAAATATTCAAAAACAGAAAAGAGTATAAAGAACTCACACAAAATGTTTTAAAGCAAAAAAAACAGTCTAGAAATTGATAAAAAAATATTAGTTAATTAAAACATTTTCATATCTTTGCACGCTCAAATTCATTAGCTGATAATGTCAAACTTGAAACAATATATTATTCCTTTTATAGGATTAAAGCAAGGAAAACATTTATTTGATTATGAAATTGATAACACGTTCTTTGAAGCTTTTGGCTTTAATGAGTTTAACAATAGTAGTTTACGAGTAACTTTAGTTTTTGAAAAAAAAACAACTTTTTTTGAATTAAATTTTGAAGTAAATGGAACCGTAAATGTTGATTGTGATACCTCTTTAGAACCATTCAATCAAAAAATCAATGGAAATTTACCTTTGGTTATTAAATTTGGACAGGAATATAATGACGATAATGATGAAATGATCATTATTCCTCATGAATATTATGAATTAGATGTAAGTCAATTTATCTATGAATTAATAATACTTTCTGTACCAACAAAAAAAGTTCATCCTAAAGTACTAGATGGTACTATGAACTCTGAAGCTTTAAATAAATTAAGAGAATTAGAAATTAAAAAAAATAAATCTTCATCAAATGAAGATGTTACAGATCCTAGATGGGATAAATTAAAAAGTTTAATCACAGAAAAAAAGACATAAAATGGCACATCCTAAAAGAAAAATATCTAAAACAAGAAGAGATAAAAGGAGAACACATTATAAAGCTGCTGACCAACAAATAGCTACAGATCCAACAACTGGAGAGGCTCATTTATATCATAGAGCTCACTGGCATGAAGGAAAACTATACTATAGAGGTCAAATAGTATTAGAATCTACTGCTGCAGAAGCATAGTTTTTTATTAAAAAACACAAAAAAAGCCCTCTTTTTGAGGGTTTTTTTATGTTTTTTGCCAAAAAATCGCCTTTTTGAGGTGTTTTATTAAAAAAAACTAAAATAATTTTTACTACTTTAGTCAGCCGATTAGAGGAAGGTCATAAAATTAAAAATCCTCCTTATAATAAGTTATAATATGTCTAGAATAACTGCAGCTATAACAGCAGTTGGGAAGTATCTTCCTGATTACGTTTTAACCAATAAAGAGCTGGAAACTCTTGTTGAAACAAATGATGACTGGATTACTACAAGAACAGGAATCAAAGAAAGAAGAATTTTAAAAGAGCCTAATCAAGGGACTTCCTTCATGGCTATAAGAGCAGCTCAAGACTTATTAAGCAAATCAAAAATTAATCCAGAAGACATAGACATGGTCATAGTTGCAACCGCAACTCCTGATTTACCAGTAGCCTCAACAGCTGTTTATACTGCGACAGAAATTGGAGCTACAAATGCTTTTGCATACGATCTTCAAGCAGCTTGCTCTAGCTTCTTGTATGGAATGTCTACAGCAGCCTCTTACATAGAATCTGGTAGATATAAAAAAGTTTTACTTATTGGAGCTGATAAAATGTCTTCTATCATTGACTATTCAGACAGAGCTACATGTATTATTTTTGGCGACGGGGCTGGTGCAGTTCTTTTTGAACCAAATTCAAATGGATTGGGTCTTCAGGATGAGTATCTAAGAAGTGACGGTTCTGGAAGAGAATTCCTGAAAATTGAAGCAGGAGGCTCTATACTTCCTCCATCAGAAAGTACCATAAAAAATGGTCAACATTTTGTTCATCAAGAGGGTAAAACAGTCTTTAAATTTGCCGTATCCAATATGGCAGATGTAGCTGAAAAAATGTTACTAAGAAACAGCCTTTCTAATGACGATGTTAATTGGCTAGTTCCTCATCAAGCTAACAAAAGAATCATTGAGGCTACAGCAAAAAGAGTAGATTTAGATAATTCTAAGGTAATGATGAATATTCACAAATACGGGAACACTACTTCTGCTACTCTACCGCTTTTACTAGCAGATTACGAAAATCAATTAAAAAAAGGAGATAATTTAATATTTGCCGCATTTGGTGGTGGCTTCACATGGGGAGCTATTTACTTAAAATGGGCATATAATTCATAAAATAAAAAATTAAAACTAAGTGTAATGGATATTAAAGAAATTCAAAATCTTATTAAGTTTGTTGCTAAATCAGGAGCAAATGAAGTTAAGTTAGAAATGGAAGATATAAAAATCACCATTAAAACTGGTTCTGAGAGAACTGAAGTCACCTATACCCAGCCAGCTCCAATCATGGCAGCTCCTCAGGTTATTCAAGCTACTACTCCACAAGTGGTTAGTGAAACACCAGTAACTCCAGCTCCAGAAAGTAAAAATGATGACTCTAAATATGTAACTATAAAGTCTCCAATTATTGGAACACTATATAGAAAACCTGCTCCAGACAAGCCTTTATTTGTTGAAGTGGGTAGCACCATAAATATTGGAGACACAGTATGTATTATTGAAGCAATGAAACTCTTCAATGAAATTGAATCTGAAGTGTCTGGAACTATCGTAAAAGTTCTTATAGACGATTCATCTCCTGTAGAGTTTGACCAACCTTTATTCTTGGTAGATCCTTCTTAATTTTTTAGTTAAAAGGTATACTACCATCTTTTAACATTAAGAACAAAATAATACAATTATGTTTAAAAAAATATTGATTGCAAACAGAGGTGAAATTGCTTTAAGAGTGATTAGAACCTGTAAAGAAATGGGAATAAAAAGTGTAGCTGTTTATTCTACAGCAGATGCTGAAAGTTTACATGTTAAGTTTGCAGATGAAGCTGTTTGTATAGGGCCAGCACCTAGCTCAGACTCCTATTTAAAAATGTCTAACATTATTGCAGCAGCAGAAATTACAAATGCAGATGCCATTCACCCTGGTTATGGGTTTTTATCTGAAAATGCAAAATTTTCCAAATTGTGTGAAGAACATGATATTAAATTTATTGGAGCTACTGGAGAAATGATTGATCAAATGGGAGATAAAGCCTCTGCAAAATCTACCATGATTTCAGCAGGTGTTCCTTGTATACCTGGCTCTGAAGGAATCATTAAAGATTTTAAAGAATGTGAACAATTAGCAAAAGATGCAGGATATCCAGTTATGTTAAAAGCTACTGCTGGAGGTGGTGGTAAAGGAATGAGAGCCGTATGGAATGCTTCAGAACTTCAAGACTCATGGGATTCTGCTAGACAAGAAGCTAAGGCCTCTTTTGGAAATGATGCCATGTATTTAGAAAAGTTAATTGAAGAACCTAGACATATCGAAATTCAAATTATAGGAGATTCTTTTGGCAACGCCTGTCATTTATCTGAAAGAGATTGCTCTGTTCAAAGACGTCATCAAAAATTAACAGAAGAAACTCCTTCTCCATTTATGACGGATGAATTAAGAGATAAGATGGGTGAAGCTGCTGTAAAAGCTGCAGAATACATAAAGTATGAAGGTGCTGGAACAGTAGAATTTCTAGTCGACAAACATAGAAACTTCTACTTTATGGAGATGAATACACGTATTCAAGTAGAACACCCCATTACAGAAGAGGTCATAAATTATGACTTAATTAGAGAGCAAATATTAGTTGCTGCCGGAGTTCCAATTTCTGGGAAAAACTATTTGCCAAAACTACATTCAATAGAATGTAGAATAAATGCTGAAGATCCCTACAATAATTTCAGACCTTCACCAGGAAAAATAACAACATTTCATGCTCCAGGTGGTCACGGAATACGCTTAGATACCCACGTATATTCTGGGTATATGATTCCGCCTAATTATGATTCAATGATTGCAAAACTAATTGCTACGGCACAAACTAGAGAAGAAGCAATTAATAAAATGAAGAGAGCTCTAGATGAGTTTATTATAGAAGGTGTTAAAACAACCATTCCTTTTCACAGACAATTAATGGATCATCCTGATTATATAGTTGGGAACTATACCACTAAATTCATGGAAGATTTTGAAATGAAATCAAAATAATATTTTTTACTTACAAAATATTAGCAAAAGGGAGGATATAGTTATATTCTCCTTTTTTATATATTTGAACATTGCATTAATAAATTAACACAAAACTATGGCTAGTAAAATCAAAATTGATGGGATTGATAAAATTATAATTAAAAGGTTAGTTGAAGATGCTAGAACACCCATTTTATCTATAGCTCGAGAAGTTGGCATATCTGGAGCAGCAATTCATCAACGCTTACGAAAACTAGAAAGCTCTGATTTAATGGCTGGTTCAAAATTAATTTTAAACCCCAAGGCATTAGGGTATACAACTACTGCATTTGTTGGTATTTTTTTAGATTCAGCAGCAATGTATTCATCAGCTATAAAAAAATTGAAACAAATACCTGAAGTTGTAGAAAGCCACTACACAACTGGTAATTGGGCAATTTTAATAAAGATTTTGAGTAAAAACAATGAAGATCT
>CAXHZP010000026.1:0-28777 GCA_964021805.1 uncultured Flavobacterium sp.
ACAAGGCATATAGGAGCATTCTTATCTAGACTTAGATGGCAAGCACATTTTATTCAGAAATTTGAGATGGAGCATGTGATGGAAAATGCTAGTGTAAATAAAGGATATCACAAACTAAAAAAATCGATATCAAAGAAATACCAAAACGCATGGAAAACAGGAACCACTGGCTTCCCTTTAGTTGATGCATGCATGAGATGTTTAAAAGAAACGGGGTATTTAAACTTTAGAATGAGAGCTTTAACTGTTTCATTTTTTACACATATTTTATGGCAACCGTGGCAGGATGCAACCACTCATTTATCTCAAATGTTTCTAGATTTTGAACCTGGTATTCATTTCCCACAACTACAAATGCAAGCCGGAGAAACAGGTATTAATAATCTAAGGATATACAATCCTGTGAAAAATGGTATTGAACACGATGAAGATGCTAAATTCATAAAAAAATGGGTTCCAGAACTTAAGAAACTAGATACAATTTTTGCTCACGAACCATATTTAATGACTCCACTAGAACAGCAACTTTATAACTTCACTTTAGGCAAAGACTATCCTAACCCCATTGTTGATTTAAAGAAAACCAGAAAAAAAGCTTCAGATATCCTATGGAATTTGAAAAAAAATCCTGAGGTTAAAAAAGAAAGCAAACGGATATTATTAAAACATACTCTTTCAGATAGAAATATCATGTTAAGAGATAGATAGCTAAAAATACCCTCATCGAACCCTTTAAGGTTTTATGTAAATCCTCATACTATAATTATATGTTAATTTTTGTCTAATCATTTGATATATTCATTAAACAAAATTACATTTGAGTAGATAACTATGATTTTTACAATTACACACACAAACAAAGAAGCGAAAAACTTAACCAATGATTTATTAGGTTTTCCTTTTACATTTTACCAATCATTAAAGATGGGTGGTATAGGTTCTAAAAGAATGATTATTGAAGAAACTAGCCAAAACCTTAGTAATTATTTAAATAAAGTATCAGATGCAAACTATGCAAATATTGAATTGCGTCCGGGTGGTATTATAGTATTATTAAATAAAGGTTTGAATAATTACAGCTGGGTAATTCCATACAGACAATTAGTTATATACAAAACAAATAGATTAACCATTCATGCTCAAGGAAAGTATATATCTTTTAAAAACAATAAATTATATAGAGAAAACAAGAAGTTTATTGATAAAATGATTGATTTTAAAGTTAATGATCAAGAAAAATACATAACTCCTGCTTATGAATAAGTTGTCACTAGTTGAAATAGATAGAATAATTGAAATGGCTTGGGAAGACAGAACCACATTTGATGCCATAAAATTTCAGTTTGGGTTAAAAGAACAAGAAGTTATTGAACTTATGAGGTTAGAGATGAAACCAAAAAGTTTTAAGCTTTGGAGAAAGAGAGTGCAAGGGAGAAAGACGAAACATAGTAAGTTAAGAGAATTTGAAAGTGGCCGTTTTAAATGTTCAAGACAAAGACAAATTAGTAACAATTCAATTTCAAAAAGATAAAAAAATAGTGCTTTGATTTAAGTAAAAGATATTTTGATACAGCACTGAAAAAAGAAAAAAATGAATACAAAAATAGTAGATAAAGAAATTAAAAAAATAAATGGATTAGATACCCTTACTATTCATGAAGTTGGTGATGACCACCTCTATACTGGTCTAAAAACCCCTATGAAACCTACAGCTTTTTTAATTTCAGATCAGGAGAAAAAAGAAAAAATTGCTAAACTTTTTGGGGAAATAATGGACGTTATGGGACTAGATTTAACAGATGATTCCTTAAAAGGAACTCCTGAAAGAGTTGCTAAAATGTACATTGATGAAATTTTTTCTGGATTAAACCCTAATAATAAGCCAAAAATTGCTTTATTTGACAATATATATCAGTACAATCAGATGTTGGTTGAGAAGAATATAACCTTCTACTCCAATTGTGAGCACCATTTTGTTCCAATAATTGGTAAAGCGCATATAGCTTACATCTCATCTGGTAAAGTCATAGGGCTTTCTAAATTGAACCGTATTGTTCAATATTATGCTAAAAGACCCCAAGTGCAAGAAAGACTAACTAATCAAATTGCAGAGGATTTAAAAAACACTCTACAAACTGATGATGTCGCTGTTATAATAGACGCGAAACATTTATGTGTGTCATCTAGAGGTATTAAAGATGATACATCAGCAACAATTACCTCATATTATGGTGGAAAGTTTAATACTCCAACCAAAATCAATGAATTATTGAACTATTTAAAAGATTAAACAATGGATTTAATAGAAAGAGCTACAGAATTTGAGCACAGAAAACATAAATTTATTACAACAAGTGATCGTATTATAGCTTCAAGGGAAGTAAAAGGATTGATATTAGAAATTAATGACATCTACAAAGAAACGAAGGAACAGGATTTGATGGATTTAATGAAAAGACTGACTGTGATTAAACAAAAAATTGAAAAAAGACTGAAAGGTCGTCCACTAACATCTAGTTAAGAATGCGAAAAATTTTAATTATTGGAGGAAGCCGAGGAATCGGAAATTCTCTTCTAAATAAATTAGTTGACAAAAACTATGTTATTAATATTAGTAGAGTCAAACCTGATTTATCACACCATAACCTTACTCATCACACCTGTGATATTTTAACTGATGAACTTCCAGAATTAGATGAATTAGACTCAATTATATATTCCCCAGGGAGTATTAATCTAAAACCAATATCGCGTTTAAAACTTGATGATTTTAGAAATGATTTTGAAATAAATGTTATAGGAGCAGTAAAAACAATACAACATTACTTACCTCTTTTAAAAAAAGGTGATAAGCCATCAATAGTTCTTTTTAGTACTGTAGCAACAAAACTAGGAATGCCGTTTCATGCTAGTGTTTCTGCTGCAAAATCTGCAGTTGAAGGGCTTGTAAAATCTTTAGGAGCAGAATTTGCTCCAACAATACGCATCAATGCAATTGCTCCTACAGTAACTGACACAGATTTAGCATCAAAAATACTCAGAAATGAGAAAATGATTGATATGATTACAGAACGTCATCCTCTGAAAAAGTTCTTAAATCCTAACGAAGTAGCTGATTTAGCTGAATTTTTATTATCAGAAAAATCAGCATCTATCTCAGGGCAAGTTTTTAATATGGATTGTGGTATTGTAAGTTTTAAAATTTAAAATGAAACCTTTATCTATATTTATTAAGACCTTAACTATAACAAATAAATCTTCCAAAATGTCTTCCAAGAAATCAATCTATGATATAGAAATTAATTCCCTTCAAGGAAAACCCATAAATCTTTCTTTGTTTAAGGGGAAAAAGATATTATTTGTAAACGTTGCGTCTAAATGTGGTTTTACGCCCCAGTACAAAGAATTGCAAAAACTTCACAATTTATACGAAGAAAGTCTTGTAGTTATTGGTGTTCCTTGTAATCAATTTGGCAAACAAGAACCAGGTAATTCTTCTGAGATTAATGAGTTTTGTCAAGTAAATTATGGTGTTTCATTTCTCATAACAGAGAAAATTTCAGTCAAAGGAAATGAACAACATCCATTGTATAGTTGGCTAACAAAAAAAAATGAAAACGGTAGAAAAAACTCTTCTGTAAAATGGAATTTTCAAAAATATCTAATTAATGAGGATGGTGAATTAATTGACTATTACTATTCTATAACCTCCCCAACTAGTTCAAAAATTAAAAAACACCTTTAAAATTATGTTTGGAATTTTTAAAAAAAAGACAGAAGTAGAGAAGTTACAGGATTCATATAAAAAGAAAATGAAAGAAGGGTATGATCTTCAGTCAATTGATAGAAGTGCAAGTGATCAAAAGTATGTTGAAGCGGATCAAATTTTAAAGAAAATAGAATTATTAGAAAAGAAGTAATGCATCATAAAATTAAATATTTAATTTTATTTCTATTCGTCAATTTTGGTGGTTTAGGCCTTGGTAGTTGGTTAATGAACAACGGCCCTATGACTAGTTGGTATCTAAATTTAAATAAAGCCCCATGGACACCACCAGGTTGGGTTTTTGGTGCTGCTTGGACTACTATCATGGTTTGTTTTTCTGTCTATTTAGTTTTTCTTTTCACCCAAAACTTCACCAAAAAAAAACTTACTTTATTTATTTCTCAAGTACTTCTTAATGTAAGCTGGAATTATATTTTTTTTAATCAGAAACTAATTCTGTTCGCTTTAGTTGTAATAACGCTTTTAACAGCTGTTATTTTTTATTTTTTTATCACCTATTATAAAGAGCAAAAGAGAATTAGCTTTTTACTCCTACCCTACATGATATGGTTATGTATAGCTACCTCACTTAATCTGTATGTTCTCATCCATAATTAACCATGAAATTATACACAGTTCATAAAAAACAAAAGTTACCGATATCGTTAAATAAAGCCTGGAGTTTTTTATCAGACCCAAACAACTTGTCTTTACTTACACCAAAAGAGATGAATTTCACTATCATTTCAAAAGATCAAAAACCAATGTATGCTGGACAAGTAATACAATACAGTGTAACACCTATAGCAGGAATTAAAACCAAATGGATTAGTGAAATAACTCATTTACAAAAAGATAGCTATTTTATTGATGTTCAATTATTTGGACCCTATTCTTTCTGGCATCACAAGCATTTTATCCATGAAATTGATGGAGGTGTAGAAATGGAAGATATTATAGATTATAAGGTGCCATTTGGTATACTGGGTCAAATATTGCACCCTATTTTAATAAAACCAAAACTAGAAGAAATTTTTAATTATCGACAAAAAAAAATAACTGAAATTTTTGGAAAAATTTAATAATTAATGGATAAAATTTCAATATTTTGGTTTCGCAGAGACCTTCGATTACATGATAATGTTGCATTATTTAATGCCCTAAAATCAGTTGAAAAAGTACTTCCAATTTTCATTTTTGATACTAGTATTTTAGAAAAACTACCTAAAAATGATGCTCGTGTTTCTTTTATTATCAAGGAATTGAGATCTATGAATGAACATTTAAAATCATTTGATGCATCAATAAATATATATCATGGAAAGCCAATAGAAATTTTTGAGTCACTTATTAAAAAATATCCAATAGCAAGTGTATTTACAAATCATGATTATGAACCCTATGCTATTAAAAGAGACCAAGAGATTAAAGAGTTGTTAACATCCGAAAATATAAATTTTAATTCTTTTAAAGATCAGGTAATTTTTGAAAAAAATGAGATTACTAAAAAAGATGGTAATCCATACGTTGTTTACACACCCTATTCAAAAAAATGGATAGAAGCGTACGAACAAATCAATCATACCCATTATACATCTGAAGACTTACTAAGTCAACTATATACACAATCAAAAGCGAAAGAACTTACATTAGAGGAGTTAGGGTTCGAGGAAACAAACACCCCAATTAAAAATTATATTTTTAATTCAAGAATTATCAACGAATATGAAGAAACTAGAAATTTTCCTGCTCTAGACAACACCTCTAAACTAGGTCCTCATCTTCGATTTGGTACAGTAAGTGTTCGTCAAATGGTATCAAGAGCTGAGGAGCAAGAAAACAAAACTTTTCTCAAAGAATTAATATGGAGAGAGTTCTTTATGCAAATATTATGGCATTTCCCTCACACACACAAAGATTCATTTAAGCCCAAGTATGACAGGATTATTTGGAGAAATAATGAAGATGATTTTAAAAAGTGGTGTAATGGAACTACAGGATACCCAATGGTAGATGCAGGAATGAGACAACTGAACAATACTGGTTTTATGCATAACAGAGTTCGTATGCTAGTAGGCAGTTTTCTTTGTAAACATTTATTAATAGATTGGAGATGGGGTGAAGCTTATTTTGCAGAAAAACTACATGATTATGAAATGTCTAGTAATGTTGGTAATTGGCAATGGGTGGCTGGAACAGGAGTAGATGCTTCTCCTTACTTTAGAATTTTTAACCCAACTAGCCAAATAAAAAAATTTGACAAAGACTTTTCATATATTAAAAAATGGGTTCCAGACTTTCAAGAACTCACCTACCCATCTCCGATGGTAGATCATAAATTTGCAAGAGAACGGTGTTTAAAAACCTATAAAGAGGCACTAGCATAGAAATTTATGTATAACAGATACTATCACAAAAGAGTTATAACATTTATATTTGCATCAATTCGGGATGTAGCTTAGTCCGGTTAAAGTGCTGGTCTGGGGGACCAGAGATCGGAGGTTCGAATCCTCTCATCCCGACAAAATAAAGCGAAAAATCTTCGTATAAAGTTAACTTTCTTAAGGAGATTTTTTCGTTTGTTTATTTAAATTAAAGCGATGCTTTAATTTGCAGCTTAAAAATGGAGGATCATGAAATAATCTTCTTATCCTGACTAAAAGTAAAAATTAACCTCTTTTCTCAAGGTTCTACATCGAGTTTTCTATGATCCTTTATTATTTACGAAAGAAGCCTCTTAATAAACTAATCAATTATTATTTTGTTAAATTTGTGTATAATTATTTATCAAATTAATAAGAAAATTTAACAATGCTTGTAATAGGTATAGCTGGAGGAACAGGAAGTGGTAAAACAACTGTTGTAAATCAAATTTTAAATGAATTACCCGTAGATGAGGTCTGCGTTATTTCGCAAGATTCTTATTACAAATCTACTGACAATTTATCCTATGAAGAAAGAATAAAAATAAATTTTGATCATCCTAGAGCCATTGATTTTGAATTGTTAGAACAGGATATTATAACTTTAAAATCTGGAAAAGAAATACAACAACCTATTTATTCTTTCGTAACACACAACAGAACAAAAGACACCTTAAAAACTCAACCCCGAAAAGTTTTAATTGTAGAGGGGATTTTAATTTTTAATAGTAAAAAATTACTAGATCTGTTTGATATAAAAATATTTGTTCACGCAGACGCAGACGAAAGATTAATTAGACGAGTAAAAAGAGATATAAAGGAAAGGGGTAGAGATATTGATGAAGTTCTAAATCGATACAAAGAAACTTTAAAACCAATGCATCAGCAATTTATTGAACCTACGAAAAGCTTTGCAGACATTATCATACCAAATGACAGATACAATACTGTAGCTATTGATATTGTTAGAACTGTAATAAGTGAACGCCTATAAAATATGGTTTCAAAAAAAATAAAAGAAAATAAATTTTTCAAGTTTTTAACCAATTCATATGTTATCATATTTAGTAGCTTTCTAGTATGGATGTTCTTTTTTGACACCAATGTTCAGTTAAATAAAGAGTTTAAAAAAGAAATTAAAGAATTAAATAATACCATAAACTTTTATAAAAAGGAAATTAGTAAAGACAAAAAAACAATTACAGAACTTCAAGACTCTCTTCAACTTGAAAAATTTGCTAGAGAGCAATATTTAATGAAAAAAGAAAACGAAGATATTTACATCATAGAATTTGATACCTTAAGAAAATAAATGGATAGTTTTTTGTTCAACGATTTTGATCCCATAACTGCAGCTGCTTGGAAACAAAAAATTCAAGTAGACCTGAATGGACTTGATTATAATGAATCCTTGATATGGAAATCAAATGACGGCATTGCTGTAAAACCATTCTATACCAAAGAGGATAGGCATTTATCAAAGATTTCTTTACCTGATGTTGGCTATAATATTTGTCAGACTATTTTTGTAGACAATATAGAAATTGCCAATAAATTAGCTTTAGATAGTATAGAAAGAGGGGCCACATCTATTCAGTTTATTGCAAATAAAAAATTTAAATACAAGTTACTACTAGATAACATAGACATAGACAAAATATCCTTATATCTAAAACTTGAGTTTCTGGACGCTACTTTTGTTAATGATATCCATAATTATTACAACAATAGTCATATCTATTTTCAGATAGATATTATAGAGAATTTAGCTTCTAGTGGAAATTGGTACACCAATATGAACTCAGATATAGCTGAGACCAAAAAATTCATATACAACTCAAATAACTCTATTAGTGTTAATGCATCTTTATATCAAAATGCTGGGGCCAGTATTATTCAAGAATTGGCTTATGCATTAGCTCATACCAATGAATATATTGAGATTTTTGGACCATCTATTATTACAAAAATTCATTTCAATTTTTCAATCGGAAATAATTACTTCTTTGAAGTTGCAAAATTAAGGGCCTTCAGAATACTATTAAATACTTTGTTTAATGAATACAAAGTTGATGATTTTACCGCTCATATTTTCTCAAAACCAACTTTACGTAATAAAACAATATATGACTACAACGTAAATATGTTAAGAACCACCAGTGAATGCATGAGTGCTATTCTTGGAGGTGTAAATACAATTTCTAATATTTCTTATGACTCAATCTACCATAAATCAAATGAATTTGGAGAACGGATTGCAAGAAATCAGTTATTAATTTTAAAAAATGAAGCCTATTTTTCTGATGCTCATAAAATTACAGATGGTTCTTATTATGTTGAAAGCTTAGAAAAACAATTTGCCGAAAAAGCACTGCAACTATTTAAGCAAATAGAAAAAAATGGTGGCTTTTTAAGCCAACTAAAAAAAGGAGCAATCCAAAGAAAAATAAATGAGCATGCAGAAGAGGAACAAGAAAGATTTAACCAAAACAAAACCATACTTTTAGGCACTAATTTATTACCTGAACTAACAACTAAAATGAAGCATGAGCTTCAACTATATCCATTTCTAAAAACGAACAATTCAAAAACATTAATTCCCCCAATTCTTAAAAAAAGATTGTCTGAACAACTAGAACAAAAGAGATTAAAAAAGGAATTATGATTAATGATAAAATAAAAGAGTTGCAAACACTAATCATTCAAAAAAAAGACTCGGCAAAAACACTAAAAAAAAATATTAAAAAACACTGTTTATTTTTTTTAATATTATTTTATACAGTGGTGTTTGTTTTTTTAGAATTTAGCTACTTAATTACAAGTTATAATTTTTCAAAATTCCTAGCTATTGATATTATTATGTTTTCATTACCGATGATCATATTTTTATTAATGATCTATTTTATTGTTTATGGGTATAGAATCAAAAAATTAAATAAAGAAATTAAAAACATGAATGTAAAGCTGTATCAATTTACAAAACTTGACAATGGCTAGAAAAACACTTCAAAATCTATCATTAAATCTTCAAAAAAAGACAAATCATAAAAGCTTTAATCATGAAGATTTTGGAGCTGGTATAGCTCCAAACCTACGAGGTCCATACTCTACGATGTATGTTAGAAGACCATGGACTATTAGGCAATATGCAGGATTTTCCACAGCAGAAGAGAGCAATTCATTTTACAGAAGAAATTTAGCTGCTGGTCAAAAAGGTTTGTCTGTTGCTTTTGACCTAGCAACTCATAGAGGGTATGATTCGGATCATGAACGTGTAGAGGGAGATGTTGGAAAAGCTGGTGTTGCTATTGACTCTGTAGAAGATATGAAAATATTATTTGAGGGTATTCCTTTAGATAAAATGTCTGTTTCTATGACTATGAACGGGGCTGTATTACCAATATTAGCATTTTATATTGTAGCCGCACAAGAACAAGGAGTTCATGAAATAGATTTATCAGGAACTATTCAAAATGATATCTTAAAAGAGTTTATGGTTAGAAATACGTATATCTATCCTCCAACTCCATCTATGAAAATAATAGCAGATATTTTTGAATATACTAGTGAAAAAATGCCAAAATTTAATTCAATTTCAATTTCAGGATACCATATGCAAGAGGCAGGTGCTACTCCCGAGATTGAATTAGCCTACACGCTAGCTAATGGATTAGAATACATAAAAAAAGGAATAGAGACAGGAATGAAAATAGATTCTTTTGCACCAAGATTATCATTTTTTTGGGCTATAGGAATGAATCATTTTACTGAAATAGCAAAAATGAGAGCTGCTAGAATGCTTTGGTCAAAATTGGTCAAAGAGTTTCATCCAAAAAATCCAAAATCACTCGCATTAAGAACACACTCTCAAACAAGTGGATGGAGTTTAACAGAACAAGATCCATTTAACAATGTAGCAAGAACAACAATAGAGGCAATGGCAGCAGTTTTTGGCGGCACACAAAGTCTTCATACGAATGCTCTAGACGAAGCCATCGCTTTACCAACAGATTTTTCTGCAAGAATAGCAAGAAATACGCAAATATATTTACAACAAGAAACTCACATTACAAAAACTGTAGACCCTTGGGCTGGAAGTTATCATCTAGAACAACTAACTGAAGATATAGCAAACAAAGCATGGCATTTAATCCAGGAAGTAGAAGAATTAGGCGGAATGACAAAAGCAATAGAAAAAGGAATTCCTAAAATGCGTATTGAAGAAGCTGCAGCAAAAAAACAAGCAAAAATAGACAGTGGACAAGATATTATTGTTGGTGTAAATAAATTTCAATTAAAAGAAGAAGATCCTTTACAAATATTAAATGTAGATAATGAGGCTGTTCGGAGATTACAAATAAATAGACTTTCAAGTTTAAAGAAAAATAGAAATTCGAAAAAAGTAAAAGAAATACTTACAGAGATTACAAAAAACGCAAAGCTACACATTCAATCTAACGACCATGAGTCTCTTAAAAGGAAAAATTTATTACATTTAGCTATAAAAGCGGCTAAAGAGAGGGCTACTCTTGGAGAAATATCGGATGCCCTAGAGGTTGCTTTTGGAAGGCATAAAGCAATACATAAAACAATTTCAGGAGTGTATAGTAAAGAAATAAAAAATAATAAATTATTTAAAGAAGCTACAGAACTCATAGATAAGTTTGCAGAACTGGAAGGAAGAAGGCCGCGTATTATGATTGCTAAACTTGGTCAAGACGGTCATGATAGAGGTGCAAAGGTAGTAGCTACTGCCTATGCAGATTTAGGGTTTGATGTAGATATCGGTCCATTATTTCAAACCCCAAAAGAAGCTGTAAAACAAGCAATAGAAAATGATGTACATATCCTTGGGATTTCTTCACTAGCTGCAGGTCACAAAACACTAGTTCCACAAGTAATCTCTGAATTAAAAAAATATGAAAGAGAGGATATTATGGTCATTGTTGGAGGTGTCATACCTACTCAAGATTATCAATTTCTTTTTGATTGTGGAGCTGTAGGTGTATTTGGCCCTGGAACAAAAATTGCTCAAGCTGCCATAGATATGATTACTATTTTAATAGATTCTATTAAATAATTATCTTATATTAACCTTATTAATTTCAATACAAAAATTTAAAATGAAAAAACATATACTTTTAGTCATAATACTTTTACTATCTATGACTACTAATGCCCAAAAACGGATGTCTAAAAACAAAAAGGCATTGGTAAACTCCATAGAAAAACATAAAAAAAATCTTATTGAAATAAGTGATAACATATGGGAAGCGGCAGAACCAGCTTTATTAGAGTTTAAATCTTCAAATTATTTGTCAGACTATGCAGAAGAAAATGGATTTACTGTAAAAAAAGGTGTTGCAGGAATTCAAACAGCTTTTGTAGCTGAATACGGTTCAGGAAAACCAATCATTGGAATCATGGGAGAATTTGATGCGAACCTTGGAATATCTCAAAAAAAACAGCCTATCAAAGATCCTCTTGTAAAAGGAGCACCTGGCCATGGTTGCGGACATAATCTTTTTGGTACTGCAAGTTTAGGTGCTGCAATAGCCATTAAAGAAATGATTGAATCTGGAGAAATTTCAGGAACTGTAAGATTTTATGGAACACCAGCTGAAGAAACAATTTTTGGAAAAGTTTGGATGGTTAGAGAGGGATTGTTTGATGATTTAGATATCTGCATGGATTGGCATCCTGCAGATGAAATTGAGGCGAGTACACAAAGTAGTAAAGCACTAGTAGATTTTAGATTGAAGTTTTTTGGAGATGCCGCTCATGCATCTGGGGATCCATGGAATGGAAATAGTGCTGTTGATGCAATGGAACTATATACTACTTCCTTAAACTATTATAGAGAACATATTAGACCAACAGCCAGAATACATTATGATATTGAAAAAGCAGGTGATGTTGTTAACGTAGTTCCTGATTATGCACAAATATGGACTAGAATTCGAGAAAACGATAAAGAGAATGTCAATATTTTGTATGAAAGAGCAAAAAAAATGGCAGAGGGAGCATCAATGATGGCTAACGTAGAGTACGAATTGAGTTTAATTTCAGGCATCTATGAAATTATACCAAATAGATTTGGTGCTAAAATTATTCAGAAAAACTTTGAATTATTAGGAGAGATAGAATATTCAAGTGATGAAATTGAATATGCTAATACAATCCTTAAAGAAACAGGAAAAGAACTTAAGGGAATAGACGGTAAAATAAAACCTATTAAACCAACACTTCCAGCCCAAGGAGGGTCTACTGATGTTGGTGATGTAAGTCAAGTAGTACCCGTTGTAAGAATGGGTGTAACAACAGCTGCCAAAGACGGTCCCTGGCATTCATGGGCTGTTGTTGCTTGTACAGGAATGTCTATAGGTCATAAAGGAATGGTATACGCTTCAAAATCATTAGCGATGACAATGCTTGACTTTTACAAAAATCCCAAATTAATTGAGGGGGCAAAAAAAGAATTTAAAGAACGTAAGGGAAACAAGGTATATAAACCTCAAATACCTGCTGGACCTCCAAAATTAATTAACTAAATTATATACTAAAAATACGAAATAAACTGAATAGACTCAGTTCATAAAAATCTTGTTAAACTTTAGTTAACAAGATTTTTTTAGTTTTAAAAAAGAAGAGAATGAATGAATTTTTCGTTGTATAATCCTTAAATTTGCAGACTTATTTACAAGTCTTTACAGGATGAAAAAAATATTCGATATTTTCTACTCTACCCGATTAACTGCATTGCTTTTTATAGTATACTCGATAGCTATGGGAGTTGCAACATTTATTGAAAATGATTATGGAACTCAAACAGCTAAAGCACTAGTCTACAACGCTTGGTGGTTTGAAGCCATTATGGTATTTTTTATTATCAATTTTTTTGGAAATATTTTTAGATATCGGTTATTAAGAAAAGAAAAATGGCCAGTATTATTATTTCACGTATCATTTCTTCTAATTTTAATTGGAGCAGGAATTACTAGGTATGTTGGTTATGAAGGGTTAATGCTTATTAATGAGGGAGAAACTACTCAAGAATTTCTATCTGAAACCACTTATGTAAACTTAGTAGTTGATAATAACGAAGTGCAAAAAACATTTCATAAATCTACATTATTCTCTGCTAAGGGAAACAACAAATGGAGCTTAGATGATGAATTTAAAGATCAAGTTTTCTCTGTTAAATTATCTGAATACATTCCATGGGCAGAAGAAAAATTTTTTGAAAGTGAAACTGGAGAAGAATTTTTATTTATAGTTGAATCTAGTAGCGGATCAAGGCATGAACATTACATAAAAAAGGGAGATTTACAAAATATACATGGTGTATTGGTAGGGTTTGAAGCGCCTAATAATTCAGGTACTATTAATTTGTTTAGAGAAGATGGTCTTTTAAAAATTCAAACACGAAACAATGGAACTTGGATGCGAATGGCTGATAGAGCTGAAGGATCTGTTATTAAAGATAGTATTCAAGAATTTCAGCTCAGATCTTTATATCGAGTAGGTGAACTACCATTTGTAATTCCAGAACCCGTTAAAAAAGGAGAATTAAAAACAGTTAGAGGTTCTAAAAAAGATGATACAAAACTAGCTGCGTTACTGTTAGATGTTACCGTAGACGGAAAAACAAAAGAAATTGAAATATATGGTGGTAAATATGCTCCGCAAAGACCTACTCAATTTTCTTTGAATGGATTAAACTTTAGAATAGATTATGGGCCTCAACTATTAAAAACACCCTTTGAAGTTAAGCTAAATGATTTTCAATTAGAAAAGTATCCTGGATCTGAAAGTGCTGCAGCTTTTGCTAGTGAAATTACGGTCATAGATCCTGATGAAACATTTGATTATAGAATTTACATGAACCATATATTAGACCACAAAGGCTATAAGTTTTTTCAAGCCAGCTATGATCTTTCCGGTGAAGTAGAGCAGACACACCTATCTGTTAACCATGATTTCTGGGGAACTCTAATTAGCTATATCGGTTATTCTTTACTCTATATTGGAATGATTTCTATTCTATTTGCACCGGGAACAAGATTTGATAGCTTGAAAAAAACATTAAAAAAAATTAAAAAGAAAAAAGCAACGCTAACCCTTTTTATTGGACTTTTAATAAGTGTTTCTGGAACAGCTCAAACTGAAAAAAATCATTTAACTAAAATTTCAAATCAACAAGTTGATTCTGTTCTCTTAGAAAACTTAGTAGAATTAAAACACGCTGAAGAATTTAATACACTTATTATTCAAGATGCAGGTGGACGAATGAAACCGGCACATACATTTTCCTCTGAGTTGGTAAGAAAGGTATATCATGATGATGATTTTAAAGGAATAGAACCTAGCCAAGTCTTTCTGTCTATCATAGAAAACTCAAAACTTTGGTTCAATGTCCCTTTTATTTATTTAGAAGATGGAAATACCGAAATTCGAGAAATTATAGGGGTTGATGAGGATGTCACTCATGCAGCTCTAGCCGATTTTTATGAAGGAACAGAATCAAAAATTAGTGATTATGTTTTAGAAGCACAGAAAAAAAATGTTAAAAACAAATTTGAAAAAGATGTCATTAAAATAGATAGAAGAATCTACTTATTTTCCCAAGCATTGAGTCTAAGCATATTAAGAATCTATCCTAAATTAAATGATGAAAATAATAAATGGGTTTCTTATCCTGAAGGTTCAAGAGCCAACTTCACTGGAAAGGATTCATTATTTGTTAGACAATCCTTACCCATATATATTCGATTATTACAGGATGCTAAAAAAACTAATAATTATACAGAAGCTAATAAGCTATTAGCAGGAATTAAAAAATTTCAACAAAAATATGGTGAGGAAGTATATCCAAACAAAGAAAAAATAGATTTGGAGGTAACCTATAATAAATTGCAGATTTTTAAGAAATTAGCGAAGTATTACGGTTTTACAAGTGTTTTTCTAATCTTTTTTGTAATTCTCCAAATTTTTAATGATAAAAAATGGATTGGACTTGTTGTAAAAGTTTTGATTGGAATAACCATTCTTTTATTTGGTTTACATGTATTAGGGCTAATTAGTCGCTGGTATATTAGTGGAAATGCACCATGGAGTAATGCTTATGAATCTATTATTTATGTTGCTTGGGCTACTATGCTATTTGGTCTAGCCTTTGGAAGAAAGTCATCATTAACAATTGCAGCTACTACGTTCTTAACTGCTGTTATTTTAGCATTCGCACATCAAAACTGGTTAGATCCAGAAATTGCAAATCTTCAACCAGTATTAAATTCTTGGTGGTTGTTAGTTCATGTTTCAATTATTGTTGCAAGTTATGGTCCTTTTTCTTTGGGAATGATTTTAGGAATTGTAGCCTTATTCTTGACTGTTTTTACCTCAGAAAAGAACAAGAAAAAAATGGACTTGAATATAAAAGAAATCACTACCATTAATGAAATGGCTTTAACAATAGGTTTAATTATGTTAACTATTGGAAATTTCTTAGGCGGTATGTGGGCCAATGAAAGTTGGGGGCGCTATTGGGGATGGGATCCAAAAGAAACATGGGCATTAGTGTCTATCATGGTTTATGCGTTTGTACTACATATGAGATTGATACCCGGTTTAAGAAGTAAATACACTTTCAATCTATGGTCAGTTATAGCTTATGGATCAATAATGATGACCTATTTTGGAGTTAATTTTTATTTGTCAGGGCTTCATTCATATGCAAGTGGTGATCAAGTAATTACACCTAATTCTGTATTTTATTCTGTAGGATTTATATCGATACTAGGACTAGCTGCATGGTTTAAACATCAAAAATTTTACAAAAAATAAAAGAAAAGTGTACTTTAGCAACCACAAAAAAAGAATATATGTTTCATAAAAATATAAAATTAGTTTTAGCTTTTTTGACCATAGTTTGGTCTGTCTTTGAATTTTGGCAAGGTCATATTGGGAACGGAATTTCGATTCTATTTCTAACAGGAATGTTTATCTTATTGTATTTCAAAAATGAATTTATTTTATTGTCATTTTTACAATTGAGAAAACAAAACTTCCCGGCAGCTCAGAAATGGCTATCCTATATTAAAAATCCAAGTGCAGCACTAACCCAAAAACAAGAAGGATATTACAATTATTTACATGGTATTATGCTTTCTCAAACAAATATGACACAAGCAGAGAAATTCTTGCGTAAAGCTGTTAGATTAGGATTAGCAATGGATCACGATTTAGCAATGGCAAAGCTTCAATTAGCAGGTATCGCCATGACAAAAAGAAGAAAGCGAGAAGCCACAACTTTAATGGCTGAAGCAAAAAAACTTGACAAACATGGAATGCTTAAAGAACAAATGCAAATGATGAAACAGCAAATGAAGAAAATTTAATTATTCACTAAATAACTCCTGATAACCAGGAGTTTTTTTATTCTATGTATTCTAATAAAACTACTTTAATCTGTTAATTGTCAAATCTGAATTATACTCTAAGATATATATCCCTTTATTTGAAGTTGTTTTAAATAAATCTTTTGTGTAGTCAAACTTACTCTCTAGTCTGAAGGAAGTTCCGTTCTTAAATGTTTGTTTTAACTTGTTTCCTGAAGCTAATCGCATCCCAACATCAAATACAATATCAAATCCTTTTGTAGCATAATATGAAGGATACACATGATTTTTACTTAAATATTGTTGATTAAATAATTGAATTTCTGGAGAACTTTCTTCAGTAAAAGTGTCACTAGTATATGTAAAACCTAGTTTTGCTAATTTATTATTATCTATTCTATCAAATTGAGTGGATTTAAAAATACCAAAAACCTTTATAACAGTGTCTTCAGGTAAAATTTGCATTTCTGGCTCATCACTTTCTTCTTCTTCTTCTTCCTCCTCATCATCTTCTTCATCATCCTCTTCTGGCTCTTCTACTGGTAAACTAATGAGGCTATTTATAACATCTGAAGAGATTACTCTGTTGTCTGTGGCTAAAATTACCCAATTACCAACTTCGGCCTTTAAAGCATTGATCACATAGTCTTTCCTAATATATCCTAAATTTGGATAAATTATTTGAACCTCATTAATAGAATCATGTAAAAGTAATCTTGATTTTATAAGATTACTATTTTTTATGGAAGTGGTTGAACTGTCACCAATAATTAAAATATTTTCGCTTCCATAATTATCATAAATGTGCTCAATTAATGCCTCTTGATGAACTTCTCTATCTGCAAAAGTTTTAATTATTTTAGAGGACTTAAAGCTATTTTGTTTTTTTGAATATACAGGAAAAACAACTGGAATACTAGATCTAATCGCTACTTTAGGAACTTCTTCAGAGTATAATGGACCAATGATTACATCTGTATTACTAAAATCTGTTACAGCTAAAATTGAATCTAATTTAGTATCCTTTCTTCCTGTATCAAAAACAGAAAGCTCTATATCTATTCCTAATTTTACTAAAGAATCAACTGCCATAGAAGCTCCTAGGTAAATATCTGTTGTAATATTGGCTAATCTATTGTTCTTAAAAATATCTTTAGCATCTATTGTATCATATTCAACAGCTCTAAAAGGAAGCATCATTGCTAGTTTTAAACTAGAATTTTCTTGAATGGTATCTCTGTATATTAAAAAATTATTTTCTTCTTCAATTGGTTTAATTTTTAACAACATATCCAATTGTAATCCAGAAGTATCCAATAATGGGTTTAAAATTTTTAATTCTTCTTCTGAAACGTTGTAAGCTCGTGTTAAGCTATAATATGTATCTCCTTTAGCAACTTTGTGTAATACAAAAGTATTTACCAAGGTATCCTTAACAGGAGTGCTATCTTTAGTATTAATACTATCATTTGTTTTTACTAAAATATCGTTTGCTGTAGGTGGCTTATACTCATTATTAGGTATAATAATAAGAGTTTCAGGTGCTGGCTTTCTTCCAGTATCAGGATTTAAGCGTATCAGCTCTTTGGTTTTAACACCTATCCGCTTTGCAATTATTTTTAAGGTTTCACCTTTTTTTACAGTATAGGAAAGATATTTTTTTTGTTGTGCACACGATGTGGCTATTACAAAAAATAAGATGATGATAATTTTTAATTCTCTCATATAGTTATTCCCATTCTATAGTTGCAGGAGGTTTTGAACTGATATCATAAACTACCCTGTTCACACCTTTAACTTTGTTTATAATTTGATTTGAAGTTTTTTGCAAAAATTCATAGGGTAAATTAACCCAATCGGCAGTCATACCATCTGTACTTTCAACAGCTCTTAATGCTACTACTTTTTCATAAGTTCTTTCATCTCCCATAACCCCAACAGAATTAACTGGTAATAAGATAGCTCCTGCCTGCCAAACTTTGTTATATAATCCGCTTTCTTTTAATCCATTTATAAAAATAGCATCAACTTCCTGTAAGATTGAAACTTTCTCTTGAGTAATATCTCCTAAAATTCTAATCGCCAAACCTGGTCCTGGAAATGGATGTCTTCCTAATAGTTCAGCATCAATTCCCATAGAGGCACCAACTCTTCTTACCTCATCTTTAAAAATCATTCGTAAAGGCTCTACAATTTTTAATTTCATGAAATCTGGCAATCCTCCTACATTATGATGACTTTTTATAGTTGCTGATGGACCTCCATTAACTGAAACTGATTCTATTACATCTGGATATATAGTTCCTTGAGCCAACCATTTTACGTTTTCAATTTTATGGGCTTCATCGTCAAAAACTTCAATAAATGCATTTCCAATTGCTTTTCTTTTTTTCTCAGGATCTGTCAACCCTTTTAAGGCATTCAAAAAGCGTGCCGATGCATCTACTCCTTTAACGTTTAATCCCATGCCTTCGTATTGATGAAGCACACTTTCAAACTCATCTTTTCGCAACAATCCATTATTTACAAAAATACAATAGAGATTCTCACCAATTGCCTTGTGTAATAAAACGGCAGCCACAGAAGAATCTACCCCTCCAGAGAGTCCTAAAACAACTTTATCATTACCAACTGTTTCCTTGATATTAGCTACGGTTGTTTCTACAAATGAATTAGGAGTCCATGTTTGTTCTACACCAGCAATTTTTACTAAAAAGTTTTCTAGTAATTGTTTACCATCTGTTGAATGATAAACTTCTGGGTGAAACTGAATAGCATAGGTTTTTTCATCTTCAATTCTAAAAGCTGCATTCTCTACATCCGAAGTACTTGCCAAATGAATTGCATTTGTGGGTAATTCTTTGATGGTGTCTGAATGGCTCATCCAAACCTGACTTCCTTCAGAAATATCAGAGAAAAAGATTTCGTTGTCTTTGATAAAAGATAAATTAGCTCTTCCATATTCTCTGGTATTTGATGGAGCTACTTTACCTCCAGAAAAATGAGCTAAATATTGTGCTCCATAACAAACAGCTAATAGGGGTTTTTTACCTCTAATTTCTGATAAATCTGGATGCGGGGCATCATCAGCTCTAACAGATGAAGGGCTACCGGATAAAATGACTGCTTTAAAATCGCTTGTGTTTTTGGGTTGTTTGTTGTAAGGATGAATTTCACAATAAATATTCAACTCTCTTACTCTTCTCGCTATTAGTTGAGTGTATTGCGATCCGAAATCTAAAATAAGTACCTGGTGTTGTTGCATGTGCAAAAATAGTACTTCAATTTAGAAATGAAAACTTTGTGTTTATAAATTTTACAATTTAATATCTATAAACTATCGCATTAATATTCATACCAGCACCAACAGATGCTAAAATAATCACATCTCCTCTTTTTACTGATTGATTTTCTAAATTTCCTTTAATTACTAAATCTAATAAAGTAGGGACAGTAGCCACAGAACTATTCCCCAACTTGTGAATTATCATGGGCATCACGCCTTCAGGAACTGGCTTTTTATACAATCTAAAAAAACGTTTAATAATAGCTTCATCCATTTTTTCATTGGCTTGATGAATAAATATTTTTTTAACCTCATCAATAGCAATTCCAGTCTTATCAAGTGCAATTTTCATTGCATTTGGCACATTATTTAATGCAAACTCATAAATTTTTCTTCCATGCATTTTTATGTACCGAACATCTGGGTCTTGCTGTTGTTCAAAAGATTTTCCAAAAAATAAATGATATGCTTCGTCCTTTGAAAAAGTTTGAGAAGCGTGTCCAATAATACCAGAATTTTGTCCTTCATTCTTTTCAACTACACAGGCCCCTGCTCCATCACTGTAAATCATTGAATCTCTATCATATTTATCGACAACTCTAGATAGTGTCTCAGCTCCAATAACCAACACCTTAGATGCAATACCTGATTTTATAAATGCCTGTGCTTGTATAACTCCTTCTATCCAACCCGGACAACCAAATAAAATATCGTAGGCTACACAATTGGGATTTTGAATTCCTAATCTATATTTTACTCTAGTTGCTAAGCTAGGCAACATATCGCTTTGAATGGCATCTGTTTTAACATCTCCAAAATTATGAGCCAGTATAATATAGTCTAGCTCTTCAGGATTAATACCTGCATCATCAATTGCTTTTTGTGCTGCAAAAAACCCTAGATCTGATGTATTGTATTTAGAGACAGCATATCTTCTTTCCTCAATTCCTGTAATGGCTTTAAACTTTTCAATTATAATTTCATTTTCATTTGGTATTTCAGAACCATCAGCATTTAAAAAAAGATTCGATAAAAACTCTTTATTTTCTTTTTTTAACTCAGGAATGTAAGATCCTGTTCCAGTTATGAGTGAAGATATCATGTATAAAAATATATTTAGGATTTCAATTAACTACTTTTAATTGAAATCAACTTTTGATTAGTGTTTATTTTACGATGTTCAGTCTATCGTAAAAATTATAAATGAGACAAAAATAAAAACAAATATAGGCATTATAGTAAAGTAATAAACTTTACTAATTGAGCGTATTTTAAAAAGGTTAAGAAATAATTATAGATAAGAGCCATCAAAAGAAAAGGGCAATAAAGAAGCAATAGATGGTGTTTTTACAACGGAACCTACTTCACCCATAAAAATAACCTCTACATCCCTATCTTGTTTCACCTCATATTCAAACAGTGTTTGTCTACAAGCACCGCATGGCCCTACTGGTCTATCTAATTTTTTATTAGAAGAAATAGCAGCAATGGCTATTTTTTTTACTTTTTTAAATGGGAAAGAAGAACTAGCCTTCCAAATAGCTACTCGCTCTGCGCACATACCAGATGGATAGGCTGCATTTTCTTGATTGTTTCCTGTAATTATGGTATCATCTTCCATTAAAAGAGCTGCACCTACACTAAATTTGGAGTAAGGGGCATAGGCACCTTTGGTAGCTTTTATGGCAAAATTCATAAGAGTTTGATCATCATCAGACAATTGGTTAATGTCTTCAAATAATAGTGCAGAAGTACCTAAATTAATTTTTTTCATTAAGAAACGATTCTTTTGAAAAAACTAAGGTACTAATAATCATCGTAAATTTCCCCTAAGTCAAAAGATAAAGAAAATCGTAGGGAGTTCTCTAATGGATTGTTCACATCAGATGAATTGATTAAGTAAGACAAATCTACGTTTAAAGCATTTGTTTTAAATCCGGCCCCCATCGTGAAAAATTTTCTATTTCCTTTATTTTCAGCCTCGTGAAAATATCCTAGACGCAATGCAAATGCATCATTATAAAGATATTCTGCACCTAACGCATAAGTAACTTCTTCTAATTCTTCACTAAAACCTCCTTCTGCATCACCAAATGAACTAAAAATACCTGATATAAATCCTTTATCTTGATCAGAACCGTCTTCTTGTGGAGAAGGAACTAATAATTTTGTAAATTCAGTATTAATACTTAAAATATTATAGTCATCTAAAATAAAATCAAACCCACCTCCTAGTTTTAAATTGGTAGGAATAAAATCTTCTTCTCCAGGAACATAAGATACTTTTGGTCCAATATTAGCAATGTTAAAACCAATTCTATAACGACCATTAAAATTTCCATAATTTTCTTCGTAGGATTGATAGTAACCTGAAACATCTACGGCAAAAGAATTGATAGGTTGTAATGTTGAATTTGTACCTGTAAATGCCAAATTAGATCTAAAGTATCGACCACTAACACCCATGGAAAATGTTTCACTTAATTTTAATGCATAGGTTCCTGACAAGGCAAATTCATTTGGATTGATAGTCCCATTTGAATTTCCACCACCATCTGTTAGGTCTATTTGACCCAATGAGAAATATCTAAACTCAGCTCCCCAAGCAGAGTTTTCACTGAATCTGTTTATGTACGAAGCACTTCCAATAAAGATGTCATCTGTTAAATTTCTTAGCCATGGTGAATAGTTTAATCCAATGAGAACTTGCTGTCCACTAAAAGCAATTTTAGACGGATTATGAAATAGAGAACTCGCATCAGCTGATGTAGAAACTCCTATATCTCCCATAGCACCAGCCCTTGCATCTGGTATAATTAATAAAAATGGTGTAGCTGTTGTAATTCCATTGGTAGTTTGTGCAGACAAACCAAAAATACTTGACATGCAAATGATGAATAATACCCCTATTTTCTTCATAAATATATTTTAGTTCTTTAATATAAACGTAAATATCGTAATTTATTATAGTATGACAAGTTTTTCATACTTTTCTGACGATATATTGCTAATAGTTGATGTTACTTTTAATTTGTAAATATAAACCCCTTTTCCTAATTTGTTTCCAAAATCATCTAAACCATTCCAAACAATATTTCGAACTAAACTGCCTGTTGTTTGAACTTGTTGGTTGATTGTTTTGATAAGTTTCCCAGATACAGTAAATATCTGAACCTGAACTTCTAACGGTTCGTTAGGTTTGTTATGATTAAACCAAAACTCTGTATAATTTACAAAAGGATTAGGATAATTTAATACATTATCTAATGTGATACTCGTATCACTAACTACTGCAAAATTTAAAATAGCTTCTGAAGAATTATTATAGGTATCCCATGCCTTTAGTTTTAAAGTATGTGGTCCTACAGATAAATCCCTTAATCGGTATATGACTTTTCCTCTTGTAAAATCATCTAGTTCAGTTTGATAAAAATCATTCATAATGATTGGATTAGATTCATCTCCATCTAAAATACCAACTATATCATGATCTACAGCTGTTAAAGATGTATTGATACCACTTAAATCAGATAGTTTTGCAATTAGATTTGGAGAAGCATTTGTGTTTGCACCATCAAGAAATGATTCATCATTCATAAATAATTGAATTTCTGGTCCTAAAGTATCTTCAGGTGCATTTTCATTAATTCCTCCAACAATGATATCATTATTAAATCCTGCTTTGTCTAGTTCATTATTAGAAACATAAAAACTCAACTTTCCATTTCCGTAAGCTACTCTTACATCTCTAGGAACAATAAATTCAAAGTTAAAGTTTCCGTTTTCTACACTAGCTAATCCTCTAAACAGTTTACTTTCTTGTGAGTCAAAGGTGTTAATTATTCCAAATCCATCATTATCTAATGTAACCTTGTCAATCGGTTTATCAAAAACTGTTGTTGATAAATTTCCATTAAAATCGGATAAAGTATTGTCTAAATTATCGGTTACAACCCCTTCAAAACGAACCTTAGAAAGAGCTTTTAATGTATCTAAAGATTGTGTTATCTCTAAACCATTCATTTTAGTAATCTTCACATTAGGTTTAGGAATTGCAAGTTTCTTTACTGGATCACCAAAATAATAAATAAAGAATTTTTGACGATCTGAAAAATTGTTTTTTGTTTTAACTAAAGATTCTGAAATTGATAATTCTTCATTATCAAATTGAAGTAAAGAAGCTATTAATTTTTTATTAAAAGCTTGTCCAACACTAATAAATACCTCTCTAGTAGTTGTAATCATAGAAGCAGCACCGCCTCTAGTATTCCAGAAGGTAAATTCACCTGCAGATGTTCTTTGTGGGTTATCAAACCTAGAAAAACTACAGGTAACCGTAATAAAAAGGGGCAGCGTGTTTTCATTCAGAAAACCTTTTATCTGTGGTACATCTAAAAATCTCTCCTGAGCAAACCCATTCTCTCCTCCATGTCCAAAATAATCAAAAACTAAAGTACCGGTTTCTATGGCTGAGGTTATAGAACCTTTAACACTAGGATATCGTTCTCCTCCAGATGAATTTTGTTGAACATACGAGTCTGCATATATTTTATTGACATTAAAAACTGGTTTATTTTCTTTGATGTCGTCTGCAATAATTTCTACACCAGATTGAATAGTACTATCTACATCCTCATCTATATCATCTGCAACCAATGTAATAGTATTTCTCCAATCTCCGTAAGAATCCAAATTGTAATCTCTTAGTATTTTATCAACTACATCAGAAGCTTGTTGTTGTGAAGATACAGGTATTCTTCCTGTAGCCACATCCATTGAATGGTTAGAAGACATGGTGCCCTCATTCTCTTCTAACATTGCAAAAAAATCATCTGTAACATATGAAGATGCAAGATTAAAACTTTCACTTGCTAAATACACTGGAACTACATTGTTATTTGAGGCAATCCTGTCTTTGTAATCATAGGAAGCGTCTCCAAAAAAACACACAAATTTCAATTTAGTTGAATCTGAAGAATTTGTGTTATAAATATGCCTTATAAAATCTCTAATACCTGTTATATCTCTACTTCCTGATGAAAACTCATTGTAAATATCATCTAATAAAACCACCTTGGCTGTTAATTCTGAATTTTCTATGTGATAATTTGCTATTCTTTGAGCCTGTTCTAAAAATTCACTTGTAGTTATTAGAAGGTAATTAATATCTTTAAGTGCATGCAAATTTTGATTTTCTATATTGGCATTAGCTACTGTTTCTGGAGTGTAATAATCATTTTCACTCACTACAATATATTCCTTTAAATCTCCTCCAACAGCCTTAAATGAGAAATTTGTAGATGAAGAAGACTCATTGGCTATCGTGGTTACATTTGTATGATCTGTAACTTCCCAAATTTGATAAATATTTTGAGAATTCTGTAGTTGATATTCAACAATCCCCGAGGTATTAGCTGCACTAAAATTTCTGAATGAAAACTGTAATCCGTCAGAAATTAACTGTTTTTTTCCAGAAATTTCAATAAAATCTAGATAGGCTCTAGCTGATGGGTTCCCTCCGTTATCATAATCTAAAAGAACCGATACAGTAGATGAGGGATTTGAAAAATTTTCTGATCCAATTCTATCGGATGCCATATTATTACTATCTGAACTAATTGCTGAAAAATTTAGTGAAAAAAGTTCCTGTGAATTTACATTCACTTTCATAGAAGATGTAAGTCCTGAAACGCCTACAGCTCTAACTCTAATCTTTAATGGTTCGTTCTGAACTGCATTTGGAAATGGTATTTCAAAAGTTTGCTGATTTTCTAAACTAAATTCCTCTCCTAGCCATCTTCGCCCTGTAGCAAAAAGATTAGATGTCTCTTTTTCATAAAAAATATAATCATTAAAAGTAGTTATTTCAGTAACTGGAGTCCCAGGAATAGGGACTGCATTCTGTATTCTTTTCCCTTCTTCATTATTTACTGTTATAAAATAATAAGCTTTATCAGAATATATGTTTTGCTTGTGGGTAACTTCTTGCGAGGTTGTGTTTACCGACCAACTATGAGGACCTTTAGCATAAAAAAGAATGTAATCATTTGCATCAAAAGAATTGTCTTCCTCTCCTTCTACAAATATGGCGTTTTCTTGAAGATCATCATATCTAAAATCACCATTAGACTCTGGTAATAACTCACCTCCATTACCATAAATATGAATTTTTTTTGGATTTAAGTTATTGGTAGCTATCCCTATTTCCTGAAGAAGTGACCTATCAATTTTAAAAACACCCGTTGTATCTACAGAAAATTTAAACCAATTCCCCTCAGAAAGCACAGAATTTGCAACTTGACTATGGATGCCTAGGGAAAACAAAAAAAATAAGTAAACAATAATATATTTTTTCTTCACAATCATTTTTCAAAGAACGCAAATAATATGGATATATTTTAGGTTAAAGATTGATATCTAATAATATTATGAAATCTCAGACGTTAAAAGAGCGTTAACATTGATGTATGAGTTATTAAATATTCTAATATGGTGTTGTTAGAAAACAATTTTATTGTAAATTGCAAAACCTAATAAAACCCTAACATTTTAAATAAAATATGAATAAATTTTTTAGAATAACACTGTTTTTATTCAGTTTGTCTTTACTAGTTAGCTGTAATTCAGCTAGGGATAATAAGTCTTCTTTAACCGGATGGAATTTTAACGATCCTAAATATGGTAGTTATATCAAAGGAACTTCATTTCAAGGTCAAAAAGTACCTGATGGAATGGTTGCTGTTGAAGGTGGAAGTTTTACAATGGGTCAAGTTCAAGATGATGTGATGTTTGACTGGAATACAACTCCACAGCAAATGCACGTTCGTTCTTTTTATTTAGATGAGGCTGAGGTCACTAACTCAGAATACTTGCTTTTTTTAGAAGTAACAAAAGATGTTTTTCCTCCTGAGGAAGAAAAATATAAAAATATTTATACGTCTCTATTGCCAGATACATTGGTTTGGAGAAATAGTTTAGGAAATACTGAATTATTGTCTGAGAGCTACTTGAGACATCCTGCTTACTCAGATTATCCAGTGGTTGGTGTTAGTTGGATTCAAGCAGTTCAATACTGTAAATGGAGAACTAGTGCAGTAAACCTAAAAAAATTAATCGATAAAGGTGTATTATCTAATGTGCTAGAAAACGATACCATTAGAAATTTTTTCGATACAGATTTATATTTAGAAAACCCCTATAAATTATTTGACGGAGATTCTACTGTATACAAAAGAGGGCTACCAGATTACAAAGCAAGAAAAAAAGGAGCTCCTAGACCTGCCAAAGGATCTTTTACGGGTAGACAGGTAACTTCACAAGATGGAATTCTATCTCAAAAATTTAGACTTCCTACAGAAGTAGAATGGGAATATGCAGCAAAAGCTACTAGTGGAAACAGAGAATACAACAACATTAGAGGTAGAAAAAAATATGCTTGGGATGGTAAGTTTACCAGAGATAAATCTAAACGATATAAAGGAGATCAACTAGCTAACTTTAAACAAAGAAAAGGAAGTTACAGTGGTTTGGCTGGATGGTCTGAAGATGGCTCAGATATTCCTATTAAAGTAAAATCGTATCCACCAAATGCCTTTGGATTGTATGATATGTCTGGTAATGTTGCCGAATGGGTTGCAGATGTATATAGACCAATTATAGATACTGAAGCCAATGACTTTAATTATTTTAGAGGAAATATTTTCACAAAGAAATTAATAGATGCAAACGGTGATGTTGTAGTCATTGGAGAAACAGGGCAGCCTTCAATAAAATATGACACCTTACCTAATGGTAAAATAATACCTATCGAATTTCCTGGAGAAATTAAATATGTTCCTGTAACTAAGGATGATACTTTTATGAGAAGAAACTACAACACCGCCAACAATCTCGATAAAAATGACGGTGATCAATTTTCAAATAGATTATATGATTTAGAAGATGAACAACGTACCAACAAATCTAGAATGTATAATTCTCCAACAATTAGAAAAGACGAGGAAACTGGGAAAGTAAATCAATATGATATTAACAAACGTACTACACTTATAAGTAATAAAACTAGAGTCCACAAAGGTGGATCTTGGCAAGATAGGGAGTATTGGTTAGATCCTGCTCAAAGAAGATACCTACCAGAATACATGTCTACCAATTACATTGGGTTCAGATGTGCAACTGATGTATTAGGAACACTAAGCTTTAAGAAAAAAACAGCTAGAAACCCATCTAGATAATAGCTCATAAAAAAATATATAAACCTCATTGAATCGTTTTCAATGAGGTTTTTTTTATCTTTATCACAATGAATATTGAAGAATTATATAGTTTGTACTCTAAAAATTACCTGGTGGACACAGACACCAGAACTATTAGACCAAATTCTATATTTTTTTCTTTGAAAGGAGACAATTTCAATGGAAATACATTCGCTAAAAAAGCCATAGAACTAGGAGCATCATATTGTATTATAGATGAAGCTAAATATGAAATTGAAGGAGTTACGATACTCGTAAATAATGTCTTAGAGACATTACAAACTTTAGCAATCTACCACAGACAAAAATTAGGAATTCCAATCATTGGAATTACAGGAAGTAATGGAAAAACTACTACCAAAGAGTTAATACTTGCTGTTCTAAAAACACAATTTAAGGCCAAAGCCACTATAGGAAATTTGAACAATCACATAGGTGTTCCACTCACTTTACTGTCTTTTACAAATGAAACTGAAATTGGTATTGTAGAGATGGGAGCTAATCATCAAAAAGAAATTGAATTTCTAGCTACTATTTGTGAGCCAGACTTGGGGTATATCACCAATTTTGGAAAAGCGCATCTAGAGGGGTTTGGAGGAGAAGAAGGAGTTATTAAAGGAAAGTCTGAACTTTATACTTATTTGAAGGAA
>CAXHZP010000027.1:0-28630 GCA_964021805.1 uncultured Flavobacterium sp.
TAAAGCTATAACAGCTAATTTTATATTTTTCATTTTTATTAATTTAAATTAAATTTCTTAAATTATAATGCAAAAATAGTCTGTTCCTTTTTAAAATCAAAGGAAATAGATGAAAATTACAGTAATTACAAGAGATATTTAAAGTTTTTTACTTACTTATAATTTAAAAAGAATTCCTATTGAGTGGTAATAATGTGATGGTACAACATCCGATAATTGCTCTTTTGTACCTGCTTGATATACAAATCCTACAGCATCGGTTGCCCAAAAATTAACTCCAAAACCATAGTTTAGCATAGCTTCACCTTCTCCGTCTAAAGAGGTATAACCAGCTCCTACATAGGCAAAAGGACTAAAGTGCTTGGTAGAATTCCCAAAAATTTTGGCAATTAAACCATCTAAACTATATTTTGCATTTACATCAAAGGAAGTGTGATTAACATCATCAAATCCGTTGTCTAATTTGTTCATTGAACCAGCAATTTGCAGCGTAAAAGATTCATTTAAGTATTTTTCTGCTGAAATTCTTGTTAATGGGTGATTAGACCAATTCCAGTCATCATTTTTAAGATAATCGTTGAAACGGCTAGAAAAATCGTCTCCAGCTCTTACATCTACAATGTTTACACCAAAACTGATTGCCCATTGACGACTTGAGTCTTGAGCATTCACATTACCTATAAATGCAGTAGCAAACAAGGCTAACATTACTATTTTTAACTTTTTCATTTTAATTTGTTTTAATGATTTGTTTGATACAAAAGTACTTTTTTTATTGGTATTAACAAATAAAACAACATAAAGTAGCTTAAAACTTAAGCTTAAATAACTTTTAGTTCTTTCCCAATTTTTATAAATGAAGATATTGCTTTATCTAAGTTTTCCTTAGAATGCGCTGCAGATAATTGCACCCGAATTCTGGCTTTATCTTTAGGAACTACTGGATAAAAGAATCCAATAACATAAATACCTTCATCAAGAAGTTTATTAGCCATTATCTGAGACAGTTTAGCGTCATATAACATTACAGGAACTATTGCCGCATCTGCCCCAACTAAATCAAACCCAGCAGCATCCATTTTTTCTCTAAAATAAGTTGTATTCCATTCTAATTTATCTCTCAAAGAGGTGTCATTTGAAATGATATCAAACACTTTTAAAGATGCTCCTACTATTGCCGGCGCTAATGAATTTGAAAATAAATAAGGCCTAGATCGTTGTCTTAATATCTCTATAATTTCTTTTTTACCTGTTGTGTAACCACCCATTGCACCACCCAACGCTTTCCCTAAAGTTCCGGTAATAATATCTATTCTACCTAAAACATTCTTAAGCTCTAAAGTTCCTCGACCTGTTGCTCCTATAAAACCAGCAGCATGACATTCATCAATCATTACAAGTGCATCATACTTATCAGCTAAATCACAAATTTCATCTAATTTAGCTACAATACCATCCATAGAAAATACGCCATCTGTAACAATTATTTTAAATCGATGATTGTTTTTTGAAGCCTCAATTAATTGTGTTTCTAGAGCATCCATATTGTTATTATCATACCGATACCTTGATGCTTTACACAAACGAACACCATCTATAATAGAAGCGTGATTTAAACTGTCGGAAATAATAGCGTCTTCTTTAGAAAGGATTGGCTCAAAAACACCACCGTTAGCATCAAAAGCTGCAGCATATAAGATGGTATCTTCTGTTTGATAAAATTCAGCAATTTTTGATTCTAATTTTTTATGGATGTCTTGGGTACCACAAATAAAACGAACTGAAGACACACCAAAGCCGTGGGTATCCATTGTATCTTTTGCAGCCTGAATAACTTCTGGATGATTAGACAATCCTAAATAATTATTTGCACAAAAATTGATTACTTCTTCTCCTGTAGAAATTTTAATGACGGCATCTTGTGATGATGTAATAATTCGTTCGGATTTATACAACCCAGCTTCTTTTATTTCTTCTATTTCGTCTTGCAAATATTTTTTTATGGAACCGTACATAGTTGATGTGAAATTTTAATTTGTTTTGTGATGTAAAAATACTTTAAAATTCTTCTACAGAAATTGTTTTGTTAATATAAACAAGAACCTTTTTGGTGACCAAGTAATTTAGAGATGCTAACACACTTGCATAATTCTCTAATTGATAACGGTGCTCTTTTTTAGAAATACCAGTTTTGTAATCTATGATGGTTACCTTGTTGTTATCATCAAAAACTAACCTATCTGGAATTACTGTATTGGCTTTAAATAAAATTTCTCTCTCATTGTAAATAACTACATCTTTAGAATAATACTTTTTAAGTTTTGCATGGCAAACAATTTTTAGAATTTTTTCCTGCAATTCCTCTTTTTCTTCTGAGCCAATCTCTCCTTGTTGAAAATACCTTTCTGTTACTCTATAAACATCATCTTTAGTAATTACTTCAGACAGGATTTTATGAATAAGATTTCCATAATTCTTAGCCTCACCTCTTTTTGTACCCCAAAATGCTGATGAATTGGCCAACATAGTAATCTTGTGATCTTTCCAAGGAGTACTTATGAATCTATGTTGAGTATTACTTGCAGACTCTGTTTCTAGTGTTGTTTGTAGATTACCATGATCTCCAAAACTGTATTCGTTTTTTTCTTGATGCCACAAATGATGCTTTTTCAAGTAAGAAATAAAAATTCCTGAAAAGTATTTAGAGTTTTCCTCTTCTTTTTTGTTTAACTTTTTATCTGTAATGATGTAAAGTTGTTCAACAGCTCTGGTTAGAGCAACATAAAGAAGGTTAAAATTATCTAATTCTAACTCTGACTTTCTGGTATTATAAATTTCTTCTCCTTTAACACCTGTATATCTAATTTCCTTGTTTAATGGAACCATTATATTTGAAAAACCGTCAATAGTATTTTCTAGCCAAACTTTTGGTTTAATATCTTGATATATATATAATTCACAAGGGAAAATTACTACTGGAAACTCTAACCCTTTAGCTTTGTGAATAGTCATAATCTTAACTGCATCTGGATTTTCCGAAGAGACGATACTTAACGATTCTTTTTTATGATCCCAAAAATTTAGAAAATCTTGAATATTTGACTCTTTTTGTTGCTGTACTAAAATTTCATCAAGAAAAAACTGTACATAAGCGTCTGTTGTAGCTTGAAGGTGAAATGCTCTAATTACTTGCTCTACTTTTTCATAAAATGGAGATTCACGAAACAAAATTAAATCTAAAAAACAATTGTATTCTTTTAATAGTGCTAAAACCTCTGTTTGCTCAAGATGAATAAATTTTGTGAAAAAAGTATGTTTATTTAATGTAATTATTAGATGTTTATGCAAGAAATATAATAATTCAAGTAAACATTCTTTGTCATTTGGTTGAACTGAATACCTTAAAAAATTAATAATGAAGTTTACTTTTTTACTATTGCTTAATAACAATGTTTCTGAAGAAACAATATCAATGCTGTTTTCAGATAAATAATTTGCAACAGTAACCCCTTCACTTCGCTTTCTAACCAAAACACATACAGATCCTAGATGGCATTTACTATCTAAATTATTGATTATTTGGTATACTTTTTTTGCATATTTAAGCTGATCCTCTTCTTTATCATCCATCTTCTCTAAAAAAGAAATAGAAACATAACCACCTTTTAATTCATTTTCTTCTTGATGTGATTTATTTAAAAAAAGATCAGCATAAGATGAATTTTGGAGAAACTGTGATGAATGTTTAAAAAAGGAATTATTAAACTTAATTACTTCGCTAAAACTCCTGTAATTAGTAGATAATTCTTGAACTTTTTTTTCTATTGTAAAAGGGTTTTGAGAAATTGTATCCTGAGAACCTAGTTTTAAGAATTGTGAAGCTTTCCCTCCTCGCCATCTGTAGATTGCTTGTTTGGCATCTCCAACTAACAACAAACTCGTTTTTTCTTGAGACAACGTATTATCTATTAATGGAATTAAATTTTTCCATTGTAAGACAGAAGTGTCTTGCATCTCATCAATAAAATAATGCATAAAACTTTGACCTATCCTTTCATAAATAAATGGAGCTGGTTGATCTTGTATATTATCGGAAATTAACTGATTAAATTCTGCATTTAAACGAATATTATTATCTTCTTTAATCGTATTCAATTCTTTATTTATATGGTTCAAAACAGCCAAAGGAATGATGCTTTTTAGAACTAATTTTGTTTGACTTAATTGTTGATACAATAATTCAGAGTCTGAATACAATTTTAAAAGTGCTGGTAAAATATTCTCTGCAATTAGTAATGTGTCTTTTGTTTTAGTCTTGGATAATAGTTCATTTTCTTCGATTCTTTTTTTAAGAACACTCTGATCAAAAAACTTTGTTCGTTCTGTTTTATTTACCAGTGATAAAAAATGATTTGGAAGCATTGATCTGTTAAAAATAGTAAACTCTAATTGCTCATTTGAAATGATTTTCAGTGCCTCCTCACCTATAGATTTCATTCTCGTAAGAAGGTCTTTACGATGTTTAGTTAATTTTATTTGTAAAGATTTAAAATCATCTAGAGTTTTATCACTTAATTTCCTGAAATGAAAAACATCCTCTTCGTTTAATAATATCTTTGAAAACTCTGATAAGTCTAATGAAATATCCCATGATTTATCATCATCAGATTTATCTATTGAATATTCAATTAATAATTTTGTTAATTCAGTAGCAACTCCAACTTTAGAAATTAAAACCTCTACTGCTTTATCTAGCAACTCTTGAGCATTCATTTCTACCTCAAAATTCTGACTAAGGCCCAAATCAAAAGAGAAGCTTTTTATTATTTTATATGTAAAACTATCTATAGTTGTTATGTGAAAAGCTCCATAATTTTCTAAAATTAATCGTAAAACTACGTTACTTTTCTTTTTAATTGTAAGAGGGTCTAGTCCTGTTTCTTCTTGAATTAGAATAAAAAGAGGAGGCTGTTTAGCATCAGAAAAATCTTTTAAACTATTTAGTATTCGTTGCTTCATTTCTGAAGCTGCCTTATTGGTAAATGTTATCGCCAAGATCTTTTGAAAAATAAAGATATCATCACTAATGAGTACTATTTTAAGATACTCCTTAACTAATGTAAATGTCTTTCCACTCCCTGCCGAAGCGTTATAAATTTGAAAAGTAGATTCTAGCTGCAAAAAATTTTTATTGCAAAATACAAAAAGCCAAACAGAATCTGATTGGCTTTCATTAATATAATTTTTTGATATTAACCCAATCCAACATCCAAAGACATCATAACGATAAATCCACCTATAAAACCTAGGGTAGCTATATCTGTATAGTTGTCTCTTTGTGTTTCAGGAATAACCTCCTCTACAACAACAAAAATCATGGCCCCAGCAGCAAAAGCTAATGCATAAGGTAAAATAGGAGTGAAAAAAGAAACTGCAACAGCACCAATTACCGCTGCAACTGGTTCAACCACTGCTGATAATTGTCCGTACCAAAAACTTTTAAATCTACTGACTCCTTGTCTTCTTAAAGGCATCGCAACAGCAAAGCCCTCCGGAAAATTTTGGATACCTATTCCTATTGCTAAAGAGATTGCAGCTATAATCATTTCTGTTTGCTCTACTCCCACAAGAGTTGATGCTGCTCCAAATAGAACTCCTACAGCTAAACCCTCAGGTATGTTGTGTAGAGTTATTGCTAATACTAGTAATGTTGTTTTATGCCAGCCTGTTTTTACACCCTCTGCTTCAGATTCCTTAAAATTAATGTGTAGGTGAGGCAAAACTTTATCCATAGCATACAAAGCCAAAGCTCCTAGAGCAAAACCAATAACGGATGGAAAAACTTTTTGAAACCCCTCTCCGGGACTATTTTCTATGGCTGGAGCTAGTAAACTCCAAAAACTTGCAGCTACCATTACACCTCCAGTAAACCCAAGCATTCCATCTAAGACTGCTCTATTCATTTTCTTGAAAAAGAAAACAAACCCCGCACCCAAGGCTGTTAAACCCCATGTAAATAAAGAGGCGTACATAGCTGATAAAATAGGATGCTCCTTTCCAAATTCTACTAATTGATCAAATGTACTCATGATTGTATGTAGATATTATTAGATATTTTGTGAGAAATAGTCATTTCTTTTTTATTTATTAGAATTGTTAATGAGCCATCAAAGGACTCTTTAGAAATGACTTTTATTTGTTGACCCAATGAAATTTGATGTTTGTCTAAATATTTTAAAAATTCAGAAGAAGAGTCATTTACTCCAACACATATTCCGTATTGGTTTTCCTCTAACGTAGACAACAATCTTTTTTCAATTTTCTGAAAATTTCCTTCTTTGTCTGGAATAGGATCTCCATGAGGATCTTTTTTAGGAAATCCGAGAAACTCATCAAGCTCGTTTATTAATTTTGGAGACTTTATATGTTCTAATTGTTCAGCCACATCATGAACTTCATCCCATGAAAAATTTAATTTCTCTACTAGAAAGACTTCCCAAAGACGATGTTTTCTTATAATACTAGCAGCAACTTTCATTCCTAAATTGGTTAAAGTAACTCCTTGATATTTTTTATAAACCAATACTTGTTTATCAGCTAATTTCTTAATCATATCTGTAACTGAGGATGGCTTAGTATCTAGTTTTTTTGCAATTGCACTTGTACTAATTCCTTTTCCTGAAATAGTCTGCAAATGAAAAATAGATTTTAAATAATTCTCTTCTGAAAGTGAAAACATAATTTTAAAATAACGAGACAAATATAAACTTTTTTTATTTTTTTAAATAAATTTTTAGTCTAGGCTAAAAATTTATTTATTTTTGTCAAAAATTACACCCTGTATCAACAATGAAATTTTATTTAAGAATACTTTTCATACTCTTTTCTGTTACTTGTTCTTCTCAAAATAATAGTTTGTCAGGAAGAATCTCTGATGGGTCAGAAAATCTTTCTTACGTAAATATTTATGTACAAAACATAAAATTTGGAACTTCATCAAATGATGAGGGGTATTATCAAATTAAAAATATTCCTTCCGGAACTTATAAAATAGTTGTTAGTAGTCTAGGCTATAAAACTAAGACAATAGAAATCACCTTTGATAAAAATGAAAAAATAATTCAACACTTTTCTTTAGTCTCAGACAATTCATTAGATGAAATTGTAGTGTCGGGTAATTTAAGACCAGTTTCCAAATCTTCCAGTTCTGTTCCTGTAGATGTATACAGTAAAAGTTTTTTTAGAAAAAACCCAACTCCTTCTATTTTTGAATCTCTGCAAAATGTGAATGGAGTAAGACCTCAGTTAAACTGTAATGTTTGCAACACTGGAGATATTCATATCAATGGTCTTGAAGGGCCTTATACTTTTGTATTAATTGACGGTATGCCAATAGTAAGTGGCCTTTCTACTGTTTATGGCTTAACGGGAATACCACAAGCATTAATCCAACGAGTTGAAGTAGTAAAAGGACCCGCATCAACTCTATACGGATCTGAAGCTGTTGGAGGAATTATAAATATAATTACAAAAAAACCATCCAATTCTCCAATGCTTTTTGTGGACAGTTTTTCAAGCTCTTGGGGAGAAGTTAATACTGACATCGGTTTTAAATACAATGCATCAAAAAAAATACAAGGATTGCTTGGAATCAATTATTTTAACTATCAAAATATCATAGACAATAACAACGACAACTTTACAGATTTGACTCTTCAAAATAGAATTTCAATATTCAATAAATTAAATTTTGAACGAAGAAATAATAAATTATTTACAGTTGCTTTTCGCTATGTTTATGAGGATCGATGGGGTGGAGAAACTGACTGGAATAAAAGTTTTAGAGGAACAGATTTAGTTTATGGTGAAAGTATTTACACTAGCAGATGGGAAACTTTTGGTACCTATGAGCTCCCCACAACTGAAAATATTCGCCTCCAATTTAGTGCTAATGGTCATCATCAAGATTCATTTTACGGAACAGACTCTTATAAGGCAGATCAACTGATTGCATTTGGACAACTTGTTTACAATAAAAAAATTAAAAAGGCACATGATTTATTGTTAGGTATTGCCTACAGATACACAACATATGATGATAATACATTTGCTACCTCTGAAAGTGATGGGGTAACCAACAAGGCATCTATTATTCACTTACCAGGAGTTTTTCTTCAAGATGAAATCAATTTAACCAATCAACATAAATTATTAATCGGAGCTCGCTATGACTATAATAGCCTTCACGGAACTATTTTTTCTCCAAGAGTGAATTACAAATGGAATTCAAAAAACAATAAAAATATCTTACGTTTTAGTGTTGGAAATGGTTTTAGAGTTGCTAATATTTTCACAGAAGATCATGCAGCTCTTTCAGGAGCAAGGGAGGTGGTTTTTGAAGGAGAACTTTCACCTGAAATTTCCTGGAATGCAAATGTGAATTACGTAAAAAAAATTTCCATCAACAATACACTAGTTTCGCTTGATGCGAGTGGTTTTTACACTCACTTTAATAACAGAATTTTACCTGATTATGAAACAGACCCTAATAAAATTATTTATGCCAATCTAAACGGTTTTTCGGTCTCTAAAGGAGTATCACTAAATTCAGATATTTCTTTTCCACTAGGATTGACAATGAATATTGGTGCAACCTTAATGGATGTTTCCATTCATGAAAATAACATCAAAAAAAGGCAATTACTAACAGAGAGTTTTAGTGGTGTCTGGAGCATTTCATACAAGTTAAAAAAGAGTAAAATTAAAATTGACTACACAGGAAATGTATACGGTCCTATGAAACTTCCATTATTAAGCGAATTAGATCCAAGAAAAGGTGAGTCTCCATGGTTTAGTATTCAAAACATTCAAGTAACAAAAAATATAGGTACAAGTTGGGAAATGTATGGAGGTATTAAAAATATTTTAAATTTTACACCAGCAAGAAATAGTATAGCTAGGTCTTTTGATCCTTTTGACACAGGTGTTGTTTTTAATTTAAGTGGTGAAGCTATAGCAACAGAAAACAACCCTTATGCACTAACCTTTGATCCTAGTTATGTATTTGCATCTAATCAGGGCATAAGAGGATTTTTAGGCTTGAGATATACTATTTTTTAATATAAATTATAACACGGAATTACCTATCCCATAACCTTCTTACCAGTTTTCTTGGGTTAAAACTATACACCAGACCAGCAGTTAATTGGGTGTGATTTACCATACTTGTGTATAGCTCTGGAGATACTTTATAAGTATATTGGCCATTTAAACCCCAGTGGTGGGTTATCCAAAAAGTGCCTCCAAAAGCAATGTTCAATGTTGAGGTAGCATTCGCATTTTCTTTGGTAGATGGTGCGCCAATAAAACTTGCACCAATAGCCATATATGGAACTAAATTATTATCAGATAAATTAAAGTCATAGCGTACATAACCATCCAAAGAATTATAACTAAATTTATTACCAAACAAACCCTCTACATCACCTAAACCACTGAGTGTAACCGAGCCGTCTAAACTAAAGCCTGAGAATAAATATCTAGAGAGATTAATTTTTGGCAATTGAGAGTTATAAGACTCTCCAAGAGAATTATTTTGAAAAATTACAAGAGAACCACTTGCTCCTATAACCCACTTATTTTCTTTGTTTTGAGATGAACTATATGTGGAAAATGATACTAGTAAAAATAATAATAAATACTTCATTGATTGGGGTAAATTTATAAACAAAAATAACAAAATATTCATTAAATATGATAGATAATAATCTATTTTGAAAGATTTGATAATTAATTCCCAACGAAGCTGCTATCTTTGCAAAAAATAATGTCCGTTGAATAAACAAGAAATTGTTAATCGGTACCAAGAGTCTGTAAAAACTGAACAGATTTTAAACCACATACAGCGTGATCAAAACCATTTTCAAATTACGAATATGGTGGGATCATCGATGTCTTTTGTGATATCAGAAACTTTTAAAAAAGCAGATAAAACTTATTTAATTATTTTGAATGACAAAGAAGAAGCTGCCTACTTATTAAATGATTTAGAGCAATTATTAGGAAACAAAAATGTATTGTTTTATCCAGGCTCTTACAGAAGACCCTATCAGATTGAAGAAACAGACAATGCTAATGTATTATTAAGGTCAGAGGTTTTAAACCGAATAAACTCCAGAAAAAAGCCTGCAGTGATAGTAACTTATCCTGAAGCATTATTTGAAAAAGTAGTTACAAAAAAAGAACTTCAGAAAAATACACTTAAGCTAACTCTATCCGAAAATATTTCATTAGATTTTGTAAATGAAGTATTATTTGAATACAATTTTAACCGGGTAGATTTTGTAACAGAGCCAGGAGATTTTTCTGTTCGTGGAGGAATTATAGATGTTTTTTCTTTTTCAAATGATGAGCCTTACAGAATTGAGTTTTTTGGTGATGAAGTAGATAGTATTAGAACTTTTGATATAGAAACCCAATTATCTAAAGAAAAATTAAGAAAAGCATCCATTATGCCCAATTTAGAAAACAAAATGCTACAAGAAAGGCGTGAAAGTTTTCTAAAATACATCCCATCAAAAACTATTATTTTTTCAAAAAATAAGGAATTATTACTTGGAAATTTAGATATATTATTTACAAAAGCAGAAAATGCTTTTAGTGAACTTTCAAAAGAAATACAACACTCCAAACCATCAGATTTATTTTGTAATGGAGCTTTAATTAAAGACCAACTATCTCAATTTACAGTTGCCAGTTTAGAAACCCATACTCATGATAATAAACCTATCATTAATTTTACAACCAAAGCCCAACCATCATTTAATAAACAGTTTGATTTGTTGATTGAAAACTTAAATCTATATCACAATAAAGGATTTACCAATTATATTTTTTGTGCCAACCAACAACAAGCTCAACGGTTTCACGATATTTTTGATGATTCTAAAGAAGAGGTTCATTATCAAACAATTGTGTTTTCTCTCCATAAAGGTTTTGTAGATTTAGATGAAAAGATTGTATGCTATACCGATCATCAAATCTTTGAACGTTATCATAAATTCCGTCTAAAAAACGGATATGCAAAAAAGCAATCTATCACTTTAAAAGAACTAAATAACCTAGGTATTGGAGACTATGTAACTCACATGGATCATGGTATTGGAAAATTTGGTGGATTACAAAAAATTGATGTTGAAGGTAAAAAACAAGAAGCTATCAAATTAATTTATGGAGATCGAGATATTTTATATGTAAGTATTCATTCATTACACAAGATTTCAAAATTTAGTGGGAAAGATGGAAAACCACCAAAGATTTATAAGTTAGGGTCTGGTGCTTGGAAGAAAATCAAACAAAAAACAAAAAAAAGAGTCAAAGAAATTGCATTTAATCTTATCAAATTATATGCAAAACGAAAAATGCAAAAAGGAATTGCTTTTGGTCCAGACACACACATTCAACACGAATTAGAAGCAAGTTTTATTTACGAGGATACTCCTGATCAATACACCGCTACTCAAGATGTGAAAACTGATATGGAAAAAGAACAACCAATGGATCGTTTAGTTTGCGGTGATGTAGGCTTTGGAAAAACAGAAATTGCTATAAGAGCAGCTTTCAAGGCGGTTGATAATGGCAAGCAAGTAGCAATTCTTGTACCCACTACCATATTAGCATTTCAACATTTTAAGACATTCTCAAAAAGGTTAGAAAAATTTCCAGTTCACATAGATTATTTAAATCGTTTTAGAACAACAAAACAAAGAAATGAAGCTATTGACGGAATTAATGATGGAAGTGTAGATATTATCATTGGAACTCATCAACTAACTAATAAAAAAATTAAATTCAAAAATTTAGGACTACTTATCATAGATGAAGAACAAAAATTTGGTGTTGCAGTAAAAGATAAATTAAAAACACTAAAAGAAAATGTAGATACTCTTACCTTAACCGCTACTCCAATACCTAGAACTCTTCAATTTAGTTTAATGGCGGCTCGAGACCTATCTGTTATTACAACTCCGCCACCAAATAGACATCCAATAGACTCTCAAGTAATTCGTTTTAATGAAGAAATAATACGAAATGCCATTACTTACGAAATCTCTAGAGGTGGGCAGGTATTTTTTATTCATAATAGAATTGAAAATATCAAAGAAGTAGCAGGACTTTTACAACGTTTGGTCCCTAATGCCAATATATGTGTTGGTCACGGTCAGATGGAAGGTAAAAAGTTAGAGAATTTAATGTTAGGTTTTATGAATAATGAATTTGATATATTGGTTTCTACCACTATCGTTGAGAGCGGATTGGATGTAACCAATGCTAACACCATTTTCATTAACAATGCAAATAATTTTGGACTATCTGATTTACATCAAATGAGGGGTAGAGTTGGTAGATCTAATAAAAAAGCTTTTTGTTATTTTATTACACCACCCTACCATATGATGACGAATGATGCTAGAAAAAGAATTGAAGCTTTAGAATTATTCTCAGATTTAGGGAGTGGAATTAATATCGCTATGAAAGATCTTGAAATTCGTGGGGCTGGAGATTTACTAGGAGGTGAACAAAGTGGTTTTATTAATGATATTGGATTTGATACTTATCAGAAAATATTAAGTGAGGCCATTGACGAACTAAAAGAAAATGAATTTAAAGAACTATACAAATCTGACGCAAGCAAACCAAAAGAGTTTATTAAAGATGTTCAAATAGATACAGACTTTGAGCTCTTATTCCCAGATAATTATATCAATTCCATTTCAGAAAGGTTAAGTTTATACAACGAATTATCTTCAACTAAGTCAAATGGTGAGTTATATGATTTTGAAAAAAGACTGATTGACAGATTTGGAGAACTACCTGTACAAGCTATAGATTTGTTGGATAGTGTTCGATTAAAATGGTTAGCAAAAGAGATAGGGTTAGAAAAAGTAGTTCTTAAGCAAAAAAGAATGATTGGATACTTTATATCGGATCAACAAAGTGAATTTTATCAAACTGAGGCATTTACGAAAGTGTTAAAATATGTTCAACAAAACCCCACAACTTCCGTAATGAAAGAAAAACAGACAAAAGCAGGTTTACGATTATTAATTACTTTTATAAAAATTGATTCTGTAGAGGTTGCTCTAAAGAGGCTTCAAAAAGTTTTAGGCCATTTACAATAACCCTTTTTTCAGTAAATCTATCATTAAAAAAATGGAAAATAGCTATTTTAAAAATCTGTCTAATTTACTTTTAGCAACTCTTTTCATAAGTACCTCTGGTGTTTTAGGCAAGTATATTGCAATGCCCTCTGAAGTCATTATATGGTTCCGGTCGGCTATTGCAATGATTTTCTTATATGGATTTTGTAGGTATAAAAAAATAAGTATTAAAGTACCCAACTTTAAGCATCATATCCCTTTAACAATTAGCTCATTGTTTATGGCTACTCATTGGATTACCTATTTCTATGCCTTAAAATTGTCAAATGTAGCTTTGGGAATGCTTTCTCTTTATACATTTCCCATAATAACTGCGCTACTTGAACCTTTGTTTTTTAAGTCAAAAATAAATTCTATTCATATTTTTTTGGGAGGAGTTGTATTCATTGGCGTTTTTATTTTAGCTCCAGAATTTAATCTTGAAAGCTCTAATGTGAAAGGAATTTTGTTTGGGTTATTTTCTGCACTCTGCTATTCAATTAGACTCTTAATTTTAAAACAACATGTAAACCAGTATCACGGAAGCATGCTTATGCTGTATCAAACTTCTGTAATATCCATTGTTTTGATCCCTGTATTGTTTTTCATGGATGTCTCTAATTTTCAATCCCAATTTCCGTATTTATTAGTACTCGCAATTTTAACAACTGCTATCGGTCATAGTTTGATGGTACATTCACTAAAGTTCTTTTCAACAACAACAGCAACTATTATTAGTAGTATTCAGCCTGTATTTGGAATTGTAATTGCTTTTTTTGTTGTTAATGAGGTTCCAGAAATAAATACTATTTGGGGTGGACTATTAATTATTTCTACTGTTTTAATTGAAACTCTAAGGATTAAAAAAAGAAGATAATTATTTAGTTAATACGTCTTGATAGTTTCGTTTTACAAACACTAAAATTGTTTCTAAAATATCACCCATATTTTGACATTCCTTAAACTTTACATCTCCAACATATTTAATTAACTGCTTTTTTAAAAGCTGAATATTATGATCAAAAGAAATTGAATCATTTTTCATACATTCAATTAGGCTAGATGCCCTTCTTGGTGAAGAGATCATTCTTTTCGCCATAAAAGAACGCTCCTCTAGCTTATATTGGTTAATTGAATTGTTGTCTAACTTTCTATTTACCATATCAACAATTTTAAAATTTTCTTTTAAAAATTGAAGGTTATACACTTTTAAATTTCCTTCAAAAGATTGTTGGTCAAAATCAATTGCTCTGATTTTATATATAATCTTATCAAAATCATGAGTGGGAATAATTACATAATTATATGAACGCATGTCTCCAAGTAAACGAACCAAACACCGTTCTTTAAATTTCACAAATTCTTTAGCTATTTGAGATTTTTCTGATTCTGAACACTTTGGCAAAAATTCTTTTATAAAATCATCTCCTGGAATTCCTGAAATATGTTCCTCAATTAAAGTGTCTTTGTACACTAAAAAATTCATATTATGTGGAGACAATATGTGTTCTAATTCTAAGCCATAGATTCTGGACGCATCCGCTTTTTTTACATAAAAATAGGTGTAGTTGTCATTTAAGATATTTCTAATTTTTATTCGGAAAGGTTTTGAATTTCCAAAAGTGCAATAATCAATAGCATCAACATTTAAAAATGGAAGGGTGTCATTTCCTCCATCCGAATGAAGTATTGTGTATATTTTTTTTAAACTAGCGTCAATTTCTTTTCTGTCGTATTCAGAATAATATGTTCTAACCCATAAAGTATCTTTCTCATTTTTATCATAGACTATGACTGAACCTTGAAAACGTAATAAATCGTCATAAAAAATTGAAATCTTTATATTCCTATTGTATTTTTTTAAATATTCATCCAACAAATTATTAACCGGAAATGTTGGTTTTTTTTTAGACATTAATTTTTTTTCTACTGCCATTGCATAAAAATTACAATCAAATGTAATGCATAATCTTTTGATTCAACTTAATTTAAATATCTTTCCTTGTATTGGTTTTACAATTCCTTTTAGCTCTAATTGTAATAAAATTGTTGCTAAATTAGAAACAGACATTTCTAAGTCTAAAGCAATAACATCAATTACCTGTTGTTGTTTTTGTAAATAGTCCACAACTTTTTGGTGTTCTTTTGGTAACTCCTCAAACAATTTTATTTGTTTTGGTAAAGAAATTGGAGAAATGTCCCAATTAAGCATTTTTACCAAATCCATTGAAGATTTTAATAAATGGGCCTTATTCCTGTATATTAAATTATTACATCCTTTACTCATAACATCGTTAATTCTTCCTGGTATAGCAAAAACATCTCTATCATATGAGTTTGCTAGATCTGCTGTAACTAAAGAGCCTCCTTTAGAGGCAGATTCTACTACAATTGTGGCATCAGAAATACCAGCTACAATTCTATTTCTTTTGAGAAAGTTTTCTCTAAGAGGAGTTTCATCATGAAAAAACTCGGTAATAAAACCTCCATGCTGGTTTACTTGTTTTGAATATTTTTTGTGCGCATTAGGGTACATATGATTTAAACCATGTGCTAATATGGCAATGGTTTGTAAATTTTGCTTTATTGCAGTGGTGTGAGCACAAATATCTACCCCATAAGCAAAACCACTCACAATTATTGGATTATATGGAGACAATTCGTTTATTAATTTTTCGCAAAAATTTCTTCCATAATTAGTCATGGTTCTGGTACCTACAACAGAAATAATTCTTTTATTTGAAAAATCAATAGAGCCAGTCTTAAAAAATAATATGGGAGCATCTATACAATTATGTAAATTTTTTGGATAATCATCATCAAGAAAATAGGAGTATTTTATCTTGTGAGTATTTATATATTGTAGTTCTTTCTCCGCTAATTTTTGTTGGGTATTGTTCAGTAAATTTTTTACTGCATATTCACCTATTCCATTAATTTTTAAAAGTGTGTTTTTATTTTCTGTGAAAATATCAGCTGCATTTCCAACAGTTGCAATAAGTTTTTTTGCTAAAATATCACCAATAGATGGCGTCTTTTGCAAACGCAAAAGCGCTAGAATTTCTTCTTCTTTCAAAATACATTTTTTACTTTTCAATATACAAATTTATTGTTGATAATTATTTAACACTTTTAATTCATGTTTTAGTAAATTCTTTATATTTGTTATGATGGCTATAGCAAACTACTTAAAAGATTTACTCTACAGATATGATTGTGTAATTGTTCCAAACTTTGGAGGGTTTATAACTAACACCACAAGTGCACACATTCATCGGAGTTCACATACATTTTATCCACCTTCCAAACAAGTTGGCTTTAATGTGAATTTAAGCCATAATGATGGGCTATTAGCTAACTACATAGCCAAGCTTGAAAATATTTCTTTTGACCAAGCCAATACGCAAATTTCAGAAACTGTTGCTCAATGGAATTTGACACTTAAATCAGAGGCTCTAGAGATTGAAAATATAGGTTCTCTTTCATTGAATGAAAAAAATCAGTTGATTTTTAATCCAATTAATTCTATTAATTATTTGAAGTCTTCGTTCGGATTAACTTCATTTGAATCTTCAAATATAGAAAGGACAGACAGTAAAGTAATTCCATTAATACCAACTAAGAAATATTCTAGAAAAACACCACTTTTTGTAAAATACGCAGCTACTGCTTTGGTATTACTATCTCTCTCCTACATAGGATGGACAGGATATGAAAACAAACAGGAGCAATTAAATTTTGCACAAGAACAAAAACAATTAGAGCAAAAAATTCAATCAGCAACTTTTGTAATAGACAATCCATTAAATACTATTGAGTTAACTTTAAACAAAGAACTTCCAAAATCATTTCATGTGATTGCTGGATCATTTCAATTTGTTGAAAATGCTCACAAAAAAGTTTCTCAACTTAATGCAAAAGGATTTAAAGCTACCGTTTTAGGCACAAACAAATGGGGGTTAACCCAGGTAGCCTATGCTTCATTTCATAAAAAATCTGATGCATATCTAAGCTTATCTGATGTTAGAAAAAAAGATTCTAAAGATGCATGGTTGTTAGTTAAAAAATTCGATTAATTTATTCTATCTACTTTAGAAATTCATACTCATTTTAATTATTTATTTAAAATTCTATGAAAGCAAAAACACCTAGTGAATCTCTAACAATACTAACAGATTTGGTATTACCTGGAGAAACTAATTACCTAGATAATTTATTTGGAGGAGAACTATTAGCTAGAATGGATAGAGCTTGTAGTATAGCTGCTCGTAGACACTCTAGAAGAATCGTTGTAACTGCCTCTGTAAATCATGTTGTATTTTCTAAATCAGTTCCTGTTGGAAGTGTTGTTACTGTAGAAGCCAAAGTTTCAAGAGCTTTTAAATCATCTATGGAGATATATGTAGATGTTTGGATAGAAGATCGTCAATCTGGTTCAAAAACTAAGGTGAATGAAGGGATTTATACTTTTGTAGCTGTTGACGAAACTGGAAAACCAGTAGAAATTGCTCAAATATCTCCAGAAACAACATTGGAAAAAGAACGTTATGAAGGTGCTTTGAGAAGAAAACAACTCAGTTTAGTTTTGGCAGGAAAATTAAAAGCCAATAACGCAACTGAACTCAAAGCTTTATTTGTAGAATAAACACATCACTCTACTATATTTATTCTTGTTTTAGTACCTTAGAAAACCTAAATTGATGTTTTTTAATTCTTAAAAACACCTAGAACAATGATTCAATCCTACAAGAAAAATCCAACACTAATAAAAAATTATGACACAATAATTATTGGTTCTGGAATGGGTAGTCTTACTACTGCAGCAATTCTGGCAAAAGAGGGACAGAAAGTGTTGGTATTAGAGCGTCATTACACTGCGGGAGGTTTTACACATGTATTTAAAAGAAAAGGATTTGAATGGGATGTAGGAATTCATTATATCGGTGAGGTTCAAAGACCTACCTCTGTGATAAAAAAACTATTTGATTACATCTCAGACTCAAAATTACAATGGGCAGATATGGGTGAAGTATATGACAAAATTATCATTGGAGACAAAGAATATGATTTTGTAAAAGGCACTCAAAATTTTAAAAATAAACTTATTGAATATTTCCCTGATGAAAAATTAGCCATTGAAAATTATGTGAAACTCGTTTTTAAAACTATCAAAACAAGTCAAAAGTTTTATATCAGTAAAGCATTACCTTCTATCCTAAACTTTTTGATTGGGAAGAAAATGAGAACTCCCTTTTACAATTACTCAGATAAAACTACCTATGAAGTTCTTAAATCAATCACAGACAATGAAGAGTTAATTAAAGTGTTAACTGGTCAGTACGGAGATTACGGATTGCCTCCGAAAAAAAGTAGTTTTGTTATGCATGCTGCAGTTGCTAGACATTATTTTGGTGGTGGTAGCTTTCCTATTGGTGGTTCATCTCAAATTGCAAAAACAATTGATAGTGTGATTGAAAAAGCTGGAGGAACAATTTTAATTAGTGCTGATGTTCAAGAAATTATTATTTCAAATAAAACTGCTACTGGTGTAAAAATGAGTGACGGGAAAATTTTTTCAGCAAAAAAAATAATAAGCGGTACAGGTATTATGACTACCTATAACAAACTTATCCCCTCTTCAATTGCTAATAAATTCAACCTTAAAAATCAGCTTCAAAAAGTAAATCGCTCTGTTTCTCATGCGTGTTTGTATATCGGGCTAAATGGCTCTCCTGAAGAGTTAAAACTTCCCAAAACAAATTACTGGATATACCCAAGTGATTTAGATCATGATGAATCTGTTGATCGATATTTAAAAAATATCGATCATGAATTTCCTGTAGTTTATATCTCGTTTCCTTCTGCAAAAGATCCTGACTGGAAAAACAGATATCCTGGAAAAAGCACCATTGATATTATAACACTAGTGCCCTATGAAATTTTTGAACCTTGGGCTGGAAGTAAATGGATGAAAAGAGGAGAAGATTACACCAATATAAAAGAGAAAATTTCTCAACGTTTGCTTAAAATTCTATACGACAAATTACCTCAAGTAAAAGGGGCAGTAAGTCATTACGAACTTTCCACTCCGTTAACTACAAAACATTTTATAAATTACGACAAAGGTGAGATTTATGGTTTGGATCACAGTCCTAAAAGATTTAGACAGGAATTTTTAAAACCTAAAACTCCCATTAAAAATTTATTTTTAACAGGGCAAGATATTGTTACTGCTGGTGTAGCAGCAGCACTATTTTCTGGAGTAATTACTAGTGCATCGATAACAGGTAAAAATATTATTAAAAAAGTGATGGATTCCTAATTTTTGCGAATCCAAGCAGTTGGATTCAATCTGGTCGTATTTTTTGATAACACAAAAATAAGTTTGGTTTTTCCTGTAATTCTATCAGTAAAAATTTTACCCAAAGCCTGACCTGTTTTTACTTTATCTCCATTGCCAACATAAACACTTTCTAGATTATTATATATAGAAATATAATTTCCGTGTCTAATTAAAACAGACTTCTTTCCCTCTGATTGGGTTTGAATTGCTAAAACTTCTCCATTAAAGATAGACTCGGCATTTGTTCCTTTATTTGTAGCTATGTGAATACCTGTACTATTTATAAAATTTCCCGAATAAATTGGATGTGGCTGTTTACCAAATCTTCTAATGATAAGGCCACTATCTACAGGCCATGGAAGTTTCCCTTTATTTTGCTCAAACTTTACTGCCAATTCTTTTGCCTCAGGAGTTAACTTAAAGCCTTTTGATTTTCTTTCTCCTTTAGCAGCATTAGATTTAGCAATGGCATCTTTAATTATTTTATCAATTATTTTTGAAATTTTCTTTTCTTCTTGTTGTTTTTGTTGGAGACTTCTCTTATATTTTTTCTCCCTCTTTTTAATCTTAGAAATTAATTTTTTCTGATCTAACTTATCAAGTTCAACTTTAAAAATTTGATCTTGTTCGTTTAATAGTAATGTATCTTTTAATTGTTTTTGAAAAAATAGAGAATCTTTTAATTGTGATACCTGATTAGATACCATGGATAGTTCTTCTCCTTGCTTTTTCCTGAAAGATGCATACTGCTTCATGTATTTAACTCTCTTGTAAGCCTGATAAAAACTTTCAGAAGAGAATAAAAATAAGGTTCTGCTTTGCTGAGATTTACTCTTATAAGACTTATAAATCATAGCAGCATAATCTTTCTTTAGAGCTACTAATTTTTTATCTAACTCTTTAATTTCTTTTTCATAGAGAACTATTTCACTAGATAAAGATTGCACTTCTTTGTTTATGGTTGAAATATATTTTTCTCTAACTGTAATTTTTTGATTTAAATCTTTTAACTCTTCAAGAGCATTTTTCTCACTTTTTTTTGTGTCAAAAAGGAGCTTATTAACCATTTTAATTTCTCTTTTTATTCTATTTCTATCTATTTCTAACTGCTTTCTTGATTTTTGTTGAGCAGTAATAGTTATAGAAACTAATAGAAATAATAAAAAAGATATATATGGCTGTTTCCTTATCATTAAAATTTAATTGATTTATAACCAGACGGTATTCTAAATGGAATACTGATTTGTTTATTTAGAACTAACGATTTAAACTCTACATCTATTACCGTAAAATTATCTTTATCCTCCAAGGCTTTAATTACAATTTTCTTAGGCATTAGTTGCTCTTTTATTTTCTGGTAATTTCCATATTGAATTTGTAATATTTTACTGTCCACATTTGAATTTAATAATTGTTTATTTAATGAGAAATTTACTGGATTAAAAAAAAGAGACAGCCTGTATAAGTCCGATTGATCTTTAGGAATTAATTTATACAATCCTTCACTAACTTCGGAGATATATTTAGTTTTTGTTAAATCTAAAACACTTTCTCCAATAAGTAAATTTTGAAGTTGTTTAAACGTTACTTTAGTTCCCAACATTTTTTCTAAAAGAGAGAAATCTCCTTTAAAATAGCGTTTGTTTATTGGAGAATAGTAACTGAAAGAATTAGGAGTTATTTTGGCTCTAAATACATTAATAAGTTTAGAACCTTTAATCCATATAATGGAATCTTTGAGAATTCTGAGAGTTACTTTTAGATTAACACGAGTACTTTTACCTTTATTTTTAACCGAATAGGAAACTTTTAATTTTGAGTCTAGTGTATTAGCGACAAAGGATGTAGCATTGTGTTTCTTAATAATTCGTTTGGAAGAGATGTTTTTTAACCCTTTTGTTCGAACAAGTTCTCTTTTGCTTTCACATGAAACCAACACTAGTAAAAAGAATAAGAAGCTAATTATTCTCATGTTATATTTTTAATTTTTTAATTTTATTTTCAAATTCAATGACCTTTTTATTGTTGCCTAAACTAGAATATACTTTTGCTAAAATACTATAAAATTGAACTTCTAGTGCAGGGTTTTCTGTTACAAAATCTAAGCCTATTTCTAAAATAGCAATAGCTTCATCAAATTGTTGTTGCTGAGACAAAAACTTAGCTCTAGAAAGATATGAAAATGGTTGAGCAGGAAAAAGAGTAACAGCCAACTTACTATAGTCATCTAAAATTTGACTGTTAGTAAACTCAGCTAATTCTAGTATTTGTTTTAACATACTAAATGAGGGCTTATTTTCATTAAAATCAGAAATTAATTTATCTAGATCCTTGTGGTCATTTTTTAATTTGACAGGTTTCATAGATAACTCCAATTTCTCCTTAAGCCTTTCCAGTTTTTGATGTAACCCTTTTTCTTGTTCTAATAAATAGATTAATGAAAGTGCTTTATTGCTTTGCCTATTTAGATGATATAAATAAATTAAAGATTCTCTATAATAGGGGTCTAACTCAATAATTTTTAATTGAACTTTAATGGCTTCCTCATAATTTCGATCTTTTTTGAGAATGGAAACAAAATGAAGTAACATCCAAATATTGGACGAATCTTGTTCTATAGCCTTTTCAATAAATTGTCTAGCTTCTAGCGTTTGATTTAGAAATAAGTAATTTTTTGAAAATTCAAAATAAATAGTTTTATTGCCGGGAGATAGCTTATCACAAATTTCTAAGTTTTGAATAGCTTTTTGGTAGTTTCTTATTGATTTGTTTGAAAGTGATTTAAAAAAGTACTCCTGAAATTTAATCTCTTTTTCTTCTGAAAGATTTGTAGACTTACCAATATTTTCTTGAGATAGAGAACTAAAAGGATTAAACAATAGTACCAAACAGACAAAAAGTCCAATCCTTTTAATCATCTTTACTTATTATTAGGTCAATTCTGAGTAATCACCTATGCTTACAGAAGTAAAATTACCGTTATAAGTAGCATGATTACCTATCATAGCATTTTCTAAAGTAGCATTTGATATTTTCACATTTGTTTGGATTAAAGAATTAGATATTTTAGAATCTGTCACCAAACTATCTTCTCCTATAGAAACATATGGACCAATTGTTGTGTTTTTTAGAACCACATTTTCTCCAACAAAACAAGGTTGTATGATTTGAGAATTTTCTATTATAGCAGTTTTAGCCACAAGATTATTTCCTTTGTCATATTCAAACCCTAATATTTTTTTATTAGTGTCTACGGTTGGGTCTTTTTTCCCACAATCCATCCATACATCAACTTTTCCAGGTAAAAATTTAGCACCATCTTGTTTGAGTGTCTCTAAAACTTCTGTTAATTGAAATTCACCTGAAGGTCTAATATCATTATCTATAAGATATTGAATCTCTTTAGAAAGCTTATCACCATCTTTAAAATAATAAATACCTATTATTGCTAAATCCGAAACAAATTTTGTTGGTTTCTCTACAAAATCTGAAATAAATCCGTTGTTTAATTTCACAACACCAAATGCACTTGGATCTTCAACTTGTTTCACCCAAATAGCACCATCTGCTTCTGCATTTAATGTAAAATCTGCTTTAAATAATGTATCTGCAAAAGCAACTACACAAGGACCTGTCAGAGATTCTTTAGCACAGAAAATTGCGTGAGCAGTACCCAAAGCTTCTTCTTGAACATATACTGAACCTTTTGCTCCAAGTTCCTTTGCTATCATTAATAACTTTTCTTTTGTATTACTGGGAAACCCTTTTGCTGATGGCCCAATTATAAAAGCAATTTCCTCTATTGGTTGATTCACTACAGAGGTAATATCTTCTACTAATCTTTGAACAATTGGCTTTCCTGCTATTACAGTTAAAGGTTTTGGAATAGTTAGAGTATGAGGTCTCAAACGAGATCCAATTCCTGCCATAGGGACGATTATTTTCATATATATTTTTTTGTTTTTTAGTCTAGCAATATACCACTAATTGATTGATTGTAAAAAAGGATAATCTCCTTAAATTCCTTTTGGAATTGAATCAATTAAATTCTTTGTGTACTCAGATTTTGGTGTTTTATATATGGTATCTGCATCATCTATTTCTTCAATTTTTCCTTTATTCATTACCACTAGTTGATCAGACATGTACTTAACAACTGATAAATCATGTGAAATAAAAATATATGAAAAGTTAAAAGTTGATTTTAATTCATTTAATAGATTTAGCACCTGTGCTTGAACAGAGACATCTAATGCCGAAACTGATTCGTCACAAATAATGATTTTAGGTTTTAACGCGATTGCTCTAGCAATTCCTATCCGTTGTCTTTGTCCTCCAGAAAATTCATGAGGATACTTATTAAAATGAGCTTCCTCTAACCCAACTTTTTTTAATAACTCTATTACATATACTTTTCTTTCCCTATCATTATTTAAAATACCATGCACGGTCATAGGCTCAAGAATAGCATTTCCAATGGATATTCTTGGATTTAGAGACGAGAATGGATCTTGAAAAATAATTTGAATTTCTTTTCTTAAATTTTGCAAAGCTGTTTTTGATAAATGAGTAATATCTCTTCCTTTGTAAAATATTTTCCCAGAGGTTATTTTTTCTAAGTGCATAATTGACCTCCCCAAAGTTGTCTTACCACATCCAGACTCTCCAACTAATCCAAGTGTTTCTCCTTCGTATAACTTAAATGAAATAGTATCTACTGCTTTTATAACTGACATTTTTGTGAATCCAACACTTGTGTTAAAATATTTTTTTAAATCAACTATTTCTAAAAGTGGTTTTAGTCCATAAATTTTACGGTGATAAGTATCTCTCTCTTTCTTTGTATAAATGTCCGTGAAAATTCTATTTTTCATAAAATCTTCTACGGTGGGAAGTTTTTTTAATCGTTGATTTAAATTAGGTTTCGAATTAATGAGTCCTTTCGTATAGTCATGTTGTGGGGTATGAAAAATATCAGTTGTATTTCCTATTTCAACAATCTTCCCCTTAAATAAAATAATTACATCATCTGCTATTTCAGACACCATTGACAAATCATGTGAAATTAAAAGGATGCTCATCTTGTTTTCCTTTTGTAATTCTTTCAAAAGCAATATAATCTCTTTTTGAACTGTTACATCTAGTGCTGTTGTAGGCTCATCCGCAATTAACAAATCTGGTTTACATGCTATGGCAATAGCGATCATAACACGTTGTTTTTGACCTCCACTTATTTGATGAGGGTAAGAGTTAAAAATTCTATCTGGTAGTGGTAGTTTTACTTTTTGAAAAAGAGAAATAACTTCTTGGTAAATTTCTTTTTTATTTAAATCTGTATGCTGTTTTAAAACTTCAGCTACTTGACTCCCACATGTTAAAGTAGGGTTTAATGAACTCATAGGTTCTTGAAAAATCATTGCAATTTTATTGCCTCTAATTTGTTGAAATTCTTTATTTGAAATTGTTAAAAGATTTTTTTCATCAAAAAAAATAGTACCCTCTTGAATAGAATTCTTAGGTAAGAGTCCTAAAACCGCCAATGAAGTAACTGATTTTCCACTACCAGACTCTCCTACAATACCAAGAATTTTATTTTTCTTTAAGGTAAAGGATATATTTTTTACAACCTCGTTTTGATCTTTATCAGATAAAAATTTAACAGTAAGATTTTGTACTTGCAACATTTTTAAAAATTGTTTCTTTTTTTAACGCGGTCAAACATATTCTAGAATAATTTTAAAGATAAAAAAATTAACATCAAATAACTTTTACACGAAGCTTTATTTGATTTAAAACTCTAAAATATACATCTGAATTGATAGGAATTAAACCATCTAAAAAGATACTTTTAAATAATATTATAAAACGGATAAATCTTACTAAAAAATACACCCCCTTTTTTAGGTAATAAAAAATTTCACTAATTTAAGGTATTGTAAAGATTCTATTTCCTTATTATTTTTACAGTGTTATTGTTCTTTGAATTATGTTATTAAGTTATGTTATTCGTTTATTGTTAACCTCCCCCAAACAACAATGACAATCATATAATTTAATTTTTTATTAACTTTAGATATCCCCCGAATCTTAGTTAATAAGACAAAAAACCTAGAAAAAATTTTTCTAGGTTTTTCTTTTTATGAAAACCTTTCTAAAATTATCTATATAATCTATAATTAAATCACAAACTCAAGTGTTCTAGCCTTATTTTTTGTTCCTTTGTTTAAATTTTTTTTTGTGAATTATATTTCAGTAGAAAATATCTCAAAATCTTATGGAGATAGGACATTGTTTAGCAATATTTCCTTTGGGATCAATAAACATCAAAAAGTAGCTTTTGTTGCAAAAAACGGAACAGGAAAAACCTCTATACTAAATATTATTGCAGGATTAGATACACCTGATAACGGACAAGTTATCAAGAGAAAAGAAATTCAAGTAGCTTACCTTTCTCAAAACCAACTATTTAATGACAATCTCACTATAGAAGAAACTATTTTTGAAACAGAGAATAGAATTTTACCTATCATAAAACAATACGAAAAAGCACTCGAAAACCCTGAGGATTCAGAAAATTATCAGAAAGCTTTTGACTTAATGGATCAACACAATGCCTGGGATTTTGAAACCCAATATAAATTGGTTCTTACTAAATTAAAACTCCCTACCCTATCAATGAAAGTGGGTAAACTTTCAGGAGGGCAGAAAAAAAGATTAAGTCTTGCTGTTTTACTAATAAATAAACCCGATTTAATCATCTTAGACGAGCCAACTAACCATCTAGATTTAGAAATGATAGAATGGCTTGAAGACTATTTTAAGAAAGAAAAAATCACGCTATTTATGGTAACGCATGATCGTTACTTTCTAGAAAGAGTTTGTAATGAAATTATAGAACTTGACCATGGTAAACTATATAAATACAAGGGTAATTATTCCTATTATTTAGAAAAAAAAGAAGAAAGAATTGCTCAGGAAGCAGCTTCCACTCACAAGGCTAAAAATCTATTTAAGAAAGAGTTAGACTGGATGCGGAGACAACCAAAAGCAAGAACTACAAAGTCTAAGTCTAGAATTGATGATTTTCAAGAAATTAAAGAAAAAGCACACAAAAGAAGACAAGATCATACAGTTCAATTAGAGATAAATATGGAACGGTTAGGGAGTAAAATTGTAGAGCTTCACAAACTAAAAAAGTCATTCGGAGATCTAAAAATTCTTGATGGTTTTCAATATGTATTTCAAAAAGGAGAACGTATTGGAGTAATTGGTAAAAATGGAACTGGAAAATCATCTTTTTTAAATGTACTTACTCATAAAGAACCCGTTGATGGTGGAAAAGTTGTAGTTGGAGAAACTGTAAAGTTTGGGTATTATACACAAAAGGGGATTGTAGTTAAAGAAGGTCAAAAAGTGATTGAAGTTATTAAAGAATTTGGTGAAGAAATTCCATTAACCAAAGGCAGAAGAATTTCTGCCTCTCAATTACTGGAACGTTTTTTATTTGACAAAAAAAAGCAATACGATTATGTTGAAAAATTGAGTGGTGGAGAACAAAAAAGATTATACCTCTGTACTGTATTAATTCAAAATCCAAACTTTTTAATACTTGATGAACCAACCAATGATTTGGATGTAATTACCTTAAATGTGCTGGAAAGTTTCTTATTAGATTTTCCAGGAAATTTAATTGTAGTATCTCACGACAGGTACTTTATGGATAAAATTGTGGATTCTTTATTTGTTTTTAGAGGTGATGGTATTGTTGAGAATTTTCCAGGAAATTATACAGATTATAGAACGTATGAAGATTCTAAGCCAAGAGAAAAAACTGTAAAAATTGAGAAAAAGCAGGTAAATATAGCTCCATCAAAAGCTCAGTTAACATTTGAAGAAAAAAGAGAATTTGGATCTTTAGAAGAAGACATAGAAAGGCTATCTCGTAAAAAAAAGGTGATCGAAACATCTTTCTTGAATGTAGAATTAACCCAAGATCAAATTAAAGAAAATTCTGAGGAGCTTAAAAAAATACTATCTTCTCTAGAACAAAAAGAGGAGCGTTGGCTTGAACTCTCTATGAAGCTTGAGGGCTAAACTTTTATAATTTCATCTTTGTCGATTAATTTTTCATTATTAAACCTCATTAATACTTGTGCCACAGAGATTGTATCTTTTTCGCAATAACTAACAATTCTGTCTAAATTTTTTTCTTTATAATACACATAGGCTACCTCACTACCATCTATATCATCTTTTGGAGATGGGATCCCTAAAATGGTGGTTAATAACTGTAAAGAACTATAGTGTTTAAAATCTCCAAACTTCCATAATTCCATAGTGTCTAAATGAGGAACTTCCCAGGGCTTTTTACCAAATAAATTTAACTTTGAGGGTAATTCTATGTGATGTACAATCATTCTTCTAGCGATGTAAGGAAAATCAAATTCTTTCCCGTTATGAGCACACAATACATGATACGATTTATTAAAATGTGTATCCAATAATTTTTTAAAGTCCAATAAAATTTGTTCTTCATCGTCTCCACTAAAAGAGGTAACTCTTAAATTTCTTTCTTGCTCATTATTGGTGAAATACGCAACAGAAATACAGATAATTTTCCCAAACTCTGCCCATATTCCAGCACGTTCATAAAAATCTTCAGCAGTAAACTCTTCTTTACGTTGATAAGCAGTTTTTTTTGAAAATAACTCTTGGATTATTTTTGGCACCTCAGACCAATTTTCTTTTTGAGGTACTGTTTCAATATCTAAGAATAAGACATTGTTCATTTTTGTTTTTAAGTTCATAGGGTTTTTTTGTGAATGTACTAAAAATAAAAAAGCCTCGAAAATTCGAGGCTTTTTTCTAATAGTTATAAAATTGATTATTCAATAATCAATTTTTTAGTAGCCATATTATTACCTTCAGAAACTTTCATAATGTAAACTCCAGAGGAGATTCCAGAAATATCCATTATTTTATTCATAGAAGAAAAACGTTGGCTAAATACTTTTCTACCCAATACATTAAATATGTTTACTGTTTTTGCTTCTGTACTAGAAGTAGTTACCGTTAAGCTATTCCCTTT
>CAXHZP010000028.1:0-28156 GCA_964021805.1 uncultured Flavobacterium sp.
ATAAATGGATTCGACACGATTTATGGGTAGTAACTAATTTTGATACGGATGGAGACGGAAAGAAGGACAGAATGCACGTTTCCGTAACTAGACCTTTTCAAACAGATACTCAGGGTCTAAAACTACCTATAATATATGTGACTAGTCCATATTTTGCAGGAGTTGCTCCAGAGACTGAGGGTGCTTTTTGGAATGTTAAACATGAGATAGGAGAAGAAGTAGAGGGGATTGTTCATCCAAACGTTGTCAGAAGGGGAAAAAGACCTATTATTTCAAATTCTCATATTAGAAAATGGGTTCCTAGAGGGTATATAGTAGTTCATTCTTCTTCTCCTGGCACTGGGCTTTCTCAGGGAGCACCAACAGTTGGTGGACAAAATGAATCTTTGGCACCTAAAGCAGTTATAGATTGGCTATGTGGTAGAACTAAAGGATATACAGAACCATACGGAGACAAGACTGTATCTGCATATTGGTCTACTGGAAAAGTTGGTATGACTGGTACCTCTTATAACGGAACACTCCCTCTTGCCGCTGCTACAACTGGCGTTCAAGGTCTTGAAGCAATTATTCCCATAGCTCCAAATACTTCCTATTATCATTACTATAGGTCTAATGGATTGGTTAGATCTCCTGGAGGATATTTAGGTGAAGATATAGATGTATTGTATGACTTTATTCACAGTGGCGATGAATCTAAACGCGCATACAATAATAAAACTGTTAGAGATTCTGAAATGAAAAACGGAATGGATAGAATTACCGGTGACTACAATGATTTTTGGGAAGGAAGGGATTATCTAAACCAAATGAAACCAATGAAAGCAGCTTTATTAATGGCTCATGGTTTTAATGATTGGAATGTGATGCCAGAACATAGTTATCGTATTGTAAAAAAAGCAAAAGAAATGGGTATTCCAACCCAAATCTATTACCACCAAAATGGGCATGGAGGACCTCCTCCCATAAAAATGATGAACCGATGGTTTACAAGATATTTACATGGTATAAATAATGGGGTTGAAAGTGATGCAAAAGCATGGATAGTTCGAGAAAATGATAGTCAACAAAATCCTACTTCTTATGAAGATTATCCAAATCCAATGGCAGAAGCAGTGACATTTTACCTACAAGAAGGAGCCCCATATCTTGGTAAATTATCAACCAAAAAAATGGAATTAAACAAACAAGAAATATTTTCAGATAACGCTTCATTTTCTGCAGAATCTCTAGCAAAATCTATGTCCTCTAATAATAGGTTGATGTATGTTTCTGATGAACTGAAACAGGATATTCATATATCTGGAGTTCCTAAAATTAGCATAAAAGCCTCAAGTTCTAAAAAAGCAGTAAATCTATCTGTATACCTAGTTTCTCTTCCTTGGAATAATAATAAAGAATCAAAAATAACTGACAATATAATTACTAAGGGGTGGGCAGATCTTCAAAATTATTCTTCTTTATCTAAAAGTTCTCCACTAATACCGGGTAAATTTTATAATATGTCCTTTGAAATGCAACCTGATGACCAGGTTATTAAAAAAGGACAACAAATTGGTTTAATGATATTTTCTAGTGATTCTGAGCATACCATATTACCTGCACCTGGAACTAAGCTAACTATAGATCTAGATAATACCTCAATTACAATTCCAATAGTAGGTGGTATAAATGCTTTCAAAAAAGCAATTGATTAATAGTAGATCTTTTAAAATGACCTCAACTGAAATTGCCTTATTATTAAACAATGATTCAGAGAAAATTATCCGAATAGGAGAAATAATAACTAAGAAAATTGAAAAAAGAGATCATTTTGAAAAGCTCAATGAATTTGAAAAAACTTTCATATTCATAGATATCTTTGAGAATCACACCACAGACGGAGGCTTTGAAACTTTTTTTTGGGACTCAGCAGGTCAGTTTTCTCATGAAATATTAGAAGCTTACGAAAAAATTGGGGCTAAAAATACAGCGTCAATAATTTATGATTCTTTTGTATTATTTGGTGAAATTCCCATTCCAAAAAATACAGATGTGAGAAGAGAACTCTTATCAAAGATAAACCCAAAATCGTGGATTAAATTAGATCAAAAATACTATAACTGTAATGATAATATAGTACTTTTGGTATTAGAATTTGTAAAAAATAACACTAAGTATTTTGATTAAAAACTCTCAATGTCTTTAAATAAAGATTATGAAATATTTTTTAATAGTAGCTTTTTTATCATTAATTATATCTTGTAATTCACAGGATAAAAGACCTTTAATTGGTGAAACAGTGTATCAACAAAAATTAAATGCTGTTTTCAAAGATGCATCAAAATCACCTCTCAAAAACAAAGATTTGAAAAGCTTCAAAGGCTTGAACTTTTTTCCTGTAGACTCATCTTATATCATAACAGCTTCAATTGAAAAAACACCAGACACTCCTTTTTTAGGAATGGCTACCAATACTGATGAAAAATCCTATTACAGAAAATATGGAATATTAACTTTTACTCTGAAAGGAAAAGAAATGCAATTAACTTTGTATGAAAGTTTAGAAGAATCTGAGAATCCTGTTTTTGAAGACTATTTATTTCTACCATTCACTGATGAAACTAGTGGTAATGATTCTTATGGTGGTGGACGTTATATGGATGTCTTTAAAAGTAACATAAATACCAACGGAACTCTTAAATTGAACTTCAATAATACTTACAATCCTTATTGTGCATACAATGATGATTATTCTTGTCCATTAACTCCAAGAGACAATCATCTTAGTATGGAAATCTTGGCAGGAGTTAAAAATTTTAAAAAGCAGTAATTCTTTCTATCCTAAATAATGTGCATCTACAATTAGGATAGCATTCTAGACAAATACATACCCGCAAAAACAGCCAAGAAAGCTATTATAAAACTTGCAAAGGTATACAGAGCAAAAGATGTAAAATCACCACTTTTAAAAAGAACATGATTTTCATATGCAAATGTTGAAAAAGTGGTAAAACCTCCACAAAAACCGGTTGCTAACAATAAGGTTTGATTTTGTGTTAATGTATTGTTTTTAGCCGCCAACCCAATGATAATTCCAATAAGTAGACTTCCTAAAATATTTGCAGTAAATGTTCCTAAAGGAATACTGTGATCTTGGTTATTTAAATATTTAGCAACAATATATCTTAAAACACTCCCAAAACCTCCACCTATAAAAACAAACAACAACTGCTTCATTTTTGTTATAATTTAATATCAGCTATATCTTTCCAATTCCATTTACCAGTAACAGTTCCTTTATTTAAGGTTATTACGCCAGGGTTTGCTCTTAGCATGGTTTTTAGTGTAGTTTCATCACAAAATAAAAAATCAAATGGCAAATCATAGTTGTTTTGAATTAGGATTAAATCGTCTTCAAAAGAAGCTGAAACCCCATACACATTATATCCTTCACTAATAGCCTTGTCAGCTATGTTTTTAATGTCTACAAAACCTTTATCATCTGATTTGGAAGCATTATATACAATAACTAATAATACTTTATCCATTTTTAAAATTTCAGGAGCCAAATCGTTTTGAGTGTCCTCTAGCATAAAATCATGAACAGGAGGAATACTTCCATCTTCTGGAAATTGCATTCCTTCTGTTATATTTTTTCCAACTGCATACGCTCTAAAATCTATGATGGGAAGGTGATTAAGTACGTGAAAAGTTATGTATGAAAAGCTAACAAACGATAAAATTATTAAGAATGTATTTATTCTTTTTGAGAATAATGCTTTGATATTTTTTACACCGATCAACAATAATAAAATGAGACCTATAAGTAGTACATTTTTCCAAAATGTTTCCCATGGGGTTAGTTTAATAGCATCGCCAAAACAGCCACAATCAGTTACTTTATTGTAATAAGCTGAATACCATGTTAAAAATAAAAATATAGTAGTTAGCCCTAATAAACTCCATGTGGTTGTTTTGGACTTGTAGCCTAATAATAAAGATACACCCAACATAATTTCTACAATAATCAGCACAATTGAAAATGGTAACGCATAAGGAATTAAAAACTCTAAATTTAAAACACCTTCACTAAAATATTCTTCAAATTTATATTGTGAACCGATAGGGTCAACTAATTTAACAAAACCGGAGAAAATGAACATAGCCCCAACAAAAATTCTAGACAGATGTACTATTAACTTTAAAAACATGAGACTATATTTTAATTAATCAATTTGTATATTAAACATTTGAAATGAAATTTATAAACCTTTTTATTATTTGTTTAAATGAATCATTGCGAAAACAGCATAATTAATCATATCCTGATAATTTGCATCTATCCCTTCAGAAACAAGAGTTTTTCCTTTATTATCCTCTATCTGTTTAACACGTAATAACTTTTGAATAATTAAATCTGTTAAAGAACTTACTCTCATATCTCTCCAAGCCTCACCATAATCATGATTTTTATTTTCCATGAGTTCTTTGGTAATCAAGATGTGCTTATCATACAACTCTGTTGCTTCTTCTGAGGATAAATCTGGATTTTCTACAACACCTAACTCTAACTGAATTAACGCCATAATTGAATAATTTATGATTCCGATAAACTCAGATTTTTCACCTTCATCTACTTTACGAACATCATTCTCTTGCAACTGACGAATACGCTGTGCTTTGATAAAAATTTGATCTGTTAATGATGGTAATCTCAGGATTCTCCAGGCAGATCCGTAATCACTCATTTTTTTTGTGAACAGATTTCTGCATTGTTTTACAACTAGATCGTATTGGTTAGAAGTATTTGGCATAAACAATATTAATTTCCGTAAATTTCGTTCAAATTTTATGAACTAAAAAATCTATCTAAGTTTAATGAAAAAAATTGTTGTTTTTTGCGGCTCAAGTTTAGGATTTAATCCTATTTATAAAAATGCTGCCATTGAACTAGGCAACTACTTTGTTAACAATGATATAACACTAGTGTATGGTGGGGGTAAAATTGGGATGATGGGAGTTTTATCGGAAACTATTTTAAATAAAGGTGGTAAAGTAATAGGGATTATTCCTGCTTTATTAAAAAAAGAGGAAGTTGTTAACCCTCATGTAACTGAATTAATAGTTACAAAAACCATGAGCGAAAGAAAAATTCTAATGAGTAAAATGATAGATGGTTATATTTCACTACCTGGTGGATTTGGCACCCTGGATGAACTTTTTGAGGGACTAACACTAGGTCAATTGCACATAGAGCAAAAACCAAATGGGCTTTTAAATATTAATGGTTTTTTTGACCATACACTCAAACAATTAGAAGTTATGGTTTCTGAGGGATATTTAAAACAAGAAAATAAAGAAATGCTATTGGTGGGAAACAATGTAAGTGAATTGATGTTAAAGATGGATTCCTATATTGCTCCAGAAAAATCAGCTGTTATTAATAAAGTTATCAACCATGACCATAAACTGTAGAGGGAAATTAATAGATTTCTCTTCACCAAAAGTAATGGGAGTTCTAAATATAACTCCAGACTCTTTTTATGATGGAGGGTATTACAAAAATGAGAAAGAGCTTTTAAATCAAACTGAGAAAATGCTTCTTGAAGGTGCTTCATTTATAGATGTTGGTGCATATTCCTCAAAGCCTGGTGCTGCTCATATATCTGAAAAAGAGGAATTGAATAGAATACTACCTATTGTAAAATCTATTAGTAAGTATTTCCCACAAGCTATTATCTCTGTTGATACTTTTAGGGGGAATGTAGCTAAACAAACTGTAGATAATGGCGCAGAAATAATAAATGATATTTCAGGAGGATCTTTAGACAAAGAAATGTTTAAAATTGTAGCAGACTTAAAAGTACCGTATATTCTAATGCATATGCAAGGAAAACCTCAAGACATGCAATTAAACCCAACTTACGGTGATATCGTTACAGAATTAATTTCTTTTTTTTCAGAAAAACTATACAAATTGCATCAGTTAAAACATAATGACGTAATTATTGACGTAGGTTTTGGGTTTGGTAAAACTCTTGAACACAATTATCAACTATTAAAAAACCTTGCACTTTTTAAAAATTTAGATGTTCCCATTTTAGCAGGTGTTTCCAGAAAATCAATGCTCTACAAACCACTTGGTCTAAGTCCAAAGGAAGCGCTTAACGCTACAACTAGCGCTAATACGATAGCACTACTAAATGGCGCAAAAATTTTACGTGTACACGATGTTAAAGAAGCGATTGAAGCAATAAATATTGTAAACCTACTTAACTAATTTGTACATTTACCAAAATACAACCAACAAATGTTAGATTTTCTTGACTTTTCTTTTTTAGATGCTCTAGACATATTATTGGTAGCTATACTGATATACTACATCTATAAACTCTTAAAAGGAACTGTAGCCATTAATATATTTTTAGGAATTGCTTTTATTTTTCTAATATGGAAAATAACTCAAATCTTAAAAATGGAAATGTTAAGTAATATTTTAGGATATCTACTAAGTGGTGGGGTTATTGCATTAATTATTGTTTTTCAACAAGAAATTAGAAAATTTTTATTGATGATAGGCACTACTAATGTAACCTCAAGAACACAGTTTTTAAAACAACTAAAATTTTTAAAGTCAGAAATTACCTTAGAAACAGATTCAGACACCCTATTGAGTGCATGTAAAAAAATGTCTAAAACAAAAACTGGGGCTTTAATTGTTATAGAAAGAACCAACAGTCTAGATTTTTTAATAAAGACTGGAGACAATATGAATGCTGAAATAAATGAAGTTTTATTGGAGAGCATCTTCTACAAAAACAGTCCATTACATGACGGCGCAACCATTATTAGAGATAATTATGTAGTAGCCACTAGAGTTATTTTACCAATATCTGATAGTATTAATATACCGTCTCGTTTCGGATTAAGACACAGAGCTGCTTTTGGAGTTTCTGAGAAAACAGACGCTGTCTGCCTTTTAGTATCTGAAGAAACCGGTGAAATCTCTTATATTAAAGATGGTAGTTTTGAGTTATACGCAGATTATAACGAATTGTTGGAAAAACTAAAACAAGATATTCAATAGGTTATTTTGTTAGCTAAGATGCTAACTCTAAACTAAATTGTTTATCATACAAGTTTTTATAATAGCCATTTCTTTTCTTGAGTAACTCTTTGTGAGTTCCTTCCTCAACAATAACTCCTTTATCCATCACAATTATTTTATCAGCTTTTTTTATGGTAGCAAGCCTATGAGCAATTACAATTGAAGTTCTTCCCCTAGTAATAGTATCTGTGGCATGTTGTATCATTTGTTCTGCATGAGAATCTACAGAAGAAGTAGCCTCATCTAAAATTAGAATTCTTGGGCTACTAACATAAGCTCTCAGAAAAGCGATTAACTGTCTTTGCCCAGATGAAAGCATAACACCTCTTTCTTTAACGTTGTAGTGGTATCCACCTGGAAGAGTCATAATAAAATCATGAATACCAATTTTTTTAGCTGCATCGATTACCTGACTCTCTGTAATTAAAGAGTTTTTTAAAGTAATGTTGTTAAGAATGGTATCTGAAAAAAGAAAAACATCTTGTAAAACAATAGCTATTTGATTTCTTAAAGAAGATAATTCGTAGTCCTCTACTGAAATGGAGTCTATAGATATTGTACCGCTATCTATTTCATAAAACCGATTTATCAAATTAATAATCGTAGATTTTCCTGCTCCTGTAGCACCAACTATAGCAACAGTTTGACCTTTATTTACTTTTAAAGACACCCCTTTTAAAACCTCTTCATCTTGTATATAACTAAATCTGACATTATTGAAATTAATATTTCCTTGGATAGTTGAAGCATCAATTTGTCCTTCTTTACGGATATAGCTTTTTGTATCTATGATCTTAAAAACTCGTTCTCCGGAAACAATCCCCATTTGTAACTGATTGAATTTATCGGCAATCTGGCGAAGCGGTCTAAATAACATTTGCGACATTTTAATAAAGGCTATAACAGCTCCTAAAGTGGTAAACCCCTCTAGTATTTGATACCCTCCAAACCATACAATTAACCCAATAGCAAAAGATGAGAGTATTTCTGCAATTGGAAAAAAGATAGAATAGTACCAAACCGTTTTAATGTGTGCTTTTTTATGGTTATTGTTAATTTTTTTAAAGTTTTGATACTCTATATTTTCTCTTGTGAACAGTTGTAAGATTTTCATTCCAGTGACACGCTCTTGAACAAATCCATTTAAATTGGCTATTTCATTTCTAACATCTTGAAAGGTAGCTTTAATTGCTACCTGAAATACTTTTGTAGCATACACTAGAATTGGTAAAACAGCCAATGCAACCAAAGCTAATCTCCAATTCATAACAAACATGACAACTATAACAACTAACATTTTTAAAATGTCACTGATAATCATAAAAACACCTTGTGTGAAAAAATTAGCTATAGTTTCTACATCTGACACAACTCTAGTTACTAATTTTCCTACAGAGGTGGTATCAAAATAGGACATTTTAAAACTGTTGATATTTCTAAAAACTGTTGCTCTAATATCTCTAATAATATGCTGTCCTACCCAATTAGCATAATATATAAACAAAAATTGCAAAATAACTTCTGCAAATACAATTGTAAGTAATATTTTAATATAAAATACTAGATTAGAAATATCTTGGTTAGTTACAAAATCATTTACAGTCTCACCAATAATATATGGATTTAAGGCAGATACAAAAGCTAAAGTAATGGTAGAAATAGCAGCAATAGAAAACTTGAGTTTATACCCTTTAGCAAAACTCATTAATCTTAAAAAGATTTTTATATCAAAAGCTTTACCTGATATTTTTTCTGCCATTATACCTAATTATAGTTTTTGTTTAAAGTGTAAAATTAAATTGTTCATTTAATTTTTAGTAACAAACTTCTGTTAAAAATAATCCTCTAGCTGGAACAGATAAACCGGCCTCACTCCTATTTTTACTTTCAATTATTTTTCTAAAATCTGCTAAACTAATTTTCCCCATACCTACTTCAATTAAAGTTCCAACAATGGCTCTGACCATATTTCTTAGGAATCTATTTGCTGTTATGTGAAAAGTTAAATGATCACCTTGAAGAACCCATGTAGCTTTTGTAATGGTACAATTAAACGTTTTGACATCCGTTTTAACTTTTGAAAAACTTTCAAAATCTTCATATTCAAATAAAATTTCAGCAGCTTTATTCATAATATCAATTTCTATCTTTTTTTGATACAATTGCCAAGTAGTTTCCAAATAGAAAGGATTTCTAACCAATAGAATTCTATATTCATAACTTCTACTTACTGCATCAAATCTAGCATGTGAGGTGTCTAATTCCATTTTCAGAGACTTAATTACAATATCATTGGGTAAAATAGAATTGAATTTATGAACATCATTATTTGTTAATTTTTTTTCTACATCAAAATGAGCAAACATTTGCAGCGCATGAACTCCAGCATCAGTTCTACCAGCCCCAACAAGCTGAATAGTCTCTTGAGTGATGGTATTAATAGCTTTGGTAATTTGTTCTTGAACAGAAATAGCATTCGGTTGTATTTGCCAACCATGATAATTAGTTCCTTTATATGATAATTCTATAAAATATCTCAAAAAAAAGTAGTTTTTATAAGGTTTTAAAACTACGAAATTTATTTTGTTATTTGTACTTTCGTTAGGTGAAGAAAATCCTATTGTTATCAGATACTCATAGCTTTATTGACGATCAAATCCTAAAATTTGTAAAACAAGCTGATGAGGTATGGCATGCTGGTGATATTGGAAATTTAAATGTTACCGATACCATCAATAAAATAAAACCTTTAAGAGCTGTTTATGGGAATATTGATGGAAATGATGCTCGAACTCAATTTCCATTAGACAATAAATTTAGAATTGAAGAAATGACTGTTTGGATGACACATATTGGTGGATACCCAAACAAATACCATCAAAGAGTTCGTGAAGATTTAAAAAAAATAAAGCCTTCAATTTTTATTTGTGGTCATTCTCATATTTTAAAAGTACAATATGATAAGAAGCTAAATATTTTACACTTAAACCCAGGTGCAGCTGGCAAATATGGATTTCACACGGTTCGAACCATGTTGCGTTTTGAGCTAGACAAAGGAGAAATTAAGAAGTTAGAAATTATAGAACTAGCTAAGAAATCATAGCACTCTTTTTCATGTAAACTGGAAGCTCTATACTAATTTTTGTTCCTTTACCTTTCTGAGAATCTATAATAAATTTTCCACTCATCATATGAATTCTAGCATCTATTTGATTGATTCCTAAGCCATCTTTATGTGACATTTTTGAAGTATCAAAACCTTTTCCATTATCTTTAATGGTAAGTAATATTTTTTTACGCTTTTCTACAAGATTAATTTCTGCGATAGAAGCGTTGCTGTGTTTGATTGCATTGTTAACAAGCTCCTGTATGATATTATGTAATTTTATTTCAAAATCTTGATCATATCGCTGAATATTTTGTGTTTGAAAAACAATCTCTAATTGTGAATTAGAATATTTTTCTGCCATATCTTTAATAGCATATGCCAAACCAAATTTTAATAATACCGAGGATACCAATGTGTGGGATAGATCTCTAATTTTCTGGGAAGCCTCATGGATAATATCTTGAGACTTATCTACCTCTTTAGGTATTGAGCCTGTAAATATTTTTTTACAAGCCTGTAAATGTAAATTTGCTGAAGACAATAAAGCACTTACATTATCGTGAAGTGTTTCTGCAATCTGCTTACGTTCTGTTTCTTTACCATCTAGGGTTGCGTTTAAAATTCTAATTTGAGCCTCTGTTCGAACTTTTTCAAGTTTTTGTTGTTGAACTAACTCTTGTTTGGATAATTGTAAACTAAGATTTCTCTGACGAAGTTTGTATTGGTTTAGTAAAAAAGCTAATAATAAAATGATAGAAAAACCACTAATGCCAATAATCCAGGTAAGGTTTTGAGCTTTTTGTTGTTGAATTTTCCCTTCTTTCCTAACCATGCTAACATTAAACTCTCCTGTTACACGCTCTAACATCTCTTGAGTTTCTATATCTCGGAGTTCGTCCTTCATATTGTAGGCAGTTTCCTGATAATCATAGGCTTTGTACTCTTTTAATTGTCTCATGGCCCAAGATAAATTATTGTACAAACTAGCCTTCACTTTAATTGCTCTGTTGGAGGTATCTCTTTTAATAAGCTTAATTCCTTCAAAATAAGTTTTTTTTGATTGCTCAAAATCACCTTGCAGTAAATAAACATTGGCCAGATTATTAATAGCAGAGGCTTGGCTTATTCTATTCTTTTTATTTTGATGAATAGCAATGGCTTTTTTTGCAAATTCTATAGCTTTGTCATAATTATTGACATAAGTGGTGTCATATTGATAAATTCCTGATAAATTAGAAAAAGATATGGCCTGAAAACTAACAATATCTTCTTTTAATGCAGTTAATGCACCCAATTTTTCATAATAAAAAACAGCACTGTCATTTTTTTTTAGCAATTGATACTGACTACCAAGTCTCAGTAAATTTTCAGCATAATATTTTTGATTTATAGAATCTATTTTTTGACCGTCTAATAAATCAATTTTTAATAGTTCTATAGACTTTTTATAAAATGATATTGCCTTTTTATGATCTCTATTATTTCTATAAATTTCAGCAATTAAAAAGATAATTTTGAACTTAAGATACCTATTTTTTATAGTTTTAACTTGTTCATTCAAGTAAAGCGCCATTTGTAAACTTTCCGCATAATTGTTAGTTTCATACAAAGATTTTGCTTGCTTGTATTTTATGTCTAAAATAGAATCCCTAGAATCTTGTATAAGCAATAAAGAAGTTTTTGTGTGAAAAACTTCTTTATTGTTGAATATTCTATTTTTTGCTTGTAAAGAAACACTTAGCAAAAAAGCAAACAGTGGGCAGAATAACGTTAGAACGTTTTTATTCATTTGAAAAAAAAATCTTAGGGTTTAGATTTTATAAAAATACTATTTATTTAAAAAATTCCTACAATTTAACTAGTTTATGATTACCCTACCTCAGCCTCAATATCAACCTCTGGTCTTCTCCTAGTTCTTGAAGTTGTTCTACTACTGTCAGATGAATAATAATTTATAAAGGCAATATGTAAATTCTCTCCTTCTTCTCTGTTAAAAGTAACAGTATATTCTGTTTGTGTTCCAGTACCAGGCTCTAGATGTATCATATATTCTCCAGTTGCTTCATCTTGTGTGAAATCTACTTCAATAGAAGCATCTACTGTAAAATTTAAATCGTAGGTATTGTTTCCATTATCTACCACACTGTAAGAGGTTAGGTGATCTTCCTCTTCTGTTTTTGAAAATTGGATATCTTTGTCAAAAATTGTTAATTTAGAAGTTCGGTTAGTAATAGTGTTGTTGAGGTTTACTGAGAAACGATCTTCTGAACCAGTAGACATTGTTTCTGATATATGTTGTTCTGAAGCGCCAGTCTCACTAAAAAGATCTATATCCAAACTATTTGCTTTGTTATTACTACTAATAGTTGAGGAAACATTATTATTAGTTTCTAAATCCATTGTATAGGCACCAGAGGCATCTCTACTTAAGACAACTTTTCCAAATAATTCTGTACTTGGTTCTTCTAAGAAAGAGGTTTCTTCTTGAGAACATGATGAAAAGACAAGGGAAATAACTAATGCAAAAATTAATAGGGGTAAATTTTTCATGATTTTAATTTTAAGGGTTTTTATTTAAATTTTTAGGTCACAGCATGATGGCAATGTCTTGTTAAATAACATTTGAAGGTTGGGGGATTTTTATCAAATATGTAAGTATATAATTATTCTATAGCTATACTATTTTATTCTTAACTGCATACATTGCCAATCCTACTGAATTTTTTACGTTTGTTTTTTTTAATAAATTTTTTCTGTACGTATCTACTGTACTTTGACTTATATTTAATATTCCAGCTATTTCAGGTGAACTATATTCCTGAGATATTAATTTTAAAACTTCAATTTCTCTTGTAGTTAACATGTTAGATATGGTACTCTCGGGTCTTTTTTTAGGTTTTACTGTTTTACCTGTAAAAACTTTAAGCAATTCATCTTTAATTGCATTACTAAAAAATTGTTCGCCTGAATGAACTGCTTTGATGGCGTCTATAATATGTTCACCAGCAGTATCTTTAGATATATATCCATCTGCACCTAAAGCTAACATTTCTTCTACTAACTTCACATCATCATAACTAGAAAGAATAATTGTTTTAATTTTTATGTCATATTTCTTGAAGAATTTCAATACTTCTATTCCATCAAGTTCGGGCATATTTATATCCAAAATTAAAATATCAGCAGTATTATTTTGTGCCCATTCTACCACCTCTTTTCCAGTGAGTGAATATCCTTCAACATAAATATCTTCTTCAGTATTAATAACAGCAATAATACCTTCAATAAGTATTTTATGATCATCCGCTACATGAACTTTTATTTTTTCTTCCATAGTATAATACAAATTTAATTGGTGATATAGTATCTCACAATACCTTTAAATGATGAAATTTTCTTATCCCCATAAATAGGGAGTTAAATATACTGTTTAATTAAAAAAGAGTAGGTTATTTAAAATTGAAACAAAAAAACCAGAGCTGTTGCTCTGGTTTATCGCATTAAATATAATTAAATAATAGGTCTATCGCAATCTGTCTACAGATTTTACAAGATTTTCATCCTTCTTAATTGCTTTATTTGCCAATACAGCAAATAAAATAACAATAGAAGGTATGAACATCCCAATACCTTTCTCAGAAAAAATTTCTCCAGGTATGTTTAGAGACAAATAAATCAATATTCCTAATAAAAAAAGATTGATCAAAATTATAATACGCCCCAGCACAAATTGTTGTTGTCTATCATTGAAACGAAAAATTGCAATAAAAGCCAACAACGCTGAAATAATAAAAGATACTGGTACCAATTTATGTAAAATAGACTCATTAGAAAATAAGTCAAATACATATACCTTATTGTTTGCTTCTACCCACAGTTTTAAAAAAAAAGGTGCTCCTAGTGAAAGGAAAATAAGGATAAGTAAGTAAATTGATTGTATTCTTTGTATCATTTATCTTAAACGTTGTACAAAATTATCATTTTATTTTTTCATAAAGAAACATAAACATATAAAATATTTGTATATATTTGCCACGTTAACCACTCTACTTATTGTATAGTACTTTATACAACACACATTAAATCAAAAACACTTAATAACAAATTCTTACACTAATTAAGAATTATAATATAACTTAACATTTATGTTCGAAATATCAGAACTAAAAGCAAAAACTCTTGCTGAGCTTCAACAAATTGCAAAATCTATTGGTTTATCTAAAACCAGTCAACTAAAAAAACTAGACTTAGTTTATCAAATCTTAGATATCCAAGCTGCAACCCCTATTAAAGAAGAAAAAAAGTCTGAAAATCCAAAACCTAGGGTTAACAAACCCAAAAGAAAAAGAGTTGCAAAAAAGGTGGTTGCTGAAGAAAGCATCTTAGAAGAGTTACCAAAAGCAACTTCAGAGGTTGTAGAAAAAAAACCTACACCAGATGCAAACACCTCTGGAGATAAATCTACAGAAAAACAACATAAAAAGCCTGTTCACAAAACAGACGGAGCAGAAAAAAAGCCTTCAACTACTGGCACAGAAGATAAGAACCCATCTAACGAAGATAAATCTTCTCAAAACAAGGCAAAACCAGTTCATAAAAAACAAAAACCACATCATAATAATAACAGAAACCAAAAAAATCAAAACCAACGAAACTCAAATAATGGAAATAAATATAAAGATCCAGATTTTGAATTCGATGGAATTATTGAAAGTGAAGGTGTTTTAGAAATGATGTCTGATGGATATGGCTTTTTGAGATCTTCTGATTATAATTATTTATCATCCCCTGATGATATCTATGTGTCTCAATCTCAAATTAAATTATTTGGATTAAAGACTGGTGATACTGTTAGAGGTAATGTAAGACCTCCAAAAGAAGGTGAAAAATATTTTCCTTTAATACGAGTTTCAAAAATTAATGGTTTAAACCCAAACATAGTTAGAGATCGCGTTTCTTTTGAACATCTTACGCCATTATTTCCAGAACAAAAATTTAATTTGGCTGAAAAAGGGAGTTCTTTATCTACTAGAATTATTGATTTATTTTCACCAATAGGAAAAGGTCAGCGTGGAATGATTGTAGCACAACCAAAAACTGGTAAAACCATGCTGCTTAAAGATGTTGCTAATGCTATAGCGGCTAATCATCCAGAAGTATACCAAATAGTATTACTAATTGATGAACGTCCTGAGGAAGTTACAGACATGCAAAGAAGTGTACGTGGTGAAGTGGTAGCATCTACTTTTGATGAACCAGCAGATAAACACGTTAAGGTTGCTAATATTGTATTAGAGAAAGCTAAACGACTTGTTGAATGTGGTCATGATGTAGTAATTTTATTAGACTCTATAACTCGTTTAGCCAGAGCATACAATACAGTTGCCCCAGCTTCAGGAAAAATATTATCTGGGGGTATAGACGCAAATGCCTTGCACAAACCGAAGCGTTTCTTTGGAGCAGCTAGAAATATAGAAAATGGCGGTTCTTTAACGATTATTGCAACTGCTCTTACAGAAACTGGCTCAAAAATGGATGAAGTTATTTTTGAGGAATTTAAAGGTACTGGTAATATGGAATTACAACTAGATAGAAATATCTCTAATAGAAGAATTTATCCAGCTATAGACCTAATTAAATCAAGCACGCGTAGAGATGATCTTTTACTTGACTCAAAAAATGTTCAAAGAATGTGGATTTTAAGAAAATATTTAGCTGATATGAACCCAATAGAAGCTATGGAATTTATAAATGAAAAAGTTAAGTTTTCAAAAAATAATGAAGAATTCTTGATTTCTATGAATGGTTAATAGTCATTTTATTCAACAATAAAAAAGCCGCTAAATATTTAGCGGCTTTTTTATTGTTGATGTGTAAATTAATTATTGGACACCATGAAAACCGGCTCTGTTATCTTGGATATCAGATGTTTTCTTTAAAGCATCAAATATTTGAACTGTTTTATTTTTAACCTCTAGATCTAGACGTTGTCTGTACGACTCATAGTTAGGTAATGCCGTTGCATTTTCTTTTTTTGAAACAACAAACGCAAAAACACCTTTGTTACCAACTACTCTGTTGTACAATTTGTTTTCTTTAGCATAATACATAGCTCCAACAATTTTTGGTTCAGAACCAACACCTGTAATTGAGGGAGACTTCATGGAAGTATTATCAATTTTCGTTATAGATACATTATTTGAAGTAGCTATATCATTTAAAGATGCACCATTCATTTTAGCTTCTATTAAAGTTGCTTTTTTCTGTTTTAATAAAATTGGTTTTACTGTATTTACAGCCTTCGACGATTTTACTAGGCCTTTTTCTGTTTTGTTAGTAAGAAAAGCTACAACATAACCATTGTTAATGTCAAATCTTTGTATGGAACCAACTTTGGTATCACTTCCAAAAGCCCAGGTAATAATTTGCCTTTGTGTATCTAATAAACCAGGCACTCTTTCATCCATTATTCTTAGGCCTACAGCAGGTCTTGTTTGATAAGACATCTCTTTAACAACATCATAATAGTTATTACCTTTAGCAGATATCTCTAATGCAAATTTTTCAGCATTTTGGAAAGCAGTGTTTTCAGTCTCTTGTGAAGCGATGATTTCTCTTCCAAAAGAAACAAGCTTTACCCCTTTTTGAACATTTCTGCGTTCATCAATTCTTAACACGTGAAAACCAAACTGTGATTTTACGACACCTACTTTTCCTGTTTTATTGTTAAATAAAAAGTCTGCTAAACTAGGGTCAAATCTAGGTGAATTGTAGGAATTACCATGTGAACTCCAGCCTATATCTCCACCTTTATCTTTACTTATATCAGTATTAATTTCACTTGCTATCTGAGCAAATTTCTTTTTACTTCTACGAACTAGTTTGTAGATACTGTCTATAGACGCCTTAGCTTGTTCTTCTGTTTTTGTGGTAGCAGCTGTAGCCCCTTGAGAACCAATATAAGGTATAAAAATACCACTTGCTTTCACAGAGTCTGGTCTTGAATAAACTTCGGTAATTTTAGATATTTTGAAGAAATTATTATCTTCATATGGTCCAAAAGTATTTGTTACTTTTCCTTCTAAAATCTGATCAGCAACGGCTTTTGGCAAGTCATTTTTCATTAGAAAAGCCTCTTGATTAGGAATATCTGAACTATTTTCTTCGAAAAATAAATTATAATCAGAAGTGTTTTTTAATCCTAATATCGTTATTTTTTGGGCTGTAGCTTTATTAACATCTTCTCTATCCTCAAGATAAGATGCTACATTATTTCTAATTTCTTCTTTATCCTCATCAGTTGGAGAAATATCAAACTGAACATAAGCTAAATCTCTGGAAGCCTCAACTTTATAGGCTGAAGGATTGTCATTAATGTAAGATTCTACTTCACTATTAGTCACAGAAACTAAACTGTCTGGTATACTTGAAAAAGGAATATATACAACATCTGCACTAAGCAAGGCATTGTCTTCTTGATAAGCTAATTCTCCTTCCTTTAGTGAAGCTCCTAAACCAGCTTTTATCAAATTATTGTAGGTGTCTCTTTTTAAGTTAGAACCTACCTCAGTAAAATAATTACTCCAAGCAGACCAAAGATTTTGGTCCTCACTTTCTTTAGTATCTTTCAAAAATTGCAGAAAACTATCTTTATCAAACAACCCTGCTTCGTTTAAAAATTGAGGGTTTTGCTGAATTGAAGGTGAATTTATAATAGTATTTAACACATCTGTTTCTCCTACAGTAACACCAGCACTCTCTAGTTGACTAGAGTATATTTTGTCTTTTAAAATACTTTCCCAAACTGTTCTTGCAGCTTGCATGTTAGAAATATTATTATTACTTCTTGTTTTATAGGTATCCAATGCCTCGGCATATTCTTGTCTGGAGATAGTTTCTCCATCTACTTCACCTACTTCATTTATTTTTGAAGAATCAAAGAATTCAGTTAGTGTGGATGGATCCAACACAAATGCGAATAAAGCTAAACCAATAACAGCTATTAATGCAATTGAACGATCTCTTATTTTTGATAAAATTGCCATAAAATCAATAATTTAATTTGAATGGGCGAATATACAATTTGCCGAGTAAATAAGCAACCAGAAGTATCAGTATTTAATATAAAAATAAAAAGTAAAACGGTGCTTTAATTTTATTCTCTATCTATAATTTCAAGTTGAATTTCTTCTATTTTAGAAGAACTAACTTTTAATATGGTAATTTTAAAATTCATCATATTTAATACCTCACCCTTTTCAGGGATATTTTCTGTGTAATCTATAATATAACCTCCCAAAGTTTCATAAGCTTCTTCTTTAGGTATAGATAAGTTATACTCTTCATTTAAGTAATCTATCTCTAATCTAGCCGACAACTTAAACTTTGAATCACTAATTTTAACATCTGTTAACTCTTGTACATCGTGTTCATCCTCAATTTCGCCAAAGAGCTCTTCTACAACATCTTCTACTGTAATCATTCCGGATGTACCTCCGTATTCATCAACAACCACAGCTATACTTTTTCTTTTCTTCATCAAACTATTTAAAACATCACTTATCATCATAGACTCTGGAACAATTTCTACAGGTAGTAAAATTGATTTTATAGTCTTTGGTTTTTTGAATAATTCAAAAGCGTTTACATGACCAATGATATCGTCTAATGAAGTCTTATACACCAAAATTTTAGAATACCCACTATCTATAAAACTATCACTAAGTTTTGATACTGGTTCGTGAATTTCAATAGCTAAAATTTCAGTTCTTGGAACCATAATCTCTCTGGCTTTAACTTTTTGAAACTCTAAAGCATTCTGAAAAATTTGTATTTCAGAATCTATATCCTCTTCATTACCATTACCATTTTCTATTTGTTCGGAAATATAATCTCCTAATTCTTCTTTACTAAATTCTGTTTGCTGATTATCTTTGTCGGTTCTAAAAAGAATTTTTAAAAAGAAATCTGAAATTGTATTAATAAAAAAAGAGATAAAGTATAACAGGAGATAAAAGACATACGCAGGTAAAGCAAAAATTTTTAGTGTCTCGTTAGCATATACTCTAAAAATCGCTTTAGGAAGAAACTCTGCTGTAATAAGGATTAAAATTGTAGAAATTAGCGTTTGTATTAGAATACTACTTATCCCCAAGTACTCGACAATTACCTTACCCATAAAGTAACTATAAATAACTAATGCAATGTTGTTACCAACTAACATTGTTGTAATAAATTTTGAAGAATTGCTAGTTAATTTACCTAATACATCAGGTAAAAATCCTTTTCGTTTTTTTTCAAGTTCAATATGAAGTTTGTTGGCTGATACATATGCAATTTCCATTCCAGAGAAAAAAGCAGAAGATATAATAGATATAAGAATGATGGCGATATCAATCTTCATTTAAAGTTTATTTTTCTTCTCTATTTTTTTTCTAAATTTTCTTTTAAAGAAGAATATTAATAAGATAAAGATAGAAAAACCTAACATAAATAATGCTTTATTTATATCATCTTTCCAAGCAATTATTGCCTCAATTAAAAAAATGATAGCAATAATTAGGTATCCATACTGTAAAAATTTCCAAAATTTATTCATAATTCATTTTCATTAGTTAGTAAATTACCTTTGGTTTTTTTTGCAACATACTTTTTTAAGTTTTCCTTAGATTCAAAACCAACACCTATGACAGTATCATTGATTTTTGTTAATACAAAGCTTCTTTCAGTAAAAAAATATTTATTTTTCTGATCCCAAAATAATTGATCTGTTTCTAATCTAGACGCATCTGTATGATTTATCACCACTACATTTCCTTTTAACTCAGATATTGAGGTTTTTGAATAAGTTAAGGCATAATCTCCAGTAACTGTAGTAGAATCTAATCCATTTTTTTCAAAATTTACAATTTTTACTCCTTGTGGAAATTCATTATAAGGGTGTATTTTTCTATTGCTAAAATCATTCATTAGAGATGTTGTTAGCTTAGAAGTTATTCTCCCAGAATCTTTATAGACGTGATGTGCATCTTTAGCTATTGCTATGGGTAGGTTTTTTTCAGCTAAAAAATCTCTTACTTTTTTAGAATCGTTAGTGCAAGAAAAAAGCATTGCCATACTAATTGGTAAGGCAATGCTTTTTCTAATTATTTTAACTAATAGATTCATTTTTTATCTTCCACTAGAGGTAATCTTTACAGATTCATTAATCCAACACTTTACTTTGAAAGTATCTCCTTCTTTTACACCTTCAGTAAAAATAACTTTTTTAGAGGGAAAATTGGCTTTATAATTTCTGATAAATTTTCTTGCCACAGAACTCATACTAGGATCTACTCTACTAGCTCTTACAGCTTTATTGTGTGCAGCAACATACGTCATTCTTTTTTCAAATTCGTTTGTACCACAAGCATTTACTGATGATGCGTACAAACTTGCAATAAATAAGTACGCTCTTCCCATATTTGGATTTAGAGAAATTGCTTCTCTTGCCAATTGTCTAGCTTTAGATTTTTGACCTCTTTTCTTTGCAGATTGAGCAAACTTTAGTTTAAAATTTGCTTTTTTGAAAGGATCTGTTTCTAAATCAAATGCCTTCATTCTCATTTGCTCTGCTCCTGAAGAATCACCTTTTTTAGCTAATACACCAGCAACAAAAGAATAAGCGTCTGCAGAAGGAGAAGCTTCAGCATATGCAATAGCTAGTTTTTCAAAAAGAGGATCATCGGTACATTCTTTATTAAACATTCTAGATACAGCTCTCTTTAACCATTTTGCATTTGTTTTATTTGCCTCAAAATCTCTTTCGTATAATGGAATTAATCGATCGCAGGTAGAAAGTACTATTATAATTTGATCTAATCCAGATTCTACTTGCCCAAGTGCTTTTGAATTAATAGTATAAGCTCTTAAATTTCTTTTTTCTTTTTTGTCTAATTTTTGACCAGCATCAACTTTATCATTTAAAACTTTAAGTTTTTTAGCATAATCTATAAGTTTTTCACCAACAGACTCTAACACATCATCATACGTGTCAAATACTTTTTGTGGATTGGTATCTTTGTTAGCATCAGTAATTCCTTGAAAATATCTGTAAATATTTTTTACACTCATTCTGTTAGGGTCTATGCTATATGCTAGTTGTAAAATATCAAACACTTCATTATCAGAAGCTAATCTGTTTTTTACTAAAAAAGTAGCATAATCACTGTGTACTTTTGCTGGATCTTTAGTAGGAAAATTTTCTAATCTTTGAAGATATACCCTTTTAACTAATGCTGCAGCTTCGGTTTTATCGGCTGCATCTTTAAATCTTACTTGGGCTAATTTATCTCCTAGCTTATATACATTAATAGATAATTTTTGACAATTATCCATTAAATACATCCAATTTGGAAAAGCATCATCATATTTTTTTGACTGATAATCTCCCTTAAAAAGATTGTATTTTATTGTACACTCTTGTTGAGTAGCCTGAGCATTTACAACCTGTAACCCTAAAAAAAGAAATAGGTTAGTTAATAAAATAATTCGTTTCTTCATCTTTGTAATTATTTGTTAATCAATTTTTCGTTTTCTGAACCAAATATCATTTAAAGATAAACTAAGTCTAAAATTGAAATAGTTTTCTTCTAACAATCCATTTGATGTTGTTCCTTTTTTACCGTATTCAAAACCAACATTTATATTGGATAATCTATTGCCTAGAGGCAACCCTAGTCCAAAAGATATGCCAAAGTCATCTATACTGGTAAAGGTATTAGAACCAGGAGTTCCGTTTACTAAAAGACCTAGTTTTTCGAACTTTACTCCACCTCTATAAGTAACTCTTTGCCAATAACTAGTTATTGAGTTGATTTTGGGAATAAAATATCCACCAGCTGAGATTCTATTAGATTCTCCATACTGGAAACTTTGCGCACTATTATCAAAATAACCAGTGGCAATAAGTGCATCTTGCATTTTATAATTTACAGCGGCGTACCACTTATTAGTTTTACCCAAACCTATTCCAAAAATAGTTTCTGTTGGTCTTTCTAGATTTGCTTTTAAAGGACCTGAAAATATAGTATCCCTTGGCTGTTCAAAACCTGAGGCACCAATTGAAAGAGAATATAAGTTTTCTGTACCTGTAGATTTTAAATTATTACTTAATTTGAAAGAGGCTCCCATATGAAGATTTAAATCTTTAGTAATGGTAGTTTTGTATTGTGCTCCTAGTTTTACTGATGCACCTCTTACATTTGAATCTTCAATATTTTTTGTTGCTAAAGTAATGCCTTCTCTAATATTTAAAACATTATTCTGAATATTACCAAATAAGAAATCTGTTTCTAGACCAAATGAAAAGCCCTTAAAAAGCTTTAGACCAAAACCTCCATAAACTCTGTTAACGTCTCCTGACCCGGAAAACTGTGTAATATCAATGGCGTCTCCATCATCATTTGTAATGGTATTTATTAATGAATACCCCACAGATGAGGTTGGTTGCATCCCAAAAACAACTCCCATTTTTTTTGTAACAGGAAATGCAAAACTGAAGTAACTTAAATTTGTTGAGTTTGAAGATTGTTCTGTGGTAGCATCTTTTACGGTTAAACCATTATTAAGGACACCAAATACATAAGTAGCAAATCTTAACTCAGACAATGAAGCTGGATTTACAAAATTTAAATATCGGTTACTGCTGTAAGCTGCTCCAATACTTCCCATACTAATTTGTTCTACAGTTCTGGTACCAAACTCTTCTCCGACTCCAAAGTAAGAGTATGGCGAAGAAGTAGACCTTTGAGAAAAAGATTGAGCTGTTATTACAACTGCTAAAAAGAATATGATTTTTTTAATCATTATTGATTATTAAATGTCAATATTTTATTTAATCCTTGAAGGAGGAAATTTTGATTCGCAAAGATGCTATTTTTTAATTGTTTGGACAAGAATTTTGTATCTCCTCCTGTTAAAACAACTGTTAAATCATAAAAATCTTCCTTATACTGAGCTATTACTCCCTCTATTTCACATATAACACCATTAATAACGCCCGAATGAATAGATTCTGTAGTTGAAAAACCTGTACGTCTATATACCTCATTTTTAGATAGTAATGGTAATTTATAGGTATGTTGATGTAATGCTTTGTAGCGCATTTCTAGACCCGGTGATATTGCACCACCCATATATTCATTATTAGAGTTTATAAAGTCATAGGTTATACATGTTCCGGCATCAATTATTAAAGAATTTTTTTGTGGATACTTCGATACTGCAGCTGCTGCTAATGCAATTCTATCGTTTCCTAATGTAGAAGGTGAACTATATAGATTCTTAAATGGAATTTGTGTATCTGAATTTAATAGTAGTAGGGAAGGTAGTTTTTGAAGTTCTTCAAAATACTCATTTTCGATATCTTTAACTGAAGACACAATAGATTGAACTATTTGATATTTATTGGAGATTTTTTTTAATTCATCCAAAAAACTAGTTTCTTCGCAAACAATAGAGAAAATCATTGTATCTATTTCAAATACAGCTACTTTAACTTTTGAATTTCCTATGTCTATGACTAGATTCATTCTTAATTTAATAATGGATGTCAAAAATACAATAGATTTTTCTATTTTTATTTGGTAGTTGTGAAAAACTCGCTTTATATTTGCGACCGCTAAGTACAAAGGTACCTTAGCTCAGTTGGTAGAGCAAAGGACTGAAAATCCTTGTGTCCCTGGTTCGATTCCTGGAGGTACCACAAAAAAATCCGAACATATTGTTCGGATTTTTTGTTTTTATACTCTTTAAATTAACTATCTAGAAGATTAAAAATCTGTTATTTTATTAAAAAAAAATAGCCGTTAAAATTTATAACTTCAATTTTTAAAAAAATATTAATTAAATGATATTATAATCAAGAAAAAGAATCTTTTTTTTTATTAAATTTGATATTCTACCGCTCTACTGATAAGACTAAATAAACAAAATCATGAGAAGAATTTTTTATTTGTTTTTTTTAATCAGTTTTCAATCATATGCCCAAAGTAATACTGATTGTTTTAGTATAGAACCAGGTCAAGTAATAGAAGTTCCTGAAAATTCCCAAGTTGGTGACACTATAGCCACTATTCAATATTGCTCCTCCGGTGAATGGAAAAAAATAGAAGCAGAATACTTCAGTACACTTGCATTAAAAGAAAATGGTCAATTGTATACCTGGGGTATTAATGGTGAAGGTGGAAATTGGCCACCAATTACTGCAGGAGCAGACCCAACTCAAAATATTATTTTTGATCCATATTTGGTTAAAGATCCTACAGATAATACTCAAGATTTTATATTAGATGATGTTGCTTCTTCAATTTACTTAGCCTTTGGTATAAAATCTGAAGACAAATCTTTGTGGGGATGGGGAAGAGATCAAGATGGCCAATTAGGAATAGGAGAAAACCCCAATGCGGTTTATCCAGATTTTGTAGACTATAGAACACCTCAATTATTAAACAATTCAAATACTTGGAAAGTAGTATCTGCGGGTAGTTTTCATGGAAATGCTATAGATACAGAAGGAAAATTATGGGGCTGGGGTTACGCTGATAATTCTTATGATCAAAATGGCTTCAATACTATAAAATATACACCAACTCAAGTTGGCACAGATTCTGATTGGGAAGTTGTATCCTGTGGGTACCAAAATACGTATCTAATAAAAGAAAATGGAACACTCTGGGTTATGGGACTTAATAGTCTTGGATCGTCTGGGTTAGGAGAAAATCCAAACGAAGAAGGGATTGTACAAATAGGAACCGATTCAGACTGGAGTAAAGTAAATTCTTATGGAAGAGGAGCTATTGCAATAAAAAATAATGGACAACTCTATGTTTGGGGCCATAATGATAATGGTAAGTTAGGTTTTGATTCTAGCACTACTCCTTATATTTCCAACCCAACACAAATCCCAGGAACTGAAAATATTAATTTTCTTTATGCAGATGTTGGTAGAAGACATGGATTGGCTTCAGACATAGACGGTAACTTTTATGGCTGGGGAGAAAATTTAAGTGGGCAACTTGGAAATGGTGAAATTGAAACCTATGAAGAGTTTCAGTTAATTGACACTGGAGATATAATGGTAAGGCAAGTAAGTGCAGCAGGAAGAACTTCAGGTTTTATTTCAGAAGGTGGCTCTATGAGGATGTTTGGGTCTAATGATACTGGTCAATTGGGTTATGGTGAAGATGCTGTAACAAACCCAAATACTCCTGTTGAGGTAAATCTAGGGGAAGAACTTGAAAATACTACAATTGTTAAATACAACTCTTCAGCTATAGCTCAAGGGGTTTTGACAGATGAAGGGCATTTATGGGTATGGGGTGATAATGAATTTGGTAGATTAGGTTTAGGACATGCAGATAGGATTGAAGAAAACTACTATCCAAATAGAGTGGGAGAAACTACAGATGTATGGACAGATTTCTCTCATTCAGGTCCAAATTTATATGGAGTTAAAAATAATAAACTATATGCAGCTGGTCAAAATGATAACTATAATATAGGTTTAGGTCTATTAAATACAGAAACTCAACTATCAATGATTGAGGTACCTGGTGTGGACATGACAGAAGTAAATTCTTGGCAAAGCTCCTGGGCAGGTTTTATATCTATTAAAAATAATGGAGAATTATGGGGTTTCGGAGGAAACTGGAAAGGGCAACTAGCGATAGATCCAAATGAACAAATCCAAAATACAATGAATACCATCGATGTTAATGATGACGGTCTAGGTGGTATTAACAATGTAGATACTATTAGTGAGGAAAATACATTAAGAATCGAGGGTGATTACGAAACAGGACAGTTCACAACTAACGGTCTTGGAGTCGATGCTGTTTTTTCTGTAAAAATAAACGAAAATGGTGAAGCATCAGTAAGCATTGTAGATGGTGGTGATTCATTTACAGAGGATGATATCATAACAATTTCAAATACAGAACTTGGTGACAATAGAAATAGAAGTCTTATAATTAATGGAGATTTTGAAGCTGGAAGCAATTCATGGATTATTGGAGTTGATAATAACACCTCTGCACCAACAGTAACAACTGAAAATAACACCTACTATTCTGAAAATGTTTTGGAAGCTGGTGAAGCATCCAGTGTTAATGTGAGTCAAAAAATAGAAATAATTAATGGAAATTCATATACACTAACATTTGATGCCTGGTCAGATAGAAACAGAGCTATTATTGCTGGCATAGGTTTAAGTAGTGCTCCTTTTAATGCCATAACAGAAACAATTGATATAACACCTGAAAGAACAACATATTCAGTATCAATGGAAGCGACTTTTGGAGATTCAGATGCAAGAGTTTTATTTGATTTAGGTGCCGAGGTTGGTTTAGTTAACATAGACGATGTATCGTTGATTAATAATAATGTAGCCCCAGATCTATCATTCCAAGTGGATGTTTATGGAGATAATGAAGGAACCTCTAGTATTCCCAGTTATCAAAAATTAAACGATGATACTGATTGGTATAAAATTTATGACACTAAAGGAACAGATATTTTAATTGTTGAAAAAAACGATGGAAGTATTTGGTTTGCTGGAGGTAATTCAATGAACAATGTAACTGAAATATATAATATTGTTGGCATCAATGGCTACAATAACAATGGATTGATTGAAATATTTCCAACAGGTAACGATTGGGATACTTTTTCAAGTTCAGCAGGTACAGTAATAGGAATTAAAGATGATGGAACTATGTGGAGTTTTGGTTTAAATCTTAATGGTATTGCTGGTGTTGGAAGTGATGAAAATTGGATAAATGAAATCACTCAAATTGGTAGTGATTCAGATTGGAGACATATTAATTTAAATGGTAAAACAGCCCTTGCAATAAAAACAGATAATACTCTATGGGCTTGGGGTAGTGGATGGACAGGACAGCTTGGTAATGGAACTTTTGGAAATTCCAACCAACCTGTTCTTGTATCTGGTGACATACAATGGGAAACTACCGGCGGAGGATGGCTATTTCAAACAGCTATAGCTAACAACGGAACTATTTATGGTTGGGGATATAACCGACTAGGTGGTTTGGGGGGGCTTGGAGAAGTAGCTTCAGAATATTTAGATTGGACTACTGATGTTTCCATTATAGAAGGTGCATTTACCTTTAGTGATTTAGGTTATGTGATAATCCAAGATTCTGAGGCAATTGATTATGAAACTATCAGCAATACTCAAGGGAGAAATGAAGGAAATATGACTAATTCGCCTATAGAAATTACCATTCCAATGACTATGTCTGATGGTGTAAATACATCTGAAACTGAAGATGTGATTTTTAAAATAATTAATGTAAATGAAACACCAACAGATATTGTACTCTCAGAAATTGAATTTAATGAGGATAATAGTATTGGTGATCAAATTTCAGAAATAAGTGTAGTTGATCCAGATTTCAATGATTCTCATATTTTACGAATTGATTCTGATTATGGAGATTTTGAAAAGTTTGAAATTACAGATAATAAACTAAAATTAATTGAGAGCGTATCTTATCATGAATATGAAACCCTAAGCATTAAAATAATAGCTGAAGATGAGGGAGAATTGTCATTTTCAAAGGAATTTACCATTAACGTGTTAGATATTAATGATGCACCAATTGGCTTGAATGATGAATTAACAATTTTAGAAGATGCGTCTGTAACATCAACTAATGTAATTCTTAATGATACAGATGAAGATAATGATGATCTAATGATTACAGATGTGAGCTCTGATGGATCTGGAACAGTTGCTATTAATGCGGATACTATTTCTATTGACTATACACCTGAGGCTAATTTTAATGGAAATGAAACCATCACCTACACACTATCTGATGGAGAATTAACCGCTACAGCAACTTTAACTATATCGGTAACAGCTCAAAACGATGCTCCTATTGCTCAAGATG
>CAXHZP010000029.1:0-24864 GCA_964021805.1 uncultured Flavobacterium sp.
TTTTATAAGTTGGCGTCAATTTTATCTGTGTATACATTTTTTTGAGCTACACCAACCTGTTTATCAACAACTTCTCCATTTTTAAATAATAGAACTGTTGGAATATTTCTTACACCATATTTAGCAGCAAACTCTTGATTTGAATCAACATCTACTTTTCCCACAACGGCTTTCCCTTCATATTCTCCGTGAATTTCATCAATAATAGGTCCTACCATTCTACAAGGTCCACACCAAGCGGCCCAAAAATCTACCAATACGGGCTTATCTGATTGTAACACTACTTCTTCAAAATTTGCATCTGTAATTTCTAATGCCATGGTTTTTTTATTTTAAATTTTACATTACAAAAATAGTTAAATATTTCTCTTTACTAGGGTCTTAAAATTACTTTTTGCTATGAGTCTATCGAAGAAGTTTATCTATCAATTTAAAATACTTCAGAAGCAACTTGATAAATATTTGATGATTTTCCCATTGTGTAATAATGAAGGAAAGGAACACCATATTTTAATAGCTCTTTACTTTGCTCAATACACCATTCTACCCCAACTTGTCTTACGGCATCATTATCTTTACATTTTACCACCTCCATGATTAAATCATCTGGCAAGTCTACACTGAAGCGATGTGGTATTAAATTTAATTGTCTTTTGGTTGAGATTGGTTTTAATCCTGGAATAATTGGAACATTAATACCGGCAAGTCTGCATTTCTCTTCAAACTCAAAAAACTTTTTATTATCGTAAAACATCTGAGTAACTATGTACGAAGCACCGTTATTAATTTTTTGCTTTAAAAAATGAATGTCTGAATCTTTACTTGGTGCCTCTAAATGTTTCTCAGAATATCCCGCAACACCAATACAAAAATTGGTGTTAGTGGTATTTAATAAAGCATCATCTAAATATTTTCCATGATTCATATCATTGATCTGAGTCACTAGCTCACTGGCATATCTGTGCCCTTTTTTTTCTGGTTTAAAATACGTTTCACTTTTTACAGCGTCACCTCTTAATGCCATTACATTGTCTATACCTAAAAAACCAAGATCTATAAGAAAATTCTCTGTATCCTCTTTGGTAAAACCGCCGCATAAAATATGTGGAATGGCATCCACAGAATATTTGTTCTGTATGGCTGCACAAATACCAACAGTTCCTGGTCTTTTTTTAACAACTTGTTTTTTTAAAAGACCATTCTCCATCTCTTTGTAAACATATTCTTCTCTGTGGTAAGTTACATCAATAAATGGTGGATTAAACTCCATTAAAGGGTCTATACTTGTAAATATAGATTGGATATCCTGACCTTTTAATGGTGGTAAAATTTCGAAAGAGAATTGTGTTTTATCTTTGGCGTTTTTTATATGATCTAATACGTTCATAAATTTAGTTTTTTAGAATAGGATTTAACCATTTTGTAGCTTCTACTTCTGTGATATTTTTTCTATTTGCATAATCTGTAAGTTGATCTTTTGTAATCTTTCCCAAACCAAAATACCGTGCTTCTTGATTTGCAAAATAATAACCACTAACACTTGCAGCTGGCCACATAGCTAAACTTTCCGTTAGTTTAACTCCAATTTTCTCTTCTACTTTAAGTAATTCCCATATGGTTTCTTTTTCTAAATGATCTGGACATGCTGGATACCCCGGTGCTGGGCGAATTCCTTTATAATTTTCTTCAATCAACTCTTCATTTGTTAAATTTTCGTTTGATGCATACCCCCAATGACTTGTTCTTACCTTAAAGTGTAAATATTCTGCAAAAGCCTCCGCTAAACGATCTGCTAATGCTTGTACCATAATTGCATTGTAATCGTCTTCTTGTTTTTTATAAATTTCCGTTAATTCATGAGCACCAAAAATTGTTGTACAAAATGCCCCCATATAATCCTGTTTCCCAGAATCTAATGGAGCAATAAAATCTGCTAAAGCAAAACTTAATTTTCCTTCTCGCTTTTTCAATTGTTGTCGTAAAGTTCTAAATGTGGCAACTTCTTTCCCTTTTTTTGAGATTAAAATATCGTCATGATTTACTGAGTTTGCCTCAAATAATCCAAAAATTGCTTTTGGTTTTAAAGATTGTTTACTAATAATTTCTTTCAACATTTTTTTTGCATCATCGAACAAGATTGCAGCTTGTTCTCCTACAACCTCATCAGTTAGAATATTTGGAAACTTACCATATAAATCCCAACTTCTAAAAAATGGACTCCAATCTACATATGGTACTAATTCTTTTAAACTCAGTTGTTCTAAAGTTTGTATACCCAGTTCTTTTGGCTTTGAAATAGTACTCTCTTGCCAATCAATCTTAAACTTTTTTTTTCGAGCATCCTTCAAAGAAATGTATGCTTTAGTCTTACCTCGTTTTAAAAACTTCTTGCGAAAATTTTCATAATCCTCTTTCAATTTAGCAATATATTCTGCTTTAGAATTTTCATTAAGTAAATCACCAACCACTGTTACTGCTCTTGAAGCATCATTAACATGAACTACAGCATTATTATATTCTGTGTCTATTTTAACTGCGGTGTGTGCTCTTGATGTGGTTGCTCCTCCAATTAATAATGGTATTTCAAAGTTCTGACGTTCCATTTCTTTTGCGAGGTAAACCATTTCATCTAATGATGGGGTAATTAACCCACTCAAACCAATTGCATCAACATCTTCTCTTTTAGCAGTTTCAATAATTTTTTCTGGAGGAACCATTACTCCTAAATCAATTATTTTATAATTATTACAACCAAGAACTACAGACACTATGTTTTTACCAATATCATGCACATCTCCTTTTACAGTTGCCATTAATACTTTTCCTAATGCTTTTTGTTCCTCTCCTTTTTCGGCTTGGATGAATGGATTTAAATATGATACTGCTTTTTTCATAACACGAGCAGATTTAACTACTTGAGGTAGAAACATTTTTCCAGTTCCAAATAAATCTCCAACAACATTCATACCTGTCATCAAATATCCTTCAATAACATGCAATGGTCTTTCTAGGCTTAGCCTCGCTTCTTCTGCATCCTCTATTATAAAAGCGTCTATTCCTTTAACTAAGCTATGTGTAATTCTCTCCTGTAATGGAAGATTTCGCCATTCTAATGCTTTTTCATCATTCTCTTTTTTGACTCCTTTTACAGTTTCTGCAAAATCTAATAATCGTTCTGTAGCATCATCTCTTCTGTCTAAAATTACATCTTCAATATATTCTAATAAATCTTTAGGTATATCATCGTAAATTTCTAACATAGTAGGGTTTACAATGCCTATATTCATTCCTGCCTGTATTGCATAATAGAGAAAAACAGAATGCATGGCTTCACGAACTGTATTGTTCCCTCTAAATGAAAATGAAACATTACTTACTCCTCCACTGACACTTGCATGAGGTAAATTTTGTCGAACCCAACGTGTTGCTTCTATAAAATCTATTGCATTTTGCCTATGTTCCTCCATTCCTGTTGCTACTGGAAAAATATTCAAATCGAAGATGATATCTTCAGGTGTAAAACCAACTTTATTGACCAAAACTTTGTACGATCGTTCTGCTATTTCAATTCTTCGCTGGTAGTTATCTGCTTGACCCTCCTCATCAAATGCCATAATAATAACAGCAGCTCCATAGCGTTTGATTTGTGTTGCCTCCCAAATAAATTTTTCTTCTCCTTCTTTTAAGGAAATAGAGTTCACTACACATTTCCCTTGAACAACTTGTAATCCTGCTTCTATGATTTCCCATTTTGAGCTATCAATCATCAATGGAATTCTACAGATATCTGGTTCAGCAGCAATAAGGTTAAGGAAACGAACCATGGCTTCTTTTCCATCAATCAAACCATCATCCATATTGATATCTAGAATTTGTGCACCTCCATCTACTTGATCTCTTGCGATAGCTAATGCTTCATCAAATTTCTCTTCTTTAATAAGCCGTAGGAATTTCCGTGAACCAGCAACATTGGTTCTTTCTCCAACGTTAATAAAATTACTTTCAGAAGTAATAATTAGTGGTTCTAGACCTGAAAGCCGCATGTATCTTTCGGAATTTTTGGTCATTATACAACTATCTTTATTGGTCTTGGTTGATATTTCTTAGCTATTCCTGCTATTGCAGAAATATGATTTGGGGTTGTACCGCAACAGCCTCCTATAATATTGATAAGATCTTTCTTTAAGTATTCTTCAATTTGTGTAGCCATTTCTTCTGGAGTTTCATCATATTCTCCAAAAGCATTTGGTAACCCCGCATTGGGATGTGCAGATATTGCAAAGACAGTTTTTGATGCAATAGCCTCTAGATGTGGTTGTAATAAATTGGCTCCTAAAGCACAATTAAAACCAACACTTAACAAAGGAATATGTGATATTGAAATTAAAAATGCTTCTGCTGTTTGTCCAGATAAAGTTCTTCCCGAAGCATCAGTAATAGTTCCTGAAACCATAACAGGAACATCAATTAATCTCTCTGATTTTACTTCTTCAATTGCAAATAATGCTGCTTTTGCATTTAATGTATCAAAAACTGTCTCTACTAATAGAAGATCTACTCCACCATCCAATAGAGCTTCAGTTTGTTCTTTGTATGCAATTCGTAATTCATCAAAAGTGACTGCTCTGTAGCCGGGATCGTTTACATCTGGTGACATACTAGCTGTTCTATTTGTAGGGCCTATAGATCCAGCAACAAATCTTGGCTTATAAGGCTCTTTTCGAGTTACTTCTTGCGCAACTTCCTTCGCAATTTTTGCAGATTGATAATTTAACTCATAAACCAAATTTTCCATTTTATAATCGGCCATGGCTATCCTTGTTCCAGAAAAAGTATTGGTTTCAACAATATCTGCACCAGCATAAAAATACTTTCTATGAACTTCTTTTACTGCTTCTGGCTGTGTAATAGACAACAAATCATTATTTCCTTTTAAAGGAGATGTATAATCTTTAAATCGATCTCCACGAAAATCTTCTTCGCTAAACTTATATTGTTGAAGCATCGTTCCCATAGCTCCATCTAGAACTAGAATTCGCTTTTGGATTTCTTTATAAATATTACTCATCTACTAAGGCCTGTGTTAAATCATAAATAATATCGTCGCTGTTTTCCAAACCAACTGAAACTCTAATCAATCCTTCAGTTATTCCTACTTTCAATAAATCTTCTATGGATAGCTTGCTGTGAGTTGAGGAAGCTGGATGAGTAACTATAGTTCTTGTATCTCCAAGATTGGCAGACAATGAACACATTTTAAGATTATTCAAGAATTTTTGGGCATATTTTATCCCTCCTTTAACTTCAAAAACTAAAATATTACCCCCTAACTTCATTTGCTTTTTAGCAACCTCATAGTTTGGATGTGATCTTAAAAAAGGGTATTTAACAAAGTTTACTTTTTCATTATTCTCTAAAGAATGGGCTAGATTTAAAGCATTTTCACAATGTTTTTCTACACGAACAGACAAGGTTTCTAAACTTTTTGACAATATCCAAGCATTGAATGGTGACATCGCTGGGCCAGTGTTTCTTGAAAATAAATAAATGTCTCTCATTAATTCTTTTTTCCCTACTGTTACACCCCCTAAAACTCTTCCTTGCCCATCTATTAACTTAGTTGCTGAGTGGACCACTAAATCTGCCCCATATTGTATTGGATTTTGTAAATAAGGTGTCGCAAAACAGTTGTCAACTATAAACAATAGATTATGTTTCTTTGCAATAGAACCTATTATTTCCAAGTCTAACACGTCAACTCCTGGATTTGTTGGAGTTTCAACATATAATATCTTGGTGTGATCAGTTATTAAAGATTCAATTAAATTAGTCTCATCTGCATTGAAATAACTAGTAGAAATATTCCATTTTGGTAAGTAATTAGTAAATAAACTATGGGTAGATCCAAACACAGAACGACAAGAAATTATATGATCTTCTGAAGATAATAAAGCAGCAAATGTTGAGAAAATTGCTGACATACCTGTCGCAAAGGCATAACCTGCCTCTGCACCTTCTAAGGAAACAATTTTATTGACAAACTCAGCAGTATTTGGATTTGAAAAACGACTATATAAATTCCGTTCTTTTTCTTCTGCAAAAGAACTTCTCATATCTTCTGCGTCTTCAAATACAAAACTTGATGTCAGATACAAGGGGGTTGAATGCTCTTGAAATTGTGAACGATCTGTTTGCAGCCGAATTGCTTTTGTTTCAAAATTCATATACTATTTTTTCTTAACGATTTTATACTAATTTAAAAATTGGTCTCAAAATATTATCCAATTGATCAAATTCTATTAAAAAAGCATCATGCCCATGAATAGATTTTATTTCATTATAAAATACTTCAACAGATGTTTTTGATAATTCCTTGTAGGTTTCTTTATTTTCTGCCGCTAAAAAAAATAAGTCAGAATCTATGGCTATAATATGAATTTGTGCCCTTATTTTACTCAAATTATTCAAGTAATTTTCAGAATCAGTTGCTTCAATTGTTCTCAATAAATGATTCATCATTTTATAAGCACTTAGCTGAAATCTATCTTGAAGTTTTTTCCCATGATGAGACAACCAACTTTCTACATTAAAGATTTTCAATTCTTCATGGATAGATCTATTAAATTTTTCTTTGTAAGAAACTGGTGTCCTGTAACACATCATGGCATGCATTCTAGCATCATGTACAGGATGTTTTGAATTTAACAAAAACTGTTCTTGAATAAAACAATTGGCAATTAACCAATCTGTAGATTTCCAGTCTGCAGCTATTGGTATAATATGTTCAGCAATAGTTGGATTTAATACAGCCATTTCCCAAGCTATACCTCCACCTAAAGAACCTCCAACAATAGCATGTAGTTTACATATTCTCAATTTTTTTAAAGCTAACAGGAACATGTTAGCGATATCTTTGGCAACAAAATCTTTGTAATTATCTATTAACAAACCATCATATCCATTTCCCGGAATATTAAATGCTATGATAGTAAATTTGGCAGTATCTATGGTTTTATTTTTTCCAATCACCTCATTCCACCATCCGTTTTCACCAACTACATTACTATTTGCAGTTAACGCATGATTTACTAATACTACAGGAGCAGTTCCCAGTTCTAAACCAAACAATTGATAACTTAATTGAAGATTTGAAAATTGGAAACCACTCTTGGTAGTAAAATCTTTGACTTGTATGTATAACAGTTCTTGATTCAAATTTTATACTAAAACTTCTTTAGGAATTTTAGAGAATGCCTCTTTTAAATCTGTTTTTAAATCTTCAATATCTTCAAGCCCAACAGATAATCTAATAAGGTCGCTTGAAACTCCTGCTGCTAGTTGTTGCTCTTCTGTTAATTGTTGATGAGTAGTACTCGCTGGGTGAATTATTAAAGATTTAGTATCACCTATATTAGCTAAAAGAGAAAATACTTTTGCATTATCTACAATTGTTTTAGCAGCTTCATAGCCCCCTTTAGTTCCAAAAGTGACCAAACCACTTTGACCATTTGGCAAGTATTTATCTGCTAATTTTTTATAGGCACTAGATTCTAATCCTGGGTAATTTACCCATACAACTTCTTCTTGTTTAACCAACCATTGTGCTAATTCTAACGCATTTTTTGAGTGTTGTTTAATTCTTAACTCCAGGGTTTCTAACCCTTGAATAATTTGAAAAGCATTGGTTGGACTTAAAGCACCTCCAAAATCTCGTAATCCTTCTAAAATTAACTTAAAAGTAAATGAAGCCGCTCCCAAAACATCATGATAAACCAAACCGTGATATCCTGCAGATGGCTCTGTAAACTCTGGAAACTTTCCACTAGACCAATCAAAAGTACCAGCATCTATAATGGCTCCTCCAAGAGAGGTACCATGTCCTCCAATATATTTTGTAAGAGAATGAATGACAATGTTTGCTCCATGTTTAATTGGATTTAACAATGCTGGTGTTGCTACTGTATTATCTACAATAAAAGGAACTCTAGCAACTTTTGCATGTTCAGAAATAGCTTCCAAGTCTAGTACATCTAACTTTGGATTTCCAAGAGATTCTACAAAGAAAGCTCTTGTGTTTTCTTGAGTAGCTTCAGCAAAACTATCAGGGTCAGAAGCATCTACAAATGTTGTTGTAATACCTAATCTTGGCAGGGTTACATTTAATAAATTAAATGTTCCACCATACAGGCTACTTGAAGCAACTATATGATCACCTGATTTAAGTAAGGTTAACAAACCTGTTGCTATTGCTGCAGAACCAGAAGCAAAGGCAACAGCTCCTACACCACCCTCTAAAGTAGCCAGACGGTCTTGTAATATTTGATTGGTTGGATTATTTAAACGGGTATAAATAAAACCAAGTTCTTTTAATGAAAAAAGATTTGCCGCATGCTCAGCATTGTTAAAAACATACGATGTAGTTTGATAAATTGGAACTGCTCTAGTTCCTGCTGTTTGTGATGCTTCATGCCCAGCATGTAATGCGTTTGTTGAAAATTTTTGTGTACTCATTTTTCTAGTTTGAATGATTAAATAATTATATTTAAAAGACAAAAAAACCAACTCTAAAAGAGCTGCTTATAAGAAAAATGTTAAAAAGAAATCATAGAAAATTACAGTAATGTAACTTTACTTGAGTTATCTATCTTAAATACCCTTTACTAAAAAATAAGTGGTATGAAGTAGAATTTAGCACCTTCTTTATCTTTTTAATGTTGTTTTAAAAAAACAAAGGGTTGCTAAGGTGTCAATGGGTCTAATCCCTCAACCTTTCTTGATAACAATATTCAATAAGTATTTGAACTTTTGATGTACAAATATTCAGTTAGAAAAGTTTAATATCCAACTATTACATCGTTTTTTTTTTATTTTTATGTATTTGATAATTATAGTACTGTTAAATTAAATTATCCATAAAAGCACTTACCTTTTAAATGACTTATATGAGAAATAAATTTATAATTAAGTGCACATTTTATATATAAAGTGTAAATTTGCGACTTAATTGGAGGAAAAATTTGACTGATTGCAACCTCTTTGTACTGAAAATTTCAGGAAACAAAAAATGCTAAAGCAGTAATTCACTACTACTTTCATGGACCAATCAGACCAAATTTCTCAATAATTTAAAAGAGAAACTATGTCATACTTATTTACTTCAGAATCTGTATCAGAAGGGCACCCTGATAAAGTAGCAGATCAAATTTCTGACGCTTTAATTGATAATTTTTTAGCCTTTGATCCTGAATCTAAAGTAGCTTGCGAAACTATGGTTACCACCGGACAAGTTATCTTGGCTGGTGAAGTAAAATCTAAAACCTATTTAGACGTACAGAAAATAGCTAGAGATGTCATCAATAAAATTGGCTACACTAAAAGTGAATACATGTTTGATGGAAGTTCTTGTGGGGTTCTTTCAGCTATCCATGAACAATCACCAGATATTAATCGAGGGGTAGATAGAGCTTCAAAAGAAGAACAAGGTGCAGGAGATCAAGGAATGATGTTTGGGTATGCTACCGATGAAACTGAAAACTTTATGCCATTGGCATTGGAATTATCGCATAGATTACTAATTGAATTAGCGGAATTGAGAAGAGAAAATAACGAGATTAAATATCTACGCCCGGACGCGAAATCTCAAGTAACTATTGAATATTCTGATGATAATAAACCTCAAAGAATTGATGCCATAGTACTCTCTACACAACATGACCCATTTAATGAAATTGATGAAGTAATGTTAGCTAAAATTAAAGCCGATATCATTACAATTTTAATCCCTAGAGTTGTTGCTAAGTTACCAACTCATTTACAACAATTATTTACAGATAATATAACCTATCATATTAATCCTACTGGAACATTTGTGATTGGAGGGCCTCATGGAGATACGGGTTTAACAGGTAGAAAAATTATTGTAGATACCTACGGAGGAAAAGGAGCACACGGTGGTGGAGCATTTTCTGGAAAAGATCCATCTAAAGTAGACAGATCTGGTGCCTATGCTACCAGACATATTGCTAAAAATTTAGTAGCTGCTGGTTTGTGTAAAGAAGTGTTAGTTCAAGTTTCCTATGCTATTGGTGTAGCTGAACCCACAAGTATTAATGTTGAAACTTATGGAACAGCTAATATAGATATGACCGATGGTGAAATTAGTAAGATCGTAGAAACTATTTTCGATATGCGACCTTACTTTATAGAACAGCGACTAAAACTAAGAACACCTATATATTCAGAAACTGCTGCCTATGGGCATATGGGGAGAACCTCAGAAATTAAAACAGTGACGTTTTCTAACCCAATGGGTGAAACTATTTCTAGAGAAGTAGAGACCTTTACTTGGGAAAAGTTAGATTATGTAGATAAAATAAAGGAGGCATTTAAACTCTAGTTTTTTCTATTTCAGTCTCAATAATCGCTGATTTTTCATACGATTCCAGGCAATTTTGTGACGTTTTTTATACAACCACAAGCACCCCAAATCTAATCCAAAGTAAAAGAAGCTAATTCCACTTGGTGGATTAGCACTTGGTAAAAAAGAAAAAATATCAAAAGCAGTGTTTGGCCACTTCCAACATAAAAAACTGGTTCCAACAATTTCTAAATAAGCAACAGTAAGATACATACTCAAATAAAACAGACGCTCTCTAGGTCTTTTCCTTAAGACTAATAAAGTGAGTATGGTCATCAAAAAACCAAAAATATCATTTTCAAAAATCAAAAATACAGTAGCATAAACAATCACAATAATTGTGAAAATTTTCTCCAATAAACGTCTGTGAAGCTTTGTAAAAGCTGTTTTTGTAAAATACAAAACCCCAACATATACTAATGCATGTCCAGGAGGAACATAATGTGGTACATTTTCTAAACGATAAGTATACATACCTAGCGCTAATGAAAATAAATACTCACCTATAACAGCAATAATAACAGCTGTAATCATTTGTTCTTTAATTCTAGGAGTCACATTCTTAAAACACAGAAAGAAACCGATTAACATAACACTATTTGCAATCCACTGAGGTTTAGCTATCCATTGTTGCATTAGATTGCTATCTAAAAAAAGACCTGTTAGAATAAAACCCCATAGCAAGCCTAAGGTTTTAAAAAAAGCTGGAAAAAATGTTTTTGAGGTAGATGTTGTCATAAAGCGAAAATACAAATCAAAATAAAAAAGCCTCTCAAAATAGAAAGGCTTTTAAAAAATATTTTTGAGTTAATTACAATTGGTAACGTAATCTTAGACTTACAAATCTTGGTAAAATAAATGTTTCGTTTATAGAACGTGAAATATTATTTACATTCACGCTTGTTCTAGAATCTGTTCCTAATAAGTTACTCCCTATTAATTCATATTCCCATTTAGCATCTCTGTTTTTTCTGTAAGCAAATGTCATATCCCAAATTTTAAATGAATTGGTAACAGAACCAGCCTGTTTTACTTCATTGAAAGAAAAATCAGTTTTAAAGGTCAATGACTCCCAGATGTAAGCATCAAAATTTAAGGATGGAACATGAGTAACTGTGTTAAAATCATCTCTATTACCACTAATCTGGTCTGTAAAAGATACTCTGTACCTCAAACTCACGTTAGGTGCTTTAGTGAAATTAGTTCCTATACTGGTGTTGTATGAGTGGTTGTACAATAAATTTTCATTTACATTTCCTTGTAAGAATTGAAAACTTTTAGAATAAGTGAAGTTACCACCAATAGAAGTTCTTATTTTTTTAAATGTTTTTCCTACACGACCAAAAGCTGAAAGTGTTTCATTATCGAAAGGAGAATTTAAGTTTGTTCTAAACGATACAACAGACCCAGGCACAAAATTAAAATCTGTACTTATTTGATCTATTGTCTTCGTATAAGCCACTCTGGCAAAAACATTGCTTGCATTGTATAAATTATAACTTCTATAAAATAAGCTTACATTATGAATACTGGCATTCATGATATCTGAATTTCCTGCAAAAAATGCATTATAACCATTTGCTACCAACCCTTTAGCTAATTGATTTACATCTGTAAAATTAACCTGTTGTCTATAATCAAAGGTCAAGCTTTCACTACGTTTAAACTGCATAATCATTTTAAACTCAGGTAAAAATTTTTGAAACGTGTCTTTAAAGAAATCTGTACCGTATTGAGAATTGTTTGTATTGTATGCATGAGCTGTAAACCCTGGGCTAAAAGTAAAAATACCTGACTTTACACGATATCTTAATCCAAGATATAAATCTGTGAATTTATACTCTATGTCATTAGCGGTCTGTAAATCTGTTCCAAAAGTAGGAATTGGATCTAAGGTTGTTCCTTGATTATCTAGTACCTGAAAGAATCTAGAATCAAAATTTTGTTTACTTAAAATGGTACCTCCAACAAAATTTAAATTACTTTTTTCATTTAAAATATAATAGTAGTCTAGCTTAGCGTCTAATTGATTAGATTTTACTCGTCTATTCTGGTTTAATTCATATAAATCTAAACCTGTGTCTAGGCCTAGTACACTCGCTGTACTATCAAAACCATCAGCTTCGGATGTATTGTTGTTTGTAGGATCATTTTCTAATAACGCCACATAAAAAGGATCTTCATCTTGTAAAAGATGCTTCATTTCCAAAGCAAGAATATTTTTTTCATTAATGGTGTAAAAATAACTTAGACTCTGATTAATTTTATAAGGTGTAGATTTTTCTAATTCTGAAATATCACTCAACACTTGCGAGTTTACATTATCTGTTCTTCGTTCGTTAGAAAACCTTCCTGTTACATCATAATTTACTTGGCTATTGAAGTTCTTTTTATAAATACTTCTAAAATTAAACAAACCTGTGTTACTAAATTGATCTGTAAGACTCTGGACAAAATCATTTCTAGAAGGGTCATCATTAAAACTTTGTGTGGTATTATTTTTTTGACCATTGCTATTGCTAGACCATATTAAGAACCCACTTAAATCTAATTTTTCAGTTGGTGAGTAACTGTAATTTATTGCACTTAATTTGGTTTCTATTCGATTGGCGTTTCTTGAATTTGCATTTAAAAATCCTAGGCCAGCACTTCCTATACTTAAATTTGTTCCGTTTGAAGGGCTTTGACTTCTAAAACCACCACCAAAACCTCTGATGTCATTTCTATCTAAGACAACATCACCAAGATTATTAAGATCTCCTATGATATTAATGGTGTATTTTGGGGTATAATAAAATAATTTTGGCTGAAAAAGGTATAAATCATCGTTTGTAGCATTTCCTAACCCGGCGGTAACATCACCAAACCAGAAATTCTTTTTCCCTTCTTTTAGTTTAATATTAATAGCTACTCTGTCTTGATTGTCTTGCACTCCTCTAAGTTGGCTTACGTCTCCGTAATTTCTTAACACTTGAATTTTATCTACTGCGTTTGAGGGAATATTCTTTGTAGCTAGTTTAGTATCTCCACTAAAAAACTCTTTCCCATCTACCATTATTTTCTCTACAACTTTACCTTCTACCTCAATTTCACCAGCATCATTAAGTTCTACACCTGGCAACTTTTTTAAAACATCTTCTAATTTCCGTTCTGTTCCATTCTTAAATGAATCTGCATTATAGATAATGGTATCTCCTTCTATTCGGACAGGCATTTTAGATACAATCGTAATTTCATCCAACATATTATCATTTGACATTTTGTAGTTTTTAACTAGATCTGCATCTAATGTTTTTACAAAATCATCAACAGATTTTAACCCTATGTAGCTAATCTTAATGTTGTAGACCGTATTTTTTTTAAGATCTAATTTGTATTGTCCATTGGCATCTGTAAAGCCGTAGGATACAATCTTTTTAGAGACAGTATCTAGGGCGATTACATTTGCCATTTCTAGTGGACCAATACTGTCTTTAACAACACCCGTTAATTTAATTTGAGCACTGGCAACTAGTGTAGTCATGAAAATGACTAGTGTAAGTATCTTTTTAATGTTCATTTTTTGATTTTCTTAGTTTAGAATCTTCTTCCACCACTTCTTCTATTTTGGAAGCGTTCTCTCAATTCTTCTGATTTTTGTTTCATCATTACATCATATTCGTCTCTCGAAACTTCTTTCCCTTTAGAAGGTTTTTTAATTTCAACAATCTCGTCTGAGTTTATAGCAATTTCTGTACATAACATAGTAGTTCTTCCTGCATTAATTTCTAAAATTAAACCCGGTAAGCCCCAATATCTTTCGGGTCCTGCACTTACTGGAATTTGAGGAGTATACCATGCAGTAACTAACTGAGTTTTTACAGGTGGTTTGGTTTGGTTTGTTTGGGTAGAATCTTTCTTTTTAGCACCTCTACCTCTTCTGCCAAAAATACTTCCCCAATCAATTTCCTTATCTATTTTTACCATTGTTGCTTTATAGCAAGTATATTGTCCTATTTGTCTAGTTTCTCCTGTCATTTCCCACTGAGGAAATTCCATTTCTTCTATCACTCTAAAACGTTTACCAAATTGTTCTACATCCTCAATCATTTCTTTAGATTTGAGATCTTTATATATAGAGCCTTGGCCATTGCTTCTACCCCAACTTGGTCCTGAAGTACCAGGAGCATCAAGTGTTACATTCTCTTTGAAAGAGGATTCAGATTTATTAAAACTAAGTGTGTATGTTTTTTCTAAAAAATTTTTGAAACGCGCTTTCATTTGTTTTTTCTGCTGCTCACTCATTTTATCAAAACGAGACATATCCATAGTTCTTTTAGACATATAGGTAGCTTTACCTTCAAACTTTTTTTGAGAAAAAGTAACCATAGTGAATAAAAGTAATACTAGAGTAGTTAATTGTTTCATAGTTTTTATTTTTAAATTGATTAGTGTAAAAGTAATTTTATTAAAAAACTATATGACTTAAAAAAAACTTAAAAGTTTAATTATTGACTAAAAAGCTTTTGTTTAACCACCAATTTTAATCTCAATCCCTTTACCGTCTCTACTCCTGTATCGATTCATCATCTCTTTTGTTTTTTCTAAAGAAATCTTACTGAATTTTTCTCGAGTAACTATTTTCCCCTTAACAGGTTCTTTAATTTCTTTAACTTCTTTTGGGTTTAATACTAATTCCGAGCATACAATTGTTAGATCTCCATCATTAACTTCTAATATTAACCCAGGTAAACCTCCATAATTATTAGGCCCATTACTAATTGGAACATCTGTGGTATACCAAACAACCAGGGTTCTTTTTTTTGTTACTTTTTCTTCCTTTACCTCACCATCGATCATATCTATTTGAATATCTTCTTCCTCTTTTTCATACACAGCCTTGTAACAGGTGTAATTTCCTATATTTTTTGCTTCACCTGTTAATTTCCAATTATAGGCTTCAAGATTATCTTTTATCAAGAAGACTTTCCCCATCAATTCTATTTTATGAGCCACTCTATTTTCTGAAATATTTTTATACAATATATCTGAACTTCCATCGCCACCCATCACCATTACCATTGCACCACCATTAGCTGATGGCCCTTTGGGAGCATCTAATTCTTGTTCTTCTTTATACATAGACTCTGATTTGGTGAAATCTAGTGTAAAGGTCTTTTGAAACATTTTTCTCATTTGAGCCTCCATTTGTTCTTGAATCCCTGGATTTGCAGCAATTGTAGTACTATCTAATTCAAATGATGATTTTCTGTGTGTCTTGTAAGTAGCTCTTCCTGAAAAGTCTTGAGCAAACATGCTTCCTGAGATAAGACAAGACAACATAAAAGTTTTTAACATTAATAGTTTCATATTTTTTAGTTTATCGTTTAACATTATTAATGCTACAAAGATGATCTAGAAATTTGACTTATTGAGTTAATGAGTGTTAACGTTTGTTAACCAATTGTTTTAATAATAGTTTACTTATTACATTTGAGAAATGAATTTAAAAAAACAGCATTGGACTTTATATTTTATTACTGCAACAATAGTCTTAACTATTGCGGTTCAATTGTATTGGAATTACAATAATTACTTAGACAATAAACAAAGAGTACAGAATGAAATTCAAAGCAGCCTTGATACTGCCATTGATGAATACTATACAGATCTTTCTAAATCTAATTTTTTTACTATCATAGACTATGATAGCATTAATATTAAAAGTAGCTTTTTAAAAGATGTTTGGAATGAGGATATTAATTCATCAAAGTCTAAAGTTAGCATTTCCTCCATCAAAATTAGTTCTGATTATAGCGGAGATACAGATCCCAGTAAAATTCCAAAAAAATTAGCAGAAATTTATGGGTCTTCTATTTTCATTACCGATACTATTAATTTTGAATATAACGATAAAAAAGTCACCCCTAAAACGTCAACTAAATATCAACCAGAAGTTCAAAGGCTTAAAATTAATTATGATAGTTTGAAATTTCAAAAAGGTATTCAATCAGTAGCGATTGCACTTAATAATGATGAGATAAATTTTACCAGGCTAGATTCTATTTTCACTAATCAACTTTCAAAAAAAGGTATCAAAACACCTCATTATCTGGTTTTACTAGAAAAAGATATTAAAGTTGGGGGAAGTAATAAAGCCAAAGATATTGAACTAAGCTTATTTTCAAATTCTAAATCTACTTTTTTAAGACCAGATCAAAATTTGAGAGCTTATTACAAAGACCCTACCATTCAAGCGTTGAAAAAAAGTTCTACTGGAATTTTATTATCATTATTATTGTCTATTTCTGTAATATTTTGTTTGATTTATTTATTAAAAATAATAAGTACCCAAAAAGAGTTAGCTGAAATTAAAAATGATTTGATCAATAATATAACCCATGAGTTTAAAACTCCAATAGCAACTATTTCAACCGCAGTTGAAGCAATAGAAAGCTTTAATGTTTTAGATAATAAAGAAAAAACAAAACAATATGCTGCTATTTCAGCATTTCAGCTTAAAAAATTACATCAAATGGTTGAGAAATTATTGGAAACCGCTACCCTCGATTCTGAAAGCTTAATGCTACAAAAAGAACCAACAAATATTGTTGATTTAATAGCCAAAATTGCTAAGAAGTTTGAATTATTAACCAAAAAAGACATCAAATTCACAACAAATATAGATTCGAAGATTTTAAAAATAGATCTCTTTCATTTTGAAAATGCTATCTCAAATTTAGTTGATAACGCCATTAAATATGGTGGAGATAGCATTGAAATTAATCTAAATTCTGTATTGAATGTAACTGAGATTTCTGTTGCAGATAATGGAAAAGGAATAGATAAGAGTCATCAAGAAAGAATTTTCGACAAATTTTACCGAGTACCAAAAGGAAACACTCATGATGTAAAAGGTTTTGGTATTGGTTTGTATTACACCCAAAAAATTATAGGAAAACACAATGGTTCTATAAACGTTTCATCGAGTTTTGATAACACCATATTTAAATTACAGATCCCTAATGAGTAAAGTAAAAATTGTTTTAGCAGAAGATGAACCTAGTTTAGGTCAAATTCTAAAAGAAAGTTTAGAAACAAGAGGTTTTTTAGTTTACCATGCTCCTAATGGTAAAGTTGCCTATGATTATTACCTCCAAAGAAACCCTGATATATTAGTGCTAGATGTTATGATGCCGATAAAAGATGGTTTTACTTTAGCCAAAGAAATACGAAAAGAAAACACCTCTATTCCTATTATCTTTTTAACTGCTAAGTCTCAAACAAAAGATGTTTTAGACGGTTTTGATCATGGAGGTAATGATTATTTAAAAAAACCTTTTTCCATGGAGGAGTTAATTGTTAGAATTAAAGCGCTACTAGATCGAAATAAAATTATAAAGGATACTTCAAAAATTGCCATTGGCAACTATATTTTTAATTACACCAAACAAGTTCTTCATTTCGCAGATAAAGAAGTTTATCTTACTAATAAAGAATCAGAATTGTTATTTCACTTATCAGAAAAACGAAATGAAATATTAGATAGGTCTTTTATTTTAAAGAAATTATGGGGAAATGATGATTTCTTTAATGCTAGAAGTATGGATGTATTTATTACTAAATTGAGGAAAAAACTTTCAAAAGACACAAAAATTAAAATTATTAATGTGAGAGGAATTGGGTATAAACTTACAATTTAGTTAGGTTAGATTTCTAAATTTTAAGTATCTTTAGCTTCCCTTTTTTAATTTTTTTATACGAATCTATGCACATAGCTATTGCCGGAAACATTGGTGCCGGAAAAACTACTTTAACTAAATTATTAGCAAGACATTACAATTGGAAACCTCATTATGAGTCTGTTGATGAAAACCCATATCTAGATGATTTTTATGGTGAAATGGAACGATGGTCTTTTAACTTACAAGTATACTTTTTAAACAGTCGCTTTAGTCAAATTCTAGAATTAAGAAAAAGTGGTAAGAATATTATTCAAGATAGAACTATCTATGAGGATGCACATATTTTTGCCCCTAACCTTCATGCCATGGGATTAATGACAAATAGAGACTACCATAACTATAATTCTCTTTTTGAATTAATGGAAAAACTGGTAACACCTCCAGATTTACTAATTTACCTAAGAGCAGATATATCTACTTTAGTAAGTCAAATTCATAAAAGAGGAAGAGAATATGAAAACTCTATAAGTATTGATTATTTAAGTAGATTAAATGAACGATATGAAGCTTGGATATCTACTTATAAAAAAGGGAAATTATTAGTTATTGATGTAGATAATATAGACTTTGTAGCTAATCAAGAAGATCTAGGATATATAATTGATAGAATAGATTCACAGATAAATGGTCTATTTTAATAAAAAAGCTAACTATTTTTATAGTTAGCTTTTTTGGTGAATTTTTCATTTGACACATATATAAAATGTCCCCCAACCTTTATATTTTCAGATGAAAATTCAATTTTTTGATATTATCAATTACAAATATAAAAATAAAAAAGAATTTCCCTAATTATTTTTAAAATAAACTTTCTTTTGTAACATTAATAGAAAGTCTCCCGTATAATAATATACAAGTACAAAATTAACAGCTAAAGAATTCTACAAATTAGATGAGACAACTTAAAATTACGAAGCAAGTAACTAATAGGGAAACTGCTTCATTAGACAAGTATTTACAAGAAATTGGAAAAGTAGATTTAATTACTGCAGACGAAGAAGTTGAATTAGCTCAACGCATCAAAGCAGGAGACCAAACTGCCCTTGAGAAATTGACTAAAGCAAATTTACGATTTGTAGTTTCTGTAGCAAAACAATATCAAAATCAAGGATTAACATTGCCTGATTTAATTAATGAAGGGAATTTAGGTCTCATTAAAGCTGCCAAGCGTTTTGACGAAACTAGAGGATTTAAATTTATATCTTATGCCGTGTGGTGGATTCGTCAATCTATTTTACAAGCGCTAGCAGAACAGTCTCGTATAGTTCGTTTACCTTTAAACAAAATTGGATCTATTAATAAGATAAATAAAATGTATGCTTTTTTAGAGCAGGAAAATGAACGACCTCCAAGTGCAGAAGAAATTGCCAAGAAGCTAGACATGACTGTTAATGACGTAAAAGAGTCTATGAAAAATTCTGGCCGTCATGTATCTATGGATGCTCCTTTAATAGAAGGTGAAGACTCAAATTTATATGATGTTCTAAATTCTGGCGAATCACCAAACCCAGATAGAAAATTATTACACGAATCTTTACGTATAGAAATAAATAGAGCTCTAGAAACATTAACTCCAAGAGAGGCAGATGTTGTTAAATTATATTTTGGTTTGGGAGAACACCAGCCTATGACTTTAGAAGAAATTGGAGAGACTTTTGATCTAACTAGAGAAAGAGTCCGTCAAATAAAAGAAAAGGCAATTAGAAGATTAAAACATACTTCCAGAAGTAAAATCTTAATGACCTACTTAGGATAATATGACGTTGTCAATAAAAGATGAAAAACTCTCGAAAATTCTTCGAGAGTTTTCTTTTTTATATCCTTATTTTTACTTCAGAATTTAAATCTTAAACAAATGAGTAAACTAATAGCACCATCAATTCTAGCCGCGGATTTTGCCAATTTACAAAGAGATATAGAAATGGTTAATGCGAGTAAGGCAGACTGGTTTCATATAGATATTATGGATGGTGTTTTTGTTCCTAATATTTCTTTTGGTATGCCTGTATTAAAAGCTATCTCAAAACATGCTACAAAAACTATTGATGTGCACTTAATGATTGTGGATCCTGATAGATACATCAAAACTTTTGCAGAACTAGGAGCCTCTATTTTAACCGTTCATTACGAAGCATGTACGCATCTTCACAGAACTATTCAAGCGATTAAAGATACAGGTATGAAAGCTGGAGTTGCTTTAAACCCGCATACACCTGTTGCTGTGTTAGAAGATGTAATAATAGATTTAGACCTTGTTTGTATTATGAGTGTAAACCCAGGTTTTGGAGGACAATCATTCATAGAAAATACCTATAAAAAAGTATCTCAATTAAAACATTTAATAGAATTTTCTGAATCTAATTGCCAAATAGAAATAGACGGCGGAGTTACTAATAAAAATGCAAATCAACTTATTGAAGCTGGAGCTGATGTATTGGTTGCTGGTAGTTACGTCTTTAAGAGCGACCATCCTATTGACACCATCTCAAATCTTAAAAATTTAATTGCCTAAAATTGTATTCAGTCGTTGATATAGAAACCACTGGAAACGGCCCTAAAGGTCAAAAAATAACTGAAATATCTATCTTTAATTTTGATGGAAATAAAATTATAGATGAATTTACTTCCTTAGTAAATCCAGAACAAAAAATCCCACATTTCATAACCAATCTTACGGGTATTACTGAAGCCATGGTAAGGACTGCACCAAAATTTTATGAAATTGCAAAAAAAGTAGAAGAATTTACAAAAGATACCATCTTTGTTGCTCATAATGTAAATTTTGATTACAATATTATTAGAGATGAATTTAAAAGTTTAGGCTTTAATTTTAAAAGAAAAAAATTATGTACCGTAAGATTAACTCGCAAAATAATTCCAGGACTTCCATCTTATAGCCTAGGTAACATTTGCGAATCTGAAGACATAAAAATAGCCGCTAGACACAGAGCTAAAGGAGATGCAGAAGCTACTGTAGAGCTTTTTCGAAGACTTATTAAAAGAGATACTAATTTTATCATCAATAGTTTTTTAAACCCGCGATCTAGAGAAGCCACATTACCACCTTTATTAGAAAAACAAGTAGTTGATAATTTACCAGAAACACACGGTATTTATTATTTTAAAAATCAACAAAAAGAAGTGATTTATGTTGGTAAGGCTAATAACATCAAACAACGAGTTATCAGTCATTTTTACGACAAAAAGAAAAAAGAAAGAACCTTGTGTTTAGAAACTGCTGATATCACTTTTAAAGAAACTGGAAGTGAGTTAATAGCCCTTTTACATGAATCTTCAGAAATTAAGAAGCTTTATCCAAAATTTAATAGAGCTCAACGAAAATCTGGAGAAGCAATAGCAATGTTCTCCTATACAGATCAAAAAGGGATAGTGCATTTAGCATACAATAGATTAAAATTAATCTCGAAACCACTCATGAAATTCTATTCAGTTGCAGAATGTAGAAATGAATTAGAAAAAATATGTTCAACTTTTGAACTATGCCCTAAATACTGTCATCTTCAAACAAATGTTAATTCCTGCTTTCATTATCAGCTCAAGCAATGTAAGGGAGTATGTTCTGGTAAAGAATCTCCAAATGATTATAATATAAGAGTTTATGATGCTATAGAATCTTTGGGACTTCAAACAGAAAACCTAGTTATCAAAGAAAAAGGAAGGAACACCAAAGAAATTGGATTTGTTCTAATTTTAAATGGTATTTACCAAGGTTTTGGTTACATAAATAAGAAAATAAAAATTGAAGATACAGATGATTATCAACTGTACCTTCAACCTCAGCAAGACAATAGAGATATTCAAAGAATCCTAAAGTCTTATCTGACAAAGAAATCAATTGTAAAAAAAAATAGTTAGTCTAATTCAGATCTTGGAATCAATTTTTCTAATTTCTTTAATGACCAGTAGCCCATTTCAAATTTCATGTATTTGTCTAAAATATTAATATAGGTACCCTTTGAATTGTGTGGAATAAGACTTAGAGTTTTTCCATCTAATTTAAATGCAGATAACTCATTACTCTTAATGATTTTAAGAATAGATTGTTTGAACTCTTTTAACTTATCTACACCTCCAATTTTAATTATTTCATTGCTAGACATTGTTTTATATTTTACATCTCTGTAGGTAATAAAATAATCTGAATCTATTTTACTAAGACCAGCTTTAAAATTGGACTTTTCTTTGACAGTAGATACTTTTACTGTTTTGGAATCATTTAATAGTTTAATTTGAGAATTTGCAATACTAGTAGCAAGTACTGCCACTATTGAAATTAAAAGTGTTTTCATAGAATTTAGGGGTTTAATATTATTTTTCAAAGATAAAAAAAGAGAATTAGTTATACCATACCCAATAAAGACTAAAATTTAAACTCACTATAAATGGGGATATCAATTAAACTAAAATTAATTAGTTTTAATACGCAATTAATAATTACTATATTTATAAAATCAATTTTTAATTTAAAAAACAACAAATGAAAAAAATTATTTACACTATGTCATTTTTGTTGATCGTAACATCAATAAATGCACAAATTATTCAATCAAGATTATTAACCGTTGAACCAGAAAACATGGAGAAATTCATGGAAGGTGTAGCTCAAAAAACAAAAATGTATAATAGTAAAAAGGGACAAACTAGATACTTAACATTTCAAATCTTAACAGGAAAAAATGCTCAAAATTTTATACGAATGCAGGTGTCAGACTCTATTCAAGAATTAGACAAAGTAGATATAGAAGGAAATAAATGGTGGCAAAAAAAGGTTGGTTCACTTCATAAATCTTCTGGAAATTATATGTGGTCTATGAATGAAAACATGTCTTATTATAACGAAAACATGGATAGAGTTAACCATCGTAGAATTATCTATTATAACTATAAAGACTCTGGAGAAAAAGACTTTTGGAGATTTAGAGACCGTGTAAAAAAAGCTATGGTAGCTTCTAATTATGGACAAAATATGAACGTATTATATTGTAATTCTGGATGTGATGGAAATGTTGTTCAGGTAAGGTTTCATCATAAGAATTTCACGGGGCAAAGTACTGATTATGGAAAACCACTTACTGATATGATTGCGAAATATGATGAACTATATGGTAAAGATGCCTATGAACAAGATTCACAAAAAGTTGATGAAAGTCTAGAGCCAAATGGAAGAATGATTAGACATCAAGTATTGATACCTGAACTAAGTTCTCCTGCCAATATGGAATAATTTTGAAAAATAGATATAAAAAAACCTCCCTTCGGAGGTTTTTTTATATCTATATCTTACATTAAATTTATAACCATACTAATAAAAAATCATTCAAAATAGCATAGAATTTCATTAAGATTATTAGTGTAACTTTTATCATAATTTATTTTTGGTTAAAATTAACATGATAATTGAAATCAAAAACAAGTATAAATACCTGATTTTTTTCTAATAAATAAAGCTAATTATAAAAAAAATCAACTCATCACTAATTTTCTACAGTACGGTATTTAACAATTTATTTTTAAGGAGTTTCAAACGACATTTGTAGTGTAAATAAAAATAAATTATAAAAATTTAAATTATGAAAAATTCAAAAACAAATTTCCTAAAAACTATATCTTGGTTTAATTTAAATGATTTTTTAATTCTATCCTTATCATTAAGTTTCTTGTTACTTTTAAATATTGGATAAATAGATTATAAATTAAAAAGTATCTATTTAATTGATAGGTGGTTTTTGGTATTGTAAATTAAACTAGCTACATAGAAAGACTATTCTATAGAACCAACCTATATCCATCTTATTAGGATGCGTTTTTATCTTTCTTATACCAGTAAATAGCTCCAAACATTAGGGTTATAATTATCAAAAATATTTTTATGTATCTAGGCATAAAGTCAACATCAAAAACTTTACGAATAGTTCTTTCTATTAATAGTAATGCAATTGCGCAAACAGACACATATTTATAAAGCTTGTTATTAGACATTTTATTTACTTTAAAATTGTTTGGAATATGGTAAATTTCTTTTTTATTGTTAGTCGATAAACCGAGATAGAAAATATAAAAATAGTCCGTTAAGGCATATGTTAAACTTCTTTATATTTGTTAGCAAATCTAAAAAACCCTAGATATGAAAAAACTTTCTCTACTACTATTATTTTTAATTTTGTTTCAAAGTTGTTATAGTTATAAGACAGTAAACTACAATAGTATTCCAATTGAAAAAAAACAAAAGTTTAAGGTAAAAGGAGTTGGAGGAACAAAGATTGAAGGAACATTATTTTCTAAAAATGAGCAAATATTGACTTTAGATAAAAATGGTCAACTCCAAAAAATTCCTGTAAGTGAAATTTACGAAGTCAAAGTTAGAAAGTTTTCAATTTTAAAATCTTTTGGATTAGTAACTTCTATTTTAATAAGAATTTTTGACACTGGTGTTGTTAACTAAAAAGATTATTTCTGCTATTGTATTTAGTATCTTAACACTAATCTTTTTTAATTGCCGTTGAATATATAGTAAAAGATAATGATAAATGGAAAAAGTTTAAATTACAACCTTCTCAATTATCATATTTAAGAGATATTTTTTGTAAGTAAATTAGATGAAAACTTAAAAAAAATAACCACACCTCTTACTGCACCCATTAAATAAAAAAAAAGAGCTACATTTTACTGTAACTCTCTCATTATCAAGTGACCCCGATAGGA
>CAXHZP010000030.1:0-23791 GCA_964021805.1 uncultured Flavobacterium sp.
TTTGCAATGTGCTACGCTGGCCATCAATTTGGAAATTGGGCTGGTCAATTAGGTGATGGAAGAGCTATAAATTTAGGGGAAATTAAAAATTGGGCCTTACAACTAAAAGGAGCGGGTCCAACACCCTATTCTAGAACTGCTGATGGATTGGCAGTCTTACGTTCCTCAATTAGAGAATATTTATGTAGTGAAGCTATGCATCATCTTGGAGTTCCTAGTACTAGAGCATTGTCTCTTAGTTTAACTGGAGACCAAGTGTTAAGAGATGTATTGTATAATGGAAACCCAGCTTATGAAAAAGGGGCCATTGTTTCTAGAGTTGCCAAATCTTTTTTACGCTTTGGTAATTTTGAACTATTTGCAGCAAGAAATGATCTCAAAAATTTAAAAATCTTAGCAGATTATACCATAAAAAGCCATTTTTCACATTTAGGAAACCCCTGTAAAGAAGTATATTTAAAATTCTTTCAAGAAATAACCAACAAGACCTTAGAAATGATTATTCATTGGCAACGGGTAGGTTTTGTTCATGGCGTTATGAATACAGATAACATGTCTATTCTCGGCCTTACCATTGATTATGGACCTTATGGATGGCTTGAAGGTTTTGATTTTGGTTGGACACCAAATACCACAGACAAACAACACAAGAGGTATCGCTATGGAAACCAACCAACTATTGGATTATGGAATCTATATCAATTAGCCAATGCACTGTATCCATTAATAGATGAAACTACTCCTTTAGAAGAAATCTTAGAAGGGTATAAAAGTAACTTTGAGAAAAAATCTCAAGATATGATGCGTGCTAAATTAGGGTTGATTTTAGCAAAAGAAACAGATATTAACTTAATTCAATCTTTGGAGGATAATCTTCAAGCTATAGAAACAGACATGACTATATTTTTTAGATTATTAAGTTCTTTTAAGAAAGAACAGCCTGAAAAAGGAATTGAATTAATTCAAAATGCTTTTTATACTCCTGAAAAATTGGTTGGAAAAGTTTTAACTGATTGGAAACATTGGTTTGCTAGCTATGCAAAACGTTTAGAAAAAGAAACCATATCCTATGAGGAACGTGATCAACATATGAAAACTATAAACCCTAAGTATGTGCTTCGAAATTACATGGCTCAATTAGCTATAGACAATGCAAATAAAGGTGATTTTTTGTTACTTGAAGAACTACATCAACTACTAAAAAAGCCATATGAAGAACAACCTAAATTTGAACACTGGTTTGCTAAAAGACCAGAGTGGGCAAGACATAAGGTAGGTTGCTCGATGCTATCGTGTAGCTCTTAACTAGAAAATAGAAATACGCCTAATTATTACTTTCTACTGTAGTTGGAATTCATATAAATTTCGTCCTTTGTTTGTTCCTGATTCATCTTCATCTGCTAAATAAACGCTGGTTTTATTTTTAAAAGTAATAGATTCTTTCTGGGAAGTATGATAAAAAGGGTACTCTTTTGAGGTTCCAGAAAAGAAATCATCTCCGATAAAATCTTCAAATACCCAGGCAGAGGAATGATTTAATAGAATTACTTTTTTTCCATCCTTAGAGATATCTGCTGCAGTAATCCAGCAACCTTTGTCTGGACAGGTTGTGAAATCAGAGATTAATTCGGCTGGATGATTTCCAACTTTATTAGGAATCTTATACAAAAATGTTCTTCCAATTTCGTTCTTTACTCTACTTTTTGTAAAAATGTATAAAAACCCTTTCCATTCAAAAAACCCTTCTGTATCAAAGTACTTTTCTCTTGGAGGAAACTGTTGCTGTTCTGGATAGTAAAATTGAATTTTTTCAACATTTATTTTTGAAGTAGATATTAAATCGGAGGCATTCACTTTTAATATGACAAGATCTTTTCTTTTGTTTGCATTATTGCCAAAATTTCCAATATAAATATTCCCTAGCTGGTCTTGTGTAATATCTTCCCAGTCTGTGTTTTCAGCATTAATTTGCAACACTCTCAATAGCTCACCTTGCTCAGAAACTAAATATAAACTAGGTGAATTACCACTATCGTTTAGCATCCAAAAGGCATCTTCATTTTGAGAATATTGGATTCCAGAAACTTCTTCTAAAAGTTCTGGTAGTTTTACTTTAACCTCTAAATCTCCAAAATCTCCACAACTACCTAAAAATAACAAACAACATATAATTGTGATTTTTTTCATAAACTTAAATATTAAGATATACTCTAAAAACTTTCTTTTAAAACTATATTTCTAATTAATTATAGGAGTAATTATTTTAGAAATTCTTTACCAACTCCCAGAGGCACCTCCACCTCCAAAGCTTCCGCCTCCAAATCCACCACCAAAGCCGCCACTACCAAAGCTACCTCCAGAAGAGCTTCCGCCTCCAAATCCGCCACTTCTACCCATACTGCTTAAGATGAGTATATCTAACAATGCTCCTGAGCTAGATTTTCTTCCTCCGTTTCTTCCTCCTCTATTTCTAAAAATAAAAAATAAAAACACCATAACTATAAACGGAATAATACTAGAAAAACCTGACCCTTTATTCTTTCTTTTTCGTTTTCTAGTTTCTTTAAACTCACCTGATAAAACCTCAAAAATTCCATCGGTACCTTTATCCAATCCTTTATAATAATTCCCTCGTTTAAATTCAGGAATAATTCTAGATTGTATAATTCGCTTAGACATTAAGTCTGTTAAACTTGCTTCAACACCTCTTCCAGTTTGAATGGCAACTTTTCGATCATTTTTAGACATCATTAAAATAACACCATTGTCTTTCCCTTTTTGACCAATTTTCCACTTTTCTGCCCAATTGGCTGCTAGATAATTAATATCCTCTCCCTTTAACGAATTAATAATAATTAAAACAATTTGGGTAGAAGTAGAATCTGAATATCTGAGTAATTTTTGTTCTAATCTTCTTGCTTCAGAGGAAGAAAGTAGTTTAGAATAATCATAAACACTAGTTTGTTTATTTGGAGTGGTGGGGATTTTATATTGCGCCAGACTACTACCTACAAAAAAAAGTCCAAAAAATACAACTAATAAGATGTTTTTCATGAGCTTTTAGAGATTTCGTTAGATAATTCATCGATGTCATTGGACTGATATGGGAAATGAGTTTTTAATTCATGTCCAGCTTTTAAAATTCCATCTACCAATCCTTGTTTGAAATTTCCTTTCCTAAAATAATCCTGCATCATTTCTTTAGTATTATCCCAAAAATCATCTGTTACTTTATCATTGATTCCTTGATCACCAAGAATCACAAACTTATGGTCATTAACAGCCACGTAAAAAAGAACTCCATTTCTTAGTTCAGTTTTATGCATTTTTAACTCTGCAAAAACCTTGAGTGCATGTTCGTAATGATCCTCATCTGTGTGTGCCTCTATATGAACTCGAATTTCTCCTGAAGTATTAGTTTCTGCTTCTTTGATTGCATTTACGACTGCTTCCTCGTCTTGAGATGATAAAAAAGAATGTAGTTGAGACATTACTCTTTATTGTTAAAATCAAAGTTTACTTCTACTGCATTTTCTGAGCCAGGTGAAGAAGAATACAAGTCCATTCCTTCAAAACCAAATACACCTGCTAAAAGACTGTTTGGAAAAACTTTAATATGTTTATTATATTGATTTACTTTTCCGTTAAACCGATCTCTTTCCATTTTAATACGATTTTCTGTACCCTCTAATTGATTTTGTAATTCTAAAAAGTTTTGATTTGATTTTAAATCAGGATATTTCTCAACTACTACTAGTAATTTTGATAATGCACTTGATAAGCCAGACTGAGCTTGTTGAAACTGAGCTAAACTAGCCCCCGTTAAATTCCCGGCATTAATGGTTGTAGAGGTAGCTTTAGCTCTAGCATTTACAACTTCAGTTAGTGTTGATTTTTCAAAATCTGCGGCACCTTGTACTGTTTTTACTAGGTTACCTATCAAATCATTTCTTCGTTGATAAGCACTTTCAACATTAGACCATGCAGCCTTGGCATCTTCTTGATTTATAACTGCAGTATTGTTAATTCCTTTTGCCCAACTGTATCCTACATATAGTATTACAACTATAATTATTAATGGAAGCCACTTTTTCATTTATTCTGTTTTTATAGTTAATTAAATATTTTTGTTCTACAAAGATGTTCCTCCGTCTAACGTAATGGTTTGACCGGTTATAAATTTTGTTTGATCAGACGCTAGCCAAACTATTGCATCTGCAATCTCACTGGCTTTTCCGTAACGCTTCATAGGTATAACACTCTTTAGAATGGCATCCATCTCAGGTTTTGCGTTAATTAACTGATCTAATAAAGCAGACTCTGTATATCCTGGACAAACCGCATTAATTCTAATATTTTTTGTTGCATATTCCATCGCTGCCGATTTTGTCATTCCTACCACAGCAAATTTACTAGCGCTATAACTAATATTATTTGGAGAGGCTTTCAAACCAGCCAAAGAAGCAATATTTACAATATTACCATATCCTTGTTTTAAAAATTGTTGCAAAGCTGCTTTCATACAATAAAAAACTCCTGTTTGATTCACAGAAATTACCCTATCCCAATCTTCTAATCTAGCTTTATGTGTTGGAAGTAAATTAGGACCAATTCCTGCATTGTTTACAATTACATCTAATCTTTCAAAGCTACTTAAGGTCTGGTTTACTAGATCTTCTACCTCTTGGAACTTAGTAACATCTGTTATAATAGGTAGCGATTCGCCTCCATTTGTTACAATTTGATCTGCTACTTTTTTTGCACTATCAAAATTAATATCAGAAACAACTACTTTTGCCCCATGACTAGCAAAATGAATTGCCGCTGCTTTTCCAATTCCTGAACCAGCTCCTGTTACTATTACTATTTTATTTTTTACTTCCATATTAATCGATTTGTTTGTTTAGATGATTATTAATTTAACACTCTAGAAGAGTATTTATTTTATTTACAAAAAATTAATCGAGAATCAGACAATGCTAAAGACCTAAGATCTCTAGGATAATCTTTCATTGCCATTAATTTCATAAACTCATTTTTGTTGGCATATCGTACAATTAGTACCTCATCCCAAAGAGACTCGTCCGAAGGCCCTATAATAGTGGCAAGTGGTGATCCTTTAAAAATAATCTCTGCGTCTAAATTTTTAAAAAAAGGAACGGCTGCCTTTAAATAATTTGCATACGTTTCTTTGCCAGTTTTTCCTGTCTCTGTAACTATTTCTTTATAATTCAAATAATTGAGCATAAAAACAGCTTGTCCATCGGGAAAGTCTTGTAATTTTTTTAAACTATTTTGTTGATCAATTTGCTCACTCATTACTAATCTATGGAATTCGTTTTTATAGATTTTAAGGCTAAATTACAGCATAATTCTGCGGCTTTATCTAGATGAGCAAAACGAGGATCTGAGGTTAACCCCTTACTATATCTGTAATATATTTGCTGAGCTATCACCGCTATTTTAAACAAGCCGAAGGCATAATAAAATACGATATTATGAATATCTCTTCCAGATTTATTTGAATAAGAAGTTACTATTTCACTTCTAATTGGATTCCCTTCAAAAATTGTTGGAGAAGGAATTCCTTGCTTTACAAAATCATGATCTGAAGCCAAGGTCCAATACCCAAGTGATGTTCCTAAATCCATTAATGGGTCACCTAATGTGGCCATTTCCCAATCTAAAACAGCAGTAATATCTTTCCAAGAAGTATCTTTAAATACTACATTGTCATATTTATAGTCATTATGTATTAAACAATGTTGATAGGTTTTTGGTTGATGTTCTTGCATCCATTGCATAACTTCAAGGGCTGCAGGAACATCTTGTGTTGCTGCTTTTAGGTATTGTTTCCCCCAATTAGTTACTTGCCTATTTACATAACCTTCTGGCTTTCCTAAATTAGACAACCCTACCGAATTATAATCTAGTGTATGCAATTCTGTGAAGGTATCTAACCATGTGTTAGCGATAGTTTTATAATCATGAACTGGGATAGCCCTGTGTTTTGCTTCTTTAAAATTTAGAATAATTCCATCTACTTTTTCCATGATGTAAAATTCACTTCCTAAAATAGCTTCATCGTTTGAATACGCAAACATCTTTGGAACTTTAGAAAACTCATTTTTTACTGCAGTTTGTACTTTAAACTCTCTACTCATGTCATGGCCACGTTTAATAGCTCCAACTGGAGGTTTACGTAGCACATATTCCTTATCCTCTAGAGATATTAAATAGGTTAAATTAGAATATCCATGTGTAAACTGCTTGACAAATAATTCACTTTGAAGCGAATTAATTAAATGATGTTGATGCAAAAATTCTTTGAGGTTTTTTTCGGGCAACTCCTCTCCTTTTCGAACTTCTTGTTTAGACATAGTTATAGTTTTCCATAAGATCGAATAACACTTTTCCCTAACTGATACATATGAACTTCATCTGGGCCGTCTGCCAAACGCAACATCCTTGCAATTGCAAAATAATGTGCCAAATGTGTGTCGGGGCCAACACCTTTTCCTCCTAAAACTTGAATAGCCCTATCAATTACTTTTAAAGCCATATTTGGTGCAACAATCTTAATCATAGCAATGATCTCTTTTGCTTCTTTATTGCCTAATTTATCCATTTTATCTGCCGCTGAAAGGGTAAGTAAGCGAGCCTGTTCAATTTCACATTTTGAGATGGCAATTTCTTGACGAATACTACTAAAATCAGAAAATTTCTTTCCAAAAGCTTCACGTTCTAAGGTTCTTTTAGACATCAGTTCTAGTGCATATTGAGCCATCCCTACAAGTCTCATACAGTGATGAATTCTTCCAGGTCCAAGACGTCCTTGAGCAATTTCAAACCCTCTCCCTTCACCTAAAATTAAATTTTCTTTAGGAACTCGTACATTATTTAACTCAATTTCTGCATGACCCTCTGGTGAATCATAAAACCCTAATACAGATAACGGCCGAATAATATTTAGTCCAGGAGTATCTAAAGGAACTAACACCATACTTTGTTGTTGATGGCGATGCGCCGTTGGATCTGTTTTACCCATGACAATGGCTACCTTACAATGTGGATCCATACCACCGCTAGACCACCATTTTCTACCATTAATTACATAATGATCTCCATCTAACACAATAGAGGTTTCAATATTTGTAGCATCTGAAGAAGCAACCTGTGGTTCAGTCATTAAAAATGCAGAACGAATTTCACCATTCATTAAAGGAGTTAACCACTCATTTTTTTGAGAATCACTTCCATATTTGGCTAAAACTTCCATGTTTCCGGTATCTGGTGCGGAACAATTAAAAATTTCTGAAATCCATATACGTTTCCCCATTATTCCTGCTAAAGGAGCATACTCTAAATTAGTTAAACCTGGGCTTAAGTCTCCATAATCTTTGGGTAAAAAAAGATTCCACAACCCTGCCTCCTTAGCTTTTTGTTTTAATAGTTCTATTTTAGGCCAACGAGTCCAAATATTATCTGGATTTTTTTGGAAAACGTAAAATTCATCTTCTACAGGTACAATGTGTTTTTCAATGAAATCACTAAGCTTTTTTTGAAGGTCTACTGATTTTTGAGAATATTCGAAGTTCATATGTTTATTTAATTTTAACCAGCAATCATATATCCACCATCAGCAGTGTATACTCCTCCTGTCATATAAGATCCTGCTTCTGAAGCTAATAAAGTAGCAATACCAATCATTTCTTCTGGCTGTCCCATGCGACCGCTGGGAATAGTTTTTCGCACTTTTTGTAATAGCTTTTCATTAGTCCATAAAGCGGCACTAAATTTTGTTTGAATTAAACCTGGACATATAGCATTAGCTCTTATTCCATATTGCCCCCATTCTTTAGCTTGATTTTTAGTAAGCATTAAAATAGCAGCCTTACTAGTACTGTACAATCCTAATCCAAGTCCAGGAGTTAAAGCTTCTACAGATGCAATATTAATAATGCTCCCATTTTTATGTTCTTGCATATGTGGCAAAACTAAATTTGATAGTGCCCATGGTGCTTTTACATTTACATCCATAATCTTATCAAAAATTGCTGGGTCTACATCTTCAATGGGGCCAAAAACTGGATTAATCGCTGCATTATTTACTAAAATATCTATACGTCCTAGTTCCTTAATTGTTTGATCCACCAAAGCTTTCCTCTGATCTTCTTTACCAATATGGCAAGCAATTCCAATTGCTTTTAATCCTAGCTCAGAAAATTCTTTCACAACCTCATCGCAAGCATCCTGGCTTCTACTACTAATTACTACTTGTGCTCCTTTTTCAGCCAACCCTTTTGCAATGGCTTTCCCTATTCCTTTGCTGGAACCTGTTATGATTGCTACCTTTCCTTCTAAGTTAAATTGTTGATGTGTATTCATTAAATTACAGGTTCTGTTTCTTTCTTTATGGTAATGGATTCAGAATTGAATAATATTTCAGATAATCCTGTAGTTTTTGGTAACTCATATGTAAAGAAGTATTTCATCGTATGTATTTTACTTTCATAAAACTCTTTTGAATAGGTACCTTTAGATTTAGCAGCTTTAGTTGCATGAACTCCAAGATCTAACCATGTCCAACTCATTATTATTAGACTAAAAAATTCCATAAAAATTGAGGCATCAGCAAGATACCTTTCGTAATCACCTTTCATAGCATGGGGCATTAAATGACCCAATACTTTTTCTGTAAGTTTTAATTTCTCTCCTAGCGTATTAGCATAAGATTGTAATTCCTCTATTGCTGAGGCTGCTTTAATTGTTGTCATAATTTCAGCAGAAAGTAATTGCAATGCCTTACCATTACTCATGGTTACCTTTCTACCCAATAAGTCTTGAGATTGAATTCCTGTTGTTCCCTCATACAGCGCAGATATCCTGATATCTCTGTAGTATTGTTGTAAGATAAAATCTGCACAGAAACCATAACCACCTAGTACCTGCAATCCATTATTTACAGAGACTGATCCAGCTTCCGAAGGATATGTTTTTACAATTGGGATAATCATTTCCAACAGAAGGTTGTATTTCTCTTTTTCCTCTGGTGAAGTTGCAGTTTCTATAATATCGTAATATTTAGCTGCCAAAAAAACCAAACTCATAGACCCTTCCACAACAGATTTTTGCATTAATAGCATTCTTCTAACATCTGGGTGTTCTATGATTAAAGCCTGTTTCTCCGCTGGGTTTTTCTTTCCGTCACTAGACAACTTTCTACCTTGAGGACGTTCATTTGCATATTGTAAAGAAGCATGATAAGCTGCACAAGCAATACCAGACGCTCCTCTTCCTACCGCTATTCTAGCAGAGTTCATCATTAAAAACATATACTTTAATCCTTCATTTGGCTCACCAACAATCCATCCCCTACAGTCGTCTGCATCTCCAAAGCCTAAATGAGTAGTACAATAACCTCTTTGTCCCATCTTCTGAAAATCTGCAACAGTAGTCACATCATTAAATTCTAAAGAACCATCACTTGAAGGACGATTCTTTGGGACAATAAATAAAGAAATTCCTTTTGTTCCTTTTGGAGCTCCTTCTATTCTAGCTAGAACTAAATGAACCACATTTTCAGTAAAATTATTGTCTCCTCCAGAAATAAAAATTTTCTGGCCTGTTAGTTTGTAATACCCGTCTTGTGTGGGTGTTGCCTTTGTAACGATATCTGATAAAGAACTTCCTGCTTGAGGTTCTGTTAAACACATCGTACCACCCCATTGGCCAGATAACATGTTTGGCACATAGGTTTGGTTTAATTCCTTATTTGCAAAATGAATAATAAGCTCTGCAGCTCCTTGAGTTAACCCTGCATAACCGGGTAAATGATTATTTGCAGCATCTAAAATATAAGTAGCAGCAGTATGAGATAGAAATGGTATTTGCATTCCTCCATCTTCATAATTAAATGGAGCTGAGATTAGACCCAGTTCTCCTCCCTTATGCATCATTGTTTTTACCTGATCATGAACAAATACTTTCCCATCTTTATGATAAGCAGGATTTTCATCCATTTCTTTTACATACGGGAATAGTTCCCTATCAGCAAACTCTTTAACTGAATCTATAAACATATCTAGTGATTCTTTATCATGATCTTGAAAGCGATCTCTAACAAGAAGCTCTTCTAAATTATGAATATCATAAAGAATATATTTTAATGTATCTACATCTATATACTTTTCAGCCATATTATCTTACGTTTTTAAAAAATTGATGTTTATTTTAACTTAATGCAACGAAGATAGGACAAATAATTATAAAATACTATGCATGCATAGTATTTTATAATTGATTTTTTATCTTAACTAGTTCCGCTTTTACAAATTCTAATCTACTTACGATTTCATAATTATTTATGGTTCCAAGCGGATTTTTCTTTAATTTTTGTTTCGCCCCATCTAAAGTAAAACCCCTTTCTTTAACGAGGTTATAAATAAGTTTGAAATTGGAGATATCGTTGGAAGTAAATAAACGATTCCCTTTCGCATTTTTTTTGGGCTTAATAATTTCAAATTCTTTTTCCCAAAATCTAATCAACGAAGTATTTACAGAAAAGGCTTTAGCCACTTCTCCTATCTTATAGTATCTTTTTTCGGGTAAATCTATATGCATATTGCTATATTAATCGTAAGATTGGCCTTCTTCCTCAGAAGCAATTTGCATTGCTAAAAATTCTTCTGGAGTTAAATCTCCATAATAGAAATTAATAGGATTTAAAGCCCGACCGTTTTTATGTACTTCATAATGTAAATGAGAACCAACAGATCTTCCAGTGTTTCCTACATATCCTATAATATCTCCACGTTTCACTTTCCTCCCTTTTCTGGTAGCAATTTTACTCATGTGAGCATACACCGTTTTGTATCCAAAACCGTGTTCTATATATACAACTTTACCAAAAGTTGCACTTCGCTGAGCCAAAGACACCCTACCATTTCCTGAGGCATAAATTGGTGTTCCTGATGCAGCTTTAAAATCCATTCCTTTATGGAATTTTCTAATTTTTAAAATTGGATGCATTCTATATTTAAAACCAGAAGCAACATAGGACAAATCTTCTTTTTTTATTGGCATAATTGCTGGAATTGACGCCAACATATTTTCTTTTTCTTTAGCCAAAGAAACAATTTCATCTAAAGATTTTGATTGAACAACCATTTGTTTTGATAGAATATCTAATTTTTTAGTAACATTCTTTACAAGTGTAGAATTTTCATAACCATTGAGATAACTGTACCTATTTACACCTCCAAAGCCTGCCTTACGTTGTTCTTCTGGAATTGGATTTGCTTCAAAATAAGCTCTGTAAATATTATTATCTCTTTGTTGGAGTTGAGAAAGTACAGAGGAGCTTTCGTCTAATCTTTTATTTAATAATTCATAATTAAATTTTAGATTTTCTAATTCTCTTTCTTGAGAAAGCTGCTCTGGAGTCTTTAAAAACTGACTCAATACGATAAAACCTGAAAGCATGATTAAAATAACACCAAAGAAACTGAGAATAATTATCTTGGAAATATTCCCTTTTGTTTTTTCTATTCTACGATAGCTTAGGGTGTCTGAGTCGTAATAATATTTTACTTTTGCCATAAATCTAAATATGCTACTTTTGTTTCTATAAACTACTCATTAAAAAAGTAATTTATAAATTAACAAAAGCAAATTTACAAAATGTTTCACTAACCATAAGTTTGACTCATTTCAAGTATAAATTTTTAACATTAACGGTAAAAGAAAATTAACTTTTGATTTATGAAATCTAAAGAAATTCGTTCACATTTTTTAAATTTTTTCAAAGAAAAATCCCATCAAATTGTCGCTTCATCACCTATGGTTTTGAAAGATGATCCTACGTTGATGTTCACAAATTCTGGGATGGCACCATTCAAAGAATATTTTTTAGGAAATAAAATTCCAAAAAACACAAGAATTTCTGACACTCAAAAATGCTTGAGAGTTTCTGGGAAACATAATGATTTAGAAGAGGTTGGATATGACACCTACCACCATACCATGTTTGAAATGTTAGGAAATTGGAGCTTTGGAGATTACTTTAAAAAAGAGGCTATATCATGGGCATGGGAATTATTAACAGAGGTCTATGGTATTTCTGAGGATATGCTATATGTCACAATTTTTGAAGGCAGTACAGATAAAGATAATTTACCAATAGATCAAGAAGCATTCGATTTATGGAAAGAAATTGTTCCTGAAGATCGAATTCTAATGGGTGACAAAAAGGATAATTTCTGGGAAATGGGTGAACAAGGACCTTGTGGACCTTGTTCTGAAATTCATGTAGATATTAGAACTGATGAAGAAAAAGCTGCTGTAGATGGAAAAAGTTTGGTAAACAGAGATCATCCACAGGTTGTAGAAATATGGAACTTAGTTTTCATGCAATACAACAGAAAAGCTACAGGTGCTTTAGAAGAATTACCTTCAAAGCATATTGACACTGGTATGGGATTTGAACGTTTGTGTATGGTTTTACAGGATGTAAAATCTAACTATGATACTGATATTTTTACCCCATTAATTAGAGAAATTGAAGCAATTTCTTCGATAACATACGGTCATAACGAAAAAGAAGATATCGCAATCAGAGTAATCGCTGATCATGTCAGAGCAGTGGCTTTTTCTATTGCAGATGGTCAGTTGCCAAGTAATTCTGGAGCTGGATATGTTATTAGACGAATTTTGCGAAGAGCTGTTAGATATGGTTTTACATTTTTACACAAAAAAGAACCTTTTATTTTTAGGTTAGTTAATATCCTTTCTAAAAAAATGGGTGATGCATTTCCGGAATTAAAAGCTCAAAAACAATTAATTGAAAATGTTATTAAGGAGGAAGAAACCTCTTTCCTAAGAACTTTAGATCAAGGGTTAATATTACTAGATTCAATCATAAAAAATTCAGAAAGTAAAGAGATTTCGGGAAAAAAAGCTTTTGAATTATATGACACTTTTGGTTTTCCTATAGACCTAACATCACTGATTTTAAGAGAAAAAGGATTGTCCCTAAATGAAAGTGATTTTCATGTTGAAATGAAAAAACAAAAAGAGCGTTCTCGTTCTGCTAGTAAATCTTCTACCGAAGATTGGATAGTTTTAATAAACGATATTGAAGAGGAATTTATTGGATATGATTCTCTTGAAGCAAAAGTTAAATTAACAAGGTACAGAAAGGTTTCCTCAAAAAAAGATGGAGATCAATATCAGTTAGCTTTTAATAAAACTCCTTTTTATCCAGAGGGAGGAGGTCAAGTAGGAGATAAAGGATATTTAGAGGATGTTCATGGAGACATTATTTATATTTTAGACACAAAGAAAGAGAACAATATTATCATTCATGTTGTTAAAAATTTACCAAAAAACACAAACGAATCATTTAACGCAGTTGTAGACCAAAAACAACGTCAAAGAACAGCTGCAAATCATAGTGCTACTCATCTTTTACACCAAGCATTACGTGAAGTTTTAGGAACTCATGTTGAACAAAAAGGAAGTGCTGTTCATTCCAAACACCTGCGATTTGACTTTTCTCATTTCTCAAAATTAACTATCGATGAACTTCGCGATGTTGAAAATTTTGTAAATGCACGAATCGAAGGGAAATTACCTTTAGTAGAAAAAAGAAATATTCCAAAGGAGGAAGCAATTGCTGATGGTGCAATGAGCTTATTTGGTGAAAAATATGGAGATTCCGTTAGATCTATTCGTTTCGGGCAATCTATTGAACTATGTGGCGGAACTCATGTTAAAAACACTTCAGACATTTGGCATTTTAAAATCAAATCTGAAGGAGCTGTTGCTGCTGGGATTAGAAGAATTGAAGCTATTACAATGGATGCAACAAAAGACTATTATTTAGAAAATGATAAAATATTTATTGAACTCAAAGGGATGCTCAAAAATCCTAAAGACCCTCTAAAAGCACTTTCATCAATTCAGAGTGAAAACACCGCTTTAAAAAAACAACTTGATCAATTGTTAAAAGACAAAGCAAAAAACCTAAAAGGTAATTTAGAGAGTGAGCTTAAAAATATCAATGGTGTGCTGTTTTTAACTAAAAAGTTAGACCTTGATGCTAATAGTATTAAAACATTAGCTTTTGATTTGGGGAATACATTTAAAAATTTATTTTTAGTATTTGGAGCAGAATCAAATGGAAAAGCTATTCTTACCTGTTATGTCTCCAAAGAAATTGTAACTGAGAAAAATTTAAATGCTGGAACTATCATTAGAGAACTTGGAAAATATATTCAAGGAGGTGGGGGTGGTCAACCATTTTTTGCAACTGCAGGTGGGAAGAAGCCTTCTGGAATAGAAGAAGCTTTTGAAAAAGCTATAGAATATATTCAATAAAGAAATATTTTACATATTTTTCTTTATCATAAAATTTAAATAATTTTTTGAAACTTCAAACAAACATACCTTTTAAGAGAGAAGTAAATAATCAGATAGATTACACATCAAAAATTGTATTACTTGGTTCATGTTTTTCAAAAAATATGGGACATAAATTCAAGTATCTAAAATTTATTTCGAATCAAAACCCTTTTGGAATCCTATTTCATACTAAGGCTATAGAAACTATTATTAGAAATGCTGTAAATCAAAAAATATATTCGCATAAAGACACTTTTTTATTAAATGAGCGTTGGCATTGCTTTGAAGCACATTCTCAATTAAGCTCACCCTCAAAAAAACAACATATTCAGCAATTAAATGATGCTTCTGAGCTTACAAATAAGTCATTAAAAAACAGTACTCATATCATTATAACACTAGGAACTTCTTGGGTATATCAACTCATAGAATCAAAATCAATTGTAGCAAACTGTCATAAAGTTCCCAGTCAAAAATTTAAAAAATTAATACTATCTGTAGATGATATTATAGAAAGTTTACATTCAATACTATCTATGGTAAGGAAAATAAATCCTACTGTAAATTTTATATTCACTGTATCTCCAATTCGACATATAAAAGATGGTTTTATTGAGAATCAACAGAGTAAATCACATTTAATTACAGCTATCCATGAAATCATAAAATCTCACAAAAACACTTTTTACTTTCCCAGCTATGAGTTAATGATGGATGAATTACGTGATTATCGTTTCTACGAAGAAGATATGATACATCCCAATAAAACAAGTATAAATTACATTTGGGATAAATTTTCAGAAAATTGGTTTTCAGATAGAGCTTTAGGAATGATGAAAGAAATATCAAAAATAAAAAGAGCACAAGAACATAAACCTTTTAACGTTGCATCTGAAAAACATAAAAGTTTTTTAATTGAAATTAAACATAAAATAGAATCATTTAATAAAAAGTATCCTGAAGTTACTTTTTAAAAAAATAAAAATAATTTTGTAATTTTACATCAAATTACCCCCTCATGATTAAAAAAATTGCTATCGGATTATTCTCGAGCACTGTTATCGGAATGCTCATGACTTCCATTTTTCTCCCTGTTGACAGCTCTTTGTTTGAAATATTTTGGACTAAAATTACAGCTACATCAATTATAGTTGGTCTTTTAACCTCTATCTATGGACACTTTTCAAAGTCTAAATTGCAAGTATTTGTCATTTCTATTTTTATAGGAATTATAGTATTTAACATTAAGTATTGGATCACCGGCCATCACTTTGATCCCACAATTATGGGGGCCTTTACAGGAGCTATTCTTGGTGTTGTTTATGCTATAGTTAGAAAATCAACTCATTCCTTAAAGTTACATAGAAAGCTGAAAATTCTTAGAGAGAAAGGTTTCAACTATTACGCTTAAAGAAATTTTGCAACATTTTGCCACGGACCTCCGTTTATTACATCTAAACCATGTTCAGATAAAAAATCTGTAGCACTCTGGCTTCTTCCACCACTTTTACAAACTGTAATAACTGGTTTCTGAAACCCTTTAATAATGTTTAAATTTTCAGGAATGGAATTTAAAACTATATGTTTAGATGTTGGAATATGACCTTCATCCCATTCTAACTTGGTTCTAACATCTAAAATGACAGCTCCATTATTTAAATATTTCTGTATATTTTCGGTGGCATTTTTATTACTAAACATTCCAAATAATCCCATAGTTTTTTAAATAATAGTATTTATAAATTAGATGTAAAACTACAATTTTATGACTTACAACACAACACACATATGTAACAATATTAAATAACCAACTACTAATTATTATAATCTTAAATAAATTAAAATGAGTGCAGGTGGATCAATTTCAGCAATGATTTCGAGTATCAAAAATAACAAAAGGACTCGTAAAAGCACATTTGAAAAATTAGGAAAAGAAGGAAGGTATTCAAGAAAAACAAAAGTACATTTTAAACAAAATGCAACCAAAAGTCAGTTGCGTGAAATAAGAGAACGATTAATTTCTCAAAACAAAATAACCTTTCTAAAAAAAATTATTATAATTTTTGTTTTACTAGTTATAACAATTTACTTCATCGGTTTCGCAAAATTTTAATAAACACCTAAAAATCTTTCTTACTTTTACATTTTAAAATACACAATGAATAAGAAAGTTATCTTACTAATATTAGATGGATGGGGTGTTACACAAAATCCTAGTGTTTCAGCCATTTTTAATGCAAAAACACCCTATATAAATTCATTATACGATTTATACCCTTCCTCTGAACTAAGAACGGATGGTGAACATGTTGGCTTACCTAAAGGACAAATGGGTAATTCTGAAGTAGGTCACATGAATTTAGGAGCTGGAAGAATTGTTTATCAAAATCTAGCAAAAATTAATATGGCCGTTAGAGAAGGTAAGTTGGCTAAAGAAACTGAACTATTAAAAGCTTTTAATTATGCTAAAGAGAACAATAAAAACGTTCACTTACTTGGTTTAATTTCAAATGGTGGTATCCATTCTCATATAGATCACGCAAAAGGACTACTAGATGCAGCCCATAAGAATAATGTAGATAATGTTTACCTCCATGCTTTTACTGATGGTAGAGATTGTGATCCAAAATCTGGCAAGTACTTCATAAAAGACATTGAGAAACACATGAAAAATACAACTGGAGAGTTGGCAACTATTACTGGTAGGTATTATTCAATGGATCGAGATAATAGGTGGGAAAGAGTAAAATTAACTTATGATGCATTGGTTGAAGGGATTGGAAAAAAGTCAGTAAATGCCTTAGACAGTATCAATGAAAGTTATCAAGAAGACATTACCGATGAATTCATTAAACCAATTATAATGGTTGATGAAAACGATAAGCCTAAAGCCTCAATTAAGAAAGATGATGTTGTAATTTTCTTCAATTTTAGAACAGACAGAGGAAGGCAATTAACAGAAGTGTTAAGCCAAAATGACAATGAGAAATTTAACATGCATAAAATTCCATTATACTTTGTTACTTTAACAAATTATGATAAAACTTTTAAAGATATCAAAGTAGTTTACAATAGTGATAATATTGAAAATACTCTTGGAGAGGTTTTAGAGCGTGCAAACAAAAAACAAATTAGAATCGCTGAAACTGAAAAATACCCACATGTAACTTTTTTCTTTTCAGGAGGAAGAGAGAAAGAATTTGATGGAGAAAAAAGACTTCTTTGTCCGTCTCCCAAGGTGGCTACCTATGATTTAAAACCAGAAATGAGTGCCTATGAAATAACAGATGCTATTGTACCTGAGTTAGAAAAAGGAGAAGTAGATTTTGTATGCTTAAATTTTGCCAATGGAGATATGGTTGGGCATACAGGTGTTTTTGAGGCAGCTATAAAGGCATGTGAAACTGTTGATCATTGTTCAAAAGAGGTGATTACCTCTGGATTAAAAAACGGCTATACCATTTTACTAATTGCAGATCATGGGAACTGCGAAACAATGATGAATCCTGATGGAAGCCCTCACACTGCTCATACAACCAATCCAGTTCCAATTGTTCTTATAGACAAGGAATTAAAATTAATTAATAATGGTGTTTTAGGTGATATCGCACCAACAATTTTAGAATTAATGGGACTAGAACAACCTAAAGAAATGACAAGAAAATCATTACTTTAATATGAAGAAACTTCTATTCATATTTTTGATGTGTTCATTTTTAATGGTCAATGGTCAAGGAAAAGAGAATGTAAATGGAAATTTAATTGGTTATATCAATAAATCTGATTTCTTGAATGGAAAACACAGTGATTGGTTTTCTGCCAATTATAAAAACTATCAACCCGACAAGAAAATTGTACAAAAAATAAGTAAAAAATTAAAAAATATTTCGATAAAAGCTTTTATTGGAAGTTGGTGTCATGATAGTAAAAGAGAGCTACCAAGATTCTATAAAATCATGGAATCAGCTGCCTTAGATTTAAATATAAACTTTCAAATGGTAGGAATATCAATTGGTAAAAAAACTCCTGATAATCTTCAAGAAGGTTATGAAATAAAGCATACACCTACTTTTATTTTTTACAAAAAAGGGAAAGAAATTGGAAGATATGTAGAGCATGCAAAAAAAACATTTGAAAAAGATATTTTAAAAATTTTACGAACACACAAGTATAAACATACATACCAAAAATAAATGCTACCTAATAAACATCTAATTATTGCTATAGATTTTGATGGAACAATTGTTGAGGATTCCTATCCAAAGATTGGAAAGCCCTTACTATTCTCAATTGAAACTATCAAAAAACTTCAGTCTGAAGGACATCGATTAATTTTATGGACCTACAGAACTGGTAAAAGATTAAAAGAAGCAGTAGAATTTTGCAAAAAAGAAGGAATCGAATTTTATTCCATAAATAAAAGTTATCCTGAGGAGGAACTTGACTCTAAAACTAGCAGAAAAATTCATGCAGATCTTTTTATTGATGACAGAAATATTGGTGGATTCATAGGATGGACTGAAGTTCATAAATTAGTATTAAACTATGAACCTGAAATAAAAAAGAACAAAGGCTTTTTCTCTTTTTTCAAGTAAGTCTATTTTCCCTTATTTTAAAATTAAAAGTATCTTTACCCTTTCATAATACTTTCACATGATTAAAGTAAAAACAAGAGAAGAAATAGAAATTATGCGCGAAAGTGCATTAGTTGTTTCTAGAACCCTTGGTGTCCTTGCAAGTGAGGTTAAACCTGGAGTTAGCACCTTATTTTTAGATAAAATAGCTGAAGAATATATTCGTTCTCAAGATGCCATCCCTGGTTTTTTAGGATTATATGATTTCCCAAATACACTTTGCATGAGTCCAAATGCACAAGTAGTTCACGGAATTCCAAATGACAAACCTCTGCGAGAAGGAGATATTATTTCTATTGATTGTGGTGCTTTAAAAAATGGTTTTTACGGTGACCATGCTTATACATTTGCTGTTGGAGAAATAGACGAAGAAACAAAAAAACTATTAGAGGTTACCAAACAAAGTTTATATGAAGGAATTCGTGAATTCAAAGTGGGGAACAGAATAGGTGATGTTGGGTATGCTATACAAAAATATTGTGAAGATAGAGGTTATGGGGTAGTAAGAGAATTGGTTGGTCATGGATTAGGAAAAAAAATGCACGAAGATCCTGAGATACCAAACTATGGTAAAAGAGGAAGAGGTAAGAAATTGATTAACGGAATGGTTGTAGCCATAGAACCTATGATTAACATGGGTACACATAGAATAAATCAACTTAGTGATGGTTGGACTATTTTAACCAAGGATGGAAAGCCTAGTGCTCATTTTGAACACGACATAGCTATAATAAATGGAAAACCAGAACTCTTGTCTACATTCAAATATATTTATGAAGCATTGGGTATAAGTAGTAATGAAGAAAATGAATTCCGTATCTCACCCATGTAATCTAATTTGTTGAAATTATTCAAAATCATATTAAACACAATACCTCGCCCAATACTTATAAAATTAAGTTATGTAGCAAGGCCCTTAATAGCCTTTTACTTAAGAGGCAATTCTTATACAGACCCTATAGATAACAGGAGTTTTAGAAAATTTTTACCCTATGGTTATGTACATCAAAGACAAAATGTATTATCTCCAAGTACTCTTTCTCTGGAAAGGCACAGATTGTTATGGCTCTACTTAAAAAATGAAACTGACTTCTTTACAACCAGGAAAAAAGTATTACATATGGCCCCAGAACAATGTTTTTTAAATCGTTTTAAAAATTTAAAACATGAGTATATTACTGCAGACTTAAACTCTCCAATCGCTGATGTAAAGGCGGATATTACAGACTTACCTTTCGAAGAAAATACTTTTGATATTATCTTTTGCAATCATGTATTAGAACACATACAAGATGACACCAAAGCCATGAAAGAATTATACAGAGTTATGAAAAAAGGAGGAATGGGAGTTTTTCAAATTCCTCAAGATATAAATAGAGAAACTACTTTTGAAGACAACTCAATAACCGATAAGAAGGAAAGAGCAAAAATATTTGGTCAATATGATCATGTTCGAGTGTATGGGCTAGATTATTTTAATAAATTAAGAGCTATTGGTTTTAAAGTAAAAGAAGAAAAATATTGCAGTAATATATCTGAAGAACTTATAGATCAGTATCGATTAATGGAAAATGAAATATTACCTGTTGTATTTAAAAATTAATTTTTAAACTCTGCCAAATTACCCTCATCATCTACATAAATGAGAACCACTTTTAAAAGAGGATTATTCTCCAAAAATTTTACTGATTTTTCTAATCCCATCGCCATAAAAGCAGTTGCGTAGGCATCTACATCAGCACAATCTAACTCAGCTATTACTGTAGCTGCCAACAAATTACTTTCTGTAGCAAAACCAGTCTTTGGATTAATTGTATGTACATATTTGGTACCGTTTGTGGTTAATCTAAATTTTCTATAATTTCCAGAACTAGCCATCGATATATTGGTTAACTTTAGAAAAGAATGTGCAGATCGAGTTCCATCTGTATTAGGATTCTCTATTTGAATAGACCATAATTTACCATCAGGCTTGGTTCCTTTTACTCTTAATTCTCCTCCTATTTCTACCAAATAATTTTGTATATTTTTTGATTCTAGAAATCTTGCAATAACATCTATACCATACCCTTTCCCTATAGAGTTGAAATCTAGATATGTTTCTGGATATTTTTTAATTATTTTGTTTTGTTTAATGCTAATCTTGTCAAAACCTACAAACCTCATTAAGTTTTTTACAGTAGAACTATCTAAATCATTGAGAGGTTTTTCTGGACCAAAACCCCATGCATTTACTAAATTTCCTACTGTTGGATCAAAGTAGCCATTTGTTTCCTTAAAAATTCGTTCAGACTTAATAAATACGTCCTTAAAATAATTTCCAACTAAAATAGTTGTATCTCCTCTATTAATTTTAGAAATATTTGAAGCTGCAACATAAGTAGAGATATCTTGATTGATTTCTTCGAATAATTTATTAACTTCTTTATTGTAATTTTCATAAACATCATAATAAATAATAGTAAAAGAGGTTCCAAAAATAAACCCTTGAAGTTTTATGGGTTCAAGAGTTTTAATATTGTCATTGCAGGAAGAAAACAGCAATAAAGAAAAAAATACTGCTTTAAAAAAAAGTTTTTTCATCAATTATTTTTAAGAATTCAAATATACAATTTAAAGTTTTTATGAATGGTTGATAAATTTTTGTTAATCACCCTTTTTATAATAACAATATTTTTAACTTTGTAATGTAATTTCTATACTTAATAAAATGAAAAAAATAGTAATCTTGTTAATTGTGTCAATTTTCGCAAGTTCTTGTATATCTAAAAAAGAACATGCAGCTCTTCAAGCAAGGCACGATAAAACAAAGGACGAATTGGTAGCTGTTAAAAATAGTTTAACAAAATGTGTTCTAGAAAATGAGCAATGTAATTCTAATGTAGCCAACCTTAATAAGGTTATAGCTGATTTAAAGAATGATAAAAAGAAGACATTAGAATATGTTGATAACTTGACTGTTCTTACACAAGGGGCGACTGATAACATAAAGGAAACACTTGCTCAATTAAGTAAAAAAGATAAATACATCAATAGAATCAGAGCTGCTGCTACTAAAAAGGATTCTTTAAATCTTGTGGTTGCTTTCAATTTGAAAAAAGAATTAAAAGACGGCATTGATGATGAAGACATCGAAATAAATGTAGAAAAAACAGTTGTTTTTATCTCTATTTCAGACAAATTACTATTTAAAAGTGGTAGCTATACAATAACTGAAAAAGCATATTCGGTTTTAGAAAAGGTCGCTACAGTAATCAACAGTCAGCCCGAGATGGATGTAATGATAGAGGGTCACACAGATTCTACACCAATTAATAATGATATTATTCAAGATAATTGGGATTTATCTACTAAAAGAGCTACTTCTATAACAAGAGTGTTGCAATCTAAATTTGAAGTAGAACCTAGTAGATTAATTGCTGCTGGAAGAAGTAGCTATGTGCCACTTGCACCAAATGACACTCCAGCCAATAAATCTAAAAACAGAAGAACCAAAATTATTATTCTACCAAAAATTGGCCAATTCTTTGAAATGCTAGAAACTAAAGCTGAGTAAAATATTTACTTTAGAAAAAGTAAAAAAAGCATCACAATTGTGATGCTTTTTTTATTCCAAAATTTTTATAAAATCATCAAAAGCAACATAATACGGTTGGTTTTTAAAAACAGGATTTTCTATACTTTCTGCATTAGCAATTCCAACACCAGCAAACCAAACGTTAGCGTTTTGCTTTTTTGCATGTTCTTTGAATGTTTCCATCCATAATACATCGTATTCTTCTGGATTCTGAATATTATTAGATGCTTTCACCAATACAAAAATAGTAGGTTTTCCTTTTTTAAATAATACAAATTGTGGGTGTTTTTTTAATTTACTATTGATAGCTTGAAACTCAAAACCCATTTTCTCTAGTTTCTTGCCTACAATATTCATGGCAAGATTATGAAGTTCTTGTGGTGTTAATACTTCCATTAATTTATTATCTTTTACCTTTTATATTTTTCATATGACAAGTTCAAAATTAAGACTAAATATTATCATACTTATATTAATCACGATAATTTCATGTGTAAACTCAAAATCAAGTTTACATAAAACAATATCAAAGTATCAAAAGGAAGGATATTCTACTGGTACGATAACACCTAAAGGCATAGGAAATTGTGGTTGGATTATCACTGATTCAAAAAACAACTCCTATGATCCCATAAATATTGAAGAAGAAAAGTTTATTCAATTTTCTTTAAAAAAAGAGAACATCTATTTTAAATTTCTTCCCCTAAGAATGAAAAATAGATGTAAAAACACACCTCCAATTTCACTTGTAGAAGTTATTTTAGCTCCCAATTAAAAAGAGAGCATGTATTACATGCTCTCTTTTTAATTATAAATTTTTAAACTACTCTACAACTATTCTCTTTATTGAAGAGCTTTTATTGTCTCCAAGTCTAACAAGATATATTCCTTTAGATGCGTATGACATATCTAGTATATGAGAATAAAATCCTGAGGTATTTTTTACAGTTTTCCATAGCAGTCTTTGGCCAACCATATTATATACATCCAAATTTAAATCTTCAAAGGAATTAGTATTTGCTAAAGAAACTTCAAATTGATTGTTTCCTTTATTTAGAATTTTAAATTCTCCGTCTAATTCATTATCGGATACCGACAGGGAAACTTGTGTGCAAATTTGAATAGACCAATCAATCAGATTTCCGCCATCATCATTTGAATCATCAGTAATAGAAAG
>CAXHZP010000031.1:0-23339 GCA_964021805.1 uncultured Flavobacterium sp.
TCAATAGAGAAATGTTGATGGTTACTAGAATTGCTAAAACTGCCAATGGAATAGGTTTTGGAGGAGGAAAGACAAATACACAGGTATTACGTTGGCAAAGAAAAGGGAAAAAGATTCTTCTAAGGGTTGTGTCTCACAATGTTGTTGCAGATACTATTCTTCCAGTTCATGAAGCTGTTGTTAACTCTAACTTTGAGCCTGTTCTATTTTCTTTTCCGATAAAGGCATTTAATAAAGATACTACTGCGGTAGTAATTGATGCTACCTCTTTATTTTCTACCGATGTAAAACCACTTGGGTTTCCACAGTTTTATCGTTCTAGATATAAAATCTCAAGAATGGATAAAACACGTTCTTACATAGATAGAGTTAGTAGTTATCCTGAAAATATAGAAGTTAGGCATGTGAAAACTTATTTTGCAAGTAAACCTCCATCTAATGGAAGTGTAGGGTCTATTTCTGTTGAAATGAGTAACTCTATGATTTTACTTCCTAAAGTACCTATGAAGCGCCGTTATTTTGACGAAAGAGTTGGATGGTTTGCTAGAGGACAAGTAGATTACGGTCTCGAAGATCAAAGAAGCAAGACTGTTACTTACTTAGATAGATGGAGATTAGAAGTAAAAGAAGAAGATCTGGATAAATTTAAAGCAGGTGAGTTAGTAGAACCAAAAAAACAAATAGTTTATTATGTAGACAGAGCTACTCCTGAAGTTTGGAGACCATATATTAAACAAGGAATTGAAGATTGGCAAGTGGCTTTTGAAGCTGCTGGGTTTAAAAATGCAATTATAGCGAAAGATCCACCTAGTAAAGAAGAAGACCCAGATTGGTCTCCTGAGGATGTAAGGTACTCTGTGGTTCGTTATTTAGCATCGCCAATACCTAATGCAAATGGCCCTCACGTTAGTGACCCGCGTTCGGGAGAAATTTTAGAATCTGATATTAATTGGTATCATAATGTAATGAGTTTGTTGCGTAATTGGTTTTTTATTCAAACAGCAGCAATTAACCCTGAAGCTCAAACTATTGAATTTAAAGACGAAGTAATGGGACGTTTAATTCGTTTTGTTTCTTCACATGAAGTTGGACATACTTTAGGGCTACCTCACAATATGGGTTCTAGTGCAGCATACCCTGTAGATTCATTAAGATCTGCTTCTTTTACTAAGAAGTTTGGAACAGCTCCTTCAATCATGGATTATGCTCGTTTTAACTACATAGCGCAACCAGAGGACAAAGGAGTTGCTTTAATGCCTGATATTGGACCCTATGATAAACATGCCATTGAGTGGGGATATCGTCCAATATTAGATAAAACCGCCAAAGATGAAAAAGAAACACTAAATAAGTGGATTTTAGACAGAGCAGATAACCCAATGTATCGTTTTGGACATCAACAAGCTGGGGGTGTAGTAGATCCAAGTTCTCAAACTGAAGATCTTGGGGATGATGCTATAAAAGCAAGTGCATACGGTATCAAAAATTTACAAAGAATATTACCTAATATCGAAAAATGGACAACCAAAGATGGTGAAAACTATGATGAAATGGCTACTATGTACGGTCAAGTTTTGAGTCAATTTAACAGATATATGGGACATGTTACTGCTAATATTGGTGGTGTGTACGAATATTACAAGACTTCAAATCAAGAAGGAGCTGTTTATTCTCACGTAGCTAAATCACATCAAAAAAATGCGTTACAGTTTATCAACAAAGAGCTTTTTTCTACTCCAACATGGATGATTGATAATAACATTTACTCTAAGACTCAATTTTCTGGAGCAATTGAAAAAATTGGAAATGTTCAAACAAGAACGTTAAATAATATTCTAGATTCAGGTAGAATGGCTCGTATGATAGAAAACCAAACAATGAATGGTTCTAATGCTTACACTTTAGTTTCTATGTTTTCAGATTTAAGAAGAGGTGTATGGTCTGAATTGTATAATGGTAAAAGAATAGACACTTATAAAAGAAACTTACAAAGAGCACATATTAATCGTTTAGATTATCTTTTGAATAAAGCAAAAAATCAACGAGGAGCTAATCGTGGATATTTTAAACAAAGTGCTGTAAATATTGGTCAATCAGATATTAAAGCGATGGTAAGAGGAGAGTTAAACAGAATTAAGCGCGATGTTAGATCGGCTGTTTCTAAAGCTCCAAATACAACTAGTAGATATCACCTACAGGATGCTATTGCAAGAATAAATATGGCGTTAGATCCTAACTAATTATTTCTTCATTAATCAAAAAAAGCCTCGCAAATTGCGAGGCTTTTTTTGATTACTATTTTTAAAATGGTAAATCGTCTGGCTCTTCACTTGTTAGGTCTGGAGCAGGTTGAAATTGATCTGCAGGTGGAATTTGAGAAGGAGCTGCTTGAGCTAAACTCTCTATTCTCCATCCTTGTACAGAATTAAAGTACTTTGCTTCTCCTTGTGGATTTATCCATTCTCTACCTCTTAAATTGATAGAAATTTTTACATCTTGACCTACTGAGTAATTATTTAATAAATCACATTTATCTTGAACAAACTCAATCATAATCATTTGAGGATATTGTTCGTCTGTTGTAACTACTACTTCTCTTTTTCTGAAGCCATTACTTCCAAAAGTCTGTACTTCTCCAATTAATTTAACTTTACCTATAACTTCCATAATTATTATTTTAATAAAAGCACTTTCCAAGCACTTTCAACATCATTTTTTTCTAAATATTGTTGAGCAAATGTATGTTTTTTTACCATTTCTAAGCCAATAAATTGCGGATGTTCTTTTGCAAAGTTATCAACATCTTCATCAGTTGGCAAAACAGCTATATTCCCTAACATCCCCAAATTATTACCAGTTAAAACCGAACTATTTCTTATTTCTAAAGGAATTTGATCTATACCTATTCCCAAAGTAGAAATAGGTTTTGGGATTTCAAAAAAACCATCTCTAGCTCTTGTGTAATAACTTCCACCAGCTCTAGCTACCAAGTCAATTTTTTGTTGGTCTATCATTTCATCCTCATCTAGAACCGTCTTATGAATATGAATTTTTAACACTTCACAAACAATTAAATTCCCTGCACCTCCTTGGTCGCCGGTATATATGATATCTGTAACTTTACACTCAAACTGAACTGGAGATTCTGCTACCCTATAAGGCTTCACCTCATCTGATGCCAACATGGTAAAACCAGCTTTTTCAAATTCATTAACCCCTTCAGGGTATTCTGAACTACTCAAGGACATTTGCTGAACGATATCAAAATTGACAACATTAATAACTACCTCTTTGATTTTTTCAACATTTTGTAAGGTATGTTTAGTCGTATTACCTCTAACTCTTCTTGCAGGTGAAAAAATCATAGTTGGAGGATTAGAACCAAATACATTAAAAAAACTAAAAGGTGATAAATTGGGGGTTCCTTTTTCATCAATAGTACTGGCAAATGCAATTGGTCTAGGTGCTACAGCTCCTAATAAATAACCGTGTAATTTACCCGTTGGTATTTCTTTAGGGTTAATGGAAATCATGTGAAAAAATTTTGTAATGTAAAGATACTATCAATTTTATAAATGAGTTATACATGTGAATCTAGTATATTTGTTTGATGAGTTTTTTAAAAAATACATTATTATTAAAACGATTTGCAATACTCATCTCGTTTTCTATAGTTTCATTAATCCTTTGGAACACCTATTCATTTTTTAATAGATTTAAAAATGAAGAGCGATTAAAGATGGAAATTGTTGCTACAGCCATGAAGGAATTTGCTAAAAATCAAAATCTAGAAGCTGATGTTAGTTTGGAAGATAAAATTATTAAAAGCAACACCAATATTCCCATGATTTTAGTAGACGAAAATGGAACTATTGGAGTAGATTCTTACTTAAATCTAGATCCTGAAAAAGCAAAAGACCCAGCTTACCTCCAAGAACAATTGGAAATCATGAAAGAGCAAAACAATCCTATTGAAATAGATTTTGCAAAAAACAGAAAACAATACATATATTATAGAAATTCAGACTTATTAAACAAACTTTCTTATTATCCACTTACTTTAATTTTAATTCTAGCCCTATTTTTAGCATTAATCTACATGATGTTTACCTCAAATAAAGTAGCGGAACAAAATAAGTTATGGACAGGGATGGCAAAAGAAACTGCTCATCAGATTGGAACCCCATTGTCTTCACTGCTTGGTTGGATAGCAATTTTAAAAATGGAAAATAGTAATGACAACTATGTTGATGAAATAGAAAAAGATGTACATCGTCTGAACACAATTGCTAATCGATTTTCTAAAATAGGCTCTTTACCAACACTAAAAAAATCTGATGTGGTAGCTTCTACTAAAAAAGCCTATGAGTACCTTGAATTTAGAAGTTCTAAACAAATAGCATTTAGCTTTGAATCTTCTCAACAAGAAATCTACACAAATCTAAATGATGAGTTATATAGCTGGGTTATAGAAAATCTAATTAAAAATTCTGTTGATGCTATGATGGGTAAGGGAAAACTATCTATTGGAATAAAAGATGAGTTTAATAAAATAAAAATTCAAATAACAGATTCAGGAAAAGGAATTGCAAAATCTAAATTTAAAAAAATATTTAAACCCGGATATACCACAAAAAAAAGGGGCTGGGGACTAGGATTATCGCTTTCAAAAAGAATTATTGAAGATTATCACAAAGGAAAAATACTTGTAAAAAGTTCAGACATAAATAAGGCAACTACATTTGAAATTACCTTAGATAAAGTTTCTTGATATTTTTTGAGCTAAAGAGGTAAATTCTTCATTGGTCATCTTTTCTTTTTCTACAAATTGCATGTCAGCCATTTTGTTTATAGGCAACAAGTGAACATGAACATGAGGCACCTCTAGACCAATGACACTCATTCCTATTCGTTCACAAGAAATAGTTTTTTCCAAGGCCTTTGCAACTCGGTAAGAAAAATTCATTAATTCAGAGTACGTCTGCTTATCTAGATCAAATATTTTATTAACTTCTTTCTTTGGAATTACCAGTGTATGACCTTTAGTATTTGGGTTAATATCTAAAAAAGCAAGATGATTTTTATCCTCTGCAATTTTATAACAAGGAATTTCCCCTAAAACAATTTTTGTAAAAATACTCACTATTCTTTTTTTTTTGATTTATCTAGAGACCGATGTAACCTCAAAAGTCATCATACCATTAGGAACTTTAATCTCAACTACATCTCCTAATTCTTTACCTAACAACCCCTTCCCTATTGGAGAATTTACAGATAGTTTTCCATTTTTTATATCAGACTCTGAATCTGCTACAAGTGTGTAAGAAAACTCCATTCCATTGGCAGTATTTTTTATTTTTATGATAGAGTGAATTAATATTTTTGAAGTATCTAATTGAGATTCATCAATTATTCTAGCATTGGCTACTACATTTTTAAGTTTAGCAATCTTTGTTTCTAACAAAGATTGTTCTTCTTTAGCAGCATGATATTCAGCATTTTCACTTAAATCGCCTTTATCTCTTGCATCTGCAATTTCTTGAGTTACTCTTGGTCTTTCTATTTGCTCTAGCTGTAATAATTCGTCTTTTAACTTTTTTAATCCCTCTGGGGTATAATAGGAAACATTACTCATAATTAATTTTTTTAAGTTTTATGGTGTTTTAAATAATTTTAGGGTAAAAACAACCATCAATATAAAATAGAAAATCTCATTGCCTTTTTACAGGATGAGATTTACTTAACAAATGTACAAAATATTTGTAAATTGTGCTTTTCTAAATAATCCCCAAAAAAATTAGTATGAAAAAGTTTTTGTTTTTAATAAGCACAATTTTAATTCTAGGATGTACTAGCAACGGTGTTGAGAATGATTGTTTCCCATTTATTACTGTGAATGAGTCTGTAAATCTTGATCTTCCACAATTTATAGATTTACAGGTTCCCGGTGGATGGGCTTACACAAGTGGAGGGTTACAAGGGTTAATTATTTACAATATTAATGGGGTTCAATTTAAAGCTTTTGACAGGTTGTGCCCGGGGCAAACTATTTCATCTTGTTCTCAAATGATTGTAGATTCTAATTTGAGAATTCTATGCCAATGTGATGATAGCGAGTTTAATATTTTAAATGGAGCACCCTTAACAGAAGGCACAAGTTGTTTTGCGAATGAATATTTAGTAGAGAATTTAAATGGATCTCTTCTAAGAATCACTAATTTTTAATGTAAAACTAGAAAATAGAATGTGTACTTTTGTTTCTTATTACAATATTAGATTATTTTGAAGAATTACTTTTCATCAGATTTTAAGTTAGGTGTTCTTGGCGGAGGTCAATTAGGAAGAATGCTCTTAGCTGAAACTCAAAAATTTGATATTTACACTAGTATTTTAGATGCATCTAACGAGGCTCCTTGTGCTCAAATATGCAACGAATTCCATCAAGGGAATTTACTAGATTTTGATACCGTTTATAATTTTGGTAAACAAGTAGACCTACTAACTATTGAAATAGAAAATGTAAATATTGATGCATTAGATCGTTTAGAAAAAGAAGGTCTTGCCATCTATCCAACACCCAAAAGCGTTCGAATTATTCAAAACAAAGCCACTCAAAAGAATTTCTACAAAGACAACAATGTGCCAACTGCACCCTATTCTCATTATGCCTACAAAGAAGAGCTAAAACACTCTTTTCAAAATGGTATTATTGAGTTGCCTTTTGTTTGGAAAGCTGCCCGCTTCGGATATGATGGAACTGGCGTTAAAATTGTTAGAACTTTTGAAGATATTGAAAACCTTCCTCAAGGAGAATGTATTGTAGAAAAACTCATTCCATTTAAAAATGAACTGGCAGTTATTGTTGCAAGAAATAGTAATGGAGAAGTAACCTCCTATCCAGTAGTTGAAATGGAATTCCACCCAGAAGCAAATCAAGTAGAATATGTTATTTGTCCTGCTAGAATAGATGATAATATTGCCAAAAAAGCAAGAGAAATTGCCTTAAAAGTTGCTGATGCTTTTGATTTTGTAGGATTGTTAGCTGTAGAAATGTTTCAAACTGAAGAAGATGAAATATTAGTAAACGAAGTAGCACCGAGAACTCATAATTCTGGTCATTATAGTATTGAAGCTAGCAATACAAACCAATTTGAACAACACTTAAGAAGTATATTAAATCTTCCTTTAGGAAACACAGAGAGTAAAGTTGCAGGAATTATGGTTAATTTAGTAGGTGCCGAAGGTTATACAGGTGAAGTCATCTATGAAAATATCGACAAAATTCTACAAATTGATGGAGTTACTCCTCATATCTACGGAAAAAAAATAACCAAACCTTTTCGAAAGATGGGGCATGTAACCATCGTAAACAAAGACATCAATAAGGCACGAAAAGTTGCTCAACAGGTGAAAAAATTAATTAAAGTAATCAGTAAATAAAACGCATAATGGTAGGAATTATAATGGGAAGCGATTCAGATCTTCCAATCATGCAAGAAGCAATTGACATCCTAGAAAGTTTTGACATTCAAATAGAGGTAGATATAGTTTCTGCTCATAGAACCCCGGAAAAATTATTTGACTACTCAAAAAATGCGCATACACGTGGTATTAAAGTAATTATTGCCGGTGCTGGAGGAGCCGCTCACCTACCAGGAATGGTGGCCTCTTTAAGCCCTTTACCTGTAATTGGTGTTCCTGTAAAAAGCAGAAACTCTATAGATGGCTGGGACTCTGTATTGTCTATATTACAAATGCCTGGAGGAGTTCCAGTGGCAACTGTTGCATTAGATGGTGCAAAAAATGCAGGAATCTTAGCTGCTCAAATTATTGGGAGTTCAGATACATGTGTTCAAGACAAAATTACAGCCTACAAAGAAGGTTTAAAAATTAAAGTAACACAAGCTTCAGATCGCGTAAAAAAATAATAACATTTATTCTTACTGTACCTAGCAATGAATCCTTTATTAGAAGATTTTAATACCGCTCCTTTCTCAAAAATTTCAAGCACAGATTACAAACCTGCCATTAAAGAAGCCATTGAGATTTGCAAACAAGAAATAGAAACTATCATATCAAATCCTGAAACACCTAGCTTTCAAAACACTACAGAAGCACTAGAATTTACAGGACAAAAACTTGGAAGAATTACCAGTATTTTCTTCAATTTAAACTCAGCTGAGACCTCTGAAGCTATTCAGAAAATAGCCCAAGAAATTTCTCCCTGGCTTAGTGAATTTAAAAATGATATGATTTTAAATTCAGCTCTATTTACAAAAGTAAAATCTGTGTACGACACCAGAGGAGTCTTAAATTTAGATTCTGAACAAACCATGTTGTTAGAAAAACAATACAAAGGTTTTTCAAGGAATGGAGCTAATTTAAATAATGAAGACAAAGAAAAATTACGAAAAATAGACACTGAATTATCTAAACTATCTTTACAATTTGGTGAAAATGTTCTAGCAGACAGTAATGCTTTTAAACTTCATATAACCGATGAAAAAGACTTAAAAGGGCTTCCTGATGGAGCAAAAGAAGCAGCTAATTTGTTGGCGAAGAACCAAAATAAAGAAGGCTGGCTTATTACTTTAGATTATCCGAGTTACATTCCATTTGTAACGTATGCAGAGAATAGAACCTTAAGAAAAAAACTAGCTATCGCCTTTGGAAAAAAAGGATTTCAAAACAATGAGAACAATAATGAAGAAATTGTTTTAAACATTGTTAAGTTAAGACATCAAAGAGCAAATTTGCTTGGCTATAAAACTCATGCGCATTTTGTGTTGGAGGAACGAATGGCTGAAACTCCAGAAAAAGTACTTTCTTTTTCTGAGGATTTATTGAGGAAGGCAAAACCAGCAGCGCTTAGAGAATTTAAAAATTTGGAGTCATATGCAAAAAAGCTAGACGGAATAGATCAACTTCAAAAATGGGATAGTGCCTTTTATTCAGAAAAATTAAAAAAAGAAATTTTCAATTTAGATCAAGAGATTTTAAAGCCTTATTTTCAATTAGAAAATGTTATTGAGGGAGTATTTACTGTATCAAACAAGTTGTATGACCTAACTTTTGAAGAAGTTTTTACTATTGAAAAATATCACGAAGATGTAAAAACGTACCATGTTAAAAACACTATAGGTGAATTTATTGCTATTTTATATGCAGACTTTCACCCAAGAGAAGGAAAACGAAATGGTGCATGGATGACCTCCTATAAGTCCCAGCAAATTAAAAACAACAGCAATGAAAGACCTCATATTTCTATTGTCTGTAATTTTACAAAACCTACAGAAACACAACCCTCTCTATTAACTTTTAATGAGGTTACTACCCTATTTCATGAATTTGGACATGCATTACACGGCATACTTGCAAATACAAGGTATAGTAGTCTGTCTGGAACCTCTGTGTCTTGGGATTTTGTAGAATTACCAAGTCAAGTATTGGAAAACTGGTGTTATGAAAAAGAAGCATTAGCATTATTTGCAAAACATTACCAAACAGGCGATATTATTCCAATGGAATATGTAGAAAAAATTAAAGAATCTGCCAGTTTTCATGAAGGCATGCAAACACTTCGTCAATTGAGCTTTGGTTTATTAGACATGGCTTGGCATGGAGGCAAGACTCCAGAAAATATTGTATCTGTAAAAGAGTTTGAAACTCAAGCTTTTTCTGAAACTCAACTCTATCCTGATGTCAAAGAAAACTGTATGAGTACTGCTTTTTCTCATATTTTTCAAGGCGGATATTCAGCAGGATATTATTCCTACAAATGGGCGGAGATTTTAGATGCTGATGCCTTTGAATACTTTAAAGAAAAAGGAATTTTCAACAAAGAAGTTGCCAAAAAGTTTAAAGAACACATTCTAACTAAAGGTGGCACTGAAAAACCTATGGTACTATACAAACGATTTAGAGGAAAAGAGCCTAGACCAGAAGCTTTATTAAAAAGAGCAGGATTGTTATAGTTTATGCTTACGATTCTTTTCTTGAATCCATTTGCTCATGTATTTAGAACTCTGTAAAGAATGGTGCATCAGCATTTTCCCTGTAAAATTATTATTTCTGTGCTGTTCTAAATTAGAAAAAACCTCATCTATACATTTAAATAATAGAGGTGTTAATTGTTCTTTGTCAAACTTTGTATTGATAATTTCTATTCCACGTTGCTGCGCCTGATTCCATTGAATTTTGTCTGTATATAATAAAACAGCTTTCTCTACAAATTTTGCTATTTCATCTTCTACAAAACCGCTCCAAGGAATTTCATCATTCATTCCTTCAGATCCTATACTAGTAGTAACTGAAGGTATTCCACACAACATGGCGTTGCTAAGTTTTCCTTTAATTCCTGCACCAAAACGCAAAGGAGCTAGTAAAATTCTACTATTTTTAAGAACCTCAAAGGCATCTTCTACAAAACCATGAACAAAAAAGCCTTCGTTAGCATTGGTAAATTCCAAAACTTGCTGGGTTGGATACGCTCCATAAACATGAAGCTCAACTCCAGGGATTCTTTTTCGAATTTCTTTCCAAATATGCTTTTTTAATTGAATAGTAGCATCTAAATTGGGTGCATGAAGGAAGTTACCAATAGATACAAAATGATGTCTTTCATCATAGGGCTTCCATGAATTATTTTCATCAATTTTATCAAATAAAAATGGTAAATGATATAATAAACTTTTATCAATTTTAAATACTTCTTTCAATAGGTTCATCTCAAAAGTTGAAATGATTAAAGAAATATCACAGCGATAAATTGCTGCGATTTCTCGTTTAGAGATCTCTGAATTTAAGAGCATCTCATTACTAAACTTAATTCCTTTTTTTAGTGCCTCATGTCTAGTTTTTCTGAGGCAATGTAGGTCTTCAGTATCCAGAACACGAAGGGCTTTGGGGCAATATTCTGCAACTCGCCAACCAAATTGCTCTTCTGTGATAAAACGATCAAAAACAACTATTGTTGGTTTTAAATCTGTTATGAACTCATCAAAGCTAGTGGAGTTTAACTCTAAGCGAACCTCCTGAACCCCTAGTTTAGATAAGTCTATAGAATTTAGATTTTTTTGAGAAACTGTTCCAAAAGTAACACGCCAATCCTTAGACAAAAAAGAAGTGATAAGCTGAAGCATCCTACTCCCAGCAGCTGAAGAGTTTGGTTCTACACAAACGGACCCAATGATAAAAACATGATGCTTCAAGTAGTTGTTTTTTACAAATGATTCACAAAAATAATCTTATTTATTTTAGAATTTTAAACTGAATTCATATTTGCAGTTTAAAGATGAAAAATCCATTATAATTTTAAGAATAATGAGTACTTTTGTAGTACAAATAATTCAATTAAAATGAAGTACGATGTTATCGTTATTGGTTCTGGTCCTGGAGGGTATATCTCTGCAGTAAGAGCCTCTCAATTAGGCTTAAAGGCTGCCATTATAGAAAAGTATGCTACCATGGGTGGAACCTGTTTAAATGTTGGCTGTATTCCTTCAAAAGCCCTGTTAGATTCTTCTCATCATTATTATGATGCTGTGAAGCATTTTGAAGAACATGGAATTTTAATCGATCCTCCAAAGATTGATTTTACAAAAATGATTGACCGCAAGGCTACTGTTGTAGAACAAACTACTGGTGGTATAAAATATTTGATGGACAAAAACAATATTGATGTTTTTGAAGGAATGGGATCTTTTGTAGATGCTACCCATGTAAAAATTACAAAAAACAATGGATCTGATGAAACTATAGAAGGAACCAACATTATTATAGCAACCGGATCTAAACCCGCTTCTTTACCTTTTATTGAATTAGATAAAGATAGAATTATTACTTCTACAGAGGCTTTAAAACTTCCTGAAATACCAAAACATTTAGTAGTTATAGGTGGTGGAGTAATTGGTCTAGAATTAGGGTCTGTATACAAGCGTTTGGGTGCAGAAGTAAGCGTGATTGAATACATGGACAAGATTGTTCCTGGTATGGATGCAGATGTTTCCAAAGAGCTTCAAAAAGTACTTAAGAAGCAAGGAGTAAAATTCTTTACCAAACATGCGGTAAATGATGTACAACGAAACGGTGATGAAATTACGGTAAAAGCAACCAATAAAAAAGGAGAAGAAATCGTATTTAAAGGTGATTATTGTTTAGTATCTGTTGGAAGAAAAGCCTATACCACAGGGCTAGGATTAGAAAATATTGGTGTGAAGGTAAACGAAAGAGGTCAAGTAGAAACAAATGATCATCTTCAAACTAATGTCTCAAACATTTATGCGATTGGTGATGTAGTTAAGGGGGCTATGCTAGCCCATAAAGCCGAAGAGGAAGGTGTTGTAGTTGCAGAACTTATTGCGGGACAAAAACCACACATAGACTATAACTTAATTCCAGGAATTGTATACACATGGCCAGAGGTTGCTGCTGTAGGAAAAACTGAACAAGAATTAAAAGAATCAGGAGTTCAATATAAATCTGGTAAATTTTCCATGAGAGCTCTGGGAAGATCAAGAGCTAGTGGAGATATTGATGGGTTTGTAAAAGTACTTGCAGATAAAGAAACAGATGAAGTTTTAGGAGTTCATATTGTAGGTGCAAGAGCAGCAGATTTAATTATGGAAGCAGCAGTTGCTATGGAATACAGAGCTTCAGCAGAAGACTTGGCAAGAATTTGTCATGGACACCCAACCTATTCTGAGGCCATGAAAGAGGCTGCTAAAGCTGCGTGGGATGGAAAACCATTAAACGCTTAAAAGGTATATTACATATATAAATACATAATGATCGGAAGTTCCTTCCGATCATTACTTTTTAATAAAACAGCAAAATTCAGTTTAGACTTTTTGCCTCCAAAATGCAAAGAACTTCACGCACTTTCTCAATAGAACCGTTCTACAATCTCAATAAAAAATTATTGAGATGGGCACAACAATATGAGACTGCTGTTTGGTTAGATTCTAATAAAGATGAACAAACCTATACCAATTTTGATAGCATTCTTGCTATAGATGAGTTTACAAGTATTAAAACAGATGCAGAACATGCATTTGAAAAACTAAAGGAATACCAATCTATCACACAAGATTATTTATTTGGCTACCTCAGTTATGATGTAAAAAATGACTCTGAAAAGTTAACATCTACAAATGTTGATCAGTTAGGATTTGCCGAGTTGTTTTTCTTTCAACCACAAAAAATTCTATTCATAAAAAACAATCAAATAGAATTTCAGTATTTAAGAATGGTTGAAGATGAAATTGACACAGACTTTAAAGCAATTTGTGATCTTGTATTAAAACCTCAAAGTACTATTATAAGTGAGGGGGAAATTAAAATTAAATCACGAATTTCAAAAAAAGACTACCATCAAAAAGTAGACAAAATACTAGAACACATTCATAAAGGTAATATTTATGAAGCTAATTTTTGCCAAGAATTTTACGCAGAAAACACCCGTATCAATCCACTACAAATCTATGAGGATTTGAATATCATCTCTAAAGCTCCATTTGCCACATTTTTTAAAATAGATCATCATTTTTTACTTTGTGCATCTCCAGAAAGGTACTTAAAGAAAGAAGGGCGTAAGATTATTTCACAACCCATTAAAGGAACTGCCAAGCGTTTTGAAAATCGTTTAGAAGATCAGAAAACCGCCACAGCCTTATCAATAGACACTAAAGAACGATCAGAAAATATTATGATTGTTGATTTAGTTAGAAATGATTTATCTAAATCTGCTAAAAAAGGAAGTGTACAAGTAGAGGAATTATGTAAAGTTTCTTCATTTAAACAGGTGCATCAAATGATCTCTACAGTAGTTTCTGAAATAAAGGAGGATGTTCATCTTATAGATGTCATTAAAGACACCTTTCCAATGGGAAGTATGACAGGAGCTCCAAAAATATCTGCTATGAAAATTATTGAAGATCTAGAGGAAAGTAAAAGAGGTTTGTACTCGGGTACTGTAGGGTATTTTACTCCATCTGGAGATTTCGATTTTAATGTAGTGATCAGAAGTATTTTATATGATAAAGAAAAAAAGTATCTTTCATTTTCGGTAGGAAGTGCCATTACAGCAAAATCTTCTCCTGAAAAAGAATATGAAGAGTGCTTATTAAAAGCAAAGGCAATGCAATTTGTTCTAACAAATTCTAACAACTTATGATTCCAAATCAAGAAGAAAAATTTGAAGCTGTATACAATAGTCTTACTGAAAAAGCAACAGAGCAACTCTTATTCAATACATTTTTAAAGATGTATCCGGAAGCTTGGAAACAACTAAAAATTACATTCTCAAGATACAATAGAAGCAAACAATTTGGCAAAACCATTCCCTTACCAAGACCAGAAGAATCGCTTCGTAAAAGTATTAGAGTTTGGCTAAAAAAAACTACTAATGGCTCATAAAGAATTTAATTTTCATATTTACAAAACCACTTTTTATGGTCAATGTTGGGAAGCAAAAAAGACAAAAGCAGTTGTTGTTCTGGCTCACGGAATGGGTGAACACTCAGGACGCTATGCACATGTGGCCAAGACCTTAAATGAACATGGTTTTTCTGTGGTGGCTTTTGATCATTTTGGACATGGCAAAACATCTGGAAAACGTGGTCATAACCCTAGTTTTGAAGCTGTCTTGGAAAGTGTTACTGTAACCATAGAAAAAGCACGAGCGTTTTTTCCCAACAACCCTGTTTTTTTATACGGCCATTCTATGGGAGGAAATACTGTAATTAATTATGCGCTCAAAAAAACAACTCATTTACAAGGAATTATTGCCACAAGTCCCTTTTTAAAATTGGCTTTTGAGCCACCAAAAATTAAATTAGCCATAGGAAAGTTATTGCAAAAAATTGCACCCTCGGTAACAATGGGTAATGAGATAAATCCGAATGATATTTCTCGAGAAAAAATAGAAGTTAACAAGTATATAAATGACCCTTTAGTACATGCAAAGATTAGCCCTAACTTCTCTTTAACATTTATTGATTCTGGAAAATGGGCTATTGAAAATGCCTCTAAACTAACCATACCAATAGTATTATTGCATGGAACAGGAGATAAAATTATAGATTACAGAGGAACAAAGGAATTTGCAGATAATGCAGATAGAGCAACTCTGAAACTGTATGAAAATGGGTATCATGAATTACAAAACGATTTATGCAAAAATGAAATGCTGACAGATGTTGTAAACTGGATAAGTTCTCAACTTTAATTTCCATATTTTTGTAACATCAATGCTACAGAAATTTAAACAACATCTATATCAGAACTTTCCTTTCTTAGAGGACAGCAAACTTCTAATTGCAGTTTCAGGAGGAATAGACAGTGTTGTGCTAGCTCATTTATGCAGTCAATTAAACCTCAATTTTTCTTTGTGCCATTGTAATTTTAACTTGCGAGGACAAGAAAGTGATGATGATGAATCCTATGTGAAATCTTTAGCAAAAACACTTGAAACACCTGTATATGCTACTTCTTTTGAAACAGAAAAATATGCTGCAAAAAACAAGGTTTCTATTCAGGTAGCTGCTAGAGATTTGCGCTATACTTGGTTTTATGAACTCCTAGACACTAAAGGGTATGATTATGTGTTAACTGCGCACAATACCAATGATAATTTAGAAACTTTTATTATAAACTTAACCAGAGGAAGTGGTTTAGAGGGGTTTACAGGGATTCCTCCTGTAAATGAAAAATCTGTAAGACCATTATTAGCTTTTTCTAGAGATGAAATCACCTTATTTGCCATTAAAAATGGCATTGTTTGGAGAGAAGACAAATCTAATGCTAGTGTAAAATATGTAAGAAATAAAGTACGTCACAAAGTCATTCCTATTTTAAAAGAATTAAATCCACATGTTTTAGAAAGTTTTCAAAACACCATAGAATATTTAAATGAAAGCCAGTCTATTATTAATGACGCTGTAAAAAATATTACTGCCAACGTTGTTTCTTACGAAAATGATTTACTGAAAATAAGTTGTAAAGAAATCGATAAGCTTTCAAACAAGAAAGCGTATCTATATCAACTTCTGCAAGGATATGGATTTACTGCTTGGAATGACATTGTTGATTTAATTTCTGCACAACCAGGCAAACAAGTATTTTCTAACACACATCGGTTATTAAAAGATAGAAATTTTCTAATAGTAACAACTATCAATAAAAGTCAATCTATAAAAGGCCCCATTCTGATTGACCAAAAAGTATCAGAAATTACAAATCCTATTAAGCTTACCATTCAGAATACAGACGATTATTCCTGTAAAAACAAGCATCAAATTATTATTGATAATGATTTGATTAATTATCCGTTATCTCTAAAAAAATGGCATCATGGAGATGCCATGTATCCAACTGGAATGACAGGTAGTAAGAAAATAAGTCAACTTTTTAAAGACAATAAATTATCTTTGCTCGATAAAGAAAAAATTTGGATGCTTACAGATGCTAAAGACCATATTATTTGGGTAATAGGTCTTAGAAAAGATCGACGTTATCTAGCAAACAAAACAAGTAAAAATCGATTGAAAATATCCTATCTATCATGAAAAAATTAGGAATTCTCTTTTTATTGTTTTTTGTACTCAAGAGTTTTGCTCAAACAGAAAATAATCCAGCTGTTTTTTCTACATCTGTTGAAAAAATATCAGAAGACACCTACGATTTAATTTTTACCGTTAAGATCTTAGACCAATGGCATTTGTATTCTCAATACAATCCAGAAGATGCTTCGCTGCCGCTGGAAATTTCGGCTGCTAAAAACGCAACAGGGTTTGAGCTAGTTGGCAAAGCAGTAGAAAGCAAGACCTACAAAGAATACAGTGATGTATGGGAAAAAGAAGAGATTTTCTTTAAAGAAAAAGCCATTATTACCCAACGAATACAACTTACCAATACAGATATTACTAGTATTACATTAACCTTTTTTGCACAGGTATGTAAAGAGGTTTGTATTCAAATTGAAGAAGATTTTACCTTTTCTTTAGATGGAAAAGCGATTGTTACTGAAGAAGTTGAACTAGATGAAAAAAGTAAACTACTCTCTAAGCAATTAATACTTCCGCTAAAAAACAAGAGGCTTTTAGAACAAGATACAGACGGCAAACAACCAAAAGAAGGCTTATTTACCATTTTTTTACTTGGATTTATTGGAGGTTTATTAGCCCTTTTAACCCCCTGTGTATTTCCAATGATTCCCTTAACGGTATCATTCTTTACTAAACAATCTCAAGCCAAAGCCAAAGGAGTTAGCAATGCCATTCTATACGGTTTATGTATTGTTATTATTTACTTATTGTTAAGTCTTCCCTTCCACTTTTTAGATAGTGTAAATCCAGAAATTTTAAATACCATCTCAACCAATGTATGGTTAAATAGTTTCTTTTTTGCCATCTTAGTGTTCTTTGCCTTTTCTTTCTTTGGATATTATGAAATTACCTTACCAAGTTCTTGGGGAGATAAAATGGATACTGCTTCAAACGTTGGCGGGTTTATTGGTATTTTCTTTATGGCCCTAACCTTAGCTATAGTTTCATTCTCTTGTACCGGTCCTATTTTAGGTTCTTTATTGGCAGGATCTTTAACTGCAGACGGCGGAGCCATGCAATTAAGTGCTGGAATGACTGGTTTTGGATTGGCCTTAGCACTCCCCTTTACCTTGTTTGCCTTATTCCCAAATTGGTTAAAGTCTTTACCAAGCTCAGGAGGTTGGTTAAATACTACCAAAGTTATTCTTGGGTTTTTAGAATTGGCTTTTGCTTTTAAGTTCTTATCTAATGCCGATCTGGTTGCCCATTGGGACCTTTTAAAACGTGAGGTATTTATTGGCATATGGATTATTATTTTTATTGGATTGGCTCTATATACCTTAAAAAAAATACGCTTCCCACACGACAGTACCGATAAAAAAATCTCATTCTCTAGAGGCTCTTTTGGAATCTTAGTTCTTGCATTTGTAATCTATCTTATTCCTGGAACTTTTAAAACACCTAGCTGGAATTTAAGTTTATTGAGTGGTTTTCCACCTCCTCAATTTTACAGTATATACGAACAAGAAAACGATTGCCCCTTAGGCTTAAACTGCTATAAAGATTTTGAGGAAGGGCTGGCAGCTTCAAAAGCAGCAAACAAACCCATCTTATTAGATTTTACAGGTTGGGCCTGTGTTAATTGTAGAAAGGTAGAAGAAAATGTATGGAGTAACCCTGCCATATACAAACTTCTAAAAGAAAACTATATTTTAATTTCATTGTATGTAGATGACAGAAAGGAATTACCTGAAACAGCCCAATTTAACTTTAAGCGAGCCAACGGACAATTAAAAGAGATCACAACTGTTGGAGACAAGTGGGCTACCTTTCAAACGGTAAATTTTAAAACAGCCTCACAACCCTACTATGTTCAACTAACTTCAGAATTTGAAATACTAAATAGGGCTGAACAATATACAGATATAGATACTTACCTCGCTTGGTTGCAAGAAGGAATTATAAATTTTAAGAATGTCAAATAAGCTTAAACAGATTCTTAAGATTGGCCTACCTTGGGGGTTCGGAATGTTTGTTCTACTAACGTTTATTTTTCCTTATTTTAATGATGAAGACATCACTCTAAAAAAAATAGGCATTGCGTTTCCTTTGTGGATGTTGGGTGGTCTTCTTTTTGGATACTCTATGAATCGTTGGATGCCAAAAGAAAAATAACACCCTGTTTTTTACATCGTTTTCGTAGAAAAAACTAGTGAAATCAGTACCAAATAGGGTTTTTTTGTAATTTTACATTTCAATAATTTACCTATGTCTAGCGCACTGAACCTCTCTAAATTTAATGATAATGTAGTCTCAAAATACCAAATATACAATAGTATATTTATGACCTTACCTTTTGATTCTATTAGCAATACTGGAGTGTTATTACCGCTATTTCATGAGGTGTGTAAAAAAGGATTCTCACTTGGTGAAAACCCCACACAAATAGTAGATTATTTCTTTAAAAAATACCAAGAAAACCCTACTGAAGAAGAAAAAATTCATTTATTATTTCGTTTCATACAGTATATAGAAAGACAAATTGTATTGTTTGATGCTATTGAAGATGCAGAATTTGAAAACGTAAATAACATGGAAGGTATTGGTACCTTACGAAGTTCTAAAGATGCTGCCTTCTCTCAAAATAAAAAAGAAGAACTACAGCAATATCTGAAAGAATTTAAAGTTCGTATTGTTCTTACAGCGCATCCTACTCAATTTTACCCGGGTAATGTTTTAGGAATTATTACAGATTTAGACAAAGCCATACAAAATGATGACTTATTACTCATCAAAAACTTGTTGGCTCAATTAGGAAAAACTCCTTTTTTCAAAAAACAAAAACCAACACCTTATGATGAGGCTGTAAGCCTTATTTGGTATCTAGAAAATGTATTATACCATTCTGTAAGTACAATCTACAATTTTGTACAACAACATGTATACGATGGTGAGGTTTTAGACAATGAAATTATAGATCTTGGTTTTTGGCCAGGAGGCGATAGAGATGGAAACCCATTTGTTACCACAGAAATTACCCTTAAAGTAGCTGAAAGATTGCGCCAAACCATTCTTAAAAACTACCACAGAGACATCAGAAAATTAAGAAGGAGGCTTACCTTTAAAGGAATAGAAGAAATCTTAATTAGAGTAGAAAAAAGGCTAAATAAGCACATTACAAAAAGTTATAAGGTTGTAAATTTTTCTTCAAAAATTCTTCTTGAAGAATTAAACAAAGCACGAGTAATTCTTGTTGAAGAACACAAATCATTGTTTTTGGAAGAATTAGACGATTTAATTCACAAGGTATCTATTTTTGGCTTTCATTTTGCTACTCTAGACATTAGGCAAGACAGTAGAGTGCATCATAACGCATTTACCAATATGGTACAAGAATTATTGGATGCCAAAGACACTACCTTTCCAAAAAACTATTTAACATTATCAGCAACGAAGCAAGTAGCTGTTCTATCAAGAATTAAAGGAGATATAGATCCAAGCATTTTTTCAGACGAGATGTTGGTAAAAACATTAGAGTCTATACAAGCCATCAAAGAAATACAATATAGAAATGGAAAGCGTGGTGCCAATAGATACATTATTAGCAACAACCAAACTGCGTTAAATGTAATGCAAACCTTTGCCATGCTAAACCTATCTGGCTTTGGCGATGTATTACCTGTAGATGTAATTCCTCTTTTTGAAACCGTAGATGATTTGCAAAATGCGGCCTCAGTAATGAGAACATTATATACAAATACAGCCTATAGGAAACATGTAAGCCAACGTAAAGACAAGCAGACTATTATGTTAGGTTTTTCAGACGGTACTAAAGATGGTGGGTATTTAATGGCCAATTGGTCTATTTTTAAAGCCAAAGAAGCACTCACTGCAATTTCTAGAGAATTTGGTATTGAAGTTATTTTCTTTGACGGACGTGGCGGACCACCAGCTCGTGGAGGAGGAAAAACACATCAGTTTTATGCCTCTTTAGGCCCTACCATAGAAGACAAAGAGATACAGCTTACCATACAAGGGCAAACCATTAGTTCTAATTTTGGAACCCTAAGTTCTTCTCAATTTAATCTAGAACAGTTATTGAGTTCTGGAATTAAAAACGAAGTATTTCAAAAAGATCAACTAAGTGATGCGCATCGTGTACTTATGAATGACATCGCAAACACCAGTTACGAAACCTACGTGGCCTTTAAAAACCATGAGAAGTTTTTACCGTATTTAGAAAAAATGAGTACGCTTCAATACTATGCAAAAACCAATATTGGAAGTAGACCAAGCAAGCGTTCACAATCTGACACCCTAGATTTTTCAGATTTAAGAGCCATTCCATTTGTAGGGAGTTGGAGCCAACTAAAACAAAATGTTCCAGGATTTTATGGGGTAGGAACTGCCTTAAAAAAGTACGAAGACAACGGAGAGTTTGATAAACTTATCGATTTTTACAACAACTCAGATTTTCTAAAAACACTCTTAGAAAATAGTGTGATGAGTTTAACAAAATCGTTTTTTGAACTCACCGCTTATATGGCAGACGACGAAGAATTTGGTGAATTTTGGAAACTTATTTACGAAGAATACAAGACTACCAAACGCTTGTTGCTAAAAATAGCAGACCATACAGAACTCATGGAAAACTACCCAGACGGGAAAGCCTCTATAGAAATACGAGAAGATATTGTATTGCCTTTGCTTACCATACAACAGTATGCTTTAAAAAAGATACAAGAAATTTTAGCTAGTAAAAAAGCTTCAAATAAAGAGCTAGAAGTATACCAAAAAATGGTCACACGCTCGTTGTTTGGTAATATTAATGCGAGTAGGAATTCGGCTTAAGGTATTTGTAATACATTATAAATAAATAGTATAGAGAATAACTAATAAAAAAGGACTTAGTAACATGAACATGATTAGTAGTCTTTTTAATATAGATACTTCATTTTTCCATTCTAATGTCCATACATTTTTAAAATACTTCTTTAATAGTGTCATTATTTTTCAGATTGCTTCTTTATATTATAATGGATTAACCAACCCATAAATATCCCAAAAAAAATAAAGTTTGCTAAAAATTTTCCAATACTGAAATCTTGTTTGGAAGAGTAGTCAAATAACGTCATGAGTCCAGTATAAACAAGACCTCCAATTAAAGTACCTATCAGTATTGCTTTTGTTTGCTTATTTTTTAAGACCACTCAACATCAAGTTTTTTCAATTCCGTTTTCAATTCCAATAATGATTCCTCATTTATTAATTGAATATTTATTTTCATTTTCTTTAATTCCGATTTCAATATATATTCTCCCGCAAAATGTCTAATTCGTTTTATTTCATTTAGATTCATTTTTTTTCCAAAAGGCCAATTTTGCTTTATAAATCCGTTTTCAATGGTCAAATAGTTGTAATTCTTTTGGTAAAAGTACATACCTAGATACATAAGAGAAATAACAATCCATCCATAATCAGTCCAATTTGGTTCCTCTTTCCCAAACACTCCGATAAAGAACCAAACCAACCAAATAAGTCCAAAAATCAAATTCACATTTAGGTGTCTTTTTTTATATCCTATTTTCATTTTTCAAACGTTTTACAACGTGTTTGTGTAAGGTTAGTTGCTGTTGTTAAGCAATAAAATTAATAAATAGTTACTGACAAATAAAATCCGCGAGAATTTTTCCTAAGTAAGCTAAAAAAAAGCAATTAATTTTGTACGGTGTTGGGTTTTAGTGCTTTTTTATTTGAAATAGTGAATTTTATTACCGTAAATATAATCTATAAAAAATCAATTTATAATTTAATTGCGTATACTAATCTTATGTGTGCATATGCTCCATTACTAAAATTAGAACTTTCATTTAGCTGAGTTCTATTATCTCCAATTGTTGCAAGTGGCAAAGCCAAATCAATTTTGTCATCTAGATTATACTGAGAGTAACTTCTACCAAAAGAATATCCATATCTACCTTCTATATGAATTCCACCCACAATATTGTATCTAGCAAATAAACCTAAATCGATACTTCTTCTTTCTATATAGTCATTCTGATAAGTTTCTTCTCCCAAACGATATGAAGTTACCAAGCCAAAATGATGTATTCCTACATTTAATTTTTCGTTTACTTTGTATTTAACTTTAGAATAAATTGGAAGTAAACCTGACATAGACCATCTTTCAGAAATTTTCCATTCTAGGTTCACCAAAGGAACTACATTAGGACCAAATGTTTCTTGGTTATACAAGATTCCGTAACCGATTTTCAATCTCTTATGATACACTTTTTCATAAATAAATGTACCTCCAAATTGGAAGTGTCTAGAATCTATATTTCTAAAATCAGTCATTAACCTAGGGCTAAAAAGCACTTGAATAGAATTTCCGTTTGAAAGTTTCTGAATTAATCCTGTTCTTAAAATAAGTCCATGTACCTTGATTGGGTTAGCTATATTATCAGTCATATTAATATTATTATTAACATTCCACTGCATATAATTAATACTGTTATACCAAATTTGTTTTTCATTCAATACAATTGGAACAACTAAATTAACCATAGCTCCTCTTTCAGTTGTTTCTCCTGTGAAAGGAGATTCGGCTTCAAAAGGTTGTGGTTTACCAAAATGTCCTGATACCGTTAATATATCTAATGTTTCTTGAGCAGCAACAAACGACACTGAGCCTATAATCAATAATAAAACTAAACTTCTTTTCATATTTATCTTTTTTTTGAGTTTTATCAAGTTACTTCTTTTTATATTCTAAAAAGATTGAATTTTTTAATT
>CAXHZP010000032.1:0-22899 GCA_964021805.1 uncultured Flavobacterium sp.
CTTCCTCTAATTGTGAAGGAAGTGGCTCAATAATTCCTTGGTTTCTAATTTGTTGCAACGGTTTGAATAAACCCTCGTTTTAATGGGGTTTATTTTTTGTTGGCAACAGTTTTTTTTATTTTGTCCAAGGTTCTTTGTCTGAAACATCCATAAATGTTTTTCCATCATAAAGACTTATTCCTTCCCATGTGCCAAACCAAATCTGTCCTTTATTATCCTCAAAAATACTTTGGATTGTGTTCGTAGCTAAACCGTCTTCTTTAGTGAATTGGGTAAATTTTGTCCCATCATGTTTGTACACTCCAAAGTTTTCAGCAGAGAACCAAATATTCCCATGATTGTCTTCACAAAAATTATAGGTTTCAATACCATCTATGATTCCGTCTTTTGTGAAGTTAGTAAATGAATTTCCGTCATATTTGCTGACACCACCATAAAAAGTTCCAATCCATATATTCCCTTGACTATCTTCAAAAATATCGGCTACATTATTATCTGTAAGTCCATTTTCTTTAGTCAAGAATTCAAATGACGTCCCGTTATATTTACTAATACCATAACCATCTGTCGAAAACCAAATATCTCCTTTCTTATCAATTAAAATATCTCCAATTCTTTTTTCAGATAACATGGGTATAGCATTTTCAACCTCTTCTTTTGGGACTTCAAATGTTTCAAATTTATTCCCATCAAACTTGCTTAAACCACCGACAGTACCAACCCAAATAGTTCCATTAGCATCAATATCTATTGCCCAAATTTCTTCACTTATTAAGCCTTCATTTAGCGAATAGTTTGTGAATGAATTCCCATTATATTTAGTTAGACCAGAAGAAGTCCCAAACCAAATATTCCCGTCTTTATCTTCTTTGATTCCTCTAATCGCTGACCCGATACCTTCTTTTTTTGAAAAACTCTCAAGCGTTTTACCGTCATATCGAATCAACCCATCTCCGTTAGTACCAAACCAAAAGATTCCTTTGCTGTCTTGGTATATCTTTCGGACAAACTCACTAACCATTCCGTTTAAGTTTGAATGTGTTTGTGGGAAATATGTGCTTTGATTATAGACAAGAGGTTGATTATTTTGAGTTGAATTCTCATTATCTGGTTGGTTTGATTGATGTATGTTTTCTTTTGTGGAATTTTCAGTTTCTTGCCCTTTACAAGATGAAGTCATAAGAGCCAATAGTAGTATACACAGTAGTCTTAATGGTAAAATTATTTTATTTTTGAGCATACTTTCTTTTAGTTTCGTTTATTGTTGCCAACTCCTTATATGTGGAATAAACTTCCTGTTTATAGGTCTATGTTTCCGGATAACAGGAGCTTTTGTTCTCGTTTATCATTTTAATTCAAATATAATGAAACTGAAGATAAAGAAACTTTAAACTTTTTTAATCCTTTTTTGGACTGGTCTTATGTTCACCGGGAGATCTTCTTTTAATCTTTGAGGGTGTTTGACCGAAGTTTTTTAATTAAAAAACGGCTACACTATAAAAGTATAACCGTTTTATCATTATATGATGCTCCCCCTGTTATTCAAAGTTGCAGAAAAATTTTCTTTTTTGATGATCTACTCGCCTTAGACGATATCCAATTCTATTTGCTTAAAAATACTTAAGTAAGGAGTGTAAACTTCCTCTAATTGTGAAGGAAGTTAAAATAAGTGAAGTGTTTTTTCTATGATGAGATTAATTCTCATAATCATACACGAATTTGATGTGAGGACTGCTGGCCATTAAGTTAGGATTTGTTCCTTTAATCCCCTCAGGAATTTTATGCTTGCGTTCTTTGAAATAACTTACCCATCCAGGCATCGGTTTTCCTGAAGTGTCTTTAAATGTCATTGGGTGCGTAAGAAAAGGAATAGAATCTCTTGGTATATTTTGGCTAGAAAACATTTTATATACTAATTCAGAGCAATAGTAAGAATCATCATCCCATAAAAAGATCTCATCATAAGGCGTATTAATTCTTTCGAGTCCATAATCAATTGCTTTGGGGATATAAGATTGGTAATAATTGTCTAGCCTTGCAACAGTTGTTTGTGATTTGTTGAATTTATTTTTATTTCTGTTTAGAAACTTATTTAAAGGAGTTTGGGAAATTCCTTCTTTCGGAATCGCCTCCAAAATAAACCATTGTCCATCTTTTTGCATAGCCATTCCAACATGCGAATAGTTTTTAGAAAATGAAGTTGCCGTTACATCTTTAATCGCATTATCTATTAATCCTGTTCCAGTATTTTGAAACAGTAAATCCCCTTGTTTTAATATGAATTTATTTCTGTTTTGATTGCTGTTGCAACTCAATAAAATTGAAAAGGATATTAGTAAGATGCTTATTTGTTTAAATCTTTTATTCACGGTTTGATTTTTTGTAATGCTCAAAAATAAAAAAAACGGCTATACTATAAGAGTATAACCGTTTTATCATTATATGTTGCTCCCCCTCTTGGGCTCGAACCAAGGACCCTCTGATTAACAGTCAGATGCTCTAACCAACTGAGCTAAGGAGGAGTTTGCTTAAATAAAATTTATTTTAGCGTTTGCAAATATATATCTTTTACAAAAAGCACAAAAACTTTTTTATAAAAAATACCCAATTAAACTTTTGTTTTATGAAACATTAAAAACTATAAATGGTTTATCTTCTTTACGGCTATTTTAACAACATTGGATTAAACCTTATTCAGTAATATTTAAGTGCCTAAATAAATCGCTATTTTTTGTAAAAGTTGTATTTTTACAGACAATTATTAGCTTAGATACATAGTAATCTATATTTATGGATAAGTTTTCTTTTTTAAATGCAGCACATACTGGCTATATAGCCGATTTGTATGATAAATATCTTCAAAATCCAGACATTGTAGAGCCAAGCTGGAGAAGTTTTTTCCAAGGCTACGACTTAGCCAATGAAAATTTCTCTTTGACAGATGATTCTGAACCATCAGTAGAAATTCCACAATCTGTTAGAAAAGAATTTCTAGTGGTTGATTTAATTAATGGATACAGAACAAGAGGACACTTATTTACTAAAACCAATCCGGTTAGAGATAGAAGAAAATACACCCCTACGTTAGATATCGAAAATTTTGGACTTTCTAAAAACGACTTAGACAGTACTTTTAATGCAGGAGAAATTGTTGGGATAGGTCCAAAAAAGCTTTCTGAAATTATTGGACATTTAGAGAGAACCTATTGTGACTCTATTGGAGTAGAGTATATGTATATGCGAAATCCAGAAAAATTAACATGGTGGAAAGATAGACTCATGGTAAATGATAACCACCCAAATTACACTCAAGACGCAAAAAAGTATATTTTATCAAAACTAAACCAAGCAGTTACCTTTGAGAGTTTTTTGCAAACAAAGTATGTAGGTCAAAAAAGATTTTCATTAGAAGGAGGGGAGGCTTTAATTCCAGGGATTAGTGTAGCTTTAAGAAATGCAGCTGAGATATATGGAGTTGAAGAATGTGTTTTAGGAATGGCTCACAGAGGTCGTTTAAATACCTTAGTAAATATTTTTAAGAAACCTGTTAGAGACTTGTTTAGTGAATTTGAAGGAAAAGACTTTGAAGACACAAACATAGACGGAGATGTAAAATATCACTTAGGATTAACCTTAAGTAAAACATTTAGAAACGGAAAACAAATAAAAATGAATTTGGTTCCCAATCCGTCACATTTAGAAACTGTTGCGGCAGTTGCTGAAGGAATTGCAAGAGCCAAAATAGATAGAAAATACAACGGAGACGAAAGTAAAATTCTTCCCATTATAGTTCACGGAGATGCAGCCATTGCTGGTCAAGGAATTGCCTATGAGGTTACTCAAATGGCTAAGTTAAATGGCTATAAAACTGGAGGAACAATTCATATAGTGGTAAACAATCAAATTGGTTTTACGACCAATTATCTAGATGCCCGCTCCAGTACGTATTGTACAGATGTAGCTAAAGTTACTCTATCTCCAGTATTACACGTAAATGCAGATGATACAGAAGCTGTTTGTCATGCCATGGAGATGGCATTAGATTTCAGAATGAAATTTAAAACAGATGTTTTTATAGATTTATTAGGGTATAGAAAATACGGTCATAATGAAGGCGATGAACCTCGCTTTACACAGCCTAAATTATACAAAGCAATCTCTAAACATAAAAATGTTAAGGATCTTTATGTAGCTCAGTTATTGGAGGAGAACACCATAAATTCTGAATACCTTCAAAAAGTAACCACAGACTTTAAGGAACTATTAGAAACAGAATTTAACGAATCTAAAAAAGTAAAAACCTCTAAAGTTAAAGAGTTTATGCAATCTACTTGGAAAGGGTTTGAGCGTCAGCGGTTGAGGTCGATGTTACAGACAGAAAATACTACCTATCCAGTAGATAAATTAAAACATATTGCTAAAGTAGTATCTACTGTTCCAGAAAATGTTCAGTTTGTTAGAAAAGCAGAACGTATTTTACAAGGAAGGTCAAAAATGGTTTTCGACACCAATACGTTAGATTGGGGCATGGCAGAAAATCTTGCTTATGGTAGTTTATTAGAAGAAGGTTTTAATGTTCGTATTTCTGGTCAAGATGTTGAAAGAGGTACTTTTTCTCATAGGCATGCTATTTTAAGAGATGAAATATCTGAAGAAAGAATTAATTTATTAAACAACAACCCAAATAATTCTGGAAAAATGACGATTTATAATTCGTTATTATCTGAATATGGTGTGTTAGGATTTGATTATGGGTATGCCATGGCAAATCCAAATACATTAACCATTTGGGAAGCACAGTTTGGAGATTTCTCTAACGGAGCTCAAATTATGTTTGATCAATATATATCAGCTGCAGAAGACAAATGGAAAATGCAAAATGGGATTGTAGTATTACTTCCGCATGGGTATGAAGGACAAGGGTCTGAACATTCATCTGCAAGAATAGAGCGTTACTTACAATTGTGTGCAGAAGATAATATGACAGTGGCTAACTGTACCACACCTGCAAATTTTTATCATTTGCTACGAAGACAAATGAAGCGTAACTATAGAAAACCGTTAATCGTTTTTACACCTAAAAGCTTATTACGTCATCCAAAAGCGGTTAATTCCATAGAGGATTTAGCCACAGGAGAATTTCAAGAAGTTATAGACGATACTCTAAACCCTTCTAAAGTTACGAAGCTTGTTTTTTGTATGGGTAAATTCTATTATGATTTATTGGCAGAACGTGAAATTTTGGAAAGAGAAGACGTTGCCTTAGTTAGAATAGAACAGTTGTTTCCATTGCATTTAGAAAAAATACAACGCGTAATTGATAGATACCCTGAAGTAAAAGAGTACATATGGGCACAAGAAGAGCCTAGAAATATGGGGGCATGGAGTTTTATGTTAGAAAGACTAGAATTGGTGAAATTAAATGTAAGATCTAGAAAATACTATGCTGTTCCTGCAGCAGGGTCTAGTACACGATTTAAAAAACGACATAAAGCAGTTATAGACAGTGTTTTTAATGACGCTAAATAATTGTTTTTAATAAAATAATAATAAAAGCTGATTAGATTCAGTAAAAGTAAAATAAGAACTGATGATTTTAGAAATGAAAGTTCCTTCACCGGGAGAATCAATTACAGAAGTAGAAATTGCAACCTGGTTAGTTGAGGATGGAGACTATGTAGAAAAAGACCAACCTATTGCTGAAGTAGATTCTGACAAGGCTACTTTAGAATTGCCAGCTGAAGAAAGTGGGATTATTACTTTGCAAGCCGAAGAAGGAGATGCTGTAGCTGTTGGAGCTATAGTTTGTTTAATAGACACTTCTGCAGAAAAACCAGAAGATTCATCTGCCATACCAACTTTAACTTCAGTAAAAGAAGCACCCAAAACTACTCCAGTTAAAGAAGAAGTTACTATAACGTATGCATCAGGAACAGCATCACCAGCAGCTAAGAAAATCTTAGCGGAAAAAGAAATAGATGCTTCCACAATTAAAGGAACTGGAAAAGCAGGAAGAATCACCAAAGAAGATGCTGTAAAAGCAGTTCCATCAATGGGTACAATGCCAGAAGATGGCACTAGAGGAACAACTCGCAAGAAAATGTCTATGCTACGAAGAAAAGTGGCAGAGCGCTTGGTAGCTGTAAAAAGTGAAACAGCGATGCTAACTACCTTTAATGAGGTAAACATGCAACCAATCTTTGATTTAAGGGCTCAGTATAAAGAGGATTTTAAAGCCAAACACGGAGTAGGTCTTGGATTTATGTCTTTCTTTACATTAGCCGTAGTTAGAGCTTTAAAAATGTATCCGGATGTAAATTCGATGATAGATGGAGACTTTAAAATAGAACATGATTTTCAAGATATTTCTATTGCAGTTTCAGGACCAAAAGGTCTGATGGTGCCAGTGATTAGAAATGCAGAAAAATTGACCTTTAGAGGTGTAGAAAGTGAAGTAAAACGTTTAGCAATTAGAGCAAGGGATGGACAAATTACGATAGATGAAATGACAGGGGGTACTTTTACCATTACCAATGGAGGTGTTTTTGGTTCCATGCTGTCTACTCCAATTATTAACCCACCACAAAGTGGTATTTTAGGAATGCACAATATAGTAAATAGACCTATGGCAGTTAATGGGGAGGTAGTAATACAACCTATCATGTATGTAGCTTTGTCATATGATCATAGAATTATAGACGGTAGAGAATCTGTAGGATTTTTAGTAGCGGTAAAAGAAGCTTTAGAAAATCCAGTAGAGTTATTAATGGATAACAACCCAACCAAAGCATTAGAGATGTAAGCTAGGTGTTTAAATTATATAGAAAATCCCAAGCAGTATTGCTTGGGATTTTTATTTAAAAAGCCTTTTATATTAAGTATCTTGCTTTTAAAAAGCTACCATGCCTAAAAATGCTGAGTTAGAACTTGCTCTCCAATTTATTGAGAATACCGACAGAAACTTGTTTATAACGGGTAAAGCAGGCACAGGTAAAACTACTTTTTTACATAGCGTAAAGGAAAAGTCTCTCAAAAGAATGGTAGTAGTAGCCCCAACAGGCGTTGCAGCTATTAACGCTAAAGGAGTCACCATTCACTCTTTTTTTCAGATGCCTTTTGGACCTATTCTGCCTAACCAAATTACACATACCTCTAACCAACAACGTAGGTTTTCTAAGACTAAAATAGACATTATTAAATCACTAGATTTAGTGATCATTGATGAAATAAGTATGGTGCGTGCAGATGTATTAGATGGTATTGATAAAGTGTTAAGAAGGTATAAAAATAAGCATAAGGTTTTTGGAGGTGTACAGATTTTAATGATAGGAGATTTGCAACAATTGGCACCCGTTGTAAAACCTAATGAATGGAGTTTGTTAAAAGAGCATTACAGTACCGTATATTTTTTTAGTGCAAAAGCCTATCAATCAGCAGCAGTTATTTCTATTGAATTACAACATATTTATAGACAAAAAAATGAGGACTTTATTAAGATTTTAAATGAGATTAGAAATGATCAGTTATCAGAAACTTCTGCCAAGATTTTAAATAATCGATACCAACCTAATTTTTCTCCTCACAAAGACGAGGAGTATATTACGCTTACTACTCACAATAATAGAGCGAGCTTAATAAATGATTCTGAGCTAAATAAGCTCAAAACAAAAAATTATTTTTTTAAAGCAGAGGTGTCTGGAAAGTTCAACGAAAATGCATATCCTAATGACGAGAAATTAGTACTCAAAGTAGGAGCACAGGTGATGTTTATTAAAAATGATTCTTCACCAGAAAAAAGATATTACAACGGTAAAATTGGAATTATTACAGCTATATCTAGGGAAAATGTAACCGTTCAATGTGCCAATGAAATTGACGAAATTGTTACAGAAAAAGAACAATGGGATACCGTTAATTATTCTATCGATGAAAAAACTAAAGAGGTAAAGGAAGATGTTGTAGGGTCTTTTTCTCAAATTCCTTTGCGCTTGGCTTGGGCAATTACTATTCATAAAAGCCAGGGGTTAACTTTTAACAAAGCTATTATAGATGCAGAGGCTTCTTTTGCACATGGGCAAACTTATGTAGCTTTGAGCAGATGTACATCTCTTGAAGGTTTGGTATTAAAAACTCCCATTTCTAGTAGTGCTATTATTAATGATCATACAGTACAAGTTTTTAGTAAAGAGGTTGAAGAAAATCACCCAGATGAAACTGTTTTAACAGCATCTGAGATACAGTTTCAACTCAATCTGATTTCAGAGTTATTTGACTACCAGTCATTTCTATACCCTGTTACTAGATTAATAGATATTTATTATAAGAACAGAACCAGTATTAAAGGAGATGTCATAGAGCACTTACTGCTCATAAAAGATAAAGGTATTGTAGCATTGATGAAGGTTTCTACTGGCTTTAAAAATCAGTTAAATACTATTTCTAAAGAGGGTATTTTACCCGAAAACAGTTCTCAAATTCAAGAACGTTTTAAAAAAGCAGTAGACTATTTCTTAACTGAAAGCATTAAAAATATAGTGCAACCTATAGCGAGTCTCTCTTTTTCTTCTGATAATAAAGCTGTAAAAAAAGATTTCACAACACATTTTGATAAGCTACAAGAACTACTGAGTGAAAAAGTTTTTGCCTTAAAAAAAATGACTGAGGGCTTCAAGGTACAGCTTTATTTAAAGACTAGAGCAGACTCTGTTCTCCAAAAAACAACTTCAGTAAAAAAGAAAAAACTAACTTCAAAAAGAGACCCTATTTTAGCTCTTGGTTTACGTGAACTTAGAGATGATATTTCTAAAGCAGAAAATATTCCTCATTTTCAAGTGTTTACTCAAGACACTTTGTATGCCATATGCGATAGTTTACCAAGAACAGAAAAAGAATTGTTAAAAGTAAATGGTATGGGGAAAATACGAGTGAAAAAGTATGGAGAAGAAATACTTGAATTGATAGCCTTGTATTGTAAAGAAAACGGTATTAATAAATTCAATGAACAAAAGAAAGAAGATAAAAAATCTACCAAACAAATTTCCTTCGAGTTGTTTAAAAAAGGCTTGTCAGTTAAGGAAATAGCGAAAGAAAGAAGTTTAACAGCAGGCACTATAGAAAGTCATCTGGCAAGTTATATCCCGTCTGGAGAGATAGATGTTTTAGAATTAATACCTTTAAAAAGGTATCAAAAAATGATTAAAGAAATAGAAGCTGTGGAGTACAAAAATTTAACTCATTTAAAAGAGAATGTAGATAAATCGTATTCTTTTATGGAGTTAAGAATGGTATTACTTTCTTTAAATCAACAAATATAAAAACCCAAGTCTTTGACTTGGGTTTTTATTTATTTAAGAAATATTTAGATTTTATTTTACTTCTTTAGTAGTAATATGAAATTCTTCATAGGTTTGTAACAAGCTCATTAAAGCAGTAATTAAATCTTGAGTTTCTAATAAAATACTAAAGTATAAAGTAGTATTTTTTGGACTAGATTCTTCTTGTCTTATTCTGGTAACTTGTTTTTCAATAGAGTCAGAAACATCCTTTAACAAGGCTTGCTTCTCTATTAATATATCCTCTAAATCATCAAAAGCTCTTAAATCAAATATAGTACTTACTTGTCCTAGCAATTCAGTTAACTGATTGTCTATTCCTTTCAAGTCTTTTAACTGACCTTTCTTCAGGTTTTTATGATTATTGTTTACATGTTTAAAACTAGCTCTAGAAATATAACTAATAGATTGCGCAACATCTTGTAAATATCCAAGAACTAAAATATAGAATCTACTTGCCTGAACCGAAGTATCATCTAAAGATTTTATAAAATAGAATACCCCATCTTTTAAGTTATCTATTTCTTCATTTAATTTACCAACATGTTTATCAGTTTTACGTAATTTATTTAAATCATGATTAGATAAATCATCTACTACATTGGTGTATAATTTATTTACACGGTTAGCAACACCAGATATATGATCTGCACTTTCTTCAATAACTCCATTAATGGTTATTAAATCAGCTCTTTCTATATATTCTTGCTCTTTTACTTCTTTAGATTTCTTTCTGTGAATGATGGTATTTCTTCCTATTAAGAAGGCTACAACAACTAGTAATACAGGTATCATTACCATATCCCAACTAATAAGATATGCCACTAGTGCAGCAGCTAAAAATGCAGTAATGGCGGTTAAAAACCATCCTCCAACAACATTAATAACTCCAGCAACTCTATAAACAGCACTTTCTCTTCCCCATGCTCTGTCTGCTAAAGAAGTACCCATAGCCACCATAAATGTTACATAAGTGGTAGATAATGGGAGTTTTAAAGAGGTAGCAATAGAAATTAAAATACCTGCAACAATTAGATTTACAGACGCTCTTATCATATCAAATGCCGGTAATTCATAGGTTTTATCTTTTGGTAATTCTATTACTGGTTTTTGAAACTTTGAATCCACAAATGCAATTGTTTTAGCCGGTAATACATAGGTTAATCCTGCATTAATTCCCATAGATGCTCTAACAACTAATCTTGATAATGGATTTGGCTGAAATTTTTCATGACCTTCTCCTTGACGAGATAAGTCTATTCCGGTTTTAATTACATTTCTTGCTTTACTTGATGTCCATAAGGTTATTACCATGATACCTCCGGCGATTAAAAGCAACCAAACATTAGAAGGAACTTTTTTAGCTAATATTTCCATAGAAAAAGCATTTGCTTCTACGCCAGAAACACTCCAAGCTTCATATGAATTCCATGCAGCTATTGGAACGCCAATAAAATTCACTAAGTCATTTCCAGAAAAGGCCATAGCCAGTGAAAAAGTACCAATTCCAATAATTAATTTCAAGACATTTAAATTAAATAACTTGATAAATACTTGAGAAATTATTGTCCACAATAAAAAACTACCTGCGATGATAGACAAGGTATTGTCTTCAATTAAATATTTTACATCTTTATAGTAAGGAGTTCCTTTCATTCCTTTTATGATAATGAAATAGGTAATTGCAGTAATAGCAAAACCTCCAAATAGTGCATTAATATAACTAGGTCTTTTTTCAAAGTTAAAAGAGTAAATAAGTCTTGAAACAAACTGCACAAGTGCGCCTACAGAAAATGCGACGACTACAGAAAGTAAAATTCCAAATATAATTAAAGAGGCTTTTTCATAGTTAATATAATTCCAGATGGCACTAATTGATTCTGCATCGTTTTGTGAAATTTTTATTAATGAAATGGCTACAGCAGCACCTAGTAACTCAAACACAATAGATACTGTCGTAGAGGTTGGCATACCCAAGGTATTAAATACATCTAACAACAAAATATCAGTAATCATTACTGCCATAAAAATGAACATGATGTCTTGAAACATGAACATTCCTGGATTAAAAATTCCTTTACGTGCTACCTCCATCATACCGCTTGAGGTAATGGCTCCAAAGAATACACCAATACTTGCAATAATCATGATGTTTCTTATTGCTATAGCTTTAGAACCAATTGCTGAGTTTAAAAAGTTTACAGCATCGTTACTAACTCCTACTACTAAATCTACCGTAGCTAAAATAGCTAAGGCGATTAACATTAAAATATATGGATCTCCCATGTTCTTGTTTTTTTGTTACAAATTTATATTGATTATCGTTTACGAATGTTATCGTTATGTTATATTGTTAAAAATGAACGTCGACCTGAAGTCTGTACATGAATTGATTGTTTTTAGTTGCTAAATCTAAATAACTTAAATCTGTTTGTACCTTTAATTTGTGACCTAAGATGTATTTAGATAAACCTAAAGTATATTGAGTTTCATTTCCTTTTCCTGTAATATTTTGATCCCAATCTATATTGGTATATCTACCAGAAATTTCTAATGTTTCTGATAATAAATAACCAGTTTGTAGATTTAACGCATTACCTACTTGTACTAGATCTCCTGTTAAAGTTCCATCAGAATTTTTAGCAAAAGCATCATCTGCATCTCTTACAGCATATTCCCCCATAAATGAAAATCCATTGTGTTTATACATAGCATCTACAAAAACTGTTGAAATATTTGTTGAATAAAAACCAGTATCGGTAATCATATATGATCCCTGATTACTTCTATTTTTTACAGCATCATTATTAAAATCATACGTAAAACCTAAAGCCAACTTTGGAGCTGGTTCAAATTTTAAATCACTTCCTCTATAATCTCCTTTACTTGCAAATTTACCAAATGGTAATAACTCAACTCTTGAAGTGTATTGATGACCTCCTAAATTTCCAGTTGTTATATTTCTTCCTTCACCTTGAGACACTGAAAACATTTCTCTTACAATAAAGGTATCCGTAAGATTAAAGTGATGTCTTAATTGAAAGCCCATATCACGATCTATATTAAATCTACTATTTAGTAGAGAACGATCTACTTGTTGCAAGTCTCCTGACGAAATAACTCGCTCTCTATTTCCTGGTAATTTTGTTTGACCAAACCAAAGTACAAAGTTTCCAGAAAAATTCCATTTAACAACTGCATCTAAAATATATTTAGGGGCTTCATTTGTAAATGAGGAAGCTTTACCAATATCTCTATTAGAAAGTCCAAGCTCAAGTTTATACTTTAATTTTGGAGAATAAGCAAAACCATCAAATTTTAGTCTAGCTCGTCTTACTAAAAGCGAGGAAGATGGGTTGGTTAAACCGTTATTTAAATCCCAGTTAGATGTACCCAGCATTTGCATTCTCGCACTCATATTCATAGAAAAGGAACTATCCTTACCAATGAGATTAAAAAGTCCTTTACCAAATTTTGGTGCGTTTGTTTCTTGCGAAGATAAATTCATGCATAGAAATAAAGAAATGCATAGAAGCGCATTATTAATTTTCATAATGTATTAGTTTTTGTCACTGCAAATAACTAACTCTAATGTTAAATTAATGTTTCCTATATATTAAAAAAACTGCCTTGGCCAAAGGCAGTTGAATAATCAAAATATTAATTGACAAAAACTAAATATTATGATTTCTAAATTAATCTTAAGATCATTCAAAAATCAAATTTAGTTTTAATCAAATGGTTTTTTAAAAATAAAGGAATAGTTAAGAAATTTTGATAAAAAAAGTATTAATTATCTTTTTATTAAAACTACATTAAAAATTGTTTAACAATTTAATAATAAAAACGAATTAAGGTTTAAATTTTCTTTTTTTCTTGAGTAGCAATAAAGTCTTTCAAATAAAAAGGTTCAAAGTATGCAACATCTTCAGTAGTTTTATTTTTAAATTTATGGTAAGAAATAGTAGCCATTTCTTTGGCTGAAGGAAAGGCATTTTCTATAAAAACAGCATTTTTATGAAGAATAATTTCTTTACATTTTTTTGCACCATCTCCTAAAAAATAAACAATGTGATTTTGTAATTCATTTAAAAAAGAATTTTGATCAATTATTTCAGCCTTAGTCTCTCTGACAGTATTGTGGTTTTTGTCATAAATAGCAGCGTAAACTTCCATTCTTCTTGCATCTATCATTGGGATAATAAGACCACTATCTATATCCATGGATTGCGCTAAAATTTCCAAAGAATTGATTGAAATTAAAGGGATGTCGTTAGCAAAACACAATCCTTTTGCCGCAGACACACCAATACGTAAACCAGTGTAAGATCCTGGACCTTTGCCAACAGCAATAGCTTCAATTTCTTTAATGGTTAGCTTGCTCTCTAATAAAGCTTCATTAATTAATGGGTGAAGCATTTCTGCATGAGAATAATCTCCAGTATTAATCTCCTTCAAACTAATTAGCTCACCACAATTTGCAATGCTAACAGAACAATTTTTAGTAGACGTTTCTATGTGTAATAATGTGCTCAAAAACTTTTTGTGTAAAGATAAAGTATAAAAAAACGGCAACCAAAAGTTGCCGTTCTATCTATTACATAGTTGTTTAATCTAGATTTAAATTTCCATAATAAAACTGAAGCACCTTGGTTTTAAACACAAAATCATATTTTGCTCTAATTAAAGCAGATTCTGCACTTACCAATCTATTTCTTACCAAATCAAAGTCAAATAAAGTAGTTGCTCCTAAATTATAACTCTCTTGTGCATTTTTAAAAGCTTCCCTTTGTGATTTTAATGAAATGGTTGCTGCTTCAAAAGTTTTTGAGGCAGCTTTAGCGTCTGCAAATGCTTGCTCAATGGTTTGTTGTAGTTGAAGTTTTTGATTGTCTAGGTTTAGCAAAGACAATTCTCTATTAATATAGGACTTAGCTACATTATTTTTTGTTTGAAGTCTGTTGAAAATCGGAATATTTAAAGACAATGATACTCCGTAGGTAACTCTATCTTTAAGTACTTGTTTGAAAAAATATTCATTTTTTTGACCAGGAAATAGATTATTCATCTGATTAAAATAGGAGGTTCCGCCGCTAATACTATAATTTAGACTTGGTAAAAAAGCTCCTTTAGATAACTCTATATTTAAATCTGCATTTTGAATACCTAATTCCGCATTTTTAATTTGAGGTTGAGTAGTTAAAGCTTTCTCATAAACAACGTCTGATGATTCATACAATAAAAGACCAGAGGGTGAATTTACATTCATATTTTCTATATCAAAACCTGTAGAAGATATTTGTAATAATTGAGCTAAATTTAGTAATGCTAAGGTTAGTGTATTTTCACGAGCAATTACGTTTTGTTGATCGTTGGCAGCCGTAGATTGAGCGTTTAAAAGATCTCCTCTAGGTATAATGCCAGCTTCAAATCTTTGGCTAGCTGCTTCAACTTGTTTTTTGCTAATTTCAGATTGAACCTTGGCTACAGATAAATTTTCTTTTGCAAAGAGGATATTTAAATATCCATTAACAACAAATAGAGAAACGTCATTTTGTGCTTTTTCTAAATCTAGTTTACTAGATTCTATTCCCAATTGAGCCTGCTTATAGGAATTTAAATTTCTAAATCCATTAAATATAGTACCGTTTACTCCAAGATTAAATCGTCCGTTAAAATTGGTAGTATTCTTTAATACTCCTGTTTGGTCTGGTGATAGACCAGAGTTAATTCCTCCACTAGAACTTGCTCCAATGGTTGGTAGGAAATTACCTTGAGTAATGGCAACGTCTCTCTCAGAAAGAGAAATACTAAGTGCACTTTGTTTGATTGAAATATTATTTTCTAGAGCATAATCTACACATTTTTTTAATGACCATTTTTCTTGTGAATAAACACTAGAAATCATAAAAATTGATGCAATTAGTAAAAATTTTATTTTCATTTGAGATGTTTTATATTTTGAATTCCTAGGATATTTTTGTTGTCAATCGATATTTAGACTTAAATAGCTTCACATAAGACGACCAAAATTAGAATATGTTACACGTAACGGCTCTTATTGAAATGTTAATTTTTAACGCTTTTTTTATAACGATAGATAAAGTAGAACAAAACACCAATTAATAGGTATGGAAACACCATTAAATAAGTAATGCCGTTATTAATACCTTCAGCCATTGTAACGTCTCCTGTTTCAACAACAGCTTTACACATTGCGCATTGAGAAAAGGAGTTTGTTGTATTAAAAAATATAAAAATTAGTACAAGAAAATATTTAAAATGATTAAGCATAGTATGGAGATATCATTAAGTAAACAATGACTCCTGTTACTGCTACATATAGCCAAAGTGGAAAGGTAATTTTAGCAATTTTTTTATGCTCTATAAATTTTCCAAATTTTGCTCTCATTAATGTAACTAGTACAAAGGGAATTACTACAATTGACAAAACAATGTGAGTGATTAAAATGAAGTAATAAAAATATTTGATCATTCCTTCTCCACCAAAAGTTGTAGAATCTGAAGTCATATGGTAAGCAACATACATCACAAGAAATAACACAGAACATAGTATGGCTAGTGTATTTAATTTTTCATGAAGATTCCTCTGGCCTTTTTTAATAGCTACTACAGCAGAAACAAGCAAAATGGCAGTAATACCATTTATTGTTGCATAAATAGGTGGTAAAAAACTTAGAGGCTCAACATCAAAGCCCAATTCTCTTAAATTTATACCAAATAAAGCAGCTACCGCTACTGGAATAATAATTGAAAGAATTGTAATCCCTCTTTTATATTTTTTTTCTGTTGATTCGTTAGTATTCATCTAGTAGTTTTTTAATGTCTTCTTTTAATTCATTTATTTGATTTGGGAACCCATTATCTTCAATAGCCCTGTAATAAAGTATTGGATTTCCTTGTGAATCTTTTCGGGACCTGATCACTCCTTTTTTATCGACTAAAGCAAATAATCCAGAATGTTCAAATCCTCCATGATCTAAACTCTCATCTAATCCAGCGTATAGTTTAAATCCATTGTTTGATAAATTAAAAACTGCTTCTTCTGATCTTCCAGTTAAAAGATGCCAGTTTTTATGGGTAATACCATTAGTAACGGCATAATTTTTTAAGACCTCTTGGGTGTCAATTTTTGGTGTAATTGATATTGAAGCTATCCCAACATTTGAATTTTCTGCAAACTCCTCTTGAATTAATAACATTTGCTCATTCATTAGAGGGCAAATAGTTGGGCATGTGGTAAAGAAAAACTCTACTACATATACTTTTCCAATATAGCTATTGTTATTAATAGTTTTCCCGTCTTGATTTGTAAATTCAAATGGAGGAACTTTGTTGTAAACAAATAATTGGCTTTCACTTTCTGTATTGTTTTCTTGTGTTTTATTTAGCCTATTGGTATCTATTAAGGTCTCATTTGAGATTCTATCATCTAGGTTTCTAACCACATAAATACCAAATATTAAAATGATAAAAGAGATGCCTATATATGAATTTTTCCTGCTCATATAACTAGTTTTTTCTATCTGCTTTATTTTTATTTTTAAAGGCTGCTCGATATTCATAAAGCAAAACTTTAATATCATCTTCCATTTTATTATTCAGCTCAGCAACAGACTCTATATTATATCCATACATGATTTGACTTTCGTCATCTCCTTCTTGATTTCTTCCTCTTAGGTTAAGTTCTTTGTCTAAAAGGTATACCTGCTTCGAATATAGAGAGGTGTCTAATATTTTTTTAGTTTTTAAGTTTTGGTGCAATTTTTTAATGGTTTCTTTTTCCATGGCAAAGAAGTTCCATTTAGACATATCTGTGAAAGCACTTAAATCAGATTTTAATTTATCAACATCGTCCTGGGAAGATTTTGGGTAAACAGCAATAATTTGAAAGGGCCTGTACCCATAAAATTCTTTGTAAATTTTTTGATTCATATTAAAAAAACCTCCTTTTTTTGTGGCTACATCATTTCCTAAAAAGCATAAAACGGTAACGTGGTCTGTAAGAGAAATAGAATCTTCAAGAACATCTAAAGAAACTGTATTTGTAAGGGTAGGTAATTTCTTGAAGTTATTAATTCCTGTAGAAAGAATTAAAAAAAACAGCAGAGGAAACACAAATAATGCTATGAGTACAAATCGTTTTTTTGTGATTTTCATAATTAGTGATAAAAAAAGGCGGTTAAAAACCACCTTGATTATATGTTGTTACCAGCGCACCAAGGGTGCTAATGTACTGTATAAATAGTCTCCTTCTATAAGTAGGAGAGTAACCAAATAGATAATTAAAAAGACTGCTGTCCAAACAACAGCTCTTCTAAACCATGTTTTTTCACCCTCCATGTGCATGAATGCCCAGGTAATTCCATAGGCTTTGGCAAGAGTTAAAATAATGAACAACCAGTTTAATGGACTTGTCCCTAAAAAACTTGTTAAGTGAAGGACATCTGGTTTGTAAATACCTAATATAACTTCTACTATTGTAATTGCAGAAAGTATCCAGAATACATTCCAGATTCTTTTAGTATGTGATTGTGCGTGTGCCATGTTATGCTATTATTAAAAATTAAACCAGGTAGAAAAACGTAAAAACAAATACCCAAACTAAATCTACAAAGTGCCAATATAAACCAACTTTTTCAACCATTTCATAATGCCCTCTTTTTTCATAGGTTCCGAGAATTACATTAAAGAAAACAATGATGTTAAAAATAATTCCAGAAAAAACGTGAAAACCGTGAAACCCAGTAATGAAGAAAAAGAAGTCAGCAAAAATTGTATTTCCATACTCATTAACTTCTAGATTGGCTCCTTCTACAATTAATCTAGTTTTGGCTAGTTCTTCAGCTCCTTTTTCTCTACTGAGAATAGTTTTTTGTTTTTTGTCTAAATCAATCAATTCTGTTCTTATTTGAACATCAGGATTTGCTTCATAAGAGCTTATAATTTGAGCGATAGAATATTGTGAAATTGTTCCTTCATCTTCAAACCATAATCCATTCCCTTTTGTATGTTGAACTCTGGCGTTTCCTCTGTCTCCAACTACAAAGTCTGCCAGAGCAATTTGTTTACCATTTGTGTCTACAAACTGTAAGATTTTACCATCTGTAGTTTTTACAGCTCCATACGTTCCATTAATAAAAGTATTCCACTCCCATGCTTGAGAACCTACAAAAATGATACCTCCAATGATGGTTAGTAACATATAGATGGTCACTTTTTTCTTATTCATTTGATGTCCTGCATCTACTGCAAGAACCATGGTAACTGAAGAAGCAATCAAGACAAAAGTCATGAAAGCTACATAAATCATTGGAAATTCACCGTGTACAAAAGGTACGTGAGTAAACACTTCATCTGCAATTGGCCAAGAATCAATGAATTTAAAACGTGTTAGACCGTAAGCTGCCAGAAAAGCAGAAAATGTTAGGGCATCAGATACGATAAAAAACCACATCATCATTTTTCCATAACTGGCTCCAAAAGGTTTTACTCCTCCACCTCCCCAAGTAGGCTTATTATCGTTAGGTACAGCAATGTTTGCTTCCATAAATTTTATATAAAATTTTCTTTAATTTTTGCCAAAATTAATCAATTTTCATCATCTAATAAAATAGAAAAAGAAAAATAAATAAATCCATAAAACATCTACAAAGTGCCAGAAGATAGCTCCCAGTTCAAAGCCTAGTAAATCATCAGATTTATATTTATATTTAAAATGATTATAAATTACAACTAGTAAGACTAGAATCCCAGCAATTACGTGAAATGCGTGCATTAAGGTGATTCCAATAATAAAAGATGTAGACACAGTACTTGTAGGTCCTGTAAAAAATAATCCCGCATTTCTCAAATCTTCAAAACCTGCATACTGTTGCCACATAAAACCAACTCCTAATAGAAAAGTGATTAGCAAGAATATGATAGATTCTGTACGTTTATTTTTTTTGATAAGTTTCTGTGAAATAAAAATAGTTATACTACTTATCACAATTAATATACTACTAATATAAAAAGCATCTGGTAGTTCAAAAGTAACCCAATCATCTCTTTTCATACTAATTACGTAAGCACTAGTTAGCCCTGCAAAAAACATGACCATACTAATCATTGAAACCCAAAGCATTGGTTTTGCAGATTTTTTTCTTCCAACTGTTAACTCTTTCTCTAAGTCTTTTTCGCTAATATTCATGGTTAGTGTAGAAATTTATCGATTACGTAAATGATTTGAATCATCGTGATGTATACAACACTTGAAAGCATTAGTTTTCTTGCTTCTATATTGGTTTGTTTATTATGTAACAAAACTCCATAATACAACATAGATAAACCCATTAAAGCGATAATTATCGCTGTAATTGGATGAATATAAAATGCTCCAGTTAATTTAAATACTGGTGAAATAGAAACTAGAATCATGATTACCGTATAGAAAATAATCTGTTTGGTTGCAGATTGATCTTTTTTGTCCATAGGTAGCATGATGAAGCCTGCTTTTTTGTATTCTTCAAATTGTAACCATCCAATAGACCAAAAGTGAGGAAACTGCCAAAAAAACTGAATCATAAATAAAAACCCAGCTTCTATTCCAAATTGATTTGTAGCGGCTACCCACCCTAACATAAATGGTATGGCTCCAGGAATTGCTCCAACAAATACAGCTAATGGCGATACTGGCTTTAAGGGAGTATATGCACAAGTGTACAAAAATATAGAGATAGCTCCAAAAAGAGCACTTTTTGGGTTAATACCATACAATATGCCTAGTCCAACAATGGTAAATATAATAGCAAAAATTATTGCAGTAGTTTTAGACATTCTTCCGGTTGGAAGAGGTCTATTCATAGTTCTTTTCATCAAAGAATCTGTATCTTTTTCAATAACTTGATTAAATGCATTGGAAGCTGCTACCATTAAAAAACCTCCTAAACCCAATAAAAATAGAGTTTGATAATTTATTACATCTACAGCTAAAAGATAACCTGCAACAGACGAAAAAACCACACTAAGAGACAATCCTACCTTAGCGAGTTGTTTGAAGTCTGAAATGACTCTTCTAAAGGAGATTTTAGTATCGATAGCCGTTGTTAAATTCATTAGAAAATAAATCGAATGCAAAGATATTTCATAATAATTGAAATCCCATAGGTTTTGCTAAATATTCAGTTAAAATAAAATTAAAATAATTTTTAAAAGTCTTTGTAGTTTCCTTTTTTGTTTTAAATTTGCATCCCATTCTAATGAATGGTTGTTCATTAAAATACGACTACGCGAAAGTAGCTCAGGGGTAGAGCATCACCTTGCCAAGGTGAGGGTCGCGGGTTCAAATCCCGTCTTTCGCTCTATTCTACAAAAATATACCAATGCAGAAGTGGTGGAATTGGTAGACACGTTGGACTTAAAATCCAATGGGCAGTAATGCCCGTGCGGGTTCAAGTCCCGCCTTCTGTACAGATGAAAAGCTCGAATATTTTGTTCGAGCTTTTTTTATGCCCAAAATTGAAGGAAATTTATTTGTGTAAATTTTGGATATAAAATAAGCACTCATTTTAAATGAGTGCTTATCTCAAAATGATTTAACGAGACTCATCGAAGATAATTCCCGTCTTATGTACAAAAAAGCCAAGACATATGTCTTGGCTTTTTTTATGTTTATCTACGTTTTATTGTTTTGCTTCTGTACCTGCAACGACTTTCATTAAAGGTCTCATCTCCCATACGGCTTTTTCCATTTTATCGAAGGGCAATCCTTTCATTACACCATCTCCTGCAAGATGTCTCATGGCATTTGCTAAATTATCATAAGAGTCATAGAACATAACCGATGAATAGTCTTTTCCTTGAGGGGTTATTTTAGTAGCCATTCCCCATCCTACCATACCATGATTACTCATGTTTTTCTTAAAATGAGGCAGCACGTATTTTTCAGCGCTTGCTGCAACTGCATCAACATCATCAGGTGAAGTAAAATTTAAAATTACATATCCAGCTTCAGCAACATTAGGAATTGTCAATTTCATTTGATACGTATAACTTCTGTCAAATTTATACTTTGAACTCTCACTAAATAATACATCAGGTTTTATACCTACTACTTTTTCAGAATTATTCCACCACATGTTTTCATTAGCTGCTGTATTGATATCTGGATAAGCATTTACCCACATATAATTAAAATCATCTGGTCCTGGATTGGTACTTTTTAATAATGCCCAACCTAAAAGATTTCCATTATTTACTGCATCCTGTGCAATTTGCTTACTGTAATTCATTTCTACATTTAAAAATTGCTCTACATCTCCTTGCTCAACTTTTACAGGAGTAAATACAACTATTTGAGCCAGTAAAATATTGATGCTAAATAATGCAATAAGTAAACTAAATACTTTTTTTTTCATGGTTATTGTTTTTTAAGTTAAAGTCAAACATAAAAAAATTAATTTCTTTAAGCAATTAATTTTGTAGATTTGTTATTATTAACCTGTTAAATTAAGGTTTGTTATAAGTTACAAATCTCTTTTAACTATTTAAACTAACATTATGAAGAAATTTATTACATTTTTATTTTTAATTGTTTCATGTGTATTGGTTGCTCAAAACGTAGTCAATATTACATATGTTACTGTACCAAGACAAGATTCCGAAACCTTTCTTGAGCTGCACAAGAAGTTTACTAATTTATCTTTAGGAGAGGATAGGAAAATAGTAAATTCAGGAATGTTTGCTCATGCATTTGCAGGTGATTACACCTATGCTATTTATGACTTTTATGAGACAGCAGAAGATTTAGTGAAAGATTCAGATATCAGTAATAAAATCCTTGGTGACAATATTAAAGCAATGAATCTTGATGAAAAAGCGCAAGCTAAAATGCAAAAAGAATACATGGCTTATTTAGGAATGTTTATAGAGGGCCATTCAGATCAAGTTAGAACATTTGAAGGGTTGGAAAAATTAGGTTTTGTTAGTGAAAATATGGACTGGTCAACAAAAAAGGTTGTTGTATTGAGCAAGTATAGTACTAAATGGGGAACTAATAATGATTTTACAGAAGGGCTAATTTCTGGAAGTTTGAAGGATAATAAAGAAAGTGGAAAAACATTAGCCATGTATGCAAGTCGTCACTTGTATGGTTCTGGAATGGACTGGCATTCATATATGTTTTATGAAACATGGTCAGATTTTGCAGCTTTTGAAGAAAGTAATTATGGAGCGGCAATGGATGAGGATGCAATTAAATACTGGTCTTCAGTTTCTTCTCATGAAGATGAAATTTTAATGTGGATTGGTGGTATTGACGAAAAAACAAAATTATTTTACTACGCAAAATAGTAAACTAAACTTTTGACATAATAAAAAGCCTTAACATAATTGTTAAGGCTTTTTAATTACAGTGTAATTTGCCTATTTATTTGTTGGTCAAGTGATATAAATGTTTCTGTTCTAGAGACCCCTTTTATTCGTTGTATATCATTGTTTAATAAATACATAAGATCTTCATTGTTTTTACTCAAAATCTTTATTAAAATTGCCCAATTACCAGTTG
>CAXHZP010000033.1:0-22364 GCA_964021805.1 uncultured Flavobacterium sp.
GAATTACTACAGAAAATGGAGAATTTGTAAAGAAAATTCGTGTAGATTAAGAGTTGTAAGTCACCAAATTTCAACAATTAAAAAAGCTACTCTAGAGTAGCTTTTTTAATTGTTGAATGGCATAGTTTATATCTTCTATTGTGGTATATCTACTAAAAGAAAACCTAACGGAAGTATACCCTTCTTTTTCAGGATTGGTAATTTCTGATAATACATGGGAACCTGTATTACTTCCACTTTGGCATGCACTACCTCCAGAAACAGCAATCCCGAAAAGATCTAGATTAAATAAAAGTAACTCATTTTTAACAGGCAGAGATACATTTAAAATTGTACAACTACTATTTTCATTAGAGGCAGATTGTCCATTAAAGGAAATAGAAGAATTAATAGCTAGTAATTGGTCTATAAAATACTGCTTCAAAGAATTCATAGTTAATTTGTCTTTTTCTAAAGTATTAGAAGCTAAAACAAATGCTTTTTCCATTCCTAAAATTCCATGAACATTTTCTGTACTAGATCTAGCACCTTTTTCTTGATCTCCGCCATGAAACATAGGTTGAATTCCAAAACCTTTCTTAAAATATGCAAATCCAACTCCTTTTGGACCATGAAATTTATGCGCACTTGCTACCATAAAATCTATAGGAGTTTCTTGTAAATTAATTGTATAATGGCCAACTGCTTGAACTGTATCTGAATGAAATAAAGCATTGTATGTATTACATAAATCACAGACTTGTTTTAATGGTAAAATATTTCCAATTTCATTATTGATATACATTAAACTTACCAAGGTTTTTTTATTGGTTTTTTTAAGCAAATCTTCTAAATGCTCTAAAGAAATATCTCCTGTAGGGAGCACATCAACAAAATCTACCTCTATGTTACATGTATCTTTTAAAAAAGCTACTGTATGTAATACGGCATGATGTTCTATCTTAGAAGTTATTATACGTTTTATTCCTAAATTAGTAACTGCATTGTGTAAAATTAGATTATCTGCTTCTGTGCCTCCTGCAGTAAAAATAATTTCTGTTGCAGATGCGTTTAATAGGTTGGCAATGTTTTTTCTAGCTGTCTCAACCAAGTTTTTTGCCTTTCTACCAAATTGATGTGTAGAAGATGGATTTCCAAAATTTTCTGACATAGATTCCTGCATTACATCAATAACTTCTTTAGCTATTGGTGTTGTTGCAGCGTTATCTAAATAAATTTTTTTCATACTACAAAAGTATTTATTATTTATGACTTTGGATTTTGATATACATATACTTCTGTTGCTCCTAGACCATACTTTTTATAAGAAGCGTCATAAAACCTAACTGGATACCTGCCAAATAAATAATGAAGCTCACTTTTTAAAACACCCTCTCCTACTCCATGAATAAAAATAATTTTTGAAATTCTTTTAGAAATGGCATACTCAATTTTTCTTTTTGCTGTGTTCAATTGTAGCGTTAACATATCAAAATTATCCATCCCTTTGGTACTTTTTATCAATTGATTGATGTGTAAATCTACTTCAAGTATCACTTCATTTTTCTCTTTTTTAAAATTAGATATTGAAGGGGTTTTTTCTTCTAACTTTTCGTTTAAAAGAGAGTTGTTGATGTCTGAAAATTTAGATAATTGATACTGATCTTCTTCTATAAGTACCAATTCTTTCTGTTGGTATTGATACACCATATCATCACTATCTTTAATACTTATTGTTTGATTATCAATGCTTACAATAACACCTCTTAAAACATCATCTAATACAGCTACTTTTTTACCTATGAGAAATTGCATAATTAACCTTATCTTAATCTTTATGTGTATATAGTTCTAGTATCTTTGCGGCAAAAGTAAGAAGATGATAAATACAAACCCTAAAATGGTTAAAGATTTCTTTGAAAAGTCTCAACAAAATATTGTTATAGATACCAATAGAAAAGAACTTTTAGAAAAAATAGCTAACAAAATTGCTGCCAATTATAATAATGGCAGTTTAAATATCAATTTTATTTGCACCCACAATTCTAGACGAAGTCAACTAGGGCAAGTTTGGAGTTTTTTTGCTGCTGACTATTTTAATCTTCCAATAAATGCTTTCTCCGGTGGTACAGAGGTAACCGCCTTTCATAGAAATACAGTTAAAACGCTTACAGAAGTAGGATTTAAATTTGAGGTTGTTGAGTTTTCTCATACAAATCCAACCTATAAAATCTTTTTTAGTGATGACAAGCCTCCTCTAATAGGTTTCTCAAAATTGTATGATCATCCTGAAAATAAAACACCTTATTTTGTATTGACTACTTGTAATAATGCTGATGAAAATTGCCCATTTATTCCTGAAGCTATACAAAGATTTCATGTACCTTACATAGATCCTAAACATTCTGATGATACTGATTCACAAGATGAAACTTACCTAAAAACTAGTGAGATTATTGCTGCTCAGATGTATTATCTTTTTAATAAAGTTAAAACCTTATTATAATTAGATTTCAATGTCTTTATTATAGGGTATACTTTTTAAAATGTGGTTAATAGTATTTACCCTAGCCTCTGTTTTTCTGTTTGCCTTTATTACTTTCCAAGGAGATTTTTGAGTATCTGTTACCTCAAACATGGCTTGTTTATATTTTGTGTACTCATCCCATAATTCTTGAGCTCGTTCATCTACTGGAGACATTTTCCACTGCTTTAATGGATTGCTTTTTAACTCTTCAAATCTTTTAAATTGCTCTTTTTTTGATATGGACATGTATATCTTAACCAAATGAATTCCAGATTCTAAAATCATTCTTTCGAAATCATTAACTTGACCCATAAATGTTTGGTATTGTTCATCTGAACAAAAACCGTTAACGGGTTCTAAAACAGCTCTATTATACCAGCTTCTATTAAAAAAAACCATTTCACCCGCTTTGGGAAATTGCTCTACATATCTTTGAAAATACCATTGAGTTTGTTCGTCTTCAGTGGGTTTCTGCAAAGCTATAATTTTAATATGCCTTGGGTTTATTCTTTCTGTTATTCTTCTGATGGCGCCACCTTTTCCAGCTGCATCTCTTCCTTCAAATAAAAAAATAACTCTTTCATTGTTATCTATAGCCCAAGTTTGTAATTTAATTACCTCTACTTGAAGTTTTTTTAAAGTACGCTCGTACTCTAAATATCGTAAAGTTCTATCTATATTAATTTGATCTTTAGATAAGAGGGAGATCAAACCTTTATTAGAATTCAATTTTTTTAATTCTGAAAGTGAAAATTCTCTGTCCATAATTAATCTATTTGAAAATTAGACCTATAATAACGCATCACTACGTTTGGATCTGGGGTTAACAACGTAGAAGTTTCTTTCTTCCCATCATAATCAAACTTAGATAATACATATCTCATGGCTTCTAATCTGGCTGTTTTTTTATGATTTGTTTTAATAATCATCCATGGACAATAAGTGGTATGTGTTTTACTATACATTTCGTCTTTATAATGTGTATAGGTATCCCACAATTCTTGACCTTTCTTATCTACAGGACTAAATTTCCATCTTTTTAATGGGTTGTCATTTCTTGCATTGAAACGCTTTAACTGCTCTTCTTTAGAAATAGAAAGCCAAAATTTTATAATGATTAAACCATCTTCATATAACATGTGTTCAAATTCTGGAACCTGAACCAAAAAATCATTGTATTCTTTATCTGAGCAAAAACCCATTACTGGCTCTACTACTGCTCTATTATACCAACTACGATCAAAAAATACAATTTCACCTGGATTTGGTAATTCTTTAATATATCTCTGAAAGTACCATTGACCTTTTTCTACATTCGTGGGCTTGTTTAGAGCTACTAACCTTGAAGACCTAGGGTTTAAATGCTCCATAAAGCGTCTAATACTACCTCCCTTTCCAGCAGCATCTCTTCCCTCAAAAATAATCGCAACACGCTTATTTTCTTTTAAAACCCATTGTTGCAGCTTTACCAATTCTATTTGAAGAGCTCTTAATTGTTTTTCATAGGCAAGAACATCCAATACTTTTGGGGATGAAATTCCTTTTGTATTCATAATAGAAAAAAGGTCTTTTGAAGTCTTGGCTTCAATAAAATCTTTTGCTTCTAATGTTGGTTTAGATTCGGCCATCAATAAAAAATAATTGAGCTCTAAAATATTACTTTTTTTTATATAAATTTTAATCACACAGGCTTTATTAACTATTATATTTGGTATAATGAAATATCCTTTTCTCTTGTTCCTCTTATTTTTAACTGTAGGAAGTTTTTCTCAAGAAAAATTTACGAAAGAATTTAGTATCGTAACCGACAATGATTTGTATATTTCTTTAGAAAAAGATAGATATTACAGCAATGGATTGTTTTTAAGTTATAGGTATATCCCAACCAAGTTTAATGAAACTTATAAAAAAATTGTAACATTTACATTGGGGCATCAAATCTACACTCCTTTTAAGTCTACTGTTGTAAATAAAATTTTACATGACAGGCCATTTGCAGGTCTCTTATATGCCCAATTAGGTGTCACTAAATCTTTTAAAAATAATAGTATCCTAAAAAATAGGTTTTTAGTTGGTGTTGTTGGTAAAAGTGCCTTTGGACAGGAGCTGCAGGAAGCAATTCATGAAATTTATAATTTTAAAAAACCGGATGGTTGGAAATATCAAATAAGAAATACATTGGCTTTAAATTTTGAAGGTGAATATTTAAAATCTGTAGGCATTAATAAATCTTCTACTTTAGATGGTAATATTTTAAGTAAGCTTAGAATAGGTACCCTATTTACTGATGCCTCTCTGGGATTTATTGGACGAATTGGTTTTAAGCAACTACAACCTGTTAATAACTCTATTGCTTTTAACACCAGCCTAAACCATAAACTAAACTCGTTCAAAAGAGAGCTAGAATCTTTTTTATATTATGAGACTTCAATAACCTATATAGTATACGATGCTACTATTCAAGGTGGTTTATTTAATAAGTTAAGTCCAGTAACTTTTACGCCAAAGAAAGTTCGTTTTAATCTAGAGCTTGGTTATAAATTTACCGCTAAAAGATTTCATTTTGGCTATGCTTACCATTTTCACACCAATAAATTAAACAACCTAAGATTTGATAAAGGAAATGATTATGGAAAAGTATTTTTTAATTATTTGTTTCGTTAGTCTTTTTCGAAACAATCGTCTTTAAAGCCTATTAAATACAACTTTTCCTGTGCTCTTGTAATGGCTGTATAAAGCCATCTAAAGTATTCTTTAGACAGACCTTCAGGTAAGTAAGGTTGTTCTATGAAAATTGTTTTCCACTGCCCTCCTTGAGATTTATGACAAGTAATTGCATAAGAAAACTTTACTTGTAATGCATTAAAAAATACATTCTTTTTTATTGCTAGAAGCTGTTTATATTTTGATTTTTCATGCGCATAATCTTCTCTTACTGCCTCGTATAACTTATTTGATTCTTCATAAGTTAAAGAAGGTGTTTCACTAGTAAGTGTATCTAATAGTAAAACTGTCTCAAAAGGTTTTTGATCTGGGTAATCTATCATTCTAATGTCTACTTCTGCAAATTTAAAGCCATATAATTCTTTAATTGCATGAATTCTTAGGACCTCACAGGTATCACCATTGGCAATAAAACCTGCCTCTGATGATTCTTTTAACCAGAAGTAATTATTTTTAACAACCATAACATAATCTCCAGGTGAGATTTCATTTTCTTGTCCTCTAATTTGAGAACGAATTTGTTGGTTGTACTGATTGGCTCTTTTATTAGATCTAACGATGATTGCTGTATCTTCTACCCCGTCATTGTCATAACTTCCAGTAATTGCATCCTCAATATCATAGCCATCCTCTAACCTAATGATGTCAGGAAAGTTTAAATCAAACTCAAAGTAAATAGAGTTATTTTCTATTAGTGTTCTTAGCAGGGTGGCATTTGCTAAAATTCCAGAGTTTTGATGTTGCCTGGTTACTTCATCTAATTCTATTTGATGTACCATTTTATTGTAATCAACTTCTAACCTTGATTCTTCAAGTGCTGGACTCAATTTTAATTTAACTGGTGGTAATTGTGCTGTATCTCCAATTAAAATCAATTTACAATTACGCCCAGAGTATACATATGAGATTAAATCATCTAGCAATGACCCATTTTCAAATAATTTTCCATTTTGAGGTCTGTCTGGTATCATGGAAGCTTCATCTACAATAAAAATGGTATTGGTGTGTTTGTTATTTTGCAATACAAAATCTACAGAACCATTAGCCATTTTTTTTGGAAAATATATTTTTTTATGGATTGTAAAGGCTTGTTTTTTAGAATAAACAGAGATTACTTTTGCTGCTCTTCCTGTAGGAGCTAATAAAACTGATTTTTGATTAATTTTCCATAAACTAGATACCAAGGTACTAATGGTAGTTGTTTTACCTGTTCCAGCATACCCTTTCAATAAAAATAAAGATTTCTCATTTTTTGAAAATAGAAAATCTACCAACAAAGAAAATAATTTTGATTGCTTTGTTGTAGGATGATATGAGAACTTATTTAAAAGTTCTTTATGAAAATCTGATGCGTTTTGTGACATGGAATTTATAAAGCGTTAAAGATACACTGATTTGTGTTTAAAAGTTTTTATCATTAAAAAAAAATTGTAGATTTGCTTTTCATGAAAATTTATACACTCACGAAATGATTATACTTATAATTTTAGCTGTTGTTGCTACATTTGGTTTAGCTTATTTAATAGTAAAATATTTACCTTTAAAATATAAATGGATCGTATCTATTGTTCTACTCCTTTTAGGAGCTTTTTTAGTCTTTAAAATTTATGATGGAATCATGAAACCCATTAATTTTAACAAAGACAAACGAGTTAAATATGTGAAGGTGATTCAAAATCTAAAAATTATTAGAGATGCAGAATTAGCTTACTATAAAGTAAACGGAAACTACACTGACAACAAAGAAGGTTTAATTCAATTTATTGATAGTGCAAAGTTTGCTATTACTGAGGTAAGAGATACTGTAATTAAAGTGAATAAAGGAAGTAGATGGCAACCAGTTATAGTAGATGTAGAGAAAAGAGTTGTAGATACAATTGGATATGAGCCTATACTCAAAAGTTTTGAAGGTAAAGATTATAAGAACATGTTTAATGTTCCTGGTGTAGAAGGAAAACAATTTGAACTTGTTATTGGTCTTGTAGAAAAAATTGCAGGATTACAAGTACCAGTTTTTGAGGCTAGAACAGAGAAGAAAGATTTATTAAAAGGAATGGACATTTCTCTTGTTAAACAAGAAATGGAAGCTATAGAAAGTGATCAAATAAAAGGAGAGTATGTATCTGTGGGGTCTCTAAGTGAAGTAACCTCAGGTGGTAACTGGCCTCCATCTTATGACAAAGCAACTCGTGAAGAAGAAAACGATAAATAACAATATAGAAGTTACTTCTAAAAGAAAATTATCCATCCAATTCAGTTTGGATGGATTTTCTTTTTGTACTACTAACACTCATAATGAAGTGTTAGAGTTTTCTTCCTATACTTTTTCAAAGACTAAAAATTCTCCTGAATTGGTCTTAGAAAAACTTCAAGACATTTTTAAAAAAGAAAAATCATTACAATATGATTTTGAGACTGTAACAGTTATTCATCAAAACAACCTAAATACGTTAGTACCCAATGAATACTTTAAAGAAGATGCTTTAAAAAGCTATTTGAAATATTCTATTAAAACCATTGCTACAGATTTAATTACTTTTGATGAGCTAGATTTTATGAATAGCAAAAATGTTTATATACCCTATGTAAATATTAATAATTTTCTTTTTCAAAATTTTGGTGAGTTTGAATACAAACACTATTCAAGTGTATTGTTGGAAAAATTATTTTCAATTCCTACCAATGATAATGGTTGCTACATTCATGTGTCTAAAAGTACTCTTGATATTGTTATTATTAAAAATTCTAATCTTCAATTTTTTAATATTTTTGAATATAAAACTAAAGAAGACTTCATGTACTATGTCTTATTTACCCTAGAACAGTTAGAATTGAGTACTGAAGAAACTTTAGTTTCTATTTTAGGGGATATAGAAGAAGATTCTGACCTTTATAGATTGATATATACCTATATTAGGAATATCGATTTTTTAAGCTCTAAAAATGCTGTTTTTAATAATCAAAAAGAAATCTCTAAGCATTCAAACTTTATTTTGTTAGGATGAGAATAATTTCTGGAAAATACAAAGGGAGAAGGATAACTGCTCCCAAGAATCTTCCTGTGAGACCTACCACAGATTTAGCGAAAGAATCTCTTTTTAATATTTTAAACAACCACTATTACTTTGATTCTATATCTGTTGTAGATTTATTTTCTGGTACAGGTAATATTGCCTTCGAGTTTGCTTCTAGGGGAACTAGTAAAATTCATGCAGTAGATGGAAATTATAATTGTGTTAAGTTTATTAATAAAATTTCCACAGAATTTAATTTTCCTATAAACGCATTTAAAAATGATGTTTTTAAGTTTTTAGAAAAAACAGTTTTAAACACAGATATCATTTTTGCAGATCCTCCTTACAATTTGGATAAAGACAAATTTTTAAAAATTATAGCGTTAGTTTTTGAAAGGCAATTGTTAAATGAACACGGAATATTAATCATAGAACATTCAAAACACATGGATTTATCTGAAAATAATTTTTTTAGTTATTCAAAAAAATACGGTGGTAGTGTGTTTAGCTTTTATGAAGCTACTGAAAACTTATAGCAACGATTTAATAATTTCAGCTACTGAAATATTTTCTGCTTCAGCTTTGTAATTTTTAACTATTCTGTGAGATAAAATAGGAATTGCAACAGCTTGAACATCTTCTATATCTGGAGAATATTTACCTCTAACTGCAGCCATAGCTTTGGCACCTAAAATTAAATTCTGTGAAGCTCTTGGGCCAGCTCCCCAATCTACATATCTATTTACCAACTCTGTTGCTTGCTTATTAGTAGGTCTAGTTTTAGCAACTAATGATACAGCATATTCAATAACATTGATAGCTACAGGTACTCTTCTAATTAAGTGTTGAATTTCTATAATCTCTTTAGCAGAAAGCAAGGAAGATGCTTTTGAAATGATATCTGTTGTGGTGTTTTTTACAACTTCTACTTCTTCTTTAAAACTTGGGTATTCTAAATTAATAGAAAACATAAAACGATCTAACTGTGCTTCAGGTAATGGATAAGTTCCTTCTTGTTCTATAGGATTTTGTGTTGCCAAGACTAAAAAAGGCAGGTCTAGTTTGTAATGATGCCCTGCTATTGTAACAGATTTCTCTTGCATTGCTTCTAGCAAAGCAGCTTGAGTCTTAGGTGGGGTCCTATTAATTTCGTCTGCTAGAATAATGTTAGAAAATATAGGGCCTTTTAAAAAAGTAAATTCTCTTTCTTTATTTAGAATTTCGCTTCCAAGTATATCAGAAGGCATTAAATCTGGTGTGAATTGAATTCTTTTAAAATTTAATCCCAATGCATCTGAGACAGTATGCACCAAAAGAGTTTTAGCTAGACCAGGAACACCAATTAATAAGGAATGACCACCACAAAAAATGGCTAGTAAAACGTAATTAACCGCTTGTTCTTGTCCAATTATTACATTGCCTATCTCTGCTTTTAAATCTTCAAACTTTTTAACAAGAGAGTCTATAGCAGCTACGTCAGACATTAGTTAGAGATTTCTTTTGTCCAATTTTTATCAAAAGTACATTTTTGATATTCATCACTTATTTTGATGTAAGTGTCTCCTATTTTTTCTTTTGACCATTTAGCAATAGTTTCTTGCTTTTTCTTTTGCAATGCTAAGTTTTGAACCTTTACATAATCATCTACCATATCTGCTATATGAGTATTGGTTCTATCTTTCATGATCATTACTTTATACATCTTTTTCCCCTCACGTGTTTCATCATAAAACACATCAGTCATTTCATTTTTCTGCAAGTTATTTACTCTAGCATACAATGCTGGATCCATTCTTGTTAAATCAAAAGTAGATTCTCCTGAATAAGGATTAACAATTAAACCACCGTTATTTCTAGTGTCTGTATCTTGAGAAAACTTTTTAACAGCTTCATTAAAAGTTAGCTCCCCACTTTTAATGTCTGCTACTATCTTCTCGAGTTTCTCTTTTGTTTTGTCAAGTTTTTCTTGAGGAATTTCTGGCTGAAGTAAAATATGTGATGCTACTCTTGTTTCGCCTCTAATTTCGTGAAGTTGAATGATGTGATAACCGAACTGAGACTTAAATGGCTCAGAAACTTGATTAACATCTAGAGAAAAGGCAACCTCTTTAAATTCTTTTATGAATGTACTATTTTTATCAATTGTATACCTACCTCCGTTGTCTGTAACTCCTGGATCATTTGAATTAATAATGGCTTTCATTTTAATACTAGAGCCTTCCTCAATCTCTTTTTTTAATTGGTTGAGTTTATTTATGATTCTTTCAATCTCTTCTGGAGATGCCTCAGCATTTAATACCAATTGCGCTATTTGAATTTCCGCTGGAAACTCTGGTAATTCTCCCTTTTCTTTTAAGCCGTTAAAATATATTCTAATTTCTTCTGGCGTAACATCTATGTTTTCTGTGATTTGACGTTGTTCTTTTTGGATTAAAGAATTTTCTTTTTCAATACCAAAAAGTTCGGTTTTTAAATCTTCTATGTCATTAAAACCATACGCCTCTACAACTTTTTCTACACTTCCATATTCTTGACTAAAAAATTGAATATTTCTTTCTACTTGGCTGTTAACCTCTGCATCAGAAACTACAATACTATCTACCACTGCATGATGAGCAAGTAATTTTTGTAACATTAACTGCTCTAACATCTCGCAGTCAGAAATTTTTATTTTTCCTTCACTATTATTCTCTAGTTCTAGCTTAAACTTCTCAATATCGGAATCTAATACGATATTTTTACCAACTACCACGCCTACGGCATCAATTTTTACTTTTTGAGCGGTTGTGTTTTGAATAAAAAATACAGCTAATAGAAGTGAACTAATGAATTTTATAACTTTTATTTTGAATGGCATCTTTGAGTATTATTTTTTCTAAATCTCTAATTAATTGTAATTTTCTTTGATGTAAAATCATTTGTTTTATAGTAGGTGTTATATGAGACAGCGGTGCTATCTGATTCCTCAATAAAACATCTTTTACCGTCACCAAATATAAACCTAATGAATCTTCTTTTTGGAGTAATTTTGTTTTTTTTAACAAATTACTACGTGAAAATGGTATTTTTAACATAACATTTTCCAAAGGGGTCCAAACAGAATCATTTAACATCATTTGTTTAAAAGTTAATTGTTTTAACTCTAAGGCTTCTAAATCTTCTATGGTTCCTTTTTTGAATAACTTAACTACCTCTTTTCTATCTAGTAAATCATTAGAAAAATGAAGATATCTAGTTTTAATTAGCTCTTCGTTTAATCTAAAATTTTTACTATTTAGCTTGTAATAATCTAGTATTTCTTGTTGCTCTATAAAGGTATCTAATTGCTGCTTTATTAGGCGTTCTTTATAACCGTTAATTAGTAGCGCTTGTCTATAATCTTTTACAAGATTGTTAATTTCTGAATTATCATTTTGAGTATTATTATCTTCTGCTTTTTTAAGTAGCAACTGTTTTATAGCCCAACTATTAATAATACTTCTTGTAAAAACAAGGCTGTCATTTTTTTCTAGGTTTTTTGGCAATAACAATTCTATATCTTCTGTAAATAGGTTGTTATTGTAAACACTAGCAATTGGTTTTTTTACCGGAATATCCTTTTTTTGTAATCCTAGAGAATCACATGAAATGAATACGATAAATACTAATATGTAGAATAGATTTTTCAAGATTCTTTACGGTAATAACTCTTTATTTTTTTTAATACTTTTCTATTTATTTTAACATCATTTTCTGATCGTAATTGACCTATCCATTCTAGATCTAAATATAGCTGAAAGTCATTCATAACTTTACCTTTAATACTTTTTAAATCATCTGAATTATACAAACTTTTACGACTTTTAAAATAATTTTTTAATGCTATGGTGTCAGATGATTTATTCCAAATTTTTTGTTGCATTAACTCAAAAAGTAACAACCCATCTTCATACTCTGATAGTGTGTAAGCAAAATTTGAGTCAGTGTTTACTAGGTTTTCCTTAAAGTAGGTAAGAATTTCTGCGTCTATAAATTTTTCCATCATATCATCGAATGATGCTAGTCTTTGGGTTTTTACATAAGATACAAAATCACTTTGTAGGAGTATTTTATCATTAATTGTTAGCAAGGTATTCTTCAATGAATCTGTAGACAAATTTCTGAGGTCTTTTCTTTGAAGCAGTTTCTTAGATGATTCTGTAACAGTAATAGAATATTCTTTTTTTAATCTATTTAATACTGCATTATCTGATAATTTAGCTCTTCCCGAATTACGAACTTTATCTGATATTACCTTTTCCATTTCGTTAAATGGAAGAATGGGATATTGTTTTAATAATTTTACAATATGCCAACCATATTTTGTTTTAAAGGGTTTACTATACTCTCCAATAGTATCTAGTGAAAATGCTGCATTTTCAAAAGGTTTTACCATTCTTCCTGAACCAAATCTTGGTAAAACTCCTCCTTTATTTTTGGTGTTTCCATCATTAGAATATTGTTGACTTAACTTGTTAAAGTAGACCCCTTGTTTTAATTTAGCATATACTTCATTAATTTTATTTTTTCCAGTTGAAGTAGTATCTGAAATTAAAATGTGGGCAACCTGTCTTTCTCCTTTGGATGTTCTAGTCCCATTATTTTGTAGAAAATGATATCCATATCGAGTTTTAAATATACCTGAAACTTCTCCTTTTGGAGTAGAGTAAGCAGCATCCTCAAAATCATACAACATTTTAAAGGCCGAAAAGTAACCCAAATCTCCGGCATTTATTGTAACAGACGGATCTTCAGAAACTTCTTTTGCAACTTTAGCAAAAGATTCTCCAGCCAATACTCTTTGTCTAGCTTTCTGAATTTTAAGAAAGGGAGTTAATGTATCTTTTGATGAATAATTTCTTGGAAGTCTAACAAGTATGTGACTTGCTCTAATTTCAGTTTTGGTTCTATCATAAGCCTCTTTTATTAAAGACTTTAGATATTCCTTATCTTGAAGATAAGGTGCTATTAATTGTTTTTTATACGTTTCAATTTCAGACTTATAAGATTTTAATGTGTCTAACTTTAACTCATAAGCTTGTTTTACTTTTAATTTATAATTAATAAATAAATCAAGATTTTTATCAATATCTTTTGATTCTTCATTATCTATGGCATCCAAATTTTTCTCATATACTTTTTTAAAATCAGCAACAGAGATTTGTTTGTCATTTATAGTAACTAAAATTTTAGTGTCTTTTTGCGAGAGTAAATTAGTTGAACTAATTGTAAATGCGATCAGTAATATTATTTTCTTCATTAGTTAAAGCGATATAATTCCGTCTATTTTTTCTGCTTGTTTATAATATGAGATTACTTCATTTGAGTTTTCTAAATTAATAACTATAGAAATACTATTATATTTTCCAGTTTTAGATTTTTTTATAGAAATAGAAAGGGCGCTATTCTCAAATATTTGTCTTACTTGATCTACCCTATTCTCGGATGCTGGTACTATAAATTTATACAAGTAATCTGAAGGAAACTTAGTAGTCTCATCTAGTTGAAGTTTTAACTTTTGATAAAAATTCTCTTTATCTTTCATTTTAACATTTCGATTTTACAAAACGAATTAATCACAAAATTACATCATTATATCATTATAATAAATTAATACTATATTTTTGTTTTATGCAGAAAAAAATTGTGCTTATAGGAGGTCCTGGAACAGGAAAATCGTCTGTTTTAAAACAACTTAAACATAGTGGTTTCTTTTGTATGGAAGAGATTTCAAGAGAAATAACTATCAAAGCACAAAAAGAAGGGATAGATCAATTGTTTTTAACAGAACCTATATTGTTTAGTAAACTATTGCTTCAAGGCAGAAAGGACCAACACCAGAGAGCTTCTGACACTACTCATAATTTAGTTTTTTTTGACAGAGGTCTACCAGATATTCACGCCTATTTAGATTATACAAAAGAAAAGTATCCATTGTACTTTAAGGAGTCTAGTAAAAAATACAACTATGATTATGTGTTTCATTTTAGACCATGGAAAGAAATTTTCATTACAGATAGCGAAAGGTATGAAAGTTTTGAAGAGGCTACAGTTATAGATACCTATTTAGAAAAAACTTACAAAGATTTAAATTATTCTTTAATTGAAGTTCCTTTTGATACGGTAGAAAATAGATCCAACTTCATACTTAATTGGCTCAAAAAAAATGTATGATATCACCAGCTCACATCTTACAAAAATATTGGGGACATTCTTCATTTAGAGACTCTCAAGAGGATATCATTGAGGCTGTTTTAGATAAAAAAGATGTAGTTACCATATTACCTACGGGTGGAGGTAAATCTGTGTGTTATCAAGTCCCTGGATTAATTCTTGAAGGGGTGTGTTTGGTTATATCTCCGTTAATTTCTTTAATGAATGACCAAACAGAACAATTAAGAAATAATGGAATTAAAGCTTTAACTATTAAAAGTAAAGCAACAACAGATGAAATTGTTTCCTTATTTGATAATTTAAAATTTGGTCAGTACAAGTTTTTATATGTATCACCTGAAAGGTTACAATCAGATTTAATCATCCAGAAAATTAAAGAAATTAATATCAATTTAATTGCAGTAGATGAGGCTCACTGTATTTCAGAATGGGGGCACGATTTTAGACCTTCTTACAGGCTTATTCATAAAGTTAGAGATGTTCTTCCTACTGTAAATATGATTGCCCTAACGGCTACTGCCACAAAAAAAGTTGTTGAAGATATTATTGAAAATTTAAACTTATCCAATACTTCTATTTTCAAAAAATCTTTTTACAGAAAAAATCTTGCTTATCAAATCATAAAAAATGAAAATAAATTAGGCAAATTAGAGCAAATTTTTAAAAAGAACCCTTTTCCTACCATTATATATGTAAACTCTAGAAAAAAAACTGAAGATATTTCTAACTTCATCAATGCCAAAGGATATTTGTCTACATTTTATCATGGAGGAATGACTAGCGAGAGTAAAACAAAGGCGTTTAACTCATGGATAAAAGAAGACAGATTAATTATGGTGGCTACTAATGCTTTTGGAATGGGAATAGACAAACCAAATGTTAAAGTAGTAATACACCTAGATCTCCCCGCTAGTATAGAAAATTACGTTCAAGAGGCTGGAAGAGCTGGTAGAAATGGTGAAAAATCTTTTTCAGTTGTTCTACAAAACGAGAATGATATCAATTCTTTTAAAAAAAACACATTAGAAACTATCCCTTCTATTAATGAAATTAAAAACGTACATCGAAAATTATATCAATACTTTCAAATTGCACTTGGCGAATTGCCAGAAATCTCTTTTGATTTTAATTTTTTAAAATTTTGTCAAACCTATAAATTTTCACACAAAAAGACTGCTGCCATTTTTCAAATTCTTAAAAAAAATAACATCATTGAAATTAATTCTAAATTCAGTCAAAGGTCTACTGTTATTTTTATCATATCTAGCAAACAACTCATAAGACAAACCTTTAATAATAAGTTAACCCGAAAATTAATAGATTTTATCCTGAGAAGCCATGGAGGTATCTTTCAAAAAGAAGTGAAAATTAATGAGTTTGACATTGCAAAAAGAATGCAAATTAATTCTCTGACTGTTAGAGAACTATTAAACAGATTAGACCATTTAAACATCATTAATTACAAGGAAGCTAGTTCTAATGAAGAATTTACTTTTTTAACTCCAAGGGAAGATGATAAGACCATCAATAGAATTTCAAAATCTATCGAAAAATATCTTAACCAACAACTAAAGAAATCTGAAGAATTAATTTGTTTTGTAAAAAACAATACTACATGTAGATGCGTTCTATTATCTCATTATTTTAACGAAAAAAAGGTATCAAAATGTACTCATTGCGACGTTTGTATAGCTGAAAAAAAATATAGTTCTAACAAGATAGAAAAAGATATCATAGATCTTTTAAAAGACAAAAAAGAAATTTCTCAAGAAGAAATTATATTTTCTTTAGACCACGATGAAAAAGCAATTTTAATACATTTGCGCAACCTATTATATAAAGATAAAATAGGTTTAACCACTAATAATAAATTTTTTATTTCATGAGAGACCTTCGAATTGTTTTTATGGGAACTCCAGTATTTGCTGTCTCTATACTAAAGAAGTTAGTAGAAGATAATTATACTATTGTTGGAGTAGTAACAGCTCCAGACAAAAAAGCTGGTAGAGGGCGTAAAATAAATGAATCTGCAGTAAAGAAATATGCCTTGGAAAATAAGCTTAATTTATTACAACCCACAAACCTTAAAAGCGAAGACTTTGTAAGTAGTTTGAAAGTTTTGAAAGCTAATCTTCAAATTGTAGTTGCTTTTAGGATGCTACCTAAAGTTGTTTGGAAAATGCCAGAGTATGGTACTTTTAATTTACATGCTTCGCTTCTACCCTCCTACAGAGGTGCTGCTCCAATACATTGGGCAATTATAAATGGGGAAGAAAAAACTGGTGTCACTACTTTTTTTATAGATGAAAAAATAGATACTGGTCATATTATTCTTCAAAAAGAAATAGCCATACACAAAGATGAAATAGTTGGAGAGTTGCATGACAGGCTAATGTATTTAGGTGCAGACTTGGTATCTGAAACTGTACTAAAAATTAAAAACAAGGATGTTGCTACTCAAAAACAGAAAGATATAGAAGAAAAAATTGCGCCAAAACTATTTCCTGAAAATTGTAAGGTTAATTGGAACAACTCTATAGATAATATATACAACCATATAAGAGGTTTAAATCCATTTCCAGCCGCTTGGTCTGAAATGAATAATAAAGGCTCTGTTACCTCTTTAAAAATATATAAGGTTAGAAAAGAAATTATTGCTCATAAAGATCAAATAAAAACCATCATCACTACAAAAAAAGATATTAAAGTAGCTGTTAAAGGAGGGTATATATATATCGAAGAATTAAAAGTATCTGGAAAGAAAAAAATGGATAGTAAAAGTCTGCTAAATGGGTTTCATTTTTCCAACAATGCTGAAATGCTCTAAAGCCACTATTAACAATACATCAGTAGTTATTTACCAAAAAAACCACTCCTTATTAACAATTTGATTAGTTTTATTAACAAAAAGGGGGTTTTTATTGGTCCAAACTTGCACAAACCCACAATCCGTCTATATTTGTTAAGCATTTATGCAAAAGAAACAATTAATTTAAATACTATTTATTATGAACAAATCAGATTTAATCGACGCAATGGCTGCAGACGCAGGAATTTCAAAAGCAGCAGCTAAAGCAGCTTTAGAATCATTAACTTCTAACGTAACTTCTACTTTAAAATCAGGTGGAAAAGTTGCATTAGTAGGTTGGGGAACTTGGTCAGTTTCTAGAAGAGCTGCAAGAAACGGAAGAAATCCACAAACTGGAGCAGAAATAAAAATAGCAGCAAAAAACGTTGTTAAGTTTAAAGCTGGAGCTGGTTTAAGCAGTTCTGTAAACTAATAAGCTTTTTTTAAAAAAAAAACTCTCTTTTATAGAGGGTTTTTTTTTTACATAATTTTTATTTAAATTTAAATAAAAATTAGTGTCTAAAATTACATTACTTAAGGGAAGTTTATTAGTGGCTGAGCCATCTATTTTACATGACGACTCTTTTAACAGATCTATAATTCTTCTAACTGAGCATAATGAAAATAGTTCTGTTGGTTTTATTTTAAATAGACCACTTACTTACACAGTAAATGACATCATACCTGAAATAGATTGTTCTTTTAAAATATATCAAGGAGGTCCTGTAGAGCAGGATAACCTATATTTTATTCATAAGATACCGGAGTTAATTCCTAACAGCATAAAAGTGAGTGAAAATATGTACTGGGGAGGGAATTTTGAATCTTTAAAAATTTTGCTACAAGAAAAAGAAATTAAGAGTACACAAATTCGTTTTTTCTTAGGGTATACTGGATGGTCAAAAATTCAATTAGAAGAAGAAATTTCAGATAATTCATGGTTTGTTTCTGAAAATGATTTTGAAAATATTTTATCAGCAGATAACAAATCTCTTTGGAAAAATAAATTAATGCAAAAAGGAGGAGCCTATAAAATATGGGCTAATGCTCCAGATAATATTAATTTAAACTAGCTACTTACTGGTGAGTTCTAAAATATTAAAATTTGTGGCTATTTTTTTTCCTATCTCAGTAGAAAATTCTTTTTTTCTGTAATTGGTAATGGGTTGAACTCCAAGAATAGAATTTGTTAAAAAAACTTCATCTGCTTTTTGAATTTCAAAAGGCGATATAACTGTTTCCTCTAGCGTAAAATCTTTAGTTGACTCTATAATACTTTTTACTTTTTCTCTAGCTATACCTTTTAAGCATCCTTCTGTTAAAGGAGGTGTTTTAATAACCAACCCTTTCACTAAAAAAAGAGAAGCATTAGTTGCTTCTACCACTCCTTTTCTTTCATTTAATAAAATACAGTTATCTAATTCATTTTCTTTAGCATAAATAGAAGCGATTGTATGAATAATTTTATTGTTTGTTTTTATGGTTGACAAATGTCCGGAATACACATAAAAATCTTTATATAAATCTACCTTATAGGAAGATTTATTTACAAAATTAATTTCTTGAGATTCAATAAGGTAATCTACTTCATTAGTTAAAGGCAAATAAAAACCACCATCTTTTCTGGTAATGGTAAGCCTAATTCTTAAATTATTATTTGAGTTAGTTGCTTTTGCTGTTTCTAAAATTTCTTTTTCTAAAAATTCTAACGTGAAACTCATGGGAATTTTCATTCGCAACATTCTCATAGATGCCATTAATCTAAAATAATGAGCTTCCCAAAAAATTAGCTTACCATTAACTAATTTCAATGTTTCAAAAACTGAATCTCCGAACTTTAAAGCCCTATTGTTTGGTGTAATTTTAGCATCTTCAAAAGCTACTATATCACCATTATAATTTACCATTTACATTAACTAAATAAAATATATTACAAATTTAGCGCATTTAATACTTATTAAAAATAAAAAAAGCTCTGGATTTAATTCAGAGCTTTTTTTATTTTATATGTAATAGCTAATTAAGCCCCTATCCCGTGCTTTAATTCATCTATTTGGTTTTCCCAAAGCATTTTTGCCTCTTCTATTTCATCTTCCTCAGCAAAATCGGTTATCATTAAAGAAACGTCTTTGGTAATTTCATCTACCTGAATTCTAAATTCAAAATAACTTTCATCTCCCTCTGATTCCATCCATTTGTACCGAGCTCTTTCTCCATTTTTCTTTGATACTATCAATGCTTGTTCTTCAGAATCGTCCCAAAAAAAAGTAATGATTTTACCTCTAGAATTTGCTTTATCTGCAAACCATTCTTCTAATCCTGAAGGTGTTGAGAATAACTGATACAACATGCTAGGCGAAGCATGAATTGGAAATTCTATTTCAAATTTAACTTTATTCATAATTTCATATGTTGTTTGTTATGAAGAGATACCAATTTTTTAATATTACAATCACAATATAAGTAATATATCTAGTTAAAAAAAATTAAAAACACTCCTTGCAGTACTATAAAATTCAATTATATTTGCTCCCTCTTAACCAAGGCGAGGTAGCTCAGTTGGTTAGAGCGCAGGATTCATAACCCTGAGGTCACGGGTTCAAATCCCGTCTTCGCTACAAGATAAAGTCGAGTATTTTACTCGACTTTTTTTATTAAGTATCGCCTTACTGTCATCTATTCTTTAGTGATTTTAAATTTTTAGAATAGAAAGATTTTTTTTAGCCTCCTCTCTTATAAAAAAGAGGCAGTATAAATAAATTAAAATACACATACTTTATTTAAGAAAAACAAACTTAATTCATCTTTTAATATCATGTAAAATAAAGACAGACAACTAGTTAAATAAACTATTTTTTAAATCAAAAAACAAGATGCTAAAAGTCTATAATTGTTTCATAAATTATTAAATAAATAGTTGCCAAATTATCATTGTTTTTATTGTCTAAACCAAAAATGAGTTTATATTTGTAGCATCTATCAGCGAGAGTAGCTCAGTTGGTAGAGCGTCAGCCTTCCAAGCTGAATGTCGCCAGTTCGAACCTGGTCTCTCGCTCAAAAAAGTCTTATCAACTGATAAGACTTTTTTTATACATTTAGTTTTTTTCCGAAAACTAGTAGAAATAAAATTGGTAAAGAGAGAAAAACAATCATTAATAAATTTTCTCTAAGAATTTGAGGAAGTAATAGTAGTGTAAAGACAAACCCTCCTATAGCTCCTCCTAAGTGAGCAGAATGACCAATATTACCAACTCTATTTTTCATGCCGTAAATAGAATACAATAAGTAGGCAACACCAAAAATATATCCTGGTATAGGAATGGGTATTAAGATAAGCCCTAGTTGCATTTCTGGATATAACATAATACATGAATAAACAATTCCAGAGACAGCTCCAGAGGCACCAACTGCGCTATAATAAGGTTCATTTTTATGATAGGATAGAGAATATAGGCTACCTGTCAATAAACTACCAAAATAAATTGCAAGGAAGCCAAAAGAACCCAGTCTTGCATCAACAATATCTCCAAAAAGATATAAGGCATACATGTTAAAACCTAGGTGTAACCAATCTACGTGTAAAAAACCAGAACTTATCATTCTAATCTTTTCACCTTTCAAAATCTGATTCACTTGAAATTTAAATTTATCAAAAAAGAGGTGATCTCCAAATCCTTTTAGGGTAAACAAAACGTTTACTACGATAAGAATTAAAACTGCTTGACTCATATTTTGTATCATATCACAAACATAAAGAAAACAATTAATTCAACCCTCATCATTAAAAATTTTAATACGATATTTGCGGTATAAAAATTTTTGATGCAGTTTTTAATTTTTGCTATTTCCTACCCTATCATTTGGATCTTATCTCTTTTACCAATGAGAGTTTTGTATATTCTATCTGATTTCTTATATGTGCTATTTTTCTATCTAATTGGTTATAGAAAAAAAGTGGTCCTTCAAAATTTACAACTAGCTTTTCCCAAAAAAGAACTTAGCGAACTAAAAACTATTCGAAAAGATTTTTTTAAACACTTTACAGACATATTTGTTGAAAGTATCAAAGCATTCTCTATAACTAAAAAAACGCTCTTAAAACGATACAAGTTCACAAATCCAGAGCTAATTGACGAGTTATATGACAAAGGGAGAAGTATCGCTTTTATGGGTGCTCATCAAGCAAACTGGGAATGGTCTATCAGTATTCCTTTGTATGTTAAAATTAAATGTTTTGGTGCCTACACAAGAATAGGGAATAGATATTTTGATAAAACCGTAAAAAAATCTAGAACTAAGTTTGGGTTTATCGGATATAAAACTACTGAAACTATTAAATCTATATCTCGTAATTTTGATGAAGGAATTCAGGGCTTATATCTGTTATTAAGTGACCAATCACCACAAATTCACAAAACACATTACTGGAGGGAATTTATGGGTATAAAAGTTCCAATTCATACAGGAGCTGAAATGATTGCTAAAAAATTTGATATGGCTGTTGTAAATTACAGTGTAAAAAAAATAAAAAGAGGCTATTTTGAGGTTACTTTTGAAACCATCACAGAGCATCCAAATAACTTTAAAGATTACGAAATCACAGACAAGTATTTAGCAATTACAGAGAGAAACATTATGAACCAACCAGCATATTATTTGTGGTCTCATAAGCGTTTTAAACACAGAGATAAGGTTCCTAAAAAATAGCAGGAAATATAAATATATTAAAGAATGCTATAGATATTCCTACAATAAAAAAACTCCAAATAATTTTTTCTTTTGTAGATACATCATCCTTCCATTGGCCTAAATAATTTTTAAATGGGTTTCTAATTTTCATGAAATATGATTTTTTTTTATAATTTTTAATGCTGCATAAAAGCTTACAATTATACTTCAAACCAATTTTTCACCAACTGTTTTTCAATTGGCACCACTGATTTATGTACATAATCATTTTTTAAAGAATCATATATATAATCTTTAGACCATTCGTGTATGTTTTCACATAATTCCACAAGTGAATTACTTATAAATTCTAATTCTGAATCCTTTATCGTAGGATGCATAGATATGCGAA
>CAXHZP010000034.1:0-21054 GCA_964021805.1 uncultured Flavobacterium sp.
ACAGGTTTGAATCCTGTCATGGTCACGAATAAATAGTACAATTAAAAAAAACGCCGAGCTTGCTTGAGCGTTTTTTTGTTTGTGCTATTTTCAAAGCGGAGCTTTATCAGGTTCATGAAATAATCCTTTAATAATAACAAGGAAATCAAATAAGATCAAAATTTGATTATTATTTTTAGTACTCATGTCTAATATTTACCTATTTACTAAAATCTCCATAGATTTTCTAGTTCGTTTAGTATTTATTAATTTAGTTATTGGAACTATTTGTAACCTATACAAATCTGTCAGTTAAAAACGATACCCCTATGAAATACAAAGCAATAACCATATTATCTGTAAGCTTATTCTTTTTATTAAGTTGTAAAAATACGCAAGAAAAAAAGCTAGCACCTAAGAATAAGCCATCATTAAGCCTAGAGAAAATAAAACAGATTTCCAAAGAAACTTACATTGCTTTATTTCCTTTAGTTTACAACTACGGAACTATGTATAGTCAGGCAATTAATAACCAAGCACCTGAGTATATTGGAGGATTTGGGGTCTATAAGCATTATGGTTTATCTACTCCAGAAAACAGGGATATCCCCACACCAAATAATAACACCCCTTATTCTTGGGCATGGGTAGATGTGCGACATGAGCCATGGGTGTTAACAATGCCACCATCTGATGGAAATCGATATTATGTTTGCCAATGGGACGATCTGTGGGGTTATGTTATTGATGCACCAGGCTCGGTTATAGACGGACAAAACGGTGGTAATTACCTACTAACTACCAAGAAATTTAAAGGACAGATACCCAAAGATATAAAACGTGTTATTTATTCGGAATCAGAATTTATTGGGACATTAACTAGAACTGGAATAAATGGGAAAGATGATATACAAGCAATGCAATCTATACAAAACGGTTATATATTACAGCCTTTGAGTTCCTTCAATGGATTAGAGCCGAAAACTACATCAGAAGACATTAATTGGATTAACTATGATGTGGCTGATTTAAAAAATATAAATTTTTTTAAGTACGCCAATTTTATGCTTAACTACACTATACCCAATTTAAATGACCAAACAATGCTTGAAAATGCCAAGAAAATTGGTGTTGAGGCAGGAAAAGACTGGCAACCGAACAAAATGGAAAGTTCATTTATAAATGCTATTAATGCTGGTATTGAAGAAGCACTGAAGGAAATAGACCAGCAAGTAAAAATTACCTCTGACGGAAATAAACTGTTTAACACGAGAGAAGTTATAGGTGAAGACTATTTAAATAGAACTGTGGGTGTGGTCGTTGGTCAATTTGGAAATTATCCGTCTCAGGCAATGTATCCTGGCTTTCAAAAAGACAGTAACGGAAATTTACTTGATGGAAGCAAAAACAAGTATTCAATAACTTTTCCAGCAGGTGGATTACCAGCGGCAAATTTTTTCTGGTCTTTTACAATGTATGATCTTCCAAATAGATTTTTAGTTGAAAACCCCATCAAAAGGTATAGTATTGGTAGCCAAACAGCCTCATTAAAAAAGAGAGAAGATGGATCATTAACTATCTACTTTCAAAAAGATTCTCCAGGTAAAGAGAAAGAGGGCAATTGGCTTCCTACTCCTAATGGTCCTTTCTATACTGTTTTACGCATTTATGGACCCGGGGAAGACATGTTAAATGGCACCTATAAATTGCCAGAAATCATTGCAGTTGAAAAAAAATAAAGAGGCATACCTTCATTTTCAGTTTAGCTAAAAAGAACAATACTAAACCATATTAATCTACTGATTGATTGTACAATTCCTCAAATTCAAATCTTGAAACAGGCTTAGATCTAATTCTAGCAATTGAATCGCAATATATTTCGAGAAAAGCTGATGAATATTGAGACATACTCTGGTTAGAATAATTAGATATTAGGTTTGCTGTATAGTAATTTTTAGAGACTGAATCTAACTCTTCATTAATTAGAAATGCATTAATAGTGACTTCTAGACCTGCATTTTTAAAAACCTTTAGTACATCATCTTCGAATTTTTTTAAAACAACTGGTTTTAATAATTGATTGTGATCATCTAAAAACTCACAGCTGTTATTTTTATTACAATTGAAAAAAAATAGACAAAGGATTAAAACTATATGTGAATTGATTTTTAAATTTTGAAACATCATAATATGTTGGTTTAAATAAAATACATGAAATTACTATCCTAAATATCTTCTTAAGGCTACTCTATGTTCTGGGTTACTCTTGTCATAATTAGTAACAAGAAGTTCTAAAATTTCAGGTGGCTTATTACCTATATCTGATTTTTTGGAGTATTTAGACACATATAAATTAAAAATAGCTTGCTCTTTTTCAAAAATCAAGAAGTGTTCTGAATTTAATTCTGTAAAGGATATTTCATTTCCGTTAAAAGAGTTTGATTGATCTTTTATGAAGGGAGAAAAATCAAAGTACCTAAATATATTTTCCATCTTATACTAATTCTGCAGAAAGTCCAAGGCTTAATAATTTAGAGCAACGAGGCTCTAACTCTTTAAGCTCTCCTGTTTTTACGGTGCATTTTCCTTTAAAATGAACCAACCAAGTACATTGTTCTGCTTGCTCTTCGGTATGTTCACATACATTAATTAAAGAATTAATTACAAAATCAAATGTATTTACCTCATCATTATGTAATACGATATGATGTTGATTAACTTCCTTTTCTAGAACAACTACTTCTTCTTTAATTTTTTCTTTAGTACTCATATCTCAAATTTACAAAAAAACCTCTCTATTTCAAGTATTTTAATGCTACCCAACTATTTCTTTGAATCATTTTATCAAAAACTAACCCATGCTTAACAACTTCTCTTTCTATGATAGCAATGTCAGCTTTATAAAATCCACTGAGTAATAAAACCCCATTTGTGGTCAAACAATCTGTATATGTTTTCATATCAGAGAGTAAAATATTCCTATTAATATTGGCAATAATGACATCATATTTTTTCCCTTTCAATAAAGAAGAATCGCCCTCTAAGACAGTGATGTACTTACAACCATTTCTTTGAACATTCTCTATGGAGTTTTGATAACACCAGCTATCAATATCTATTGCATCTGTGGGTTGAGCTCCTTTCATTTCGGCAAAAATTGCTAAAATACCTGTTCCACAACCCATATCTAACACTTTTTTATTTTCTAAATCTAGCGCTAATAAATGTTGAATCATCATGTGAGTTGTTTCATGATGGCCAGTTCCAAAACTCATTTTAGGCTCTATCACTATATCAAACTTCAAAGAAGGATTTTCATGAAACGGAGCACGAACACTAACCAGCCCATCTACTTGAATTGGATTAAAATTTTTCTCCCATTCTTTATTCCAATTGGTTTGAATAACTTCATGATGAGAATATTTAATTTTAAATTCAGGTGAGCCTAAAATATACAAATCATCTAAAATATGTAAATTCCATTCGTGTTTTTGAATATAAGCAGTTACTCCATTATGATTTTCAACAAAACTTTCAAAACCTACATGACCAAGTTCAGCTATTAATATTTCAACAGCTGGATTTTTTGGGGTTACAAAGAATTCATAAGCTATATAAATGGAATCCATTAAACTAAAAAGGTGTTAAAAAGCGGTGATAATTCCTGTAAAGTCTGATGCCTTTAAAGAAGCGCCTCCAATTAATCCGCCATCAACATCTTCTTTAGAGAAAATTTCTTTGGCATTCGTTGGTTTTACACTTCCACCGTATAAAATAGAAACATGTTCCGCAACAGATGTACCATAGGTTCTTACCAATAAACTTCTAATATATGCATGCATTTCTTGAGCTTGTTCTGGACTTGCAGTTTCCCCTGTTCCTATGGCCCAGACAGGTTCATATGCCAATACGATATGCTTCCATGAAGATGCGCTTAAAGAAAGTACCACATTTTTTAGTTGACTTTCTACAACTTTAAAATGATTCCCTGATTTACGATCTTCTAATGATTCACCAAAACAAAAAATTATTTCCAAATTATTTTCAAGAGCAGATGCTACTTTCTCGGTTAAAATTTGATCATCTTCACCAAAATAAGATCTTCTTTCTGAATGACCTAAAATTACAGATTTTACTCCCACATCATTTAGCATAGCCGCAGAAATCTCTCCAGTAAAAGCTCCATTTTTAGCTTGGTGCATATTCTGAGCTGAAACTTCAATTACAGAATCTTGAGTTAAAGCTACTGCAGATGTTAAATTGATAGAGGTAGGTGAAATTAGAACTCTACAATTAACTGAAACCTCCTCTAGGGCCTTATTTAAATCATTAATTAATGCGGTTGTTTGTGTTGCATCATTATTCATTTTCCAATTTCCTGCAACAATATTATTTCTCATATTTTTATAATTTTAAAAGCGGCTAAATTACTTAATTTTAAGGGCTTTAAGAATGTTTTTGTCTGTAATTTTTGTTGCCTTAAATAATGTAATTTCTCCAAATTCATCAACCACCACATATCTAGGAATCCACCACAAGCCTAAAAACTTTCCAAATGCTCCTTTTTTACCTTCAGCCATATAATAATGATCTCCTTTTATCTTTAAACGATTTATGGCTTTAACCCAACGTTCTTTGCTTTTATCAAGGGAAAGAAAAACAAAATGAACTTTAGGATTTTCTTGTTGTAATTTTTTTAGTTCTGGTAAAGTAACTATACAATCTCTACACCAAGAAGCCCAAATATCTAAAAGAATTTTATTTCCTTGGTGTTTTAATAAAATATCTTGAAAGGTTACATTTTGTTTTACGATACTAACAAATTTTTCATTTAAAGCTTCTTTTGAAAAGCGAGTAGGACTTTGACAACCAATAATAAGAAATAGAAATACTATACGTAGTTGTTTCATTGTATTTATTTAAGTCTAATTCTAGGATCTAACCAACTGTACATAATATCAACAAGTATATTAATAATGATAAACAAAGAGGCTATCACTAAAACACTGCCCATTATTACAGGTAAGTCTAATGTATTTAATGCATTTACAATTTCTTTTCCAAGACCATTCCAATTGAAGATATATTCAACAAAAACAGCACCAGCTAACATGGACGCAAACCAACCAGAAATGGCAGTAATAACTGGGTTTAAAGAATTTTTTAGTGCATGATTTTTTATTACTTGATAGTTTGTTAACCCTTTAGCCCTAGCAGTTCTAATATAGTCTAGATTTAAAACTTCTAGTAATGAATTTCTCATGAGCTGAATAACAACAGCTAATGGTCTAATACCTAAAACAATAGCAGGTAATACTAAATTTTTCCATTGAATGTAAATATGCTCACCAAAATCATCAACAACATACAAACTACCTGTCATTTCTAACCCTGTAAATTCTTTTAATACAAAACCAAACAACCAAGCGAATAAAATTGCTGAAAAAAATGAAGGAATACTCATTCCAAAAGTACTAACTATTGCAATAATTTTATCAAAAAAAGTATCCTTATAGATGGCAGAAAAAATACCGAAAATAATTCCAAGAAAGATAGCAATTGAAATAGAAAACAGTGCTAAAATTGCCGTATTTGGGAGAGTTTCTAAAATAACTTCTGATACTTTTTTTCCATTTTTCTGAAAAGATTCTCTCAAATAAGGGTATTTTAAAACTACAGATATTTCTCCTACAGAAAAGAGTTTTTTATAAGAATATGTACCCTTTTTCAAAAAAGTAAAATCTTCCTTATTATTTGAATGAATAGATAATGGAGAAACATCATTTAAATAATAAAAATATTGTGTGGTTAACGGTTTGTCAAAACCGTATTTTTTTTGAATGCGTTCTAATTGTTCAGAATCTTCACGTTGATCTAGCATCATCCTAGCTGGATCACCAGGCAATACATTAAAAAGCAAAAAAACAACCGTAACGACACCCAAGAGTGTTAAAATGCCATAAAAAAACTTGTTTCCAATAAAATGTATCATGAAGAATGACTCTTATACAAAGATAATAGAAAGTCTTAAAAATATGTACCTTTGTATAACTTTTAAATAGACAGATGACTACTAACGAAATTGTAACTCAAATTCAAAAAAAGAAATCATTTTTATGTATTGGCTTAGATGTAGATCTTGATAAAATTCCTTCTTTTCTTCTTGAAAAAGAAGATCCAATTTTTGAATTCAATAAAGCAATTATTGATGCCACTCATCATTTATGTGTTGCCTACAAACCAAATACCGCTTTCTACGAAGCCTATGGAATTAAAGGTTGGAAGTCATTAGAAAAAACTATAAAATACATTAATCAAAATCATCCAGATATCTTTACAATAGCTGATGCAAAACGCGGAGATATTGGTAATACTTCTAGCATGTATGCAAAAGCATTCTTTGAAGATTTATCTTTTGACAGTGTAACAGTAGCTCCTTATATGGGAAAAGACTCTGTAGAACCATTCTTGGCCTTCAAAAACAAACACACCATTTTATTAGCGCTTACCTCTAACACTGGCGCTTTTGATTTTCAAACAAAAGAAATTAATGGAAAAGAAGTATATAAACAAGTATTAGAAACCTCTAAAAGCTGGGAAAACTCTGAAAACTTAATGTATGTAGTGGGTGCTACCAAAGCATCTTATTTAGCAGATATTAGAAAAATTATTCCTAATTCGTTTTTATTGGTTCCTGGTGTAGGAGCTCAAGGAGGAAATTTACAGGAAGTGTGTAAATACGGAATGAATCATCAAGTTGGATTATTAATCAATTCTTCTCGCGGAATACTGTATGCCTCAAAAGAAGAGGATTTTGCAAAAGCAGCCTCAAAAAAAGCAACTGAATTACAAATTCAGATGGCTACAGTGCTAGAAGGGATGTCTTCTTAAAAAAATACTGCTCTTTTTTAATTTTTAATGATTTCTTTTACAAAAGATCCATTATCAGTTTGAAATTTTAATAGATATATTCCTTTTTTAAAAGAAGATAAATCAATTGAAGTATTTACTTCATCTAGGGTAAAATTTGAAAGACTTTGGCCTAAAGTTGAGTACATATTTACATTAGATCCAATTAAATGCGAAGGTGTTTTTAAAATTAGTTTATCCTTGGTTGGATTTGGATAAATGATGAGTTCATTTAAAGTTGAGTTCGATGATGACAAAGAACTTTCCTCATAGACTCTTACATAATCTATCTCCATGGTAGCGTTGTTAAAATTACTTGGAATAGCTCCTCCTAAATTTCCTCCCATAGCTATATTAAGTAATAAATAATGATGGTTATCATAGGGTATTTCCTGCGTATTTTCTCTTTCAAAAAAAACAACATCATCGAGTAAAATTTTAATCACATTTTCTGTCCAAATAAGTGAATAGATGTGAAACTCTCCACTAGAATCTTGTATATAGGTTGTACTACCTTCATTTTGATACACATTTGTATTTGCATTTGAATAATGAAGATGACCAATAAGATTGGTTTTATCCCATCCGTTTTGTTCCATGATATCTATTTCTCCACACACTGGCCAACCAACACTCCCGTAGGTAGAACCAAAATAATTTCCAACTTCATTAATATTGGCTCCCAGTGTCCAAATAGCAGGCCATGTTCCGGCCTCGGCAGGTAATTTAGCCCTAACATCTACTCTACCATACTTGAATGCAAATTTTGAATTTAATCTAGCAGATGTATATGGTTTAGTTACGTTATTATAGGTGTAATTTTCTCTAATAGCTTTAATCTTCAAAGAACCATTACTAACAAAAGAATTTGATAATTGATTGGTGTAATGTTGTAATTCTCCATTTGCCCAATCTGTACCATTTATAATTGGAATAATTTGATGATGCCACTTATTTGAATCTACAGTTCCTGAATAGTTAAATTCATCGGACCAAACTAAGGTATTAAACACGGGGCTGTTAGCATCTGATCCACCATCAGATTCTTCAAAAATAAAATCATCTACATAGGCAGTTACATGGTCATAATTATCCTCTCCATTTACTTGAATCAATACCCTATTAAAATCAGTTCTATCAATGGGGTTCGCAGAAGAAGGATCTAGGTTAATAAAAACATCATTTTCAAAATCAAATGTGATTTCTTGCCATTCATTCAATGATATGTACTTTATGATTTCACTTTGTGTTGTCCATGGCTGAGGTAATGTGCCATTTTGAAGCTTCACAGAAACCTTATTAGTTTGGTTACCTGTTATACCACTAGAAGGAACATAGATTTTAAATGTAAAAGAATTATTGTTCGAGAAATCTAAATTTTCATTTGAATCAAATCTAACATTTGCATATTGACCTCCAACATCTGAGTATTTTAAAACACGAGACGATGTATTGATTCCTTGAGCATATGGGTTTGCAAATGAACTATCAATATCACAATCATCACCAACCCATTGAGAGATAGTTCCACTACCTTCAAAATCATCTTCAATTACTTGTTGTGAAAAAATTGACCCATAAATAAAACTGAAAAAGAATACAAGAAAGAAACGCATGGAATAAATTAAATTTCTAACAAAAATAACTTATAATAACATGTTGAAATAAAAAAAAGCCTATATAAAAACCAAACAAAAGTAGTATCTAAAAATCACCTCTATTTTTATCATACCCGAAGGGACAATGCTTACAACCACTTTTACAGCAATAGCCTCTTTTTAAATGATACTTTTTTGTAAAAACTCTGTACCCTTGTTCATTGAAGTAAAAGTCTTCTTGAGTGAGTTCAATTTTTTTATTATACATACCTAAAAATACTGATATAGAGTACTCAATAAACTATTTTTTATACGATCTACTTTTTTTGATTAGGAGGATATGCTAATATAATCTTGTTTACAAATTCACTAATACGTTCCTCTTTTTTATCAATATTAGTCATCCTCATTGCTCCAGATCCAATACCCTGCCAAACAAGTTCATTTTTATTTTTATCAATAAAATCAATAAATAAAGTTCCTTCTGTATATTGATTGATATTGAGGTTAGTGCTCCCAAAAAACCATGGGTTATATCCCCAACCAAAACCATATCCTAAGTTGTTGTCAGTTACATTAACTTTCTCTCTAGATTTAGTAAAAATACTAACCAAGATATCAGGATTTGTAGATTTAACAAGTCCTTTTTTATTTAACTCATTTTCTATAGCACGCATAATTCTCTTTTTATCAAGGTCTGAGACAGAGGCTTTGTCTATTCCTTTCTTATAAAAAGCAAATGTCTTATAGGTTGAAAAATCTACCTTAGTATCATAATCCGAGACAACTTTTACTGAAGAACAAGAGGTAAGAACACCTATGCATAACAAAATAAATAGCTTATATATTTTCATAATTAGTGGTTTAATAAAGATTCTTAAATAATGACAAATCTACTTTGTTGGGGATGGTAACTTTTAACTTTTTTTCATTTTTCATTGCACGTTTGATTGCAAAAATAGCTTCATCATTTCTTGCCCAGTTTCTCCTTGCTATTCCGTTGTTTACATCCCAAAAAAGCATAGACTTTATTCTTTTGGCTGACTCTTTACTACCATCAATAAGCATGCCAAATCCGCCATTAATAACCTCTCCCCATCCAACACCACCTCCATTGTGAATGGAAACCCAAGTAGCACCTCTAAAACTATCTCCAATGACATTTTGAATAGCCATATCTGCAGTAAACTTAGATCCATCATAAATATTTGATGTTTCTCGGTATGGTGAATCTGTTCCTGAAACATCATGATGATCTCTACCTAATACTACAGGACCTATTTTTCCTTTTTTTATTGCTTTATTAAATGCTTGAGCTATTTTTATTCTTCCTTCAGCATCTGCATATAAAATTCTTGCCTGAGAACCAACTACTAACTCATTTTCTTGAGCCCCTTTAATCCATTGAATATTATCAGCCATTTGCTGTTGAATATCGGTAGGAGAATTTTTCATGATTTCTTCTAAAACTTCACAAGCTATGAGATCTGTTTTTTCTAAGTCTTTTGAATTTCCAGAAGCACAAACCCACCTAAAAGGACCAAAACCGTAATCAAAACACATAGGTCCCATAATGTCTTGAACATAACTTTGGTATCTGAAATCAATGCCATTCTCTGCCATAATATCTGCTCCTGCTCTACTAGCTTCTAATAAGAATGCATTTCCATAATCAAAGAAATAAGTTCCTTTAGCAGTATGTTTATTAATTGCCCTTGCATGTCTTCGAATAGTTTCTTGTACTTTTTCTTTGAATAAAACTGGATTTTCAGCCATCATATTATTGGCCTCTTCAAATGAAATATCACAAGGATAATATCCTCCTGCCCAAGGGTTGTGAAGTGAGGTCTGATCTGAGCCTAGATCTATATGAATATCTTCAACATCAAACTTCTCCCAAACATCTACTATATTTCCTAAATAAGCAAGAGATACAATTTCTTTGCTATCTTTTGCTAATTTTACTCTAGTTACCAATTTATTGATATCAGTAAATTTCTCATCTATCCATCCTTGATCTAGGCGTACTTGCGTAATTTTAGGGTTTACCTCTGCACATACAGTAATACAACCAGCTATATTTCCAGCTTTGGGCTGAGCACCACTCATTCCGCCTAAACCAGCAGTTACAAATAAATTCCCTTGAGGTGATTTTCCTATTTTTCTAAAACCATTTAAAACGGTAATAGTAGTTCCGTGAACTATCCCTTGAGGTCCAATATACATATAGCTCCCTGCTGTCATTTGACCGTATTGGCTAACCCCCAGAGCATTCATTTTTTCTAAATCATCTGGTTGAGAATAATTAGGTATGGTCATTCCATTGGTAACCACAACTCTAGGTGCATTTTTTCCTGAAGGAAACAACCCCATAGGATGGCCAGAGTACATAGCCAGAGTTTGCTTAGAGGTCATTTCAGAGAGGTATTTCATAGTCAATAAATACTGTGCCCAATTTTGAAAAACAGCTCCGTTGCCTCCGTAAGTGATTAATTCGTGTGGGTGTTGAGCTACAGCATAATCTAAATTATTCTGAATCATTAACATAATGGCTTTAGCCTGCTCACATTTTCCTGGATATTCAGAAATTGATCTTGCATACATACTATAAGTAGGACGAAACCGATACATGTAAATACGACCGTATGTTTCTAGTTCTTCAGCAAACTCTGGCAACAAAACTGAATGATGTTTCGCATCAAAATAACGTAATGCATTTCTTAATGCTAATTCTTTCTCGTCTTTAGATAATATATCTTTTCTTTTCGGAGCATGATTAATAGAAGATTCATAGTCCCTTTTGTCTGGTAATACATCTGGTATACCTTGTTGTATTAACTCTTTAAATGTCATTTGTACCTAAAAGATTAAAAAAATAATTATACCTACAAATATAATCGATTTTTAAATCGATTAATTTTTATACCGTTAAAAAAAACATCTTTTTTTTGAAAAATTCGTAAATTGCAATTCTAAATTCATATTTTTTTTACGAATAATATCATATTTGAATATATATTTATAATAAATAATAATTATTCTACAAAAACTATTTAGTTGAAACTAAACTATCATTAAAAAAAATGGAAAATATCACTCCTTACAAACCAATCAATAAAGTTAGAATTGTAACTGCAGCTTCTTTATTTGATGGTCATGATGCATCAATTAATATTATGCGTAGAATTATTCAATCTACTGGTGTTGAAGTGATTCATTTAGGACATGATAGAAGTGTTGAAGATGTTGTGAATTGCGCTATACAAGAAGATGTAAATGCTATTGCAATGACCTCCTATCAAGGCGGCCATAATGAATATTTTAAATATATGTATGACTTGTTGAAAGAAAAAAATGCAAGTCATATAAAAATTTTTGGAGGCGGAGGCGGTGTAATACTTCCTAAGGAAATTAAAGATTTAATGGAGTACGGCATTACTCGAATATATTCACCAGATGACGGAAGAGAAATGGGTCTACAGGGAATGATTAATGATTTGGTAAAACAATCAGATTTCCCCATTGGTAAAGTTCTAACTAATGAAATTAATCATCTAAAAAATCAAGACGCTGGAAGTATTGCTCGAATTATTTCATCTGCCGAAAATTTTCCTGAAATTTCAAAAAAAACTTTATCTGAAATACATAAAATAAATAAAAATTCTACGATACCCGTTTTAGGAATTACAGGAACTGGTGGTTCTGGAAAATCTAGTTTGGTTGATGAATTAGTTAGAAGATTTTTAATTGATTTTCCAAATAAAACTATTGGACTTATTTCTGTAGACCCTTCTAAACGTAAAACAGGCGGTGCCTTATTAGGTGATCGAATAAGAATGAATGCTATTAACAACAGTCGAGTATATATGAGATCTTTAGCAACTCGTCAGTCTAATTTAGCTTTATCTAAACATGTAAATGAAGCTATAGAGGTTTTAAAAGCTTCAAAATTTGATTTAATTATTCTAGAGACGTCAGGAATTGGACAATCAGATACAGAAATCATTGAACATTCAGATACCTCTCTTTATGTAATGACTCCAGAATTTGGAGCGGCTACTCAGCTAGAAAAAATAGATATGTTAGACTTTGCTGATCTTGTTGCCATTAATAAATTTGACAAACGTGGTGCTCTAGATGCTGTTCGTGATGTAAAAAAACAATATATGCGTAATAATAATTTATGGCATATACACATGAATGATATGCCAGTTTTTGGGACTATAGCATCTCAATTTAACGATCCCGGTATGAATTCGCTCTACAAAGCTATCATGAATAAGCTTGTAGAAAAAACTGGAGTAGATTTAAATTCTTCCATAGAAATCATCCAGGAAATGTCTGAAAAGATTTTTATCATTCCACCAGCACGAATTCGTTATTTATCTGAAATAGCAGAAAATATTAGAGCTTATGATAAAAAGGAACGAAGTCAAGTAGAAGTTGCTCAAAAATTATTTGGAATTTATAAAACAATAGATTCTATACTTAGTACAAAATCTTTATCAATCAATCAGAAAGAGATCTTGACAAAAACAGGATTAGATCATAAAAACATTCTTGAAAAAACTCCAAAAAATGAATTGCCTTTCATAAAATTATTAATCAATCAGTTTGAAAAAGTAAAAATGGATTTAGACCCCTACAATTGGGAGATTATCCTAAGCTGGCATGATAAAATTGAACGATACAAAGCTCCTGTTTATACTTTTAAAGTAAGAAATAAAGATATTAATATAGAGACACATAGCAAGTCTTTGTCTCATTCTAAAATACCAAAAATATCACTCCCTAAATATGAGGCATGGGGAGATGTATTACGATGGAACTTACAAGAAAATGTTCCAGGAGAATTTCCTTTTACAGCAGGTTTGTATCCTTTTAAGCGAACTGGGGAAGACCCAACGAGAATGTTTGCCGGAGAGGGTGGTCCTGAGAGAACCAATAGACGTTTTCATTATGTTAGTCTTGGACTTGAAGCAAAACGCTTATCCACTGCTTTTGATTCTGTGACCCTGTATGGAAATGACCCAGGACATAGACCTGATATTTATGGTAAGATTGGAAATGCTGGTGTTTCAATTTGCTGTTTAGATGATGCTAAAAAATTGTACTCTGGATTTGACTTAAGTCATCTCATGACCTCAGTTTCAATGACTATTAATGGACCAGCACCAATGTTGTTAGGTTTTTTCATGAATGCTGCAATAGATCAAAACTGTGAAAAATATATTAAAGAAAATAAGTTAGAGAAAAAAGTTGAATTTATATTTAAAGAAACCTATGATTCAAAAGGATTAAAAAGACCTAAATACAGAGGAGAATTACCGAAGGGAAACAACGGATTAGGTCTTTTATTATTAGGAATTACTGGTGACATGGTGTTACCACCTAAAGTTTATGAACAGATAAAAACAGAAACTTTAGCACAAGTTAGAGGTACTGTACAAGCAGATATTTTAAAAGAAGATCAGGCACAAAATACCTGCATTTTCTCAACAGAATTTGCATTGAAACTCATGGGAGATGTTCAAGAGTATTTCATTAAAAAACAAGTTCGTAATTTCTATTCTGTTTCAATTTCTGGTTACCATATAGCAGAGGCTGGAGCCAACCCAATTACGCAATTGGCATTAACGCTATCTAATGGATTTACTTATATAGAATACTATCTTTCTAGAGGTATGGACATCAACAAGTTTGGGCCTAACTTATCTTTTTTCTTTTCAAATGGAATAGATCCTGAATATGCAGTTATTGGACGTGTAGCTAGAAAAATTTGGGCAAAAGCATTAAAGTATAAATACCAAGCAAACTCTAGAGCACAGATGCTCAAATATCATATTCAAACTTCTGGGCGTTCACTTCATGCTCAAGAAATTGATTTTAATGATATTAGAACTACACTTCAAGCTTTATATGCTATTTATGACAATTGCAATTCTCTGCACACCAATGCATATGATGAAGCCATTACCACTCCAACAGAAGATTCTGTAAGAAGAGCCATGGCCATACAATTAATTATTAATAAAGAATTGGGATTAACAAAAAATGAAAATCCAATTCAAGGGTCTTTTATTATCGAAGAACTAACCGATTTAGTAGAAGAGGCTGTATTGAAAGAATTTGATAGAATTACAGAAAGAGGGGGTGTTTTAGGGGCTATGGAAACTATGTATCAACGATCAAAAATACAAGAGGAAAGTTTGTATTATGAGACTTTAAAACACAACGGAGATTTTCCAATTATTGGTGTTAATACATTTTTGAGTTCAAAAGGCTCTCCAACAATTCTACCATCTGAAGTAATTAGAGCAACAGAAAAAGAAAAGAAATTTCAGATAGAAACTAAAGAATTGTTACATAATGCCAATAAAAATGAAGCTACTACTCAATTAAAATCATTACAGCAGGCAGCCATGAAAAATGAAAACTTATTTGAAAAAATTATGGATACTACCAAAGTATGTTCTTTAGGGCAAATAACAGCTGCACTTTTTGAAGTAGGTGGTCAATACAGACGAAATATGTAGTACTAAAAATAATTTATAAACTAAATATATAATCAGATGAATAGAATTTTACTCATATTATTAATTATTTTTACATGTTGTAGACCTAACCAAAAGGAACCTAATACAGGTGAAAAAGCTATCTATAACGATTATGTTGTTACACCAAAAAAAATTATAATTAATGATAATGTTAAAAGACATCTTTTTGATTATTCTATTTCAGATGAAATTGGTTTAAATAAAATGCATGCTCCAGTGGGTTGGACTGAGCCAGTAATTAAAGCTAAATTTGAAATAAGAGGTATTGTCTTGAGCGGAATACTTGGACTAGAATTCAAAGAAGGTGTAAAAAAAATACCAAGTAGTAAAGGGTTTTTAATACCTAACAATACAAAAGTTAGAATTTTTAATGCTGGTTCAGAAGAATTAGTTTTGGTAGAGGTATTAAGACCAGGATATCAAAAAAAATTGGTTACATTTTTTGAGGGATTTAATAACTAGTGTATTAATATTAAAAAACAAGTAATCACTATTTTTTTTATATTTGATTGTATAACTATTAAAAAATAAAATCTTATGAATAACACAAGAGACATAGTAAAAGTAAGACTTCATGATGGTATTGTAGGACTCCTAAATATTGGATCTATAGTACTAGCAAGTGAATTAGGGTTCAACTGGATTTATATAGCTGTTGCCGTTGCCGTACTTCAAATTTTAAGCCCTATCACAAAATTTTGTCCTGTTTACACGATTTTAAATAAGTTAATGCCTGACACCACCCCCATTCAAAATGGAAAATAATTGAAAAGAAATGCATCTTTTTTCAATTATTTGAGTCTTATATATAAACTAAAACAACTAAAGATGATTTATAAAAATCAATGTACCTGTACTTGTGTTGCCTGTATAAACGGAGATTGCTCTGGCTGTACTTGTGAAGTATGCTCATGTTCTAACTGTAACTCCTAGTTAGAGAATTTTGATCAAAAATTTTTGAACTGACTATTATGATGACTACTAATGAAGTTTGGAAACAATATTCTGATGATATAAAAAGGTATATCGAAAATAAGGTTCGTGATGAGGCGATAACTAATGATATTCTTCAAGACACATTCATAAAAATCCACACTAAATTACACACGTTAAAAGATTTAAATAAAATTAAGTCTTGGTGCTTTACCATTGCAAGAAACTCTATTATGGATTTTTTCAGAACCTCAAAAATTAGCTCAGAATTACCCGATTTTACAGCAGAAATAGACACTGAGGAAAATTTTCACACCGAAAAAGATTGTTTACTAGGTATTTTACAAAACCTACCCAAAAAATATAGGACACCTCTCTTCTTGTCTGATATTAAAGGAATGAAACAGTCTGAAGTAGCTAAACTACTCCATCAAAATTTACCAACCACTAAATCCCAGATTCAGCGTGCTAGAAAACTAATAGCACAAGGGTTCATGGACTGTTGTGGATTTGTTATGAATGATCAAGGTCTATTAGTTGGGGAAATCAAAGAAAAAGAAAACTGTAAGGTTTGTAATTAGTCTTTTATTCCAGGCTGTTTTAATATCCAGTTTTTCTCTTCTTTCTGAACGTCAACCATTTGCTTAACATCTAAAAGTAATTTTTTTGCATCATAAATTACACCATCTTTTATGGTGTATTTTACTCCTCCTACCCTAACTACTTCATTTGATTTGGTTAATTTAATAGCTCCTGTTCCGTAAAGAACTTTTAAATTTTGTAACGGATTTTCCTCTACAATAACAAAATCTGCTAATTTGCCTATTTGAATAGAGCCAATTTTATCATCCCAACCTAAAGCTTCTGCTCCATTCAAAGTTGCTGAACGAATTACTTCTAGAGGATGAAACCCTGCCTCTCTTAACAATTCCAATTCTCTTATGTAAGCAAAACCATACAATTGGTATATAAATCCAGAATCTGATCCTGCAGTTACTCTACCTCCTCTATTTTTATATTCATTGATAAAGGTCATCCATAACTGAAAATTATTTTTCCATGCTACTTCTTGTTCTGTTCCCCAATAATGCCAATAAGAACCATGTGAAATTTTACTTGGTTCATAAAATTTCCATAATGAAGGCAAGGTATATGTTTCATGCCATTCTGCTCTTCTAGCTCTTTGCAAGTCTCTACTAGCCTCATAAATATTAAATGTAGGGTCTAAGGTAAAATCTAGCTCTAATAACTCATTCATTACATTGTTCCAATGAGTAGAATATGGCTTGGCAGCTTGCTCCCATAGTTTACCCGCTTCCTCAAAACGATGCTGTTCATTTTGATAATTGTAATCTAACGGATAATTTTGAACAGTTTTATCATCAAAAAGAGCCTCAGGTAAACCATACCAATGCTCCATAGAAGTAAGACCTGCTCTAGCAGAATGTAAAACGTTCCATCTAGCTACACTTAATTGAGCATGATGACATGCAGAACCTAAACCTAATTTTTTATTTTCATCTAGAGCAGCAGTCATAATCTCAGGCTCTGATCCAAAGAATTTTATACCATCCGCGCCATTTTTCGCATTTTTCCTTACCCATTCTCTAGCCATTTCGGGAGTACTAATGGGTTTTTTACTTCCAGATCCAAATCCAACATAATCAAAGATTCTAGGTGCTACAATTTTATTTTTAGAACTCAAGAGCTTTAATTCTTTTGCGTTAATACCACTAGGTTGCCTTACTGTAGTAATTCCATGAGCCATCCATAACTTAAAAACATATGATGAATTTGCTCCCTGTGATTTTCCTCCAATATGACCATGCATATCTACAAATCCAGGTAGTAAGTACATGCCAGATGCATCTAATTCTTTACCATCCTTTTTTAATTTAGGTCTGTTTTTTTCTACAATTTCTACCCCTGGATACCCCACCACTTGTATAGCAACAATGATGTTATTTTCAACAACTATGTCTACTGGTCCTCTTGGAGGAGAGCCATCTCCGTTAATTAAGGTAACTCCTCTAATAATTAATTGATCAAAAGGTCCTTCACCTAAGTAGTTTTCTTGAGAAAACCCTTTATGAACCAGCAGCAATAAAAATATAATAAGTAATTTTTTCATACGATACATTGTTAATTTCCTATTTGTGGAACTGATATATTATTTCCTAAAAATAAAGCATTTAAAAATAGTTTATTAGTCCCATACCAAGCACCCCTAAAGTTTGGGTTATCTGCAAATAAAATAGCTCTTCCTTTTCCTATTGGACTTACTAATAACGACGCAGAGGGTTTTAAATAGGTATTTAAATTAACTGGAGAGATATACCCATCTATATGTGGATCCGCTGAGTATTTTGCTACGGTAGCATACGGGTTTTTACTAGGTTTTAAAAATACAGTATTGTTTTTATAAACTGGTAATTTAATATCTCTAAACCCAAAACCTAGTGGATGTGAGAGATCTAATTCGATCTCAAAAATAGAACCGCCTAATCTTTCTCTACCAATATTTTCTCTAGCATCTACATAAGGCAGTCTCTTTACAATTTTATTGGAGGAGTCTTCTTTATCTGTAGATTTTTTAGTGAGACTTTCTTTTACTAGTTTTTTAGAGATCAACCATTTTGAAGCACTACCAATAGTAATTAAAGTATTACCTCTACTAGCCCAATCTTTAATTTTATTTCTTTGAATAGAGTCTAACTGACTATAATTCCCAGATACCATAACTAAGATATTATATTTATCTAATGAAATTCTATTCAAATTGTGAAGTTGCAACTTCGTAATTGGCATTTCTACTCTTGTATCCAATAAATGCCATACTTCTCCTGCTTCATATGAGGAGACTCCATTTCCAATAAACATAGCTGCTTTGACTTTGTGAATTTTTCTGAAATTATTACTTCCTAAATCTATCCCTTTTACACTAAATCCTGTATTTGTAGCATATACTGGTACCATAAATTTTTGTTGTGCTTCGCTTAGAATTTCATACACATCAGATGAAGACAATTGTTGTTTACTCACAGGAATCATAACTGTTCCGTAATTAAAATTTTTAATCCCTTCAGTTGTATTTGCTGAAAATTTCTTGAAGGCGGCGGAAGCTTTTACTCCTCTTTGTTGGATATAATTTAATGCAGCTGGAGCGTTATAATCATCCCAGTCTAGAAGGTAAGCATAATCTGTTTTTGAAATTTTAGAATTATTTAATAGCTTCGAAGAAGTTGTTATTTCCTTCCCTATTCTTGCTGACTTTAATCCTTTGGGTTTCATATTATAAAAATTAGAAACACTCCAAGCAGAGGCATCATAAAAAACACTATCTGCATATTTAGTGTAGGTTTCAAACATTGTTTGAACCATTCTATGTTGTTTTTGCTTTAACGGTACATAAAATTTAGTACCTTTTTCATATACTTTAATCTTGTGTTTCATCAAGAAATCAACAAAAGCCTTGTTTCTATTTTTATCATAATTATCACCAAATTCATATCCAGAAAAACCTGAAGCAGTTTTTTTTGTGACAGCAGATTTAAAAAAATCTTGTTGATATTTTCTTAATACCTTTTTATTTTCTACGGCTGCTTTTATGGTAGCTATACTTGATCTATATTGGTTTCTGATGGTAAATCCAAATGAAATTGTTCCATAATCTGTATCTTGTAAATGCCCTCTAGAACTTGCTTGTTCAAACAATAACGCCAAAGCACCCTGTAGATCTGGATAAGATGATCCATACCCTGGATACGTTCCATCAAAAGCTTCTTTGGTAAAATACAGAGATCCTATATCATCCATAGTTTTTGCAAAATACGGTGCAAATAAATTATTTAAGTCTTCGTAATTTTCTTTTGGCATTATTGGATCCTTAGAACCAATAGCTTTCATTGGTTCAAAAAAGAAATTACTATTAGTACCCATTTCATGGAAGTCTGTCACTACGTTGGGATACCAATCATGGTACCATTTTAATTTTCCCTGACTTTCTGGATGTACAGCTAACAACCAATCTCTATTTAAATCAAACCAATAATGATTAGTTCTACCTCTGGGCCACATTTCATTGTGCTCTGCATCAGCATTGTCAGAAACTAAGGAGTATGCCTTGTATTGATTAGCCCACTGAGTATGTCTATCTCTTCCGTCTGGATTGATGGTGGGATCTATAAAAATAACAGAATTATTAAGATAATTTTTCACTTCTTCGCTTTCTGATGCAACTAATGTATAAGCTGTTAATAATGCCGCTTCAGAACTAGATGGTTCATTTCCGTGAACGTTGTAGGCAAGTTGAATAAATACTGGAACCTCATCATAATTTTGAGGTGTTAAAGTTGGATTAGTAAACTTTAAATGTTGTTTTTTTAAATTACTTAAATCAGCTAGGTTCTTCTCAGAAGAAACTCTAAGTATAACTAATTTTCTTTTTTCATGTGTATATCCGTAAATTTCAATTTCTGCCTTATCTGAAATTTCAGCTAATTTGTACAAGTATGATACAATTTGATCATGTCTAGTATGTTGATCCCCGATTGGATATCCCAAAAATTCTTCTGGGGTTGGAATTTTTGAATCAAATGGATTCTTATCTTTAAAAAAATAATCTTGAGAAAATGAATTAGAGACCGTAAAAAAAACGGTAAATACTATTAGTTTTTTTAAAATTTGCATGATGGAGTTTTAAAAATGTTACTAAAAATACAACTTTATTATATGAAACATAAAAATCTCTGTTCAAATAACTCCTTAATTCTTTAGCTCTCCTTTTTTGTTTTGTATTTTTACAACTATAATTCGACGATAAAACTTCAAAATGAAATTTAAATTCACTTCATTTTTTCAGATTCAATCAAAAAATAAACCACCATTCTTAAAAATTAATACATGAAGAGATTAATTCTATTTAGTTTACTTTTTACAGTTCTTTTTTTAAATGCTCAAGAAAAAGTAGTTCCTGTTTTTAAAAATGGAGAAGCACAAATAATTGATGCGTTTAATACTCCAAATAAATGGATTCGACACGATTTATGGGTAGTAACTAATTTTGATACGGATGGAGA
>CAXHZP010000035.1:0-19651 GCA_964021805.1 uncultured Flavobacterium sp.
ATGACTTGCAAGTATTCAATAAACATGAATTTGTTGATTCTTTTTTTAAGTAATATCATCTTAGCATTGGATTTGTAACTTTCCAAGTCCGCAATTTTTTATTGTACCCATAAATAATGGATTTATTTAGTCAAAATACACACTTAAATATGCTTCCTTATGAAGGAGAAGTAATCTATTTAGGCAGTGTTTTTAACAGAAAAGAAATAACATCTTATTATCAAACTTTATTACAAGAGATTCCTTGGCAAAACGATGAAGCTATTATTTTTGGAAAACACCATATTACAAAAAGAAAAGTTGCTTGGTTTGGAGACAAAGCTTACAGCTATTCTTATTCTGGAGTAACAAAGCAGGCACATCTATGGACACCAGAATTACTTCAGCTCAAAAAAAAAGTTGAGGAGCTTTCCTCTACTACCTATAACTCTTGTTTGATGAATTTATATCATGATGGAGCTGAAGGCATGGGATGGCATTCTGATGCTGAAAAAACACTTTTAGAAGATGGAACCATCGCCTCCATAACTTTTGGAGCTGAACGTAAATTTTCATTTAAACATAAAGTAACAAAGCAACGCTTAGATATTTTATTAGAAAATGGAAGTTTATTACTTATGAAAGGAACCACTCAAAAAAATTGGTTTCACAGGCTTCCACCAACAAAAAAAGTATTTTCTCCAAGAATTAATCTTACATTTAGAACTGTAATTATATAAAGATTTGGCAAATAATCAAGATTCAACGAACCTCAATAAATTTATTAGTGCAACAGGAATCTGTTCTAGAAGAGAAGCTGAGAAATTAATTATTGAGGGACGAGTTACCATTAATGGAATTCCCACTAAACTAGGTAATAGAGTAGTAGAGGGTGATGATGTTAGGATAGACGGTAAGCCTCTAAGACCTAAACCAAAAACTCGTTATATAGCATTAAATAAGCCTATAGGTATCGTTTGTACTACAGATTCTAAAGAACGTAAAAATATTGTAAAATATATTAACTATCCGGAGAGACTTTTTCCAGTTGGAAGACTAGATAAGCCATCGCAAGGGTTAATTTTTTTAACCAATGATGGTGATATTGTTAATAAAATCTTACGAGCAGGAAATAATCATCAAAAAGAATATCTAGTTACAGTAGACAGCCTAATTACAGACGATTTTATTAAAAAAATGAGTAATGGAATCCCTATTTTAGATACTATTACTCAAAAATGTTTGGTGGAGAAAATAAGTAATTACCAATTTAAAATTGTGCTTACCCAGGGATTAAATAGGCAGATCAGAAGAATGTGCGAGTATTTAAATTATACGGTTAAAAAGTTAGAGCGGACAAGAATAATGAATATAAGTTTACATGGTTTGGCCTATGGAGAATGGCGAGAACTTACAACCAAAGAAGTTAATGAATTAAATCAAATTATAGCTTTCTCATCAAAAACTGCTGAAGTTTCTATAGATGATAATAAAAAAAGAGAATTTGGAAGAAAACGAAATCATTTTAAGCGAAATAAAAGAAAATCTTAAGTTTCTTTTACAAGACCTCGTATCCCGTTTTATGTATCTTTGCAACCGATGAAATTTGAACTAAAAAGCCAAGACCCTAAGAGTAAAGCAAGAGCAGGAAAAATCACTACAGACCATGGAGTGATAGAAACTCCTATTTTTATGCCTGTAGGTACCGTAGGTACTGTAAAAGGTGTTCACCAAACAGAATTAAAGACAGAGATTAATCCTGACATCATTTTAGGAAATACCTATCACTTGTATTTGAGGCCAACTACAAAAATTCTAGAGGAAGCAGGTGGCTTGCATAAATTTATGAATTGGGATAGAAATATTCTAACAGATAGTGGTGGTTATCAGGTTTATTCGTTATCAGGAAGAAGAAAAATTAATGAAGAAGGAGTAAAATTTAAGAGTCACATAGATGGCTCTATGCATTTTTTTACGCCTGAAAATGTCATGGAAATTCAGCGAAGTATTGGAGCAGATATTATCATGGCTTTTGACGAATGCACTCCTTATCCGTGCGATTATAATTATGCTAAAAGATCGATGCATATGACGCACCGTTGGTTAAAAAGATGTATAAAACACTTAGATAAAACTCCACTAAAGTACGATTATAATCAAACTTTTTTTCCAATTGTACAAGGAAGTACTTATAAAGATTTGAGAAAACAATCTGCAGAATTCATTGCCTCTGTTGAAGCAGAAGCCAATGCTATTGGTGGTCTTTCTGTTGGTGAGCCAGCAGAAGAATTATATGCAATGACAGAAATTGTATGTGAAATTTTACCTGAAGATAAACCAAGATATTTAATGGGTGTAGGAACTCCCATCAATATTTTAGAAAATATAGCTTTAGGAGTAGATATGTTTGATTGTGTGATGCCTACTAGAAATGCCAGAAATGGAATGCTTTTTACTGCTCATGGTAGTATTAATATTAAAAATAAGAAGTGGGAAAATGATTTTTCAGCTATAGATGATATGGGTATTACTTTTGTAGATACTCTTTACAGCAAAGCTTATTTAAGACATCTTTTTGCATCCAAAGAATTATTAGGTAAACAAATAGCATCTATTCACAATTTGGGATTTTATCTATGGTTAACTAGAGAAGCCAGAAAGCATATTATAGCCGGTGATTTTGCCGTATGGAAAGACAAGATGGTCAAGCAAATGAATAAAAGATTATAGTGAAAAAGTTAGACTGGTACATATTAAAAAGATACTTGGTAACCTTCCTGTTTACCCTTCTTATTCTGATACCAATTGCAGTTGCTATTGATATTTCTCAGCGAGTAGATAAGTTTTTAGCACACAGTGATTTAACTGTAGGCCGAATTATTGATGAGTATTATACAAATTTTATCATCTATTATGCCAACACATTTATGCCTTTGGCATTATTTATTGCGGTTATACTATTTACTTCTAAACTTTCCAATAACACAGAAATTGTAGCCATGACTAGTGCTAGAATTTCATTTACAAGATTCCTTTACCCTTACATGATTGGTGCTACTTTGATAACACTAGTTGCTTTAGCCATGAATCACTATGTTGTTCCGAGCAGTAGTAAAGAAAGAAAACAATTTGAAAAAGAGTTTTTTGTAAGGAAGAAGTGGAAAGATAATATTGTCGAAAATTTTAGTCTACAACTTAATGACAGTACTTACATGTATTTGAAAAGCTATAGTTTTAAATCTTCTCAAGGAAGTTATTTTTCCATAGAAAATTATAAAGGCATAGAATTAATTCAAAAATTAACCGCTGAAAATATTCGATGGATAAAAAAAGATAGCACATTTAAATTGACTAGATACAAACTACGTAAAATTTATAGTGATAGAGATAGTATTTACGCTGGTGTTAATATGGACACAACCTTCTCTTTTACACCAAAAGATTTTATGTATAAATCTGCTCTAGCTCAGGAAATGCCTTCTAATGAGTTATCTGAGTTTATTAAAATTTCAAAAAAAAGAGGGGTTAAAAATTTAAACGCTTATTTGGTAGAGTTATATAAGAGAACAAGTTTACCCATAGCATGTTATATTTTAACGATTATAGCTGTGGCACTCGCTTTCAAGAAAAAAAGAGGAGGTATAGGAGTTAATTTAGGAATTGGAGTTACAATCATGTTTATTTATGTTTTCTTTTTAAAAGTTGGTGAGGTGCTAGGAGCTGTAGCTGGTGTTAATTCCCTTGTTTATGTTTGGATTCCTAATTTCATATTTGGATTGCTAGCTCTTTATTTATATCTAAATGCAAAAAAGTAATTTAAAATATTATTTACACCTCCATTTAATTGTCTTTATTTGGGGTTTTACTGCCATTTTAGGAAAATTAATATCTATAGACGCCATCCCATTAGTTTGGTTCAGGATGCTATTAGCCTCTTTTTTTATTGCAGCCTATTTTTTGATTAAGAAAAAGTCATTTGAACTAGACAAGAAGTCGTTATTTAAGTTTTTACTATCAGGTATTTTAATTGCACTCCATTGGATTACATTTTTTAAAGCTATTAAAGTTTCAAACGTTTCTGTAGCTCTAGTAGCTATGAGTACAGGTGCGTTTTTTACGTCACTCATAGAGCCAATTTTTTTCAAAAGAAGAATTAAGGCAGTTGAAATAATCCTTGGCTTACTTGTAGTTGTTGGCTTATACATTATTTTTAGTTTTGAATCTCAGTATGCTCTTGGAATAATATATGCACTAATTTCTTCGTTTTTATCAGCATTATTTTCGGTACTCAATGGTTTGTTTGTTAGAAAGCACAGTGCATCTATCATTTCATTTTATCAATTATTTTTTGGAGCACTTTTTATTACAGTCTATTTATTTTTTAAGGGATCTTTTACAATTGATTTTTTTGTTTTAGGAAACCTTGATTGGATATATCTATTTATTTTAAGTAGTATTTGTACAGCATATGCATTTATTGTTTCAGTAGATGTTATGAAACACCTTACTCCATACACTGTTGTTCTTACTGTAAACCTAGAACCTGTCTATGCAATTATTTTAGCATTGATTATTTTTGGTGAAAGTGAAAAAATGAATTCAGAATTTTACTTAGGTGCATGTATCGTTTTGTTAGTAGTATTGGTAAATGCTGTCTTAAAAAATATGAAAGGTGTCTTAAACAAACTAGATAAATTAAAACAATCAAAAAAATAAAAATCATTGTAAATTGACTCATTTTTTATAGTAATTTTGTATCATTGTCTGTTGATTTTAAATCATCAATTTTATAGAAAACAAATAACCAAATCATGGAATATTTAGACTTCGAATTGCCTATTAAAGAACTAAAGGAGCAGCTGGAAAAATGTTATGAAATAGGTGTAGATAGTGATGTTGATGTCATAGCTACTTGTAAAAAAATTGAAAAGAAGTTAGAAAAAACTAAAAAAGAGATCTACAAAAATTTAACTCCTTGGCAAAGAGTTCAGTTGTCAAGACACCCTAACAGACCTTATACTTTAGATTATATCAAAGCAATTTGCGGAGATACCTTTATGGAATTACATGGAGATAGAAATGTGAAAGATGATAAGGCCATGATTGGTGGCTTGGGTAAAATAGGAGATCAGTCTTTTATGTTTATTGGTCAGCAAAAAGGATACAACACAAAAACACGTCAATACAGGAATTTTGGAATGGCTAACCCTGAAGGGTATAGAAAAGCACTTCGTCTCATGAAAATGGCAGAGAAGTTTAACATTCCAGTGGTTACATTATTAGATACTCCAGGAGCGTATCCAGGATTAGAAGCAGAAGAGAGAGGGCAAGGAGAGGCCATTGCTCGAAATATTTTAGAAATGACCCGTTTAAAAACACCTATCATTACCATTGTTATAGGGGAGGGAGCTTCAGGTGGAGCACTAGGAATAGGTGTTGGAAATAAAGTTTTTATGATGGAAAACACTTGGTATACTGTTATTTCTCCTGAATCTTGTTCATCTATTTTATGGAGAAGTTGGGAGTTTAAAGAGCAGGCAGCTGATGCTTTGAAATTAACTGGAGATGATATGAAACGGTTAAAATTAATTGATGGAATTATCAAAGAACCTGTTGGTGGTGCACATTCTAACAGAGAAGGAGCTTTTGAAGCTGTTAAAAAAACGATTCTAACATCATTTGAAGAATTAAAGGATTTATCAGAGAAAGAGATTGTATCTACTAGAATGGATAAGTATGCTCAAATGGGGGTTTATAAAGAATAAAGAATTATGCATAAATAAAAAAAAGTCGAAAAATTTTTCGACTTTTTTTTATTTTAAATTCCTGGTAATCTAACTAATAATTCTCTCAATGCTGGGTCCGCTGGACTTTTGGCATTACTATCTATTAGGTTTCCTTCAGGATCTATTAAGATAAATCTAGGAATACTGGTAATCATATATTCTCTAGAAAATCGTGCGTCATCTTTACCTGCCCATAATTGATATCCAGAAAGGTTTCTTTTTCTAACCATGGTTATCCATTTATCTCTAGCCTTCTCCCAGCTTCCATTAGAACGCCTGTCATCATCTGTAGAAATACTCACAAAAGAGATATTTTTACCTTGAAACTCTTTTTCTAACTTTTTTAAATAAGGAAATTGAGCAATACATGGTCTGCACCAGGTGGCCCAAATGTCAATATACACATACTTTCCTTTGAAGTCTGAAAGTGATGAGGTATTTCCATTATAATTTTCATAATTAGAAAAATCTGGCGCTTTATTTCCTTTTTTTAATTTTTCTTCAGTTCTTTTTTGTTGGATAATACGAGCATGCATTTGATCATAATTATCTAATAATTTGTCAAAAAAAGTGTTGTTTTGAGTATTAGATTGTTCTAGCATACTCTCATTTGCATTTGGATACAAAGCAGCAATACTATCCATTCCATTTTTGAAGAAATTTATTTTGTTTAAAAAAGCTTCTTTTTCTAACACTATAAACCCCTCTATACTTCCTGAAGTTAAACCAAAATTGTATCTATCAATAAAAAGATTATTACTATCTGCCCCTTCATCGTCTCCCAAATAGTTGAAGCCTTTAAAAAAATTTGAAGCATTACCAATTAATTTTAGATGGTATCCATTTTTTAAAAAAATAATTCCTCTCCCACTGTTTGGAGAATATAGAGTATATAAACTCGCTTCTGAAATTTTTAAAGTGTCTTTAAAACTACCGTCTTTAGAAATCTTAATAATTTTATTTAATCCGTTACCCGAAATAGTTAGGGTAGAATCTTTGGTGTTATCTATGGTGCCGCTAATAGTAATAAAATCTGCGGAGTGTTCAGGTTTACAAGAGATTAGGAAGGTAATAAACAAGATGAAAAACCAACATTTTTTCATTAATTTAATTTAAAAGTTTAATCAAAGATAATAACTATTCAATTAGAAAAATTGTTAAATTTTGTTGCATAATCAACATCGATTGTAGACTTTTACATGTAGAAGCACATCGTATGGATTTAACACATGAAATAGGCTCTAATCCGCTAGATCTTAGTATTATACAAGACATTTTAAGACAAGACAAAAAATTAGTACTTTCTTTGGATGCCGAGTCGCGTATTAAAAAATGCAGAACTTATTTAGATACAAAAATTACAACTGCATCCAAACCTATTTATGGTATAAATACTGGATTTGGTGCTTTGTACAATGTAAAAATTAAGGGTGAAAATTTACAAAAGCTCCAGGAAAATTTAGTCATGAGCCATGCATGTGGAACAGGAGATCAGGTTCCTAATGAAATTGTAAAACTGATGTTGTTGTTAAAAATACAATCATTAAGTTATGGTCATTCAGGAGTTCAGCTTGCAACGGTAAACCGTTTAATTGATTTTTATAATAATAATATTTTTCCAGTAGTTTATGAACAGGGTTCTCTTGGTGCCTCTGGTGATTTATCTCCATTAGCTCATTTAGCCCTGCCATTAATTGGATTAGGAGAGGTTAAATATAACGATCAACAGATTTCTGGAAAAGAGATTCTAGATCGTTTTAATTGGCAAAAAATCAATCTTCAATCTAAAGAAGGCCTAGCGTTATTAAATGGTACCCAGTTTATGACAGCCTATGGAATTTATAACTTAATAAAATCTCATAAACTTTCATATTTGTCAGATTTAATAGCAACTATTTCTTTAGAAGCTTTTGATGGTAGAATAGAACCGTTTAATGAATTAGTTCATTTAGTTCGCCCACACAATGGTCAATTAAAAACAGCTAAAAGAGTTGAAGAGTTTTTACAAGATAGTCAGTTAATTAAACAAGAGAAGCAGCACGTTCAAGATCCCTATTCATTTCGTTGTATTCCACAAGTTCACGGGGCAACAAAAGACACTATTAATTTTGTTACAAATACGTTTTTAACTGAAATTAACTCAGTGACCGACAATCCTAATATTTTTGTTGAAAATGATCAAATTATTTCTGGTGGTAACTTTCATGGTCAACCATTAGCATTAACGCTAGATTTTTTAGCCATAGCTATGGCAGAATTAGGAAATATTTCAGAACGTAGAACGTATCAATTAGTATCAGGACACAGACATTTACCGCCTTTTTTAGTCTCTAAACCAGGATTAAATAGTGGCTTTATGATACCTCAATATACTGCAGCAAGCATTGTAAGTCAAAATAAACAATATGCAACTCCATCAAGTGTAGATTCTATAGAGTCAAGTAATGGTCAAGAAGATCATGTAAGTATGGGAGCGAATGGAGCTACTAAATGTAAAAAAGTAGTTGATAATATTCAAACTATTTTAGCCATAGAATTGTTTACGGCCTCACAAGGATTATCGTTTAGCAACTTAAAAAGTTCTCCATTTTTAGAATCATTTATTGCTGCATTCAGAAAGGAAGTAACACTAGTTAAGGAAGATAGAGTAATGCATAAAGACATTATGAAATCATCTTCGTTTATTCATTCATTAGAAATAGATGCTAGTGAATTGTTTTAGACATTAATTTATTAATTCTAGTCAAAAGAATAAGGAACCAATAGTTTGTAAAACTAAAAAACCCAAACACTATGTTTGGGTTTTTGTTTACTCTTTTGCTTCAGTCTTTTTTTCTTTTACTTTCTCGCCTTTTTTAATTTTTATGGTTAACTCATTTTTTTTATCGTCTAAATCCATGAAAATTGTATCGCCTTCTGTTAATTTAGAATTAACAATTTCTTCAGCTAGAGCATCTTCAATATATTTTTGAATAGCTCTTTTTAAAGGTCTAGCTCCATACTTTTTATCAAATCCTTTGTCAGCTATATAATCTTTTGCTTTATCGCTTAGCTTTAATGTATAGCCTAAATCAAGTATTCTGTTAAGTAATTTATCTAATTCAATATCAATGATAGAATGAATGTCTTGTCTTTCTAATGAATTAAAAACAATAATATCATCAATTCTGTTCAAAAATTCTGGAGCAAATGATTTTTTTAAGGCACCTTCTATAATTCCTTTTGCATGTTCATCGGACTGATTTTTTCTGGCAGCAGTTCCAAATCCAACACCAGAACCAAAATCTTTAAGTTGTCTAGCACCAATATTAGAGGTCATAATAATAATGGTATTTCTAAAATCAATTTTTCTACCTAAGCTGTCTGTGATATGTCCATCGTCTAAAATTTGTAATAACATATTAAAAACATCTGGGTGTGCTTTTTCAATTTCATCTAATAATACTACTGCATAGGGTTTTCTTCGAACTTTTTCTGTTAATTGACCACCTTCTTCATACCCAACATAACCAGGGGGTGCTCCAATTAATCTTGACATAGCAAATTTCTCCATGTATTCACTCATGTCAATTCTAATCAAAGAATCGTCAGAATCAAATAATTCTCTAGCTAATACTTTAGCTAATTGAGTTTTACCTACACCAGTTTGTCCTAAAAAAATAAAAGAGCCTATTGGTTTATTAGGGTCTTTTAAACCAACTCTATTTCTTTGAATAGCTTTTACAACCTTCGCAACAGCTTGGTCTTGGCCAACTACTTTACCTTTAATCATTTGAGGGAGTTCTCCAAGCTTGTGACTTTCTGCCTCCGCAACTCTATTGACGGGGATTCCTGTCATCATCGAAACGACCTCTGCTACATTGTCTTCACTTACAAGTTCTCTATTTAATTTAGAATCATCTTCCCATTGTTGTTGAGCAGAATGTAATGCAGCCTCAATGTTTTTTTCATCATCACGAAGTTTAGCAGCCTCTTCGTATTTTTGACCATTCACTGCTTTTGTTTTACTACTTCTAATATTTTCTAGTTGCTTTTCTAATTCTAGAACTTGCTGAGGTACTACGATGCTTGTGATATGAATTCTAGAACCTGCCTCATCTAAAGCATCAATGGCTTTATCGGGTAAATATCTGTCAGTCATATATCTATTTGTTAATTTAACACAAGCTTCAATAGCTTCGTCTGTATAATTTACATTGTGATGAGACTCATACTTTTCTTTAATATTGTATAATATTTGAATAGTTTCTTCTACACTAGTTGGATTCACAATTATTTTTTGGAATCGTCTTTCTAGAGCACCATCTTTTTCAATATTAGTTCTGTACTCATCCAAAGTAGTGGCACCAATGCATTGTATTTCACCTCTTGCCAGAGCTGGTTTTAACATGTTTGATGCATCTAAAGATCCTGTGGCGCCACCGGCCCCAACTATGGTATGAATTTCATCAATAAACAAAATGATATCATCATTTTTTTCCAACTCATTCATCAAAGCTTTCATTCGTTCTTCAAACTGTCCTCTATATTTTGTTCCAGCCACTAGACTAGCGAGGTCTAGAGAAACTATTCTTTTATCAAAAAGGATTCTAGATACTTTTCGATTAACAACTCTGATAGCTAATCCTTCAGCAATGGCAGATTTTCCAACACCTGGTTCTCCAATTAGCATGGGATTATTTTTCTTTCTTCTGCTTAAAATTTGAGAAACACGTTCAATTTCTTTGTGACGCCCAACTACAGGGTCTAATTTACCGGTTTCAGCTAAAAAAGTTAAATCTCTTCCAAAATTATCTAAAACTGGAGTTTTAGTTTTTTTGTTTGATTTTCCTTTTTGAGTTTGATCATATGGGTTCGATTTTTCTGATGCAAACTCACCCTCATCTGAGGAAGGTGTTTCAGCTATTGGGTTAGATGGTAAGATGTCATGAGTAGTATCAGTGTGAAGTTCTTTGTAAAGAGCTTTTGCTTGATCGTAATCAACATCGTATTTATTTAAAAGTTTTGTAGAGGGGTCATTCTCATTTCTCAAAATACACAATAACAAATGAGCAGTATCAATGGCTTCACTTTGATACAATTTTGCCTCTAAAAAGGTAGTCTTTAGTGCTTTTTCAGCTTGCCTAGTTAAATGAAGGCTTTTTTTCTTATTTACTTCAAGAATAGTTGGAGCTGCTGGATTTAATATTTCAAGTTTTTTTCTAACTAAATTTAAATCAATCTCTAATGTTAGTAATATTTCTATTGCTTTCCCATCTCCCTTTCGAATTAATCCAAGAAGTAAGTGTTCAGTGCCAATGAAGTCATGTCCTAATCTTAAAGCTTCCTCTTTACTAAAAGTGATTACATCTCTTACCTTTGGTGAAAAATTATCGTCCATATATTGCCTTTTCTTTAGTGTAAATTTAACCTTTTTTAAATAATAAATCACAAAAAGAATGCCATCTATCAAAAACTGACAAATTGACCTTAAAAACACCTTCGGAAAGGCTTGTAAATCAAGGGTATAAATCGTATTGAAATTTTATCAATAAATGTTAATAACTATGGGCTTTTCAAGCACTAATATCTTTGTTAAAAATAGGAATTATAGTATCTTGCTAATCATAATTAAATAAGTATAAAATAAACAACAAATACAAGGTATGGCAGAGGGAGAAAAGTTGATTCCTATTAACATAGAAGAGCAGATGAAATCTGCATATATTGATTATTCAATGTCCGTGATAGTTTCCAGAGCATTACCCGATGTGAGAGATGGTTTGAAGCCTGTTCATAGAAGAGTTTTGTACGGAATGCATGAATTAGGAATTAAAGCTACCGGTTCTTATAAAAAGTCTGCAAGAATCGTTGGAGAAGTTTTAGGAAAGTATCACCCTCATGGTGATACATCTGTATATGATTCTATGGTTAGAATGGCTCAAAACTGGAGTGTTCGTTACATGATGGTAGATGGCCAAGGTAATTTTGGTTCTGTAGATGGTGATAGTCCGGCAGCCATGCGTTATACAGAAGTTAGAATGCAAAAGATATCTGAGGAAATGCTCTCAGATATAGAGAAAGATACTGTAGATCATAGATTAAATTTTGATGATACTTTACAAGAGCCAACAGTTTTACCAACTAGAATTCCAAATCTTTTGGTAAATGGTGCTTCTGGTATTGCTGTAGGGATGGCCACTAATATGGCTCCTCACAACTTAACGGAGGTAGTAAATGGTACATTAGCTTACATCCAAAATAGAGATATTGAGATAGATGAATTAATGCAACATGTGAAAGCTCCAGACTTTCCAACCGGAGGAATCATCTACGGATACGACGGAGTTAAAGATGCTTTTCACACGGGACGTGGTAGAATAGTGATGCGTGCAAAAGCTATTATTGAAGAAGTAAAAGGAAGAGAATGCATTATTGTTACTGAGATACCTTATCAAGTCAACAAAGCAGATATGATTAAAAAAACTGCAGAGTTGGTTAATGATAAAAAATTAGAGGGAATTTCAAATATTAGAGATGAATCTGATAGAAATGGAATGCGTATTGTGTATATACTTAAAAGAGATGCAATTCCTAATATTGTTTTAAATAAACTTTTCAAATACACAAGTCTTCAGACTTCATTTAGTGTAAATAATATTGCGTTGGTAAATGGTAGACCAGAACAATTAAATCTTAAACAGTTAATACATTATTTTGTTGAGCATAGACACGATGTAGTTGTAAGAAGAACAAAATACGAACTTAAGAAAGCCGAAGCAAGAGCTCATATTTTAGAAGGGTTAATTATAGCTTCAGACAATATAGATGAGGTTATAAAAATTATTAGAGGATCTAGTAATGCAGACTTAGCAAGAGAAAGTTTAATAAAAAGATTTGAATTATCTGAAATTCAAGCCAAAGCAATCGTAGAAATGCGTTTGCGTCAATTAACAGGTTTAGAGCAAGATAAGCTAAGGGCTGAATTTGAGGAAATTACAAAAACGATCATAGACTTGAAAGATATTTTAAGTAACGAGCCTAGACGATACCAAATTATTACGGACGAATTAATTGCTGTTAGAGATAAATACGGAGATGAGCGAAGATCAGAGATTGAATATGCAGGTGGAGACATGAGTATAGAAGATATGATTCCTAACACAAAAGTAGTGGTAACCATCTCAAATGCTGGATATTTAAAAAGAACAAACCTTGATGAATATAAAGTTCAAAATAGGGGAGGACGAGGTCAAAAAGGAGTAGCTACTAGAAATGAAGATTTCTTAGAACATTTGTTTGTAGGAACTAATCATCAATATATGTTGTTCTTTACCCAAAAGGGTAAAGTATTTTGGATGCGAGTTTATGAGATTCCAGAAGGAGGTAAAAACTCCAAAGGTAGAGCAATGCAAAATTTGATAAACATAGAACAAGATGACAAGGTTAAAGCATTTTTAGTGACGCAAGACCTTAAAGATGAAGAATATATTAATAACCATTATGTAATAATGGCTACTAAAAAAGGACAGGTAAAGAAAACATCACTAGAACAATATTCTAGACCCAGAACGAATGGAATTAATGCCATTACTATTAAAGAAGGCGATGAGTTACTCGAAGCTAAATTAACATCAGGAGATAGTCAAGTTATGCTGGCTTTAAAATCAGGAAAGTCAATTCGTTTTGAAGAAGCTAAAACCAGACCAATGGGTAGAACTGCATCAGGTGTAAGAGGTATTACTTTAGGTCATGACAATGATGAAGTTATTGGTATGGTAGCTGTAAATGATATGGATAGCAATATTTTAGTAGTATCAGCAAAAGGATATGGAAAGCGATCAAAACTTGAGGATTATAGGATTACCAACAGAGGTGGTAAAGGTGTAAAAACCCTAAATATATCGGAAAAGACAGGAGATCTTGTTGCTATCAAAAATGTAGATGATTCAAATGACTTAATGATTATAAACAAGTCTGGAATTACTATTAGGATGTCAGTTGAAGATTTACGTGTGATGGGTAGAGCTACTCAAGGTGTAAAATTAATTAATATCAAAGATTCAGATAGTATAGCTGCAGTAGCTAAAGTAATGCATGAAGAAGAAGACGAAGAAATTTTAGCGACAGAAGATACTGCTTCTGATGAAAATCAAGAAAATAATAACGAAAATCAAGAATAATAATTATAGAATTAAACTAAATGAAGATGAAAATTTATTTATCAGCATTTGTATTGGGATTAACAACAATGTCAGCATTTGCACAAAAGAACGAATTAAAAACTGCAGAAAAAGCCCTAAAAAGTCAAGATTTTACAACAGCGCTCTCTGCCATTAGTTCGGCAGAATCTCTAATTTCTAACATGGATGAAAAAACCAAGGGAAAGTTTTACTTTTTAAAAGGGAAAGCATATTATGGTTCAAAAGATTTTAAAACCGCTGCCGACTCTTTTGAAAAATTATTCAATTTAGAAAAAGAAACAGGTAAGTTAAGATATACAGAACCTGCTACCACTATTCAAAATCAAATGGTTCAAGATGTATATCAAAAAGCTAGTGATTTGTACAGTGCTAAAGAGTATAAAAATGCTTCTGATAGTTTCTATTTAACCTACAAATTAAGTAAGCTAGATACTATTTTTATCTACAATGCAGCTGTAAGTTCTAGCCTAGCCAAAGATTACGATACTTCTTTGAAATATTACCAAGAATTACAAGATATGGGGTATACAGGGATATCAAAAGTATACTATGCTACAAATAAGTCTACAGATGAGAAAGAAGATTTAGGAGATAAAAAAAATAGAGATCTTCAAGTAAAATTAGGCCTTTATACAAACCCTGTAGATGAGCTTACACCGTCTAAAACAGGTGACATTACAAAAAATGTTGCTTATATACTAAAAAGTCAAGGAAAAACTGATGAAGCTATAAAGGCAGTTGAAGCAGCTAGAGCCTTATATCCAAATGATATCAATTTATTATTAACTCAAGCAGATATTTATTTTCAGTTAAAAGACATGAAAAAGTATGGTGAGTTAATTCAAATAGCCATTCAAATAGATCCTAATAATCCTCAATTATTTTTTAATCTAGGTGTGATTAGTTTTGAACAAGGTAACATTGATGAAGCTAGAAATAATTATGAAAAAGCAATAGAACTTAAGGAAGATTATGGTGATGCATATTTAAATTTAGCGATCGTTATTATGGATCAAGAGAGAGCAATTGTAGATGAAATGAATCAAAACCTATCTGATTTTGATAAATATGATGAATTATTAGAAAAGCAAAGAGGCGTTCACAGACAAGCATTGCCCTATCTAGAAAAAGCTGATAAATATAGTAGAAGTGTTAATACTGTTCAATTTTTGATGAATATTTATCAAACGTTAGAGATGGATGAAAAAGCTGTAGAATTTACCAATTTATACAAAGAAATGAGAGACTAGATAAGTCTTATTGTTTTCTAAAAATTTAAAAGCCAACATATAATGTTGGTTTTTTTTATACTATTTTTTTAATAACTCTTAACTTGTGAGTGTGCATTTTGGTGTCTACATTGTAAATACCACTGTGATCTAATGTATCTATTCGAACTTTTCCGTGCGCATGAATAATATTGTAATCATTCATGATAATCCCAACATGAACAATATTTCCTTCCTCATTATCAAAAAAAGCCAAATCACCAGGTTCTGACTCTTCAATAAAGCTCAAAACTTCACCCTGTGTAGCCTGATCTCTAGCATCTCTAAGAAGAGAATAGCCGCAAATTTTATATACAAGTTGAGTAAACCCAGAACAATCTATACCAAAAGGGGTTTTTCCTCCCCACAAATATGGAGTATTTAAAAATTGATATGCTTTCTGAATGAGTTCATGCTTATCTAATTTTTCAGAATACACATTTCCATCATAATAGTAATCTTCAGAGCCCACGATTAAGTGTTGATTTTTATAAAAAGGAAGTCTAGATCCAATAGCAATTGTGCTTAAGTGATTTTTTTTATTGGTTACAAAATCAATTATTTCTGAAGAATAATAATTTGCAGAATCTGCTAATTTATCAAAGGTTTCCTCATCTATTTGTAGATATTGTTTATTGTCTATATATCCCTCGTATCCATCAAAGCTGAGACGAATCTTACTCCACTTCTTCTCCTTTTCAAGTATTAGGAAATCTTCTCCAAAAAGGACCTGTGAAACCATTTCTGATGCATCACTAGCTTCAATTCGAAGAGGAACAATACTTAAATTACAAATGCCGTAGAGCATATTTTTTAGTTTAAATTGATTCTATGATCATGGCACTGGCACCACCGCCTCCATTGCAAATACCTGCAGCACCAATTTTAGCATTATTTTGCTTTAAAATAGACGTAAGTGCTATGATGATTCTAGCCCCCGATACTCCTAAAGGGTGTCCAAGTGAAACAGCTCCACCATTAACATTTACATGCTCATTTTTAATATTTAATATTTTCATATTTGCCAGTCCAACTACAGAAAATGCTTCATTTAATTCAAAATAATCTACATCATCAATGGTAATATTAGCTTTACTCAAAGCTTTTGGAATAGCCTTAGAGGGTGCTGTTGTAAACCACTCAGGTTCATGTGCTGCATCTGCAAAACTTTTAATCTTAGCAATAGGGGTAAGTTTTAACTCTAATGCCTTTTCCCTAGACATTAAAATTAGAGCTGCGCCACCATCATTAATTGTAGAAGCGTTCGCTGCTGTAACCGTTCCCTCTTTTGAAAAAGCAGCTCGTAAAGAAGGAATTTTATCCATCTTAACATTTTTATATTCCTCATCTTCTATCATAAGAATTGGAGCACCTCTTCGTTGAGGAATCTCAACTGGGATTATTTCATCAGAGAATTTTCCAGATTTCCAAGCCTCAGAAGAACGCTGGTATGACTGTATTGCATAGGCATCTTGATCTTCTCTAGAAAAACCATATTTAGTTGCACATGCATCTGCGCAAACCCCCATAGCTACTTTGTCATAAGCATCTACTAAACCATCTTTTTGCATGCCATCTTCTAAAGTGGTTGGTCCAAACTTAGTTCCTTGCCTACCATGAAGGTAGTGAGGAATTGAACTCATGTTTTCCATTCCGCCAGCAACCACAATTTCTGTATCACCAAGAGAAATACTTTGAGCAGCTAACATTACAGATTTCATACCAGAAGCACATACCTTATTGATTGTTGTACAAGGAACAGTATTTGGAATACCAGCAAAAATTGCTGCTTGTCTAGCAGGTGCCTGACCAACTCCGGCAGAAACAACATTTCCCATGAAAACTTCATCGATAAGATTTGGATTTAAATTAATTTTATCAAGAGCACCTTTAATGGCGATTGCTCCTAGTTTTGGGGCTGGAATCTTAGAAAGACTACCCATAAAACTGCCTATGGGAGTTCTAGCAACAGAAACAATTACAACTTCTTTGGTTTTCATTTTCAATAATTTTACACATGGTTTATCTAACAAAACTAACTATTTTAAATCAAATTTATTGGGAAACTATCGTTTGAATTTTTGACGTCCATTTTTTTAAGTTAAGTTTGTGTCTATATGAAATACTTATGAGTAAAACTGTAAACAACTTATACAAGCATAACGCTGCCATTTATAAAGTTATTCTTTTTTTAATTACAGCATTTGCTATTGTATACCTATTTCCAAAAGGAGGGCAATTTAAATATGAGTTTACGAAGGGTAAACCCTGGCAATATGATAATTTATATGCTCCTTTTGATTTTGCAATAGATAAGACTGAAGACGAGATTAATGAGGAAATAAAATTAATTGAAGTAACCTCTAAGCTCTATTTTCAATACAATAAAGATATTGTTAAAGAGGTAAAGGAGGCCTATCAATTAAGAACTTCATTACTACAGGTTAATGATTCATTAAATGGGTATGATTTAGAGACTATTGTAGCTCAAGGAAACGCTATTATAGATTCTATCTACACAAAAGGTTTTATAGAAGCCACTAGTTTAGGAATTGTTTCTGATAAAAACACCCTCATAGCTCTTAAGGTAGATAATTCTGTTCAAGATGTTATTTACAATAATCTACTAGACTCTAAAGGTGTTTTTGAGCTAATCAAAAATAGTTTAGGTGACCAACCCTATAATTATTCTCAAAATATAAATTTAACGATCCTTTCAGAGGTTATTAAGCCAAACGTATCCTATGATAACGAGTTTACACAAAAAGTTATTGATGAATATGTGAATGAAATTTCTTTAACTAGAGGGAAAGTCTCATTTGGAGAACTTATTATTTTGAAAGGAGATATAGTTGAGGGTAAAAAATTAGCTATTTTATATTCATTAAAAGGTCAGTCAGAATCAATACTCTGGACGAGTGCTAATTACTACTGGATAGTGTTAGGATATACTATATTAGTATCTCTAGCACTATTAATGTTGTTGTTGTTTCTTCATAAATATCGAAAAGAAATTTTTGAGAATAATACCAAAGTGACATTCATATTTTTTAATGTCTCTTTTATGATTTTAATTCAAACAATTGTCATAAAGTTTAATTCTAACTATCTATATGTAGTGCCATTAAGTATTTTACCAATCATTTTAAAAGCTTTTTTTGATGCTAGACTGGGTTTATTTACTCATGTCTTAACTGTATTGCTTCTTGGTTTTATAGTGCCAGATAGTTTTGAGTTTATTTATTTACATATTATAGCTGGTATTGTTACAATTTTAACTGTTTCAGAATTACATAAAAGGGCTAATCTATTTATTTCTATAGGTCAAATAACCCTTATTTATATGATTACCTACCTCTCTTTTTCCATTATTAAAGAAGGAAATGCGTCTCAAATTAATTGGGAATATTTAATGATGTTTGGAGCCAATGGTTTGCTGTCTTTTCTTTCGGTATTTTTTATTTATGCTTATGAAAAAATATTTGGATTGGTCTCAGATGTTACCTTGCTTGAACTGTCTAGTACAAATACTAAACTTCTCAAAGAGCTAAACGAAAAAGCACCTGGAACTTTTCAGCATTCTATGCAGGTTGCAAATTTAGCTGAGGCTGCAGCTAGTGAAATTGGTGCTAATTCTATGTTGGTTAGAACAGGAGCTTTATACCATGATATTGGAAAAATATTAAATCCAATGTATTTTATAGAGAACCAGTCTACTGGTGTGAATCCACACAATGATTTATCTCCAACAGATAGTGCAAAAATTATTACTGATCATGTTATTAAAGGGATAGAATTAGCAAAACAACATAGATTACCAGATAGGATTATAGATTTTATTAGAACACATCATGGCACAAGTTTGGTCTATTATTTTTATGTTAAAGAAAAAGAAAAAAGTCCAGAGGAAGAGGTGGCTATTGAAAAATTTCAATACAGAGGACCTATTCCATTTTCTAAGGAAACAGCTATATTAATGATTTGTGATGCAGCTGAAGCAGCTTCAAAAAGTTTACAACAGCCTACAGCCCAGTCTATAGACAATTTAATAGATAAGATCGTTGAAAAACAAAAGTTAGATAATCAATTTATTAATTCTGATATTACTTTTAGTGAGATTGAAAAAATAAAAAAAGTAATCAAAAGAAAATTAATGAATATCTATCATGTTCGTGTAGAATACCCCGATTAATTTTATTGCAAAAAGTTTAAAAAACCTTGCAATATTGTTTTTGGTATGTTACATTTGCACTCGCAATTTTTTACTAACATTGTTAGTTTTACGGAGAGTTGCCAGAGTGGTTAATGGAGCAGTTTGCTAAACTGTCGACGGGTAACTGTCGCGTGGGTTCGAATCCCACACTCTCCGCAACAATTGCTACTCGGGGTGTAGCGTAGCCCGGTCATCGCGCCTCGTTTGGGACGAGGAGGTCGC
>CAXHZP010000036.1:0-19441 GCA_964021805.1 uncultured Flavobacterium sp.
CAACAAACGGGAACAACAATCCTCTTATTTTGGTTGATGGTAATGTTATCGAAGATTTGAGTGTGGTTAATCCCTCAGATATAGAATCAATCAATGTTTTAAAAGATGCTACTGCAGGAATTTATGGAGTTAGAGGAGCTAACGGTGTTATTCTGATTACCACTAAATCAGGTAGAAAAGATACCGATTTTAAAGTAGTATTAAATTATTACACTGGTTTTCAACAAACAACTAGAAAAATTCCTTTGCTTAATGCTACAGAATACGCATTATTAGCTAACGAAGCTTTTGCTGCAAATGCAGAAACCATCCCTTTCCCAAATGTAGGTTCTTTAGGAGAAGGTACTGACTGGCAAGATGAAGTGTTCAAAAATGCTTTAGTTAAAAGTTTGGATTTTACCATCAATAAAGGAACTGATAAATCCTCCTATTCTCTAGGAGCTTCTCACCTAGACCAATACGGAATTGTTGGTGCTGGTAAATCAAACTTTAAAAGAACTACTTTGAAGTTTAACTTTAGTACTGAAATTTTAAAAAACCTAAAATTAACAACATCATCCATATTTACAAATACAAAAAGGAAGTCTTTGTCTGAAAATGCTTTAGGATCTGTATTATTCAACGCATTAAACATGCCGTCAACAACAACTGTTAAAGATGATCTAGGAGCTTATTCATTAGCACCCACTACTGGAGTTGGTATTGAGGTAATTAATCCAATAGCTCAAACGGAAAACACATTTAATGAAGCAATTGTTGATAAATTTTCAGGAGGATACGGTCTTAATTATAATATAACAGATCATTTAAGCGCAGAGTCTAGGTTCCAATTTAATTATGCAGCTGTAAATTCAAAGTATTATGCTCCTGAGGTGTATTATGGAGGAGGAAAAGTATTTAATTCAGTTAATAATTTAGCTGCTCTCACAGATGACGTAAATAGCACTACCGTTGGTGAATCTAAACAAGAATTTAAAGATTACACATTTGACTCATTCATAAAATATGAGAGAATTTTTAATGATATCCATGATGTTAAAGCACTTTTTGGAATGTCTGTTTTTAGGTCTCAAGGCGTAAATCTAAGAAACGAACTAGGAATAGGTGCTAACGGAACTTCGTTTAGTGATTATTCAGTTGCAAGTTCAGATAGTTCTCAAGATAACCTAGCACTTGCAAATAGATCTAGACGTTTTTTTGACAGCAGACTATTATCCTATTTTTCAAGATTACAATATTCTTTTGACGGAAAGTATCTTTTATCTGCCGTGATAAGAAGAGATGGATCTTCAAATTTTGGCCCACAAAATAAATTTGGATTTTTCCCTACAGGTTCTGTTGGATGGATTGCTTCTGACGAATCTTTTCTTGAAGATAGCTCAACAATTAACTTCTTGAAATTTAGAGCTAGTTATGGTATCATTGGTAACGATAGAATTGCCTCTTTTAGATACCTTTCTCTAGTAAACGGTGAAGGAGTTTATGTTTTTAACAATCAGCTTACTTATGGTCAAGCCCTAGGATCTACTGCAAATCCTGAAATAAGATGGGAAAAACAAAAACCTTTTGATGTTGGTGTTGACATTGGACTTTTTGATAAAGTAGATATCACTGTAGATTATTTCAATAAAAAAACAGAAGATCTATTAGTACAACCCGAAGTATCAGGAATTCTTGGTGCCACTGCTCCAGGAGGTGGAGGCCCTCTTGTAAATGCTGGTACGGTTGAAAACGAGGGTGTTGAATTTTCCATCAACTATAAAGAAACTATAGGAGAGGATTTTAAATTTAATATCAACTACAATTTTACAACTCTTAAAAATGAAGTGTTATATGTAGGTAGTGATACCGGAATACTTCAAGGTGGAGTTTTTGGTGTTGGCCAAGAGCCACCATCTAGAATGGAGGCTGGTTTTCCAATAGGATATTTCTACGGGTTGCAAACAAGTGGCATCTTTCAAAATCAAGCTGAAGTAGATGCTCATGCAACTCAAGCTAATGCTAATCCTGGAGACATCCGATTTGTAGATCAAAATGAGGATGGATTAATAAATGGAGATGATAGAATTAATATTGGTGATCCTATACCTAGTATAACTATGGGACTAAACTTCTCTTTTGATTACAAAAGCTTTGATTTTAACATGTATGCTTTTGCATCTATTGGAAATGAAATTGTTAGAAATTATGAACGAAACCAACCTCTTACAAATAGATCGGTTTATTTCTTAGATAGATGGACAGGAGAAGGAACAAGTACAACTTTCCCAAGAGTAACTACCGGCTCAACTAGCAATACTCTTTTCTCAGATTTTTATGTAGAAGATGGGTCATTTGCAAGATTACAAAACATTCAATTAGGATATACATTTAGCGATAACAGCTTAATGGGAACAGGTATAGATAAGTTGCGTTTTTACTTGTCTGCAAGTAATTTAGTTACCCTAACAAAATATAAAGGATTTGATCCAACTACCTCAAACGGAGCTCCAATTGGAGGAGGTATAGACCAAGGATTTTACCCATCTCCAAAAACTTTTTTAATAGGGTTTAATGTTAATTTTTAAAATGAAAAAAATGAAAAAATTATACATAAAAATATCAATGATTATTATCTCTCTCACTGCGTTTACATCTTGTAGTGATGACTTTGTTAACGTAGATTCTAACGATGTTAACTCAGAAGACTTTTTTAATTCAGAAGAAGATTATCAAAATGCATTAATTGGCGCCTATGATCTCTTACAGTCTACCTACATTAATGTTATGTTAGGAGAAATAGCCTCAGACAATACATTGGCTGGAGGTGAAAGTGCAACTGATGTTATTGGAATTCAAGAGATAGATGATATGATTCATACACCTGTAAATTCTAACCTAAGAGATCTTTGGGGCTGGATGTATGGTGGTGTAAACAGAGCCAATTTTATCTTAGAGTTCCAAGATAAAACAGATTTTTCAGGAAAAGATCAAGTCATTGCTCAAGCTCGTTTTTTAAGAGCATATTACTACTTTGAATTGGTAAAGTGGTTTGGTGATGTTCCTTTAGCAATCGACAAGCAGATTTTATTTGGAGAAGAAAGTAGTTATGAAAGAAGTCCTGCCTCTGAGGTATATAGCCTTATAGAACAAGATTTAATTTATGCGGCTGACAAACTACCTTCTGTTGCTTCAGAAACAGGAAGAGTAACTAAAGGTGCTGCACAAGCATTGTTAGGTAAAGCGTATTTGTATCAAGATAAATTTAGTGAATCAGCTCAAATATTAGAAACTTTAATTCAGTCTGGAACATATAGTTTAGTAACAGACTATAACACTATTTTTGAAGAAGTAGGAGAGAATAATGTTGAATCTGTTTTTGAAGTACAATACACAGATTTAGAAGGAGCAGGATTTGGATGTCTTCAATGTAGTGAGGGTAATGTTGCTGTTGGATTTAGTGGAGTTAGAAACTATGAAGGTCCGGATTTCACATCCGGATTTAGCTTCAATGTTCCGGTTCAAGAAGCATACGATGCCTTTGACGATGACGACCCAAGAAGAGATATTGCTATTTTAGATATTAATGCCTGGGCTGCTTCAACTGGAGCTACATTTGGAACTGGCTACGAACACACAGGATATTTTAATAGAAAATATATTCCAAGAATAAGAAGTGATCAAGCTTTGGGTGATTTAAATCTTACAAACCCAAATAATTACAGAGCAATCCGTTATGCAGATGTCTTGTTGATGGCAGCTGAAGCAAATAACAGAGGAGGTCTTAATGAATCTAAAGCACAAGATTATCTCAACCAGGTAAGAAGACGTGCTTTCGGAGACGAGTTACATGACGTTACGGCTTCAGGATCGTCACTTACAAATGCCATTTATCTTGAAAGAAGATTAGAATTAGTAGGAGAAGGACATCGCTTTTTTGATTTAGTTAGAACTGGAAAAGCAGCTCAAGAAATTAATGGCTTTCAAGAAGGTAAACATGAATTATTCCCCATCCCAGCTATTGAAATTCAATTAGCAGGTAATGTTTGGGCTCAAAATCCAGGATATTAAAATATACATACGATGAAAAACGTTAAAAAAATATACAAGTCAATTTTAATCATGATTTTGATTATAAGTTGTACAGATAGTAGAGATTTAGGATTTCTAGAGGAAGTAGCAATACCCTCAAACGTAAGCGCTTTATTTGACATCACTCAAGACAACTCTGGACTAGTAACAATAACTCCCTCGGGAGAAAGTGCTAATGTCTTTGAAATTAATTTAGGTGACGGATCAGAAATAGTTTCTTTAAACTCAGGAGAGAGTACAGAAAATATATATTCTGAAGGAAGTTATACTATATCCATAACGGCATATAACATAGTAGGTGATTCAACTGAAGTTAGTCAAACTTTAGTTGTTTCCTTTCAAGCTCCACAAAACTTAGAGGTTGGTATAGAAAATGACGCTTCAATATCTAAGCAAGTTAATGTAACCGCCACTGCAGACTTTGCTACTACCTATGAATTTTATTCTGGTGAACCAGGAGTTGAGCAACCTGTAGCTATCGCAAATATTGGTGACGGAATTTCTTATGGCTACCAGACACCAGGTGTTTACTCTGTTAGAGTTGTAGCTAAAGGTGGTGCTATTGAAACAACAGAATATGCTGTAGATTTTGAGGTTACTGAAATAGTATTTCCTTTAAGCGCTGCACCAACACCTCCTAACAGAAATGATTTTGATGTTGTTTCAGTATTTAGTGATCAATATACTGATGTAACTTTAAACGAACTTCCTACCTCATGGTCTTCAACTAATTTTGAAGCCACTACTATTGGTTCAGATAACATTTGGAAGCTTACAAGTCTAGATTTCTTAGGAATAGTTACAAACTATGATACTGGAATAGATGTATCCGAAATGGAAAAACTACACATAGATTATTGGTTGCCAGAAGGTGCAACTAACGAATTACTTGTGAAAATTGTAAACACTGTTGATGGTGGGGAAGATGTAGAATCACTCGGTGCCCCTCAAGGTGGCTCATGGCAAAGTATCGAAATAGATCTTACTGCTTTTGATGATGGAAACTTAGCCAATAAAGAAAAAATTACACAGTTACTTATAGATTCTGATGGTATAACGCCAGTTGCTTATATAGACAACTTTTACTTTTACAGAGAGAGTACAACTTCATCTTTTGATGATGGATTACTTAATAATGGAGATTTTGAAGGTGGAAGTGATTCTTGGATTGTAGGAGTTAATGACGCTGCACCAGCGCCAGTAGTAACAGTAGCAGATAATACGTATTATTCTGTGAATGTAACTTCTGCAGGAAATGTGTATGATGTGAACCTAAGTCAAAAAGTGGAAATTATTCAGGGAAATACCTATACACTAACTTTTGATGCATGGTCCGATGTAAATAGATCTATTGTAGCAGGAGTTGGACTTAGTGCAAATCCATGGTCTAATACTGGAGCTCCACTAAATATTACTCCAACAAGAACTACTTACAGTTACACTTATTCTGAGGTAGGTTTTGGAGCACCTGATGCAAGAGTTTTATTCGATATCGGTGGAGAGGTTGGTCTTGTAAACATAGACAATGTTTCCCTAGTTCTTGGAGCAGGAAATCTTTTAACCAATGGAAATTTTGAGGCTGGTAGTGCTCCTTGGATTGTGGGTGTTAATGATGCTGCTCCTGCACCAGTTGTAACAGTAGCTGACAACACGTATTACTCTGAAAATGTAGTATCAGCAGGAAATGTATATGATGTTAATGTGAGTCAAAAAGTGGAAATTATTCAGGGTAAAACATACTTTTTAACATTTGACGCATGGTCAGATACAAATAGATCTATAGATGCAGGAATCGGATTAAGTGCAGATCCTTGGTCTAATGATAAAGAAACTATTCAAATATCACCAACAAGAACAACCTTTACACTAACACTAGATTCAGCTGGTTTTGGGGCATCGGATGCTAGAGTATTATTTGATATTGGAGGGGAAGTAGGAGAAGTAAATATCGATGATGTATCATTATCAATGAATTAAAAATGAAAACAATGAAAACATTTAAAAAAATTATTGGACTGTTTATATTGAGCATATCTCTCTTTACAAGTTGTCAAGACGAAGACCAAGAGTTTGGAGCTTTGAAAGCACCAACTAATATTACTTTAAACTACGAAATACTTGGTCAAGACGCAGACAACCCTAATGGAGACGGATCAGGAATTGTTAATTTCTCAGCAACTGCAGATGATGCCATAACTTACATCTTCAGCTTTGGTGACAATACTGACAATGCATCAGCTCCTAGTGGAAATTCTAGCCATAGATTTACTAGAACGGGGTTAAGTTCATACAATGTAACAGTAACTGCATCTGGTCTTGGTGGAGTTTCCTCATCTAAATCTATAAATATAGAGGTGTTTAGTGCATTTGATGATATTGAAGCAAAATCTTTTTTATCAGGAGCGCCAATAAGTCAAGACTCTGATGGTGTAGATGTTATAGATATAAGTTCACCAGCAACTAAAGTATGGTACTTAGATGATTCTAAAACTGGTCACTTGGGTGTTGGGCCGTCTTTGGCATTTGATATTCAAATTTATGGAGCCCCAAGAGAATATTACTATCCAAGTTTCTTTTCGGCAGCTCCAGGAACTTTTTGTGGTAACGATGGAGATTGTTTTTGTGATGATGAATTAATATTTACATTAAATCCTGACGGAAGTATGGATTATCTGTTAGACAACAAAGGAACAACCTTTTTTAATGGTAATGCAGCTCATCAAGCTATAGCTGGTGGTGCAGGTGGAGGTGATGCATGTCTAGATTTTGATACTACAACGGTTAGCAACGTCTCTTTTGCTCCTGGCACTGAAGACTGGAGCTTAGTAGCAGATCCAAGTTTTGAATCTAGAGGAACTCAAATGAATTTTTCTGATGCTGGATTTATGAGTTATTACGTTGGCTCTTCAAGTTATGAAATTATTGAAATAACAGAAACAGAATTATATGTTAGAACTTTAGATGCTGCAGACCCAAATTTGGCATGGTATCATAAATTTACCTCTACTCCTGGAGGTGGTGGTTCAGATGATGAGTATGTTTTCACAGATTTAGTCTGGGAAGATGACTTTAATACTGATGGTGCACCAGACTCAACTAAATGGACCTATGATTTAGGAACTACAGATATTTTTGGTAATACTGGTTGGGGGAATCAAGAAGCTCAAAGCTATACTGATAATCCAGAAAATGTGATTGTAGAGGGCGGATCTCTAAAGATTACAGCAAAGAAAGAAGGGAATGATTATACTTCTGCTAGAATCAAAACTCAAGGACTATATGATTTTACATATGGTAGAGTTGAAGTAAGAGCAAAACTTCCAGCATCTCAAGGAACCTGGCCTGCTATTTGGATGTTAGGATCTAATCATCCAACTGTTGGATGGCCTTACTCTGGAGAGGTAGATATCATGGAACAAAGAGGGGATGATAAAGAAAGAGTTTTAGGAACTAGTCATTGGTATAACACAGCAGGTTCCAATAATGCAAGTTATGGTGAAAGCACTACAGTAGAAAATCCTTCTACTGAATTTCACCTATATACGGTAGAGTGGACAGAAGGTGCAGTTAAAATATTTTTAGATGATGTTAAGTATTATGAATTAACAAATTCTGCAGACTTGCCTTTTAATGCAGATTTCTATTTAATCCTTAACGTTGCCATGGGTGGTACTCTTGGCGGTGATATAGATCCTTCGTTTACACAAGACACAATGGAAATTGATTATATTAAAGTTTTTCAATAAAGAATTATCAAACAAGATAGTGTTATAGAGATTATCCATTAATAATGGATCCATATTAAAAGTCTTGAATACAGTAGTATTCAAGACTTTTTAAATATTTAAATAATGAAAATAATAGTAGTAAAAAGCTCAGTATTTGCTTGTAATACTCTATTACAACTAATATAATAAATAGTGTTAACTATACAATTTCTCTTTTAACCTATACAATACTACAACAGAGACTCTAATTTAGCTGTAAAACTCACATAACTCTTCTCAAGTTTCCCCATTATTAAAAGGGTTTCATCAATAAAAGAATATTTTGAACAGATACTAATAACTACTGTGTAGTATTTGTATGATTTTTGTAGAGGTTTAATTTTCTAAAAGATAAAAAGATACTATTAAATTAGCATTTGATGATTTTTTATGAAACTTGTTGTGAAATGATCTTGAAATTTTTGAGTAAAAAAAATTTTCAATTGATCCTTGCATTATTTGTAGGGACACTTTCGGTTTTTTCCCAAACTGAAAAAGTTTCTATAACTACCACCAACAATGGTTTTTCTCTTAAAGTTGATGGAAAAAACTTTATGATTAAAGGTGTTAATTGGGATGTTATTCCTATTGGAAAGGATGCCGTTAGCACTAATTTTTGGGAGAGTTCAGATGACATTATAAAAAAAGGATTAGATCATGAAATGTCTCTTTTAAGAGATATGAATGTTAATGCAATCCGTCACTATTCGGGTATTCCTGCAAAATGGATCCAATACATTTATGAAAACTACGGGATTCATACAATGATAAACCACTCTTTTGGAAGATATGGTATGACTGTAGATGGAGAATGGAACCCTATTACAAATTACTCAGACCCTAAAATGCAAAAGATTTTATTGTCAGAAATTGAAATAATGGTTAGTAATTACAAAAACACACCTGGTCTTTTATTGTACTTACTTGGAAATGAGAATAATTATGGTCTTTTTTGGTCTGGAGCAGAAACCGAGGACTTTCCTGAGGAAGAATCCGAAAAAATGGCTGTTGGAGAAAAGTATGGCAGGCCCATGTATCGATTAATGAATTCTGCTTCAAAAAAAATAAAAGAATTAGATACCAATCATCCTGTAGCCATTTGTAATGGAGACGATCTTTTCATTGAAATAATAGCTCAAGAATGCAAAGACATTGATGTTTTTGGTGTAAACTCCTACAGAGGAGCCTCATTTACAGACTTGTTTAAAACTGTAAAAGAAACGTTGAATAAACCCCTTTTATTCACAGAATTTGGAGCAGATGCTTTTAATGCAATTACAAACTCTGAAGACCAAAAATCTCAGGCTAATTATCTACTTAAAAACTGGAAAGAAATCTACGAAAACGCGTCCGGAATGGGCATGTATGAAAATACTATTGGAGGTTTCACATTTCAATTTAGTGATGGTTGGTGGAAATATGATTTTGATAACAGGAAGAATGTATCCAAACACGATACTGTTTCTACATGGGGAAATGGAGGATATGCCTCAGATTTTTTAATGGGTGAGAACAATATGAATGAAGAATGGTTTGGAATTTGTGCCAAAGGACCAACAAACAGCAATGGTCTTTATAACTTGTATCCTAGAGCTGCCTATTATGTCTTAAAGCAGATTCATCAATTTGACCCTTACAATGAGGGAATTAGTGTAAATCTCTTACGTAAATATTTTCACGATGTTGATTTAAAAGATGCTAATACCAAAGGAATTCAGAACAAAAAAACTCTTGAGGTTTTAAATAAAAACAAAGATTCAATTGATCAGGCACTATGGAACAAGGCAACTTCACCAGTGTTTAATATTGTGTTTGATGATAATCCAATAGTATTGAAATTCACCTCTTTTAATGGAGCATCCTTCAAACTTACCGACAAGACTCCACTGACTAAAAATAATACCTCAACATCTAAATTAGGAGTATTTACAAACTCAGGAAATAACTGGGAAGGTAATTATTTAGATCTTATATCTCCTATTGACTTGGAAAAGGGGAATACTATAAAATTAGCCTTACACTCTAATAAGTCAGTAGAAATAATACTTAAATTAGAAAAAGTTGGTGATGAGAATAGTTCAATTGAACGCTCAGCACTTCATTCTGGAAATAAATGGGAAGAATTAAGTTTTTCATTTTCTTCATTAAAAAAATACAATAGATTGGTCATTTTTATTGATGGTCCCGGAACTACTTCTGGAGATTTTTACATTGATCAAATTCTACAATCAAACTCAAAAATTCAATTAAAAAAATAAAAGTACTATACCAAATGAGTAACGAAACTAATATAGTAACAAAAGAACCCTCATTAAATAATATGGATGTTAAATTGAAATCTGTAATCATAGACGATGAAGTGTATTATCAGATTTCAAATAATGATGTAATGCGTCCTTTCTTTATGAGTATTGTAAGTGATTCTAATCATTGGATGTTTATATCAAGTAATGGAGGACTAACTGCTGGTAGAAAAAATTCTGAGTATGCTTTGTTCCCTTACTATACAGACGATAAAATTACAGAATCTGCAGATATTACAGGAAATAAATCTATTTTCAAAGTATCTAAAGATAACCAAGATTTTATGTGGGAACCATTAGCAGTCAGATCTTTAGGAAGCTATTCCACAACCCAGAATCTTTATAAAAATAAATATGGAAACAAAATTATTTTTGAAGAAATTAACCATGATCTAGAATTAATTTTCAGATACCAATGGAGTTCAAGCAATACTTTTGGATTTATAAAGAAATCAAAACTCATCAATACAAGCGATAGTGCCGTAAAAGTATCTTTACTTGATGGAATTCAAAACATTATGCCTGCGAGTATTGGAAGCGATGAGCAAAATCAATCTAGTAACCTTGTTGATGCATACAAGCGAAATGAACTTGAAGAAAAAACTGGTCTTGGAATTTTTGCGCTAAGTGCCATATTAGTTGACAAAGCAGAAGCGAGTGAGGCTCTAAAGGCCAATGTAGTATGGTCTCTAGGGTTAGATAATCCCAAATACCTTCTTTCCTCCATACAATTAAATAATTTTAGATTAGGAAAATCTATAAATCAAGAGGTAGACGTAAAAGCTGAGAAAGGAGCTTACTTTTTAAATTCAGATATCATATTAGAAAAAGAATCCTCTAAAGAATGGATGATTATTGCTAATGTAAATCAAAACCATTCTAGTATTGCAAAATTATCCAAACAAATCAGAGAAGAACTCTCTTTAATAGACATAGTAAATGATGATATTAATATAGGAACAAAGCGTTTGGTTGAATTAAATTCTGCCTCAGATGCCATACAAATTACCTCAGACAATCTGAAAGATACCCGCCATTTTGCAAACACACTTTTTAATATTATGCGTGGAGGAATTTTTGATAATAATTATCAAATTGAGAAGTGGGATTTTAAAAACTATTTAGAACAAGCCAATACAAAAGTTGCTTTTACTCATGAGGAAATCATAGAAAAACTTCCAGAAAAATTTTCACTTTCTGATCTTCAAAAGATCGCGTATAATAACGAAGACAAAAACTTCAGACGTCTTTGTTTAGAATACATGCCATTAAAATTTAGCAGACGTCATGGAGACCCAAGTAGACCCTGGAATAAATTTTCAATCAATACAAGAAATGAAATTGATGGTTCCAAAATATTAGATTATGAAGGTAACTGGAGAGACATATTTCAAAATTGGGAAGCCTTAGCGCACTCATACCCAGAATTTATTGAAAGTATGATTCATAAATTTTTAAATGCTACAACTTTTGATGGCTACAATCCTTACAGAGTAACAAAAGGAGGTTTTGACTGGGAAACCATTGAACCGGATGATCCGTGGTCGTATATCGGATACTGGGGTGACCATCAAATCATCTACTTGTTAAAATTTTTAGAATTTATAAATAATCACAAGCCAGGTAGATTAGAAAGTTTCTTTACTAAAAACTTATTTGTTTATGCAAATGTCCCCTACAAAATAAAATCATATCAAGAATTACTTAAAAACCCTAAAGACACCATAATTTTTGATCAACAATTAGACAGTAAAATACGTGAGGAAAGATCAACTCTAGGGGCAGACGGTGCTTTATTAAGAGACGAGCATCGCTTCATTGTAAAAGCAAATTTTATAGAAAAAATTCTAGCAACTTCCTTGGCTAAATTATCAAATTTTATCCCGGAGGGAGGAATTTGGATGAACACACAAAGACCAGAGTGGAATGATGCCAACAACGCTCTAGTTGGAAATGGAGTTTCTATGGTTACTTTATATTACTTAAACCGTTTTTTCAATTTCTTTGAGGAATTATTAGAAAGTTCCACTACTCAAGAAGTTGAAGTTTCTAATGAGATCTTACAATTTTTTGATAAAGTGCTAGATACTTTTGAGAAGAACAAAGGATTATTATCGTCTTCAATTAGTAATTCAAATAAAAAAATAATTCTTGATGCTCTTGGAGAGGCAGGAAGTGAGTTTAGATTGCAAATCTATAACCACGCATTCTCTGGTAGGAAAACAACTCTATCTTTTGATAAATTAAAAAGGTTTGTAAGCCTAAGTAAATCATATTTAGAGCATTCTATTAAAGCAAATAAACGTTCAGATAATTTGTATCACGCTTACAATTTAATGACAGTAAATAACGACGATACTATTTCTATAAGCTACTTAAGTGAAATGTTAGAGGGTCAGGTAGCTGTTTTAAGTTCTGGCTACCTAAATGGTAAAGAAACTTTAAATGTATTAAATGCTCTAAAAGAAAGTAAGCTGTTTAGAAAAGACCAATACAGTTATTTACTCTACCCTTTTAAAGAATTAAAGGGGTTCTTAGATAGAAATACCATTTCAGAAGATGCTGTTTTATCGTCAAAGCTGTTCCAGGAAATGTTAAAAGATAACAATGTTCAAATCATTGAAAAAGATGTAAACGGTGCGTATCATTTTAATGGGAATTTTAAAAATGCAAACGATGTTACTGAAGCTTTAGAAAAGCTATCTGGCACAAAATACAATGATCTGTTAGCCTCAGATACTCCAAAAATCCTTCAGACATTTGAAGATGTTTTTAATCATAAGGCATTTACAGGTAGATCAGGTACATTTTATGGTTATGAAGGATTAGGCTCTATTTATTGGCATATGGTTTCAAAATTATTGTTAGCTGTTCAGGAGTCTTGTTTGGAAGCAATCTTCAATAAGGAAGATGAAATAATGATAGGCCATTTGCTTGAACACTTCTACGAAATAAATGAAGGTATAGGAGTTCACAAATCACCAGAATTATATGGTGCCTTTCCAACAGATCCCTACTCTCATACTCCTGGAGGAAAAGGTGCTCAACAACCTGGAATGACTGGCCAAGTAAAAGAGGATGTTATCACTAGGTTTGGTGAATTAGGTGTTTTTGTAAAGCATGGTAAATTATATTTTAATCCTTGCTTATTAAGAAAGGAAGAATTTCTTTCCAAAGAAACAAGTTTTGAATATTTAAGCCTTTTAAGAGGAGCCCAGAGTATCACAATCCCTTCTAATTCACTTGCCTTTACCTATTGTCAAGTACCTATTATTTATCACATTTCCGATAAAGATCATATAGAGATCATTTTTAAAGATGGAACTTCCTCTAAAATTGATGCATTGGTTATAGATCTAAAAACAAGTGAGAAAATATTTAAAAGAACTGGAGATATTGTTCAAATTAACGCTTATATAAATAGCACATATTTAAAATAGAAAAAGAAAGTTGATGAGGTTGAAATTTTATCTATATACCATAGCCATTTCATGCATCATATTGTCTTGTGAAGATGATAAAAAGAACGAAAAATTGCAAAAAAACCCAAAACAGAAGATACAATTGACAGCAAAAGACATATTAGGAAACCCTAATTATTTAGCAATTTCCTATGGTGGATATAGAAAATCTACTAGAGGTATTCAGCCAACTGTAGCAGAGATAAAAGAAGACATGAAAATTCTTCATGCTATGAAAATTAAAATTCTAAGGACCTATAATGTTCAATTAGCACAAGCAGAAACAATTCTGAAAGCCATACATGAATTAAAAAGTGAAAACCCGTCTTTTGAAATGTATGTTATGTTGGGGGCTTGGATAGATTGTAAAAATGCCTGGACCAATCAACCTGTAAATCACCAACTGGAGAGCGATCAAAATAAAGGTGAAATTGCTAGGGCTGTTTCATTAGCAAATAAATATCCAAGTATTGTGAAAATTATTGCTGTAGGAAACGAGGCAATGGTAAAATGGGCAACAAGTTATTACGTTCAGCCATCAGTAATACTTAAATGGGTGTCACATCTTCAAGACTTAAAAAAAGAAAATAAGCTCCCAAAAAATCTTTGGATTACCAGTTCAGATAATTTTGCCTCTTGGGGTGGCGGTAGTGATGAATATCACACAGAAGATTTAAATAAACTTATTAAAGAAGTAGATTATATTTCTATGCACACCTACCCTATGCATGATACTCATTATAATCCTGTTTTTTGGTACACAAAAGAAGAAAAACCCAATATTGAGAAAGTAAATAATATCATGTTAAGAGCCAGAGATTATGCGGTATCTCAATATGATAGTGTTGCCAACTACGTAAATAGTCTGGGAATAAAAAAACCAATACACATTGGAGAAACGGGCTGGGCTACCTTTTCAAATGGACTTTATGGTAATAAGGGAAGTAAAGCAACTGATGAATATAAAGAGGCGTTGTTTTATAGACACATGAGAGAATGGACTGCTAAAGCTGGAATCTCATGTTTCTATTTTGAGGCTTTTGATGAAATATGGAAAGATGCTCCAAACCCAAATGGTTCAGAAAATCACTTTGGGTTGTTTACTATAGATGGCAAAGCTAAATACGCCTTGTGGGATTTAGTTGATGAAGGGGTTTTTGATGGCTTGGGTAGAAATAAAAATTCAGTTACAAAAACATATAACGGAAATAAAGACAGTTTACTTTTAGAAGTACATGTACCTCCGTTCAAAAAAAATAATACCACATTATAAAAATATATAATGAAATGAAATTAACTAGGATATACTTTTTTTTAACACTAATCTTTATGGGTGTCCTCTCTTGCACATCAGAAAAATCTTTATCAGTAAAAGTTATAGAAACTTCAAAAAATGGAAATAAATTAAGTCCGGTAAAAAGCTTTACTGAGACTAGTGAAGTTTCTTCTATTCGTATTAACCCAGAAAAAACATATCAAAAAATTACAGGTTTTGGTGGGTCTTTTACAGAAGCTTCAGCCTACTTGTTAAATAAATTAAGTTCTAAAAATCGTGATACAATATTGAATGCCTATTTTTCAAAAGAAGGAGCTAACTATTCTCTAACTAGAACACACATGAACTCATGTGATTTTTCATTATCAAACTATTCATATTCTCCTGTTGAGAATGACGTAGAGCTTGAACATTTTTCTATACAAGAAGACAAAGACGATCTTATTCCAATGATTAAAGACGCCATGAAAATTTCTGAAGATGGATTCCAGATTATAGCATCCCCGTGGTCTGCTGCCCCTTGGATGAAAGACAATAATAAGTGGGTTGGTGGTAAATTGCTTCCAAAATATTATGATACCTGGGCGTTATTTTTCTCAAAATACTTAACAGCATATAAGGCTGAAGGTATAGATATCTGGGGGTTTACAGTAGAAAACGAGCCACATGGTAATGGAGATAATTGGGAAAGCATGCACTATACTCCAAAGGAAATGACTGATTTTGTTCAATTTCATTTAGGTCCAAAATTAGAAAAAGATGGTTATGGAAATAAAATAATATTAGGGTACGACCAAAATAGAGCTGGTTTACAAGAATGGGTAGATGAAATGTATAGAGATGATAAATCTTCTAACTATTTTGATGGTACCGCTATTCATTGGTATGAAAGCACCTATGATTTTTTCCCTGATGCATTGCAATATGCACACAACAAAGCTCCAAACAAATACTTAATAGAAACAGAGGGTTGTGTAGATTCTGAAATCCCTAAATGGCAAGATGATGATTGGTACTGGAGTAAAGAAGCAACAGACTGGGGATGGGACTGGGCTTCTGAGAAAGACAAACATCTTCACCCTAAATATGCACCTGTAAACAGGTATGCTAGAGACATTATTGGATGTCTAAATAACTGGGTAGATGGTTGGGTAGACTGGAATATGGTTTTAGACACTCAGGGAGGTCCAAACTGGTTTAAAAACTGGTGCGTGGCTCCTGTAATTGTAGATCCAGAAAAAGACGAAGTTTACTTTACCCCTATTTATTATACCATGGCACATTTCAGTAAATATATTAGACCTCAAGCTGAAATTATAGACGTTAAAAAATCAGATGAAGAGTTAATGGTTACTGCTGCAAAAAACACTGATGGATCTATTGCCGTAGTCATTTTTAATGAAGGAACTACTCAAAAAAGTTTTCAGCTTTCATTAAGATCAGAGGTAACTACTATTTCAATAAACGCGCAAGCAATACAAACAATATTAATTAATACTATTTAATAATTATGTCTAGAACAAGTAAAGTCCCTATGGGACAAAAAATAGCCTTTGGTTTTGGGATGCTAGCCAACCAAATGTTTCCAGCAATCCTAGGAATCTTTATGGTTGTATTGGTTGAAGATTTAGGTTTTTCTGGCTGGATGTGGTCTTTAGTATTTCTTTTCCCTAGGATTTTTGATGCAATTACTGATCCAATTATGGGCTTTATTTCAGATAATACAAAATCTAAATGGGGAAGACGTAGGCAATATGTTCTAATTGGAGGAATTCTTATGGGACTTGCCTATATTTTTATGTGGCAGCTTAGTAAGGCTGATGGAGTAGAGTATAACTTTTGGTATTTCTTCTTATGGTCTTTAGTTTTTTATTTAGGCTTAACTATTTTTAGTGTTCCTTATGTAGCCATGGGATATGAAATGAGTGATGATTTTCATGAACGCACCAACATTATGGCAATAGCTCAATTTATTGGGCAATGGGCATGGGTAATTGCACCTTTGTTTTGGATTATTATGTATGATGAAAGTTGGTTTCCGTCTGCAGATGTTGCTGTAAAAGAATTGGCAATTTGGGTTGCAATCCCCTGTGCTATTTGTGCCATGGTGCCCGCAATTTTTATAAAAAGTGACTCTACACTTAACGAGGACTATGAGCCTTTAAACTCTGCCAATATTGGAAATAGTCTAATGAAAATATTTGAAAGTTTTGTAGCTGCATTTAAAATCAAAGAATTTCGAAAATTATGTGGGGCAACTTTTTTAATATTTAATGCTTTTAATACAGTAGCCGCCCTTACTTTTTTTGTAATTGTATATAAATTATTTAATGGTGATGCTGGTGCCAGCGGAATATGGGTTTCAATGTTTGGATGCTTAGGAGCATTAGGAACTACTTTTATTGTTATTCCGGCTGTGGCTTGGATGTCAAAAAAGCTGGGTAAGAAAAAAGCTTTTATGTTGTCACAATCCATTTCATTGGTAGGATATATTATGCTTTATTTCTTATTTATTCCAGGAAAACCATGGATGTATATTATTGCATTGCCTTTCTTTTCTTTTGGTATTGGAAGCTTGTTTACCATTATGATGTCTATGACTGCAGATGTTATTGATATTGATGAAATAAATACAGGTAAGCGAAGAGAAGGTATTTTTGGTGCTATCTATTGGTGGATGGTAAAAGTAGGCTATGGTATTGCTGGAGCACTTAGTGGCGTGATTATTACTGTAGTTGGTTTCAACTCTGATCTAGCAACAACAGACCAACAAGCTGCAGTTGATGGGTTGCATGCTTTCTTTTGTTTTTTCCCAATGGTCGGAACAATTTTAGCTATGCTTATAATGCGTAATTATAGTATTACAGAAGAGAGAGCTCATGAAATTAGAGCTGAATTAGAAAAAAGAAAAAACACACAAATAACAAATAATTAAAATTAAAGAGTACTCAAAAAATGTCAGTAAGAGAAGAAAAAATTCTATCGTTAACAAACATAGATTTATCAACAAAATCAACAAAAGAATTAAAAGCCCTATTCAAAGAGGTTTTATTCGATGGAGTGCATGGATTTTGTTCAAGCCCCTATGAAGAAGGCCAACAACCAGGTGATACCTTAACAGAAGAACAGATTAGGCGCAGATTAAAAATAATACAACCCTACACCAAATGGATACGTTCTTTTTCGTGTACAGAAGGAAATGAATTAATTCCAAAAGTAGCACGTGAATTAGGGATCAAAACATTTGTTGGAGCTTGGCTTGGAAACGATGCAGAGATGAATAAAAAAGAAATTGCTGGACTAATTAAGTTAGCAAATGAAGGGTATGTAGATATCGCTGCCGTTGGTAACGAAGTAATGTACAGGCAAGACTTATCAGAACAAGAATTGCTTTCATTTATAAATGAAGTTAAAGAAGGAATTACTAAAGATGTTCCCGTAGGATATGTAGATGCTTACTATGAGTTTGAAGATAGGCCTGCTATTTCTGAAGCGTGTGATATTATTTTAGCCAACTGTTATCCTTTCTGGGAAGGGTGTCATCAAGACTACTCATTGTTATATATGAAAGATATGTACCAAAGGGCGCTTCGTGCAGGGAAAGGTAAAAAAGTAATTATTACAGAAACAGGATGGCCAAGTGAAGGTTCAAATTTGGCAGGGGCAGTTCCGTCTGAAGAAAATGCTATGAAATATTTTATCAATGCTCAAACTTGGTCTAAAGAAGAAGACATAGATATCTTTTATTTCTCTTCATTCGATGAGTCTTGGAAAGTGGATTCAGAAGGAGATGTTGGATCCTATTGGGGTATCTGGGATAAGGATGAACAATTGAAATTTAGTGAGTAGAAACAGCAATGTTGTGTTAATATATTACTGTTTAACACTAAAAATTAGTAATGTATAGTTTTTGTATGGGTTAATTTTGAGTATGTTAGGGTTAAAATTGATGATATTTGAGACTTATAAATTTTAAATATTTTCAATATGAAAAAAATTACTTTATTAATAATATTATTAACAGTAAAATTTGGGTACTCTCAAAATAGTGTTACTGTAGCAACTTCACAGGCATGGAATGCCTATGTGAATGCTTTCAATGTTTCTGATGACCAATTTGCTTTTGGATTCTCATATACTGTATCAGATCTTAGAGCAACACCTACTGCAACAAGTATGACATTGGAACCAAACACTGCTATTTGGACTGCTGAAGCTACAAATGCTGGTTGGTTTGATCAAGGTGCAGCAACTCAAACTGCTAATAAATACATTGAAGCTCTATCTTACATTGAAGATGCTTCTCTAGCAAACGAAGAATTAACATTCTCAGGTAACGTTTCTGTTAGTGATTTAGGAGACGGATATGCAGTTGTAGCATTCATTAAAACTCTAACATCTGGTTATTCAACAGTAGCATACAAAACTGCAGATATTTCAAGTACTGGAGATTTTACAGTTACTGCTTCTGCCGATGAAATGAGCCAAGCTGTTATTCAATACGGTTTTGCTGTTACTGGCCCTTTAGCTGACCCTGCTGATACTTCTTTAGGAAGTGTAGTT
>CAXHZP010000037.1:0-19025 GCA_964021805.1 uncultured Flavobacterium sp.
GTATTGGTTTGATATATTATTTGATTATTAATAGAATCTAATATGATATCAATTGGTATTTGATTTGATTTATCATTTTGAGCTAATGAAATAAGAGGGAAAAAAAGCAAAACTCTTAAAAATAATTTCATTGACATGATACTAATTTACTAATTATATTTATATGATTTACAGAACCTTACTTAATTTTAAATTTATTTAAATAGGGGTAAAAATATTAATATCATTACAATGATACTAATAATATATATTTTTTTTCGTTTATTTGTATTGCTAATTTATGATAATTATATTAAAATATAATAATAGCGTGTTAAAGAAAGTGTGAAGATTACTAAAGGGAGCTATATGCTCCCTTTTTATGTAAAAAAAAATAATTATTAGTATCTTTAGAAATTAACAGATTTCTACCCTAATATCACAAAATTATATTTTATGATCAAAGTCAGATTCTTCCTAATATTTATATTTATTTCTCAAACTATAAATTCTCAGAACGAACAATACATAAGTATAGATTCTTTAGACATAATTTACCGTAAAAATTATAGATTAACTAAAAAATTATCTCCTATTGAATTCACTGATAAAGCTCATGATTTTCTAGAGTTACTAGAAATACAAAGAAAAGTTTATAAATCTTTTAATGATCGAAAAATATCAAATAAACCTAAATCAGATATTGATCAATTAATTCCTTTACAGGTTTTAACATATTTAGATTTGATGTTGTTTGGTGCTATTAAAAACAATATAGATTCTATTCAATTATATAAAACAAAAATTTTATCATTAACTAAAAATCCAGCCCTTGTCGGAGAATCTTTTGGCGTATCTGCCTACACATATTTAAACAATAATATGTATACTAAGGCAATTATTGATTATCAAACGGCTTATAAATATTATAAAAGCTCTAATGAATTAAAGATGCAATACAGTCAAGTCCGCGTTTTAGTCAACATAATTCAGGCTCATATAGATATTGGTACTTTAGAACAAGCCACCATTACTTTTGATTTGCTAAATAAGTCAATTAAAAATTTCTCTAATAATCCCAGGTACATAAATTTAAAGGAATTAATTAAAATTTTAAATGCTACAATTTTAAATGCTAAAGAAAATTATGATGCTGCTTTGTTAGTCTTACAATCAGTAAAGGAAAATAATTTAGACAGAGCTCAATTAAAAGAGATGTTTTATGATGCTTTGCATGTTAGTTATAATGGTTTAGAAAATTATAGTTTAGGAGAATACTACTTGGATCAACAGTATTCACCAATTGATGGAAATTCTACTGGTTTATTTAAAGATTTACATTATACAATTGATAAATTACAATATGCTATCTTAAAGAATGACATAGTGCTAGCCGACTTTTATTTTAATAATTTAAATAAATCTCAAACTTATTCTATTTCATATTTTCAAAGATTTAATAAAGAAAAGACTATAAGTAACTATTACGCGTTCAAGAATTCTTATGAGAAAGCATATAGTTATTTGAAGAAATCTGATAGTATACAAAATGCTGCAAATTTAAAAAAGGAGAGAAGTAAATATGATATTCAGCAATATTATCTTCAATTGGATGATGAGTTAACTAAAATGAAACAACTTAATTCAGAAAAAGATAAATTACTAGTATCAAAAAGGAATCAATATTTCATAATAGTCTTTTTCATTGTTTTTGTTTTTGCTGTTATTTTTTTATTAATCAATGGAAAACGTAAAAAGAAACAGTATCAACTTGAAGCTTCTTTAGAATCTCAAAAAACAATTCTTCAATCTAAAGAAAAGTTTTTGGAAAATATATCTCATGAAATTAGAACACCTATTACCTCTATTATAGGTTATTTAAATTTACTTTCCGAAGAGAATTTAGTAAGTGAAAAGAGAACTAAATACACAAACATAGCAATTAAGAATAGTAATAAAATGATTTCATCTCTTAATAGTTTTTTAACTTTAGTAAGCTCTGAGAAGATAACACTTGCGCAAAATGAAAAGACATCATTCAATTTAAATGATTTTATTTTAGATAGGATAACTTATTATATTCCTGATTTTGAAATAAAAAAAATGAAATTTTATTACAAGGCTAATTTTAAAGATAAAGTTACTATTTCATATGATATTGAAAGCTTAAAAGCCATTATTAACAATTTGATTTCTAATGCTATTAAATATTCAAATTCTAATACTTCAGTTTTTTTTACATTTAATATTTCTGAGTCTAATCTAATTATTTCAGTTAAAGACGAAGGATATGGTATAGATGAAAAAGATAAAGAAAAGATATTTAATCGTTTCTATCAAACAAGCAACAATAGAACAATTGGTGGGTTTGGGATTGGATTATCTTTAATTTCTGAATTGGTAAAAAGATTAGGTGGTACTATAGCTTTAGAATCAGAATTAAATAAAGGAAGCCTATTTACAGTAAAGCTTCCCTATAAATTATCTAATTTTAATATAAATACATCCTCAGTTAATAATGAGTTTAAATTATTAACTGACTTTAATTCTTTTGATGAAACATCCAATATTTTGGAAAAATATCCTAAAGTTCTTATTGTAGATGATAATACAGAAATGATTAGTTATTTAAAAGAAATTTTTTATGACTTTGTAAATTGTACTTTTGCTTTCAATGGAAAAGAAGCCTTAGCTAAGGTTAATGATACTGATTTTGATCTTATTATATCTGATGTAAGAATGCCAGAAATGAATGGTTTTCAATTCAAAAAAGAACTTAATAAAACTTCTCATAATAGAGAGACTCCTTTCATATTAATGAGTTCTGTATCAGAGATAAAGTCCAATAAATTAAAAACTGACTTAGGAATCAACGAATATTTAGAAAAACCATTTACTAAGAATGAAATAATTTCTAGAGTTCAATTTTCTTTAGAAAGAACCCTAAACAGAAAAAAAATAGTAGGAGAAAAAATTACAACAGCTTTTGATAGTAATTCAAATCGGTTAGTAGAGCAAATTAGAGAGTGTATTGTCTCAAACATAACAAATCCAGATCTGAATGTAAATATGTTAGCTGAAACCTGTGGGTATGGTCAGAAAAAATTAAATGAAATTTTAAAATATAAATTAGGTTTGAGTCTAGTTAACGTGATATTAGAAGTTAGATTATTAAAGGCTTACGAGCTGATAGTAAAAAACAAGTATACTACAATTAAAGAAGTAATGTTTGCAGTAGGTATTAATAGTAGACCCTATTTTTATAAGAAATTTAATGAAAGATTTGGGATTAAAATAGGAGATTTAAAGAGTAAATACTCAAAGTTAATTTAGATAAATTTTATTCTAAAAAGAAAAAACCAAAACGATTTTAACTGTTTTGGTTTTATTTTAGGGTGTAGAAATTATTATTAAATTTCCATAGTCAAAAATATTATTTAGAAATAGTTTAAGTAATATTTAAATAGCTTAAAATAGTATTTTTTTTATTTTTTTGTGATTTTTTTTACCTATAAATGTTCTCTTTTTTTAAAAAAATAAATAATTTAGGCTAAAGCAGATTTTACTATTTAGTTGATTTTAGAAAATCTTTTACGATTATGTGTTCAATGAGTTTCTGGTTCTATAAATTAATTTAAAATTTAATAAATTTTAAGCAATTTTTAATATTGAATGGTGTTGTAGTATTTGATATAAAACGATATATTTACGTCCCTAAGTTTTTTAACTTTTATGAAAATAGTAAAAAGTTTAATTTTATTAATTGTATCCTTCTTTTTTTTATTTGAAGGAAAATCTCAAGAGACACTTCCAATTTATTCAGATTACTTATCTGACAATGTTTATTTAGTTCATCCTTCTGCAGCTGGTATTGGTAATACAGGAAAGTTACGTTTTACGGCAAGGCAACAATGGGGCGGGGTAAAAGATGCACCTACATTACAAACACTAAGTTTTCATAATAGGTTTAGAGAAAAAGCCGCTTTTGGATTTATTCTTTTTAATGATAGTAATGGCTTCCATTCTCAAAAAGGAATACAAGGTACATTTGCTTATCATTTAGATTTAAATAGAGCATCTATTTTCAATCAAATATCGTTTGGTCTTTCTCTGACTGCAGTTCAGAATCAAGTAGATCAAACACAGTTTTTTGGAGATCCAACAGTTGCTCAGGTAATCAGAAGCGATGGCTATTTTAATGCAGATTTTAGTGTAGCTTACCATAAAAAAGGATTTTCATCCTATTTTACGGTTAAAAATCTATTATTATCTGCAAAAAATAATCTTAATAACAGCTTAGAACCATTAGATTTGAGAAATTATGTTCTTTCATTAGGGTATTATTTTGGTGAAAAACAATTTTTTCAATTTGAACCTTCAGTAATGATTCAGCTTAGAGAATCTACAGGTGAAAGAATTGTAGATTTTAACTTAAAGGCTTACAAAGATTTTGATAAAGCACAATTATGGGGGGCGTTATCCTACAGAAGAGGGTTTGATGCTAAACCAATCGAAGATTTGGTATATATCACTCCTATTATTGGTGTGAACTATAATAAATGGATGTTTTCTTATACTTATACAAGACAGTTAAATGATGTAGTTCTTACTGATTTTGGTTTTCACCAAATTTCCATTGGAGTCAATTTATTTACAAGAAAACTTAGAGCAGCTGCTTGTCCTAACATAAACGCTTCTTTTTAAAATTCTTTACTTAGAATTTCTACACTATAATTATTTAATAATTTAGATAAAACTTTAGTGTCTTTATTGCTAAAAAACTTATGGGAAGTCATATGGTTTCCTTTTTTTTGAGTAATATTAAATTTTTTTAATATATTTTTTGTTTGTCTTGCAACAGCAAAACCAGCATCAATAATTTTTATATCATTTGTTATTATTTTGCGGATGGAAGGTATTAAATACGGATAATGTGTACAACCTAAAACTAGTGCATCTATATTTTTTTCCATCATAGGGTTTAAATATTTTTCGAGTAAAAATTCAATTTCTTTAGATTCTATATTACCTTTTTCAATTAGATCAACCAAGCCATATCCAACTTTTTCTATAATTTTTATATCACTTTTTAAGTTAGCTGATGTTTTTTCAAAAAGATCACTTTGTATAGTTCCTTTGGTCGCTAAAACACCAATATTATTTGTTTTAGTTACTAAACTAGCAGGCTTTATTGCGGGTTCTATACCTATAAAAGGAATGGTATATTTATCTCTAAGGACTTTAATTGCATTTGTTGTAGCTGTATTACATGCTACAACAATTATTTTCGCATTTTGATTTAGAAGTATTTCTGTATTTTTTATGCAATATTCAATAATTTTATTTTTTGTTTTGTCACCGTATGGAGCATTTTTACTATCAGCCAGGTAGATAGTATTTTCATAAGGTAAAAGTTTATGAACTTCCTTCCAGATAGACGTACCACCTATACCAGAGTCAAAAAAACCAATTGGATTTTCTTTTGTAAAGTTCATAATTATTGTAAATAAAAAAAATCCTACTAGTAAAGTAGGATTTTATTGTGTAACAATGTTATTAATTAATTTTGTACAGGTGCAGTTGGTTGCTTTACATCTGCCAACAATCCTAGCTTTTCTTTTACAGCATCGTATAAGTCTTCACCATCAGATACTAAAAGTCCTCTTCCAGCAGAAGCATCTATTACATAAAGAATTTGCTTTGCCTTAGCTACATCATTAATAGCTTTTCTTGCCTTAGCTATAATTGGAACTAACTTATTATTTTGTTTTTCTTGGATATCTTGATATGCAGCTTGTTCTGCTTGTTGTATTCTTGAGTTATCCACTTGAACTTCTTGAGCTCTTTGTTTGTTAGTGTCTTCTGTCTGTTGTGCTTGTTCTGCAGTATATTTTTTAATTTTATCGTCAAGTTTTTTCTTCATACCATCTATATCATCTTTGTATGTCTTGGTTATCTTGGCTAATTCTGCTTGTAAAGCTCTTGTTTCAGGCATGTTAGCAATTACTCTTTCATATACAACGTGCCCAATTTTTTGTGCATTTACAACACCACTCATCCCCAAAGTTAAAAACGCAACTAATAGTAGACTCTTCAATTTTCTCATTTTGTTAATTTTAATTATTATTTTAATCTTTCTTTTCTTTTTGCTTTCTAATAGCGTCTTTTTTTTCTTTTAAAACTCTTCTTTTTTCTTCAATATCTGCAATCCTTTTCTTTCTAGCTTCTTCAATTTTTTCCTTCTTAGCTATACGTTCCTCTTCTTTCTTTTTAATTGCAGCCTCTCGGTTTTTAATAGCCTTCTGTTGTCTGGCTGTTAGTTCTTTTTTTGGAGCTCTTTTTTTAGCTTTTTTCTCTTTGTTTAACTTAATTTTTCGTTCTCTTACAATCTCGTTGAGAACAAAATCGCTAATATCGTACTTATTATTGGAATATAACATGACTAAATCACTAGATTTATCAAAAACAAAATCATATTTTCTTTTTGATACAATGTCTTTGAGTGAATTGTAAACTTGATCTTGAATAGGTTGAACAAGTTGCTTTCTCAATAAAAACATATCGCCATTAGGGCCAAAATACAAATTTTCTAACCTTCTTAGTTCTTCTTGTTTTAATACGATTTCATCTTCTTTTTCCAAGATGAGATCATTTGTTAAAATTGCTCTTTCGTTAGCTAAATCTGTTTTTGATTTTTCTATAAATCTACTTAGTTTGTCTAGAGAGCTTCTCCATTTAGTTACTTTAGAGTTCAATGTATTTTGTGCCTCAAGGTATTCTGGAACATTTTCTAATATATATTCCATATCTATGTAGGCTATTCTTTGAGCTTTTTGTGCTGTTAAAAGCGAACCACTTAAAAGTAATAGATACAGAAAGACATTCAATATAATTTTTTTATGTTTTAAAAGTATCATTCTTTAAATTAAAATTAAATTCTGTTCTTTAAAATTGTTGACCAATTATAAAGTGAGTTTGCCATCCAGATTTGATATTAGATCCTGGAAGAGGGTCAAAACCATGGGCAAAATCAATTCCTAAAAGACCAAATGCTGGCATAAAAATACGAATACCTAAACCTGCAGACCTTTTTAGATTAAACGGGTTAAAGTTAGTAAAATTGTCATAAGAATTACCAGCCTCTAAAAATCCTAATGTATAAATTGAAGCTGAAGGCTTGTCTGTGATAGAATATCTTAATTCTAATTGAAACTTATTGTAAATAGTTCCACCTTCAATTGAAGACAATCTATTATTTTCATATCCTCTTAAACCAATACTCTCTCTACCGTCTAATTGAAATTGAGCTATACCGTCTCCACCTACAAAGAAACGCTCAAAAGGAGTACTTCCTAATTCACTGTTATAAAATCCAAGATATCCCATTTCTGCATTGGCCATTAACACCAATTTGTCTGTAAAACCGTTATACCACTTACCTTTAAATAATAATTTATAGTACTCTAGCCATTTAAATCTTTCCGAAGGTTCTAAACTTTGGTAATCTGTATTGTTAAAAAGGGAATAAGGAATAGTTGCTTTGGCACTAATACTAAAGGTAGATCCATTGGTAGGAAATATTAAACTAGGACCAGCAGAATTTCTACTTAAGCTAATATTATAGGCAAGATTGTTCAAGTCGCCATCACTTAGGATATCTGTTCCAACTCTAAACTGATAGTCATCTAAATTAAAACTTTGGTAACTAAATGTTTGTGATAAAGTAAAGTAGTCACTAGGCCATGTTAATCGTTTTGCAAGCCCAATAGAAGCACCTCTAATACCTAGACTTCTATTTTTATCTACATCAAAAGTTTGACGATCTAATTGAAATTGTTTTGAAGAGTATACAGAAAAAGACAGTGATTGTGGTTTCTTCCCTCCAAACCATGGCTCAGTAAAAGAAAAGCTATAGGTATTAAAAGTTCTACTTGTTTGCAACCTTAATGATAACGATTGACCATCTCCCATAGGAAGAGGTTTGTATGCTTCTTTTTTAAATAGATTTCTTACAGAAAAATTATTAAAAGATAATCCTAACGTTCCAATAAAAGATCCACCACCGTAACCTCCTTGAAGTTCTATCTGACTTCCTCCTTTTTCTATCACTGAAAATTCTATATCTGCAGTTTTATCTTGATAATTTGGTTTTACGTCTGGTGTTACGTTAGTATCAAAGAAACCTAGCTGACCAATTTCTCGAATAGAACGGATGATGGCATCTCTACTGAATAATGAACCTGGTTTTACTCTTAATTCTCTGAAAATAACAAAATCATTAGTTTTATCATTTCCAACAATACTTACTTTGTTTATAGTTGCTTTTTCATCTTCTCTAATTCGAACTTCAACAGTTATAGAGTCATTTACAACTTTGGTTTCTACAGCATTAACAGACGAAAATAAGAATCCATTATTTTGATATAGCGTTTGAATATCTTGTGAGGTTGGGCTCCCATCACCAGTAATTCTTTCTTTTAAAACAGCTCCATTGTATACGTCACCTTTTTCAATTTTAAGAATTGAATTTAAAAACTCATCAGTATAGCTTTTATTTCCAACATATAAGATGTCTCCAAATATATATTGTCTTCCTTCTTCGAGTTCTATGTCTATATTTATTGTATTGTCATCATTCCATGAAATAGAATCAGATAATATTCTAGAATCTCTATACCCTAATCTACTGTAAGTGTCTAGTATACTTTCAAGATCTTCTTTGAACTCATCATCTATGTATTTAGACCCTTTCCAAAACCTTCCTAAGAATTTTCTTTTGGTATTGCTCATTGCAGCCCTTAATTTACCGTCTTCTAGAGCTTCGTTACCTTTAAAATTAATATTCTTAATCTTTATTTTGGACCCTTTATCTATAAAAATCCTCATGTTTACAGAGTTGATGTCTGATGAATCTAGTCTAGTATTTATATTTACTTTAGTCTTTAAGAATCCTTTATCTGTATATTTTTTTCGGATGTAATTTTTAGTAGTTACAATCAAATTATCTGTAACCATAGCTCCTGTTTTCAGTTCAGCTTCGGTTTTTAAATTTTTTGACTTATTTTTTTTAATACCTGCAATGCTAATTTGGTTTAGCTGAGGAAGTTCCTTTACGTCAAATTCTAAATAAATAGTGTTGCCATCTACTCTTAATAGATAAACCTCTACCGTTCTAAATTGCTTACTTTCATATAGCTTTTTGATAGCACTTGTTAATTTGTCTCCAGGTAATTTTAGTGGTTGTCCTATTTTTAGTCCTGTAAAAACTTTAACAGTAGACTCTGTGAATTTTTGTAAACCAGTTACTGAGATTCCTCCAAGAATATATTCTTTACCTTTCTCGTATACAATATTTTTTTGTACTGTAATCGAATCTTTTTTTACTGTAGCAGAAGAGCTATTGGTATCTTGTGCTTTAGAAGGGATCGCTAATAAAACAAGTATAATTGTAAAAATAATTGCATTAAAAATAATACTATTCTGTAATTGTAATCTGATCGCTAGTTTTTCCAAATCTTCGTTCTCTATTCTGATATTCTATAATAGCATCATAAAAATGCTCCTTTCTAAAATCTGGCCAAAGTATATTAGTAAAATATAATTCAGCATAAGCCATTTGCCATAAAAGAAAATTGCTTATTCTTTTTTCGCCGCTAGTTCTTATCATCAAATCAACGTCGGGCAAATTAAACGTATATAAATGATTATTTATAATTTTTTCATCTATTTCTTCAAGTGTAAGTTCGTTATTAACAACTTTTTTAGATATGTTTTTAATTGTATTAACAATTTCTTCTCTTGCTCCATAGCTTAAAGCTAATGTTAATACTATTCGGGTATTGTTTTTAGTTTTATGGATAACCTCTTTTAATGTTTTTTGTGCAGTTTTAGGGAGGCTATTAATATTACCAATACTATTAAACCTAACCTCGTTTTCCTGCAATGTATGTAGCTCCTTATTTAGGGATTTAATAAGTAATGACATTAAAGCATTAACCTCTACTTTAGGTCTTTTCCAGTTTTCAGTTGAAAAAGCATATAATGTAATGGCCTTAGTTCCAATTTGTGCAGCAGCTTCAATGGTTTCTCTAACAGCAGTTATGGCATTTTTATGACCAAAAATACGATTCATACCCTTGTTTTTTGCCCACCTTCCATTGCCGTCCATAATCACGGCAATGTGTTTTGGTATCCTTTCAGGGTTAATGAGTATTTTTTTATCCATAGTTCTATCTTTGGTCTGCAAAACAGGCAGGCCTACCAAATGTGTATACTAATGAGACTCCAGAAAACATATACCAATCATTTGAAGTACCCCCAAAATCTAGTTCTGAAAATCTATTTGTTGAATAATCTAATTCATCTGTAAAAGTGTAACGAAATGTAGTTTCAATTGCAAATGCAATTTTTCCATAAACTTTGGTTTTAAATCCAACTCCGAAAGGAATGGAAACAGATGTGTTTCTTGTAAATTTATAACTGTTGTCAAGGTTTTGCAATCTAGGAGTTTCATAATCTACTGCTGCCATTTGTAATAAAATATATGGAGTACTGGTATGGTCTCTAGAAGACAAATCGTATTCGTAAAAATTATATTCTATACCCACTGCAAATTCATTTATTGAGTTTTTAAAACTAAAACCTCTTTGTTGCCTAATTTTATTTTCAGAATCAGCATCATTTCCTGAAAGGGAAAAATAACTGAAATTTCCTCTAAGTGCTATCCTAGGATTTAAGTTATACTTATATAAAACAGTACCTCCAGTATTATTTGGTCTAATATAATTAGTGGGCCCAACATCTCCAACATAATTAACTCCACCTAGAAAAAAACCAATTTCGTTTATTTGCGATAAACAATTGCTTGAAACACAAATAAATAATAACAAAATTAAACGCTTTTTCATCCTTAAAAATAGCTCGCAAATATAAAAAATTCTATTTGCTTTAAAAAGTTAATAGGCAAGTCTTTTTGAATAACTAGATTTTTGTTTTTTTATTGTTTTTTTCTAGCTAAATATTAGATTCGTTTCTTGTGTCCTCTCCCCATAAAAGTTTAGTTCTTAATGTTGAAAAAAAAGATTGGTTTGAAGGAATAATACTCTTAATTGTGAATGGGGATTTTTCAATGTAAATTTTTGTTTCTTTTGGAACAGAAGTAATTCTGGAATCTAATGATATTAAAAAACTTTTTTCTCTAGATTCTACTTCTAGTTGAATGTGAGTATCATCTGGAATCACCATAGGTCTAGTATTAAAATTATGAGGAGCTATTGGTGTAATAATAAAGTTCTTGGAATTAGGAGAAATAACAGGTCCATTGCAACTTAATGAGTACCCTGTAGACCCTGTAGGTGTAGCTATAATTAACCCGTCAGACCAATAATTAGTCAAGTATTCATTGTCTAGAAAGGTTTTTATACCTATCATAGAAGTTGTGTTTTCTCTTGCTATGGTAATTTCATTTAAAGCAAAAGGGAGTTCACTTATAGATGAAACCTCTGGGTTTGTTCTTATGCTTAGCAGAGTCCTTTCCTGAATTTCATATTTTTTTGCAATCAATAAATCTATAGACTTTTCTATAGAGTCTTTTTTAATATTTGCTAAAAAACCGAGACGACCAGTATTAATTCCTAAAATAGGAATATTTAAATCTCGTATATATGTTATAGCTCTTAAAATAGTTCCATCTCCACCAATACTAAAAAAAACATCAAAAGAATTATTTAAATCATTAAAATTTGTAAATGTTGCGAATTTTTTTGTGAGATGATTGTGTTGTTTAAGAATATCATAGAAGTTTTTTTCAAAAAAAACAACTACATTATGTTTCTCTAAAGCTTTTAAAAGAATGGTTATTTCTTTTTCTGCATTTACAGAGTAAATTTGACCGAAAACAGCTACTTTTTTTATCATTACATGTCTAGGTATTTCTGTAAATAATCAGATCTGTCTTTCAAATCTTGAAGGTAAAAATCATCTGTGTGTTCTGAAACTATATTGTAATTATATCTTCTAAATGTTTGGATTATCTCGTTAATATCTTCAGAGTTAATTTTGATAGTAGCCTGGGAGTTGTCCGAGATGTCCAATGAGCGATAAAGACCAAGAACTTTTCCTCCATTAACTTCAATAATCTGGCTAATTTCACTGATAGAAAAGTCTTTTTTGTTTTTTTCTACAACAATTATAATTCCTTCATTAATTAGAAAAGGACTAGTGCAAAATAAATCTAGTATATCACTCAATTCAAAGTAACCTAAGTACTTTTTTTTATCATTTAAGACAGGCAGTATGTTAGTTTCATTATTAGTAAATAATTTAATGAGGTTTAACATAGCAGTATTTTCATCAGCATAAAAGAAGTCAATTAAATGAGAATATTCTGAAATGGTTGAGGTTTCATCTTCGATAATTTGAAAATCAGTTTCAGATAAACATCCAATTAGCTTGTCATTTTCAACAATAGGGACATGAGTGATGGGAAGTCCTTTACAAATATCAATGGCATTTTTTATTGAACTCTCAAGAGTCAAGTCTGTTATGTCATTAAGTATGTATTCTTTTACATTCATACCCTACGAATATAGTTTAAAATCATTTAATGCCGTACTTTTGTACTTTATTTGAAACTAATGACAAAGTTAAGTGTAAATATTAATAAAATAGCAACATTACGTAATTCAAGAGGTGGAGATGTACCTAATTTATTACAAGTTGCTACAGATATTCAAGAGTTTGGCGCACAAGGAATAACTATACATCCAAGGCCAGACGAAAGGCATATAAGATATCAGGATGCCAAAGACCTAAAACCCAAAGTTATTACAGAGTATAATATTGAGGGAAATCCAATACGTAAATTTATGGATTTAGTCTTGGAAGTAAAGCCAACTCAGGTAACATTAGTTCCTGATGATATCAATCAAATTACCTCAAATGCAGGATGGGATACTATTACACATCAATCTTATTTAAAAGAGGTGATTAGCGAATTTAAAAATGCTGGAATTAGAACTTCAATTTTTATAGATACAGATCTTAAATTAATAGAGGCAGCTGCTAAAACTGGAACAGATAGAATAGAATTATATACTGAGTATTTTGCAAGCCAATATAACAAAGGAAATGAAAAGGCCATAAAACCGTATGCTGAAGCCTCAATACTAGCCCATAAACTTGGATTGGGTATTAATGCTGGGCATGATCTAAGTTTAGATAATATAGAATTCTTTAAACAAAATATTTCCAATTTAGCCGAGGTTTCTATTGGTCATGCATTAATTTCTGAGAGTCTGTATTTAGGACTTCAAAATGTAGTAAATATGTATTTACATAGGCTTCAATAACATGCAAATATTACATTCAAAAATTATTGGAGAAGGAGCTCCTTTACTTATTCTTCATGGATATTTTGGTATGTGTGACAACTGGAAATCATTAGGGAATAAATTTGCTAAAGCTTTTCAAGTTCATCTAATAGATCAGCGAAATCACGGTAGAAGTTTTCATTCAACTAATTTCAATTATGATTGTTTGGCTGACGATTTATACAGATATGTAATACATTATAATCTAAAAAAGATAGTATTGTTAGGTCATTCTATGGGTGGAAAAACTGCTATGTTATTTGCAGTGAAGTATCCAAATTTTATAGATAAATTAATCGTTGCTGATATTTCACCAAGATATTATCAACCACATCATAATGATATTTTAAAAGCGTTAAATTCAGTAAATTTTACCATCCAAAATACAAGAAAACTAGTTGACCAAAAAATCGCTGAACTAATACCTGATATGGGTGTTCGTTCATTTTTATTAAAAAACGTCTATTGGAAAGAAAAAGGGATATTAGGGTATCGTTTCAACCTGCAAGCACTTACAAAAAACAATAAAGAAGTTGGTAAAGCACTTCCGTCTTTTACATCTTTTCACAAGAAAACTTTATTTTTGGCTGGAGGAAATTCTCAATACATCACAAATAAAGATATTTCATTAATAAAAAAACATTTTCCTGAAGTATCTATTCAGACCGTTGCTAATGCTGGTCATTGGTTACATGCAGAGTCTCCTGATATTTTTTATGAGTTGGTAATGAGTTTTTTGAAAAAAAATCATTGTAGTTAGTTCAAAAAAATCAATAGACTAGTGTTCTTTTTATTCGTTGAGAAATCATGGTTAATATTTCGTACGAGATGGTTTCTGATACAGAGGAAATTGCTAGGATATCTTCTTGAGTTTTAAAAATAAAAACATCATCTCCTTCTTTACACTTAATATCAGTAACATCAACCATAATCATATCCATGCACACATTACCAACAATTAAAGCTTTCTGATTTAGGATTGTTACAGATCCATTCCCATTTCCTAATTTTCTTGACAAGCCATCTGCATGACCAATAGGAATTGTTGCAATTTTTGTATTTTTTTTTGCTGTAAAGGCTCTATTATATCCAACAGTTTCTTCCATTTTGACTAAATGAATTTGAGAAATAGTAGATTTTAAAACATGTGAATTTTTTAAATGTGAAGTTTCTGTTTTATTGTTTCCAAAACCATACAAACCAATACCAATTCTAACCATATCAAATTGAGCTTCTGGATAGTTTATAACGCCAGATGTATTCAATATATGAGCCATGGGTGTGTAATTTAAACCTCCACAAAGCTCATGAATAATTTTTTTAAAATTACTGATTTGGTTTAAAGTAAAAACTTGTTCATTAGGGTCCTCACTGGCTGCTAAATGAGATAGAATAGATTTAATTTTAACATGCTTAGACTTTCTAATAGAATCCATAATAGAGGGAATTTCTTCTTTAGAGAATCCCAATCTATTTAATCCTGTATTGAACTTTAGGTGAATAGGGTAGGCTATGAGTTCTTTATCTTTTGCGTGTGCTAAAAATGCAGTTAATGTTTTTAGGTTGTATATACTAGGCTCTAATTGATTTAAAACAATTTGATCAAAATTTTTAATTTGTGGGTGTAAGACTAAAATTGGAGTAGCTATGTCTGCATCTCTTAATGCCTCTCCTTCATGTGCATAGGCTACAGCAAAATAATTTACTTTATCACTTAAAAATGAAGCTACCTGAACACCATCACTACCATATCCAAATGCTTTTACAACAGCTAAAACTTTTGTTTTTTGATGTAGTTTATCCTTAAAATAATGTAAGTTGTGTTCTAATGCTTTTCCATCAATCTCTAGAACTGTAACATGGTTATTCATAAAACTATTTAGGACTAATTTTAGAATTTTTTTGTGTAGTTTCTTTTTCTACTTTAGAAATTTGTGCTTCAAAAAATGCGGCTCTACTTAGGGGTTCATATTCTTGAGTTTCTCCTAAAAATACTACAGAATCGTTGGCTGATTTTCTAAAACTATAGTTGGCTAAGTTTCCTGTTCTGGTGCAAACAGCATGTACTTTGGTAACGTATTCTGCAGTTGCCATTAAAGCAGGCATAGGGCCAAACGGATTTCCTTTATAATCCATATCTAAACCAGCTACAATTACTCGGATTCCTTGATTTGCTAAATCATTACAAACAGTTACAATTTCATCATCAAAAAATTGAGCTTCATCTATGCCAACTACATCAACATCATTGGCAAGTAACCTTATGTTTGACGCAACTGGAACAGGGGTTGATCGAATTTCATTTGCATCATGAGATACCACACTTTCATTATCATACCTAGTATCAATAATTGGTTTGAAAATCTCAATTCTTTGTTTTGCAAATTGAGCACGTTTAAGTCTCCTTATCAACTCTTCTGTTTTGCCAGAAAACATAGAGCCACAAATAACTTCTATCCAACCAAATTGTTCTGTATGATTTACTGTATTTTCAAGAAACATTTTGTAATTTTAGGCTTCAGTAGGTTTGTTATTCATTTATTTACAATGTATGCAAATTTATTGAAAAATGACATTAAATAATAATTTAACAAAACAACTTATGCACAAAAAACTCGCAGCAGATCTTACCAGTTTAGCTCACAGTATTTTACAAATGAAAAACAAGGAAGATGTTTTTGCTCTTAAAACTAAGGCGCATGAAGTATATGAAAAATTAGCTGTTTTAGCATTTGTTGAAGAGTATATAAAGAATACTCCAAATCCAGATCATTCAAAAGAAGAGTTAGTTGCTATGGTTAAGAATGCTACTGATTTAATTGATAAGGAGTTGTCTAATAATGCTACAGAACAAACACTACAAGAAGAAGTCATAGATTCTTCTGAAAGTATTGAGCAAGTAGTTGAAAATGATTCTTCTTTAATAGAAGAGATCGTGTCTAATGAGCAAATTGATAAAACGACTAATGATCATCCAATTAAAAAATCTTTTGATTTAGAAACTGACAATTTATTTTCTCAAACAGAAGATGATCTAGAACCAGAAATTAAAGAAAATACTGATATATCTGAGGATTTACCAACTCTAGAAGATGAACTTAAAGATACTATTTCTGCAGATGTGGTTTCAGATTTATTTGAAAATGCACAAAAAAAATCTTTAAATGATAAATTGCAAGGTGATATCCAAATTGGATTAAATGATCGAATTGCCTTTGTGAAAAATTTATTTGGAGGAAGTCAAGAGGATTTCAATAGAGTTGTTTCTCAATTAAACTCATTTAAAACTCAGAAAGAAGCTAAAAAGTTTATTAATAAAATGGTAAAGCCAGATTATGACTGGACTGATAAGGAAGAGGTAGAAGAACGTTTTATGTCTATAGTAGAACGAAAATTCTTATCTTAGAATTTGTATTTAAACCAATGCACTAGTTTTTAAAAATTTCAAAAATTAAAATATGAAAATAGAGGTTTCTAACGGAGAAATTATAGACAAATACACCATTCTAGAAATTAAACTTAATAAAATAAAAGATGCTAATAAGATCATAAATATTCAACATGAATATAATACATTAACTCCTGATGTTGATGCGATTTATAGTGCTTGTAAAGACAGTGTTCAGTTAAAAAAACTCCATGAAAACTTATTAGAGGTAAACAAGAAGTTATGGAAAATTGAGGATGATATTAGAGAATGTGAAAGAGCTAATGACTTTGGTCAACTATTCATAGATTTAGCTAGGGCAGTATACTATGTTAATGATGATCGTTCTGACGTAAAAAAAGAAATTAATGTTTTTACTGGATCTGATTTAGTTGAAGAGAAATCTTATGAAGAATATAAATCTAAATAGAATGAAAAATATCTTTTTGTTTTTTTTACTTCTAATATCACTAACTGCATGTAAATCTACATTTGTAATTCCAAGTTTTGATTCTAAAGATATTCCACAAAATCCAAATTATAATTTAGAGTCTTCCTGGGCAGTGTTACCCTCAAAGTATACAGAGGAATTTAAAGAGTTTGCATCTAGTCAGTTAGATACATTAGAAGCAGATGTTTTTTATGTGTATCCAACTTTAAATACAGACAAAGAAGATATTCGATGGAATGCACCTATAGATGATTTAGAACAGAATGATAAAGTTTTAAACAAAGCAGTTTTATACCAAGCCTCAGCATTAGCACTCTCAGGTAAAGTTTATGTCCCTTTTTATCGTCAAGCCCATATTCGTTCTTTTAAAATGTTTAATGAAGGAGGAAAAGCTGCTTTAGAATTAGCCTATGGAGATGTTAAGAAAGCGTTTGAAGTTTTCTTAAGTAAATATAACAAAGGGAGACCAATAATATTATTTAGTCATAGTCAAGGAACAAGGCATACCATGAGGTTAATTGCTGATTTTTTTGACAAAAAAGAACTACAAAATAAGTTAGTTGCTGCTTACATTCCAGGAATTGGTGTTAAACCAAATTTATTTAAAACTATCAAGCCGATGACAAAACCAGATGAAATTGGTGGATTTGTATCATGGAATACTTATAAGAAAGGATATTACCCTAAAGATGATAAAGATTGGTATAATGGAAGTGTAACAACCAATCCAATAACTTGGGATGACTCTAAAGTAACTACTTTAGAACAACACAAAGGCTTTTTATACACCAACAAAAAAATCTATGATCAAGCGCTTAAAATAGAAATTTCTGATGGTCTAGTTTGGTCTAGTAATCCTAAGTTTCCAATGAGGCTTTTTATGTCTCCAATTAAGAATTATCACTCTGGAGACATAAATTTATTTTGGCAGGATATAAAAGAGAATTCTGTTCTAAGATTAAAAACATATTTGAGCAAAAATTAGCCAATCTTTTCTTTTAAGCGATCAATTTCTTTTTTACTATTTCCAATAAAAATATCATTTTCCACTAAAAAGACTGGACGCTTTAAAAAAGTATATTCCTCCAAAATAAATTGTCTATAATCGTCTTCTGTAATCACTTCATTTTTTAAGCCCATGGATTTGTATTTCTTAGCTCTTTTATTAAATAAGGCTTCGTAACTATTTGAGAAAGAATACATTTCTTCTAATTGAGAAACTGATACAGGATTGGCCTTAATTTCATGTTTGTCAAAGCCTTCTAAGTTAATTTCTTTTAGAATTCTTCGGCAGGTATCGCAAGTTTGTAAAAAATATACTTTCTTCATTTTTTATGAGTTATATTTGATAAAATTACATTAAAAAAATGAAGATACAATTCGATATTCTAACAAAAACACGTGCTATAGTTCTACATTATATTTCAGGATTAAGCCTCGATCAAATACATGTTATTCCTGAAGGGTTTAATAATCATATTGCATGGAATATTGCTCATTTAGTAGTTACTCAGCAATTATTGCATTATAAACTTTCCGGAAAAGATTGTTTGGTTTCAGATGACCTAATAACGGCCTATAAAAAAGGATCAAAACCTTCTAACGCATTTACTCAAGAAGAATTTGATGAGGTAATAACATTATTTAAAGGGCTCCCTAAAACTTTAGAAGAAGACTATGAATCCTCTATTTTTTCAGAGTACTCATCCTATAAAACTAGTACTGGCTTTGTAATTGATACCATGGAGAAAGCAATTATTTTTAACAACTTTCATGAGTCTCTTCATTTAGGGGTTAT
>CAXHZP010000038.1:0-17258 GCA_964021805.1 uncultured Flavobacterium sp.
TCTTTATCGTCTCCTTCTTTTTTGTCTTTATCCTTGTCTTTATCCTTGTCTTTATTCTTGTCTTTGTTCTTGTCTTTGTTCTTGTCTTTGTTTTTATCTTTATCTTTATTTTTTTCTTTTTCAAGAAGCTTTTGTGCAACAGCTAAATTATATCTAGTCTCATCATCATTTGGGTTTTTACGAAGAGAATTTTTATATGCATCTACTGCTCCTTGATAATTTTTTTCTTCCATCATTGCATTACCAATATTATGGTAGCCCTCAGCTTTTTCAAATGAATCTTTTGAGTTCTCAGTTAAAATTTTGTATTGAGGGATGGCTTCTTTAAAATTCTTTTCTTGAAATAATGAATTCCCCAAGTTGTAAGTAGCTTTTGTGTAGGCACTATTTTTTTCTAGCGCTTTTTTGTAAGAAATAGTGGCCTCTGCATATTTCTTTTGATTGTAGAGTTTATTTCCTTCTCTAACTAACTTTCTAGCCTCTCTTTGAAGTGAAATTGAATCTTTTTGGGAATACATAACCAAAGAAGACAGCATCATTAAAATAAATACAGATATTGATATAAATTTCTTCATCTAGTTAATTTAATTTTTCGTTGAATAAATCTACTTTTTTTAGCCATTTGGTTTTCTTGTCTAAGAAAAAAACATCAATCAATAAAAACAATATACCAATTCCTAAAAACCACTGAAATTGATCTTTATAGTCAGAGAATTGTTTGGTTTCAAATGCTGTTTTTTGTGCACTACCAATAATATCTTCAATTGCTTTTACAGGTTTGTCAGTTAAATTACCATCAATATAAACTCCATTAGCTGCATCAGCAACACCCTTTAAAAGTACTGGATTACGTTTTGTTAAAACAGTTTCTCCTTTATATTTTTTATATCCTATTAACGAACCATTTATCTTCATAGGAATAGGAGCCCCTTTCTCAGTACCTACTCCGATGGTGTAGACTTTAATTCCATCATTAGAAATATTTTGTGCGATTTGTTTTGTTTCTTCTTGATGATCTTCTCCATCAGAAATAATAATTAAAAAACGATTTGTTTGGTCATCGTTGTTGTAGTATGTTTTGGCTAAATCTAACGCATCATTAATTGCTGTTCCCTGGCTAGACACTAAATCTGGATTTGCACTCTGTAGAAACATTTTAGCAGCACCATGATCGGTTGTAATTGGTAAAAGAGGATATGCATTTCCAGCATAAATGATAATACCTACTCGATCACTCCCTAACTTATCAATAATTTTAGAAATAATTTGTTTTGATTTTTCTAGTCTGTTTGGCGCAATGTCTTCTGCTAACATACTCTTAGACACATCTAGTGCAAAGACTACATCTACACCTTCTCTTTTTACTGTTTTTAGCTTAGTTCCTATCTTAGGATTAACCAAGGCCAGAATTAAGAATGAAATCCCTATCAAGAAAAACGTAAGTTTAAGAATGGATTTAAAAACAGAAATATTAGGAGCAAGTTTAGATAATAACCCTGAGGTCGCAAATTTCTTTTGAGTGCTTTTTTTCCAAAAAGACACTAAAAGAAAGATCACAATAATTACTGGAATTATAGCAAATAGGTAAAAGTATATTGGTTCTTCTAGTCTGTATAACATTATATAAAACTTCTAAAAAGGGTGTTTTTTAATATAAATTCTAATAACAATAATCCTCCTGCGAAAAATAATAAATATCTATATTTTTCTTGATAGTTGTAATATTTAAACTCTTCAATCTTTGTTTTTTCTAGTGTATCAATTTCGTCATAAATTTCTTGAAGCTCAGAATTATCTGTAGCTCTAAAATATTGACCTTGAGTTTCACTAGCTATAAACTGCAACAATTCTTCGTCTATCTCTACTTGTTGTTTTCGAAACTGTAATCTTCCTCTAGCATCTTTGCTAAAAGGAAAGTCGGCCATACCATTAGTTCCAATTCCTACAGTATAAACCTTTATATTTAATTCTTTTGCTAGTTCAGTAGCTGTCTTCGGGTCTACAAAACCCGAATTATTAACCCCATCTGTTAGTAAAATAATAACTTTACTTTTGGCTTCACTTTCTTTCAACCTATTTACTGCAGAGCCTAATCCCATTCCAATGGCTGTACCGCCCTCTAGTTGACCCCATTTAATTTCAGAAATTGTTCTTCTAGTGATGCTTTTATCACTTGTAATAGGGGTTTGAGTAAAACTTTCACCAGCATACACAACTATTCCTATACGGTCATTAGGTCTTCTATTTACAAAATTTGTAGCTACTACTTTTAAAGCTTCTAACCTGTTAGGCTTCAAATCTCTTGCAAGCATACTAGCAGATACATCAATAGCCATTACAATATCGATTCCTCTGTTAGCTTTAACTTTTGTGCTTACGGCAACATTTCTTGGTCTGGCTAATGCAATTATTAAAAGACTAAGAGCTATTAATCTAATTATGGGTAACAAAGGTTTTAATTTAGGCAAAAAACTAGATGCTGTTTTAAACCCTTTTAGACTAGAAACTGTTAGTGTAGCTGTTTCTTTTTTTCTCACAAGAAAAAACCAGGCAGCTATAAGAGGAATTAACGCAAGTAGCCACAAGAACTCAGGGTTATTAAATTCAAAGTTATTCCAGTTCATCATTCTCAGCTTCTTCTATTATTACAGGTTTTAAATCATTTAATATATTCTCTGCGTCTTTTCTGTCATCCTCAATTTCGTGAGAAAGTGGGGTCGATTTTGCAAATTTCACTAAATCAGCTTCACTTAAAAGAGAATTTAATTTTCTTGTAGTTTCTTTGTCAATTTGAAAAGTCTCAGATTTATCTAAATTAGAGAGCGCTTCAATTAGTTCTTGAGTGGTAATTTCTAATGCAGGTATTTTTAATTCTTTTTCAATAAAGTCTCTGATAATTTCGGTAAGCTCACTATAATATTTTTTAATCTGATTATTTTGCCATAGCAACTTATTGTCAAGCTTTTGAAGCTTTTCGATAGCCTCATCATAAGGAGGAATCTGAACATGGAGCTCCTCTTGTTCAACTATTGGTTTTTTCCTGAAGATAAAATAATAGATAAAAATAGCTATAAGAATTAAAATTAGAACCACCCAGATGATGTATGGCTTAAAGTCATCGTAAACTAATGGTTCCCTCTGAATGGCTTTTATTGGAAATAATTTTTGTTTAGTTGTATCTATGGCTATGGTGGCTACATTAATCAAAATAGAATCTGTAATGTAGGCTCTGTTTTTGATAAATATCTGTTGAGATGGAATATAAAATGCACCACTATCAAATCCAGTCATTATATATTTTTTGATTAAAGCATTCTTTAGAGTATCAACCTCAATATCGGTTACAACTTCTAAGTTTTTTAAATTTTCAATCTTTTCAGGTAAAATTACATTAGCGGTATCATTTATGTTAATTTGATAGATAAACTGTTCACCAATTCTAATGTTAGTGGTATCAGATTTAACAACAACCTTCTGGGGGAAAGCCAAGTAAGAAATCAATAAAAAAAATAAAAAAATTCTAGCGTTCATATTTTTATTTCCCTTTATGTTTGAAGTATCCTAATAATTTTTTTACGTAGTCTTCATCAACTCTCGTATCAATTGTTCCCGAACCACTTTTCTTAAAAGTTGTTTTAAAATAGTTAGACATCTTAATTGCAGATAGTTTATAATTGTTTCTAATCTTTTTAGAAGCAGTGTTTACAAGTTGTACAGTATTTGTTTCTGAATCTAACATTGGAACTAGTCCAAGGTTTGGGATCTCTTCGTCATGCTTGTCATACACACGAATGCCTGTAATATCGTGTTTGTTCCCTACAATTTTTAAAGTTCTTTCATAATCATTGTCCATAAAATCAGATAACATAAAAACGATGGCCTTCTTTTTCATCACGTTAGATAGAAATTTAAAAGCTTCGGCAATATCAGTTTTATTACTCTTGGGAGAAAATTCTATTAATTCTCGAATAATTCTTAGCACATGACTTTTCCCTTTTTTGGGAGGAATAAATAATTCTATTTGGTCAGAAAAAAGAATCAATCCAACTTTATCATTATTTTGTATAGCAGAAAAGGCTAGTGTAGCAGAAATTTCTGTAATGGTATCTTTTTTAAATTGCTCTGAGGTACCGAAATTCTCAGAACCGGAGACATCTACCATTAACATCATTGTAAGTTCTCTTTCCTCCTCAAAAACTTTAATAAAGGGTTCGTTGTAGCGCGCAGTAACATTCCAATCTATTGCTCTTACATCATCTCCAAATTGATAAGCTCTAACTTCAGAAAAAGTCATACCTCTTCCTTTAAAAGTAGAATGATATTCTCCTCCAAAAATATGATCAGACAAACGCCTTGTCTTTACCTCTATTTTACGTACTTTTTTAAGTATTTCCTTAGTTTCCATGGCTTAGTAATCTTTTTCAAAAAATGCCCTTTAAAGGCTTCTGTAAAAAAAGTATAATTTTAAGGAACCTCTATTTCATTAATGATTGAATTGATAATATCTACCGATGAAATATTTTCAGCCTCTGCTTCATAGGTTATTCCTATTCTATGACGCAATACGTCATAAACTATGGCTCTTACATCTTCAGGGATTACATATCCTCTTCTCTTGATGAAGGCATAACATTTGGCCGCTTTAGCAAGATTTATGCTTCCTCTTGGTGACGCTCCAAAGCTAATGAGTGGTTTTAGTCGAGAAAGATTGTATCGTTCTGGATATCTCGTAGCAAAAATAATATCTAATATATATTTTTCAATTTTTTCATCCATATAAACTTCATTTGTAGCTTCTCTTGCTTTTATTATTTGATCAATTGAAACTACAGGATTAATGGCGGTAAAATTACCATTTAAGTTTTGTCTCATGATGGACTGTTCATCAGATAACTTAGGATAATCTATAACAGTTTTTAACATAAACCTATCTACTTGTGCTTCAGGTAGGGGGTAAGTTCCTTCTTGCTCAACAGGGTTTTGGGTAGCCATTACTAAAAAAGGTTGTTCAAGGTTAAAAGTGGTGTCGCCAATTGTTATTTGCCTCTCTTGCATTGCTTCTAGTAGTGCAGACTGCACTTTTGCTGGAGCTCTGTTTATTTCATCTGCAAGAACAAAGTTTGCGAAAATTGGGCCTTTCTTAATAGAAAAATCATTTTCTTTCATATTGTAAATCATGGTACCAACTACATCAGCAGGTAACAAATCAGGAGTGAATTGAACTCTACTAAAAGATCCCTGAACAGCTTTAGAAAGAGAATTAATAGCTAATGTTTTTGCTAAACCTGGAACTCCTTCAAGTAAAATATGTCCATTGCCTAATAATCCGATAAGCAATCGCTCTATCATGTCTTTTTGTCCTACAATAACTTTGTTCATTTCTGATGTAAGTAAGTCTACAAAAGCACTTTCACGCTCTATTTTTTCGTTAATTGACCTAATATCTACGTCCATTTTATTATTGGGTATTTACTATTAAAAAATTGAAATCAAAACTACACTATTCGGTTTTTTTTCATTGTTAAAAATTGGTTAAAGGTAGTATATATAAGCCTTTTTTTGGTTTTAAAACATAATTTTTAAATTAATGTAGTTTAAAATAAGTCATTAAAGCGTGTGATTTTTTGTTTTTAACAAAAAAAAAGGTAACATTTGCGTTTATTATCAATCAATAACACTTATATGAAACAAAATAACTTTTTAAAATTTTTTACGGTAGTGTTTTTATTTGTTGGGACTGTTACAATCAGTGCTCAAACAGTTAAAGGAAAAGTAACTGATGCAAGCGGGGAGGCTTTATCATTTATGAATGTCGTAGAAAAAGGAACCACAAATGGTACTAGTACCGATGAAAATGGAGAATTTTCGTTGAACGTGCAGAAATTACCAACAACAATTTCTGTATCCTCTCTAGGATTCAAAACTGTTGAAAAATATATATCTGATACAAGTTATGTTACAATTGTTTTGGAGGAAGATAATCTTTCATTAGATGAAGTTGTATTAGTAGGATCTAGAAATAAAAATAGAACTGTTGCTAATACTCCAGTTCCAGTTGATGTAATTGATATTACAGAACTAATCAGTTCAGGACCTCAAGTATCAGTAAATGATATTTTAAATTATGTAGCTCCTTCATTTACATCTACTTCTCAAACCGTATCTGATGGTACAGACCATATTGATCCTGCAGCTTTAAGAGGTTTAGGGCCAGATCAGGTGTTAGTGTTGGTAAACGGAAAAAGAAGACACAGTACTTCATTAGTAAATGTAAATAGTACTGTTGGTAGAGGTAGCGTTGGAACAGATATGAATGCTATCCCAGCCTTTTCAATTAAAAGAATAGAAATTTTAAAAGATGGTGCAGCAGCTCAATATGGTAGTGATGCTATAGCTGGTGTTATCAATATCGTATTAAAAAATAGTGAAGGATTAGAATTTCAAGTAAATCAAGGATCAAATTGGGGAGACCAAACAAACAACCAAAGTGGTGGTATGGATGGTGAGAGCTTTCAATTTGATGTGAATTATGGAATTCCTTTAGATGATAAAGGTAGTTTTATCAATTTCACAGGATCTATGTCTACAAGAGCTCCTTCATTTAGAGCTGGTGCTGAAGGATTTACCGGTCAAATATTTGATGCAAGTAACTCAGTAGAATGGGTAGGTTTAAATAGTGGATACGGTTCAGATATTACTCAATACTCTTTAGCTCAAATTCAAACATTTGCTCAGGGAGTTACTTATTTCCCTTTTTCATTAAAAAATCAAATTAACGCAGCCACTTCTATTGATGAGTTAAGAGGTTTATTAAACTTCAATACATCAGAAGACGAATTAGCAACAAGAGGTCTTACAAGACAAGACTTTAGTATGAGAGTTGGGCAATCTAGATTAAGAAATGGTAAATTCATGGCAAACATGGAATTACAACTTAACGATGATTTCAGCTTTTATGCATTTGGAGGAATTAGTCACAGAAGAGGAAATGCTGCAGGTTTTTACAGAAGACCAGCACAATCAAGAGCTTTTACAGGATTGTATCCTGCAGGAATGCTTCCAGAGATAAATTCAATTGTAAATGATGAATCTATTTCAGTTGGTATTAAAGGAAAGCAAGGAGATTGGGATATTGATTTTAGCAATACTTATGGTAAAAACTCTTTTGATTTCAATATAGGAAATTCAAGTAACGCAAGTTTACAGCAAGCATCACCTTTAGAGGTATATGCTGGAGGATTTTCTTTTGCACAAAACACAACCAATTTAGATTTAACAAAATTCTATGACGATGTAATGTCTGGATTAAACGTTGCAATTGGTTCTGAGTACAGAATGGAAGCGTATGATATTTTTGCAGGACAAGAAGAATCATGGGCGACATATGATATTAACGGTAATATCTGGGATGGAAGTGCTGATACACAAGTAGTAGATTTCTTTGGTAGATCTAGAGCTGGTGGAATTCAAGTTTTTCCAGGTTTTAGACCAGCTAACGAAAGAAATGCAACTAGAAATAGTTATGCTTTTTATGGAGATTTAGAATTAGATGTTAATAAGAATCTATTCCTTTCTGGAGCAGCTAGATATGAAAACTACAGTGATTTTGGATCTACTTTTAATTGGAAATTAGCAGGTATTGTTAAACTAAGTGATAATGTTAATCTAAGAGCAGCTGCAAGTACTGGTTTTAGAGCTCCTTCTTTAGCTCAGTTAAATTTTAACACCATCAGTACAAACTTTATATCAGGAGTTCCTTACGAAGTTGGAACTTTTTCAAATGATAGTCAAATTGCTGGAGCACTAGGAATTCCTCAACTAAAACAAGAAGAATCATTTAGTGCTAGTTTTGGTGTTACTGCCAAAATACCAGATGCTAATCTTAGCTTAACCGTAGATGGATTTTTTACAGGGATAGACGATAGAGTTGTTTTAACTGGAAACTTTGATATTCCTGATGGAATTGTTACTGGAGCAGAATCTGCTCGTTTCTTTGCAAATGCAATTGATACAGAAACAAAAGGATTTGATGTGGTTATATCTCACAAAGCATCTATTTCAGATTTGACTTTTTCAAGTGATTTAGCTGTAACCTATGCTTTTACTCAAAGAGTAGACGAAATTAACTCATCTAGTGTATTAGCTTCCCAAGCAGGTACTTATTTTGGGGAAAGAGAATCATATTTCTTAGAAAAAGCTACACCTAGACTTAAAGCTAACTTAGGACACATGTTGCAAGGTAATAAATGGAATTTCTTTTTAAGAAACTCATTTTTTGGAGCTGTAACAAATCCTGATACAACACCAAGTTCAACTATTAATGACACTGCTGTTCCTATTCATCCAGAATTTGGAGCTAAAGTTTTAACTGACATGTCTTTTGGATATGATGTATCAGAAAATTTAACCTTAACTGTAGGCTCTAGTAATATATTTAATGTATTCCCAGATGCAAGTCCATCTAACTTAACAAGTGGTAATAACTTTATATACCCACGTGTTACATCTCAGTTTGGAATTAATGGTAGAACAGTTTTTGCTAGATTAAAATTTAAATTATAAAATACAAACTTATAGAATATGAAAAATATTAAATATTTAGCACTATTATTATTCTCTATCACACTTTTAATTTCGTGTGGTCAGGATGAAGTAGATAGTGTAACAAACCCCGGAGTTTTAACTCCTACAAGTGAAATAAATCTTGGATTTATAGATTCAAATGGTGGTCAATTAGTATTAGAAAGTGGTGGCGATGCAATTACTTTTGTAATAGGATTGAGTTCAAATCCACTACCTGTAGCTACTGTTATAACTTTAGGAGCTTCTTCATCTGACGGGACAGTAGATGGTGCAAGTTATCCAGAAACTGTTACCATTCCTGCTGGAGATACTTCAGTAGATGTAGTTGTTAGTTTTTCTGATGACGGTGTGGCTGAAGGTACTGACGTAGAAACATTTACTATTGAAATTATAGATGCAGATTTTGGCGGTAATAGTGATTACTATTTAACACCAGGAGAAATTAAAAGAACAATAGATGTTACAGACTCATTTCCTTTTTCTGTTGTTACTGAAGTAGGTCCTTTAGAAATGGTTTTTTCTTGGGGTGGATTTAGTGATTTAGATGCAGGAATATTTTCTGTAGCTACAGGAGGGTTAATTGATTTAAGTCAAAATTATGATCAAGATCCAGAATATTTAACTCTTCCTGCTGGAGCTCCTGATGGAGTATACATTTTTCAAATAGCACCATGGTCTGTAGCAAGTTCTGCTATTGACTGGTTACTTGAGTTAGAAGTGGTATCTCACCCTACTCAAACTGTTTATCCATTTAGTGGTAAACTATTAAATGCAGGAGGCTTTTATTCTGATATAAGAGACACTTTAGAAATCACAAAGTCTACAGACGGAAGTGAAGTAACGTATACTATTATTCAATATTAAAACATACACAAATGAAACATATATATAAATTAAGTATTGTATTATTAGCTGTTTTTACATTCGTTGGATGTAATGTAGACGATGATGATGCAGTATCAGTATTACCTCAAAAACTGATTACAGCTTCTTTAGCTAATCAAGGAGATATTATTGGTATTCCAGATAATGCAACTAGTTATGATTTAGTCATTAACTTTTCTGAAGATTTACCAAGTTATTCAACCATCGAATATTCTTTAGACGGTGGTGCTACAATGTCATCTTCCTCTAGTACTGGAGACAACTCTTTAGTTATAACGATAGACTTTGCTGCTACTGATAATTTTCATGATATAGATCTTTCAGATTTTATCGTTGTTAATGCTTCTGCTAGAAATTTTACAACGGGTATTTCTGGAAATACTTCAGCTAGAATAATGAGACAAGGTTTTTTCTCTGCAAAAATGACTTGGGAAGGGAATCAAGATTTAGATTTAATATTAGCTGGTTTTACTGCAGGCTGGGTAGGTCCTTTTGCTATAGACACTAGTGCAGGTGTTACTAACCAAGAAAATGTAAGTGGTACTTTAGAAGAAGACGGGAATTATGGTCTTTTTGTTTACGAATGGCCAGCAAATACCTTTTCTAGTCCAGTAGATTTAACTTTTGATATTGTGACTGCAGGAGGAAATTTTACTTTTACTGTTAACGCACAAGATTTCGGATTTCATATCTGGTGTACTAAAAGTACTGATTCAAATGGAAACGTGTCTTACATAATGTATACAGAAGATCCATCATAAAAAAGTTTACAACTTTTAATAAAAAAAAGAGACCTAATAGGTCTCTTTTTTTTATTTTTCACACATGAAAATTAACCAACATATTTCAGAATTAAAACCCTCCGCAACTCTATTAATTAATGAGAAGGTAAAAGAACTACGTAATACTGGTCAAGATATTACTCATTTTGGTTTTGGTCAATCTCCTTTTCCAATTCATCAATCTATTGTTGAAGAATTAAAAAACAACGCCGCTAACAATCATTATTTACCTGTAAATGGCTTGGAAAAATTAAGGCAACAGGTCTCTAATTTTTTAGTTGAGCATCAAGGAATTCAAAGAGCATCAGATTTAATTTTTATAGGTCCTGGAAGTAAAGAGTTATTATATCAATCTATTCTTATATTTGAAGGCAAATTTCTAATTCCAAAAGGGAGCTGGGTTAGTTATATTCCTCAAATTAAGTCAAAGGGAGGAAGTTATCAAATTTTAGAAACTACACTAGAGAATAACTTTAAACTTACTCCAAGTGTCCTAGAGTCTTACTTGAGCAATAGTCAAGTTCAAAATCATATCCTAGTTCTTAATTCGCCAAATAATCCAACTGGAGCTGTATATTCGGATGCAGAGTATCAATCTTTAGCTACAGTTTGTAGAAAGTATAAGATATTGGTGTTTTCTGATGAAATTTACTCTCAAATTAATTTTTCAAATGAGTATTCTCCTAGTATATCTAACTATTATTCTGAAGGGACTATTGTTTTTGGTGGGTTAAGCAAAGTATTTTCTGCAGGGGGTTATCGTTTAGGATTTATGTCTTTACCCAGAGAGCTAGAAAATATTTCTGTGGTATATTCTTCATTATTTAGTGAAACATTTAGCTGTGTGTCTTCACCAGTTCAATTTTCGGCAATTACAGCATATGAATACGCTGAAAATTTAAAAGAGTATGTAGCTAGTTCTGCAGCAATTTTAGAAGGAATTTCTACTTATATATTTAATGAGTTGTCTGGGTGTAATATTAAATGCACAACACCTCAAGGATCTTTCTATATGATGGTAGGTTTTGAAAAGTTTAAAGAGCATTTAACCTCTTTAAAAATAGATACCAGTACCAAACTATCTCATCATTTGTTAAAAAATTATGGTGTAGCGTTATTACCAGGCTCTGATTTTGGATTTCATTCAAATGAATTATTCTTTAGAATGGCTTTTGTAGATTTTGATGGAGAAAAGGTTATGGAAGCTTATAAAAAAGAAAAAAAAATAGATGAACTTTTTATCAAAGAAAATTGTTTGAGTATCTATAAAGGTGTTCAACAACTTAAAAAATTTACAAGGGAGATAAATTAAAATTCTTTAAGCTTAAAAGTTTTCATAAATTCTCCGTAGGTAAAATACTGAATCCAATCTCCAAGATTGATGTATGTGCTTTTATTATTTAACTCAATTTCTAAAGGAAGATGCCTGTGTCCAAAAACAAAAAAATCATAATGTTTTTCTGTCAGTTTTTTTCTACAGTATTGAGCTAACCACTCATTTTCTTCACCTAAAAAACGAGCATCTTCGTCACCAGAGATCAATTTATTTTTAACAGAAAAGTAGTGTCCCAACCTTACTCCAATATCTGGATGAAGCCATCTAAACAGCCATTTAAAAAAAGGAAATGTAAATACTTTCTTCATTCGTTTGTAGCCATGATCACCTGGCCCTAAACCATCGCCATGACCTATTAAAAAAATTTTTCCATTGATGTCAAATTCCTGTGGTTTGTGAAATACAGGAATGTTTAATTCTTTTTGAAAGTAATCTCGCATCCATAAATCATGATTTCCTACAAAAAAATAAATAGTAATACCTGCATCCTTCAATTCTGCAAGCTTACCTAATACTCTTACAAACCCTCTAGGAACCACAGTTTTATATTCAAACCAAAAATCAAATAAATCTCCCAATAAAAAGATGGTACCTGCATCTTCTTTTATGGTGTCTAGCCAGGTAACAAATTTTTTTTCTCTAGGTAAACTAGCTTCGGGTGATGGAGCTCCTAAGTGTTGGTCAGAAGCGAAGTATATTTTTTTATTTTCAGATGTAGTAATGGTAGTCATGAATTACAAAGTAACACTATTCTGTGCTAGAATCCAATTCTAGTACTTTTTGAAGCATTGCATCGTCTTTTTGAATACTTCTATAAAAACCTTCATCTCCAAAAATTTCTCTTGCAATGGTGGCTTTTACATAGGAATTAATTTTTTCCTTTGTACTATAAGAAAGAGAACCAATATCACTTATTTTGGTTAAGTAAGATTCAAATATAGAATTGTTTTTATCAAAGTTGTCTAGAAAAAGATCTAGTGTCCAATTATCATTAAGCAATTTTCTATTCTTATCTACATAATCAAAAGAAAAGTTAGTAATACTTCTAAAGAAAAAATTACTTAGATATCCAGTTGTGTCTATGCCTACAAAAATATCTGGTATAATTCCTCCACCTCCATAAACATACTTTCCTTTTGGTGTTTTATAACGAAGAGAATCATTAATCTGAATACTATCTCTGTATAGCAACTCTCCACTTAAAATTCTTTTTTGATAATCTTTATTATAATTTATGTCACCATTTTTTGTATAGGGCTTTTGTATGGATCTTCCAGTTGGGGTGTAGTACCTAGCAGTAGTTAATCGAACAGCTGAGCCATCTCCGAGTCCCATTTCTACCTGAACCAATCCTTTCCCAAAAGAACGTCTACCTATGATAGTTCCTTTGTCATTATCTTGTAGAGCTCCTGCTACAATTTCAGAAGCTGATGCAGAGTTCTCGTCAATCAATACATATAGCTTCCCTTTTTCAAAGGCCCCATTTTCTGTGGCATAATATTCTTCAATGGATCCTTTATTGTTTTTGGTAAAAACAATAAGTGCATCTTCTCCAAGAAATTCGTCAACAATACTAGTAGCAATATCAATGAAACCCCCACCATTTCCTCTTAAGTCTAAAACTAAGTCATCCATTCCAAGACTGGTCAATTTTCTCAAAGCTGCTGTAAACTCGTCATAGGTGTTTCTAGCAAATCTATCTAATTTTATATAGCCAATATGATCACTTATCATATATGCTAAATCAACACTTTTTATATTAACATTACCTCTAGTAACCATCACATTAAAAAGAGAATCGTTTGTTTTTCTATACACCTGTAAATTTACATCTGTGTTAGCAGTTCCTTTTAAATATCTTGGGATGTCATTTGAATTGAAGTTTTTACCAGATAATGTGTCTTTATTGGCTATAATTATTCTGTCACCAGCTTTAATTCCAGCCTTTATACTTGGCCCACCTTTAATGGGTTCAACTACAGTTACAGAATCATTAATAATTCTGAACTGTATTCCAATGCCAACAAATTTTCCTTGCATTCTCTCCTGCACATCTTGTAAGTTTTCTTTTGGAATGTATGCAGAGTGGGGATCTAGCTTTCCTAGCATATCAGAGATGGCTGCATCTAAAAGACTAGAAGTGTTTATGGTATCTACATAGTTTTGATCTATATAATCCATTAAACGCCTAATTTTTGCTTCATTTTTGGTGTTAGAGTTTAGAGTAAAACTACTATTGTTCCCATTAATAAATACGCCAATTAAGATTCCAAAAACAGTTGCTAATGAAAGATAGATAGGGATATTATTTCTATTCATTTATGGGTAGGTATTGAGTTTTAACTCCTGCTTTTTCTAAGAAATCAATTCCAGAAGTGTCTTTATAGTTTTTAGAGTATACTACTCTTTTTATGCCCGCTTGATGAATAAGTTTACTACACTGCTGACATGGAGACAATGTTATGTAGAGAGTTGCACCTGAGGCAGATTGTGTAGAAGAGGCTACTTTTAATATTGCGTTTGCCTCTGCATGTAGCACCTCCCATTTAGTAACCCCATTTTCATCTTCACAACAATTATCAAAACCAGATGGAGTCCCGTTAAATCCGTCTGAAATTATCATTCGATCTTTAACAATTAGAGCACCTACCTGCTTTCTTTTACAATGCGATAATTTTGCCCATTCAAGCGCCATCTTTAGATAGGCAATATCGTATTTATGTTGTTTAATGTTCATGAATTAAAAATAGTAAGATTTAAAAAATGAATGCGTTAATAATTTACCAAAATATTCTGTCTAATATCATTGGAAAGGCAATTCCTATAACAATGGAAGATCCTACTAATACCCAATCTCTTTTGCTAACCTTAAAAAATGTTTGCAAGATTAATCCTAGAAATAAAATTCCTAAAACAATAATTATTTGAGCTGCTTCAATTCCTAAGGCAAACTCTATCAAAGGTAAAATTTTATCATCTTCTTTTCCAATAAGTAGTCTAAAATAATTTGAAAATCCAAGGCCGTGAATTCCTCCAAAAAATAGTGCAAAGAACAACAAGGGTTTTTGTTTTCTATCTGTAGCGCTTGATGTTTTTAAAATATTGAAAAATCCAGTAGCACAGATAGTTACTGGAATTAAAAATTCTACTATTTCAAGAGGAATATTTAAAAGATCAAAAGCTGCTAATCCTAAAGTTATACTATGTCCGATGGTAAAAAACGTGATAAGCCATACTACCTTTTTCCATTGATTAAAATTGTAGATAATGGTTAAAACAATAATAAACAAGACATGGTCATACGCTAAAACATCTAACACATGATGTAGACCTAATTTAAAATACAATATGAAATTATCCAAAATAAAAATTTTAAGTTTTCAAAGATATAAAACAGACTTCAAATAGTATTTTTTTAAAAAAACTAATTTTTTTCTCTCAAATAGTTAATTTATAATTAAAACCTATAGCAAATGTGTATATTAGAGAACAAAAATAAATTAGCAAAACAAAAAATATAAAAAAATGAAAAATTTTATTACAAAGTGGTATCCTATTATTTTAGCATTTATTTGTCTTTTGTATTCTGTAGGTTATGGGGTAATGGGAATGACAGAAGAGGCTCAATACTCAGCACATTGGCCAGGAACAATATTATTATTTGCAATAGCAATTAGACAAAGAAGAACAACATGAGCATAGGATTTTTCATAGTAGGCGCAATTATATTTGCAACATATATGGGACTAACCATATGGAATATTATTTATTCTTCCCGAAAACAAAAAGAAGAGAACTATCCTAATCAGGGTTCATAGAAATGTGGGTAAGGTTCATAAAAAAAAGTTGATTAAAGAGTTAATCAACTTTTTCTTAAAAATAATTATTTCTAAATGTTACTTCAATTTAGAAGACATTTCAGGCTTCAACTCTGCAGTTTCAATTGTGATGCCCCATTGCTCAATGGCTGCGTTAAATGCAGCTTGATCATTACGGTGGCTTCTCCAACCAAACATTTTGTTGTATTCTTCAATATAGTTAACATCAGGGTTTTTAAAAGCACCTTTTCCTTCTGCATGACTGTTATAGCCCTCTACCTCCATCACTTGATAAGCCTGTCCACCACTTTCAAGCATAAATACTCCACTAACTCCAGAATAACCAAGGGCTTTTTGAAGCTTTACATTGTTTCTCCAAAATCTAAAGAAATCAGATGATTTATCTCTCTTTAAGTTATAGGTGGTCATTTTAATAAACCTGGTTGGAGGCATATCGTTATTCCAGTTTTGGCCGGCACCTTTCATTCTCCACCATCTAACATTTCCATCATTTTTCTCTGTGTACGGCATTACATATTTCATCCAGTAAGCCATTTCAGCACTATCTTCTGTGTCAAAAGCAGCAGCACTTCTATTACCCATCACTCTCATGTATTTTCCTTGATCAGCACCTGTGATAATTTGATAGGTAGCAAATGAGGTTTCTTTGGTATTATTGAATTTTTGTGTTTTTTTAGCAACACCAGATTCAAATTCTGCATTCATTCCTTTTTTTGCTGTCCATTTGTTTGTTTGCCAATACTCTCTGTTAGGATTGGTTTGAGACATTGCAAATAATGGAACTAAAAGTAAGATTAGTAATTTTTTCATCTTGATTTGTTTTTAAAAATTAATTGTTTTTGTAAAATTGATTGTTTTTATTTAATTGAAAACGATTTACCATTTTCCAACCATCACTCTAGTGGAAGTTCTTATCATTTGAACATTCCCATCTATTTCTTTCATATACTCACCCCATGCTTTTTTTGCAGCTGGATTAGACTCTCTGTATAAGCCAACATTCATTGCTGTTTTAAAATCATTCACTCCTACAAGAACATAATGTGTTTCTCCTAAAGGGCTTCTTCCCAAATTAAATTGACCAAGAGTTACTCTCCTGTCATCTGGATTGTGCTTAGAATTATACTTTTTAAAACCTTTTGCAAATGTTGCAGCATCGTTTACTTTTAGCCAAAATAAATTTTGAACAGGGTGTGTTCCTGGAACTCCAAATGAATGAATACTTCTACCTGCAGCAGCAGAGAACCCCTTGGTATATTGTCCTAATTTAGCCAAGTATAAATCCCAGCTAGGGTTATCTCCTTGAGAATACTGGTTTCCCATGGCGTCGTATGTTCCAGCAAATACTATTTCATGACTAGAACTAAGACTACTATCATGAAAATGGTTTTCGAATAAATAAACAGATACTCCTTCGGCTTTAGAGTTTTCAGTACTAAAATAGTCATTGGTTAGTTTAGCAACAATCTCTGTATCTTCTGAGTCTACATTAAAACTATAGGATGTCCAATAATACTCTTGAGCTTTTAAACTTACAGTTGTTAAAATAAAAAGTGTAAAAATTAAAATAAATTTTTTCATAATTGAATTGTTTTTAAAATTAAAGATCTTAAAACTACAAAATATTAATTGTAAATCAAAACTAATTAATTTTGGTAATGTAATCTGATAATTAGTTTTAGCCCCAAATTAAATTTGGATAAAATTTTCTTAGAAAAATAGTTAAGGTATTTATTAGCAGAAAAAAAACCCTTACAGAAATGTAAGGGTTTTTTATTGTACTCGAGGTGGGAATCGAACCCACACTCCCGAAAGAACTGGATTTTGAATCCA
>CAXHZP010000039.1:0-15022 GCA_964021805.1 uncultured Flavobacterium sp.
GAGGGCTTTCCTATAAAATGTGGTTTTTGAGGCTCATTCTTCACTTCTTGTGAAAAGATTATCTGCATAAAAAATAATGCTATGATAACTGATGAAGATTTTTTAAAGTACATAATTCTAATAATTAGTTGATAAATTAAGGGTGTTGTTTTAAACACTTTAAATTTACATAAATAATAACAAATAGCACTTAAATCTACTAAATAAGAAGAATAATGGAAGTAAAGATGAAAATTACTGCATTATTTATAAAATTAATTGTTTTTAACAATTAATTTTATGTTCTTTTATTTCTCCTATTATAATTTTTATCACCTCGGGTTTTAGGTTTTTTATACTTTTTAGCAATTTCTCTTCTGTAAGACCCTCCTTGATTTGTTTTTTTATTTTTTTCACTCTTCTCGTGAAAAGCAGGGCCAGGAATATATTCTTCAGACACTCTATTTTTTGAAATTTCTTGGTCTTCTTTGGGTCGCTCCTCTTCTGTTAGTTGTTTAGATATTTCTACCTCCTCTGGAAAATCAAGTACTGGAATTTCATACTTCATTAATGTTTCAATTCTTTCTTTAGATTCTAGCTCTTTCTCTGTAGAAAATAAAATTGTTTTACCTTCACGCTCTGCTCGTCCAGTTCTTCCAATTCTGTGCATATAATTTTCTGGAAAATAAGGTGTGTCAAAATTTACAACATGTGTAATACCATCTAAATCTAACCCACGAGCCATTACATCTGTGGCAACTAAAATACGATTACTTCCCTCATCAAATTGACGAATTGAACGTATTCTATAGTTTTGTGTTTTATTAGAGTGTATCACGCAACTGTCAGATCCAAAAACTTCCTCAAGTGAATGAAATAATAAATCTGCTCTTCGTTTATTAGATACAAAAACTAAGACTTTACTGTATACCTCTTTGTCTCCTAGTAAATAATTTAGCAAGTTTGCTTTAGTGTAAAAATTAGAAACTATATAAGATGTTTGTTTAATATTGTCTAGAGGAGTTCCACTTAAAGCAACTGAAATTTTTTGTGGGGCTTTAAAAAAGTCTGTAATAAGTGTATCTACTTCATCAGTCATTGTAGCTGAAAACATAATATTTTGTCTTCTTTTTGGTAGTAAATCAAAAATATTTAGCAGCTGGAAACGAAAACCTAAATCTAGCATAATATCTACCTCATCTATCACTAATTTTTGAATTGATTTTAATTTTAGAACATTGCTTAGTGCTAAATCATATAATCTTCCTGGTGTCGCTACAATAATATCTGTTCCTTGAGCTACAGCTTGTTTTTGTGTATTTATATTAGTTCCTCCATATACTCCTAGAACTCTATTATTTATATAGGTTGACAGTTTTTCAATTTCTTCTACAACTTGTAATACCAGTTCACGCGTTGGAACAACAACTAATACCCTTGGAGTTAATTGCTTTGAGAATTTTAAGTCTCTGAGAATAGGAATCATATAAGCAAATGTTTTCCCTGTTCCTGTTTGAGCAATTCCGACAACGTCTTTACCAGAACGAACAACAGAGTAAGCAGCTTCCTGTATAGGAGTTGGATGAGTAAACCCTAACTCTTCAATACTGTTGTGAAGTTGTTTTGATAAATCTAACTCTTGAAAAGTAGTCATATTAAAAATTTATGCAAAGGTAACTTGTTTATTTGTGCTTCTCTAAAATTGATGTAGTTTTTGATTGGTTGAGTTCCATCAAGTTATCTTATACAATTTTAACTACTTAATAGTAGAAATGAACTCGTAAATATTAAAAAAATTTTGTAATTTTAGGTGGAAACCCAACTTCAAAAAAAATGAAGAATCCAGAGAGACTAGAAGAAGCAATTATTAAATTATATAAAGCCTTCCATAACAATTCTCTAGACCCAGAGGATTGTGCTGCTTGTGCCGTAGGTAATATATTAGACAATCATGACAGTTGGAAACATCTTTCTAATGATCATGGATCACTGCAACTTAACTACATAGGGTCTGTTCACCAAAAATTAGGAAGAACATTTAATGGATATACTCCACAACAACTTTTACAGATTGAAAAAATATTTTTGGAAGCATGTGGTTTTAAAACACCTCTTTGCCACTATAATCAAAAACCACTAAATCCTAGAAATAAAGAACTCTTATTTAATGGACTAACAGCAGTTATTTCTTATTTGTGTAAGCTAGATAATGTTCCCAATGTAATGGACTATTCAAAATTATTTGAATACGAAAATAATGAGCCAATCTACCATTTAGAAACAATTTTAAAATAAAAAAACCAGCAAGTATAGCTGGTTTTTTTATTATTATAACTACTTCAGATTAACCTCCAAAGTCATCAAATCTGATATTTTCATCCGGAATACCAAAATCTTCACCCATCTTTTGTACTGCTTTGTTCATAAGTGGCGGTCCACAGAAATACAATTCAATATCTTCTGGTGAATCATGAAGATTCAAGTAATTATCTATAACACAATTATGAATAAAACCAGTAAATCCGTCACCTTCTCCTTCAATTCCATCTTTCACTTTCCAATTGTCTTCTTCCATTGGTTCAGACAAAGCCATGTAAAACTTAAAGTTTGGAAAATCTTTTTCCAAGGATTTAAAGTGATCTATGTAAAATAATTCTCTTTTTGATCTACCTCCATACCAATAGGTTACTTTACGACCAGTTTTTAGAGTTTTGAATAAATGATACAAATGAGAACGCATTGGCGCCATACCTGCTCCACCTCCAACATACAACATCTCAGATTCTGATTCATTAATAAAGAATTCTCCGTAAGGTCCGGATATGATAACTTTATCTCCAGGTTTTTGACCAAAAATATAAGAGGATGCTACACCTGGATTTACATCCATCCATCCGTTCTTAGCACGATCCCATGGTGGAGTAGCAATACGAACATTTAACATGATCTCTCTACCTTCTGCAGGATAAGAGGCCATTGAATAAGCTCTTTCTACTGTCTCATTATTTTTCATTACTAAAGGCCATAAACCGAATTTATCCCATTCTGCCTGGAATTTATCTGGTGTTTCGTGTTCTTCTGGATGTGCTGTGATATCTATGTCAGAAAATTTTATCTCACAATTAGGTATTTCTATTTGAATATATCCTCCAGCTTTATACCCCATATCTTCAGGTATCTCAACAACAAATTCTTTAATAAAAGAGGCAACATTATAATTTCTAACAACAGTTGCTTCCCATTTCTTTATTCCAAATACTTCCTCTGGAATAGAAATATCCATATCTTGTTTTACCTTAACTTGACAAGCTAAACGTATTCCATGCTTTAATTCTTTTCTTGAGAAATGTGGGGTTTCTGTTGGCAAAGCTTCACCTCCTCCTGAATTCACATGACATTCACATTGAACGCAAGAACCTCCACCGCCACAAGCTGATGGTAAAAAAATCTTTTCATTTCCTAAAGTAGTTAGAAGTGTACTTCCTGAAGCTACCTCAATTTTCTTTTCTCCGTTAATGGTAATAGTGACTGGTCCTGATGGAGATAATTTTTGCTTTACAAATAATAATAGTGCTACTAATAACAAGGTAATCAGTAAAAAAGCTGCTACGGTTGCTAAAATAGTTCCTGTGGTGCCTGCTGCTAATGATATCATACTAGTTTTCTGTTTCTTTAATATTTTCTGCTACTACATTAGCTTCTTCTTTCTCTGCAACCTCTGTAGTAATTAGTTTGTCACTTGATTCCGAGCTAAAATCTAATTTAGTTAGACTAGCTGATTCTGTAGTTTGCTCTTTTTTATCTTCATCACCTCCTGTTAGCATACCTCCAAAACTCATAAATCCAATAGCCATAAGACCCGTAATGATGAATGTAATTCCCAATCCTCTCAAAGCCGGTGGCACACTAGAATATCTAATTTTTTCACGTATGGCTGCTATTGCTAAAATGGCTAAGAACCATCCAATACCTGATCCTACACCATATGTTAACGCTAATCCTAGACTAGGAATCTCGCGTGACTGCATAAATAAAGACCCTCCTAGGATGGCACAGTTCACAGCAATTAAAGGCAAGAAAATTCCTAAAGAATTGTATAGAGAAGGTGAAAATTTTTCAACAACAATTTCAACTAATTGAACCATTGTTGCAATGGTTGCAATAAACATAATAAATGAAAGAAAACTTAAGTCTAATGTTTCGCTACCATCTACTCCATATTTTGGATCTAACCAAACCAAGGCTCCTTCTTGTAATAAATATTGGTCTAACAACCAATTTAATGGAACTGTTACAGCCAAAACAAAGATAACAGCAGCTCCTAAACCTACAGCTGTAGTTACTTTTTTTGATACAGCTAAATAAGAGCACATCCCAAGGAATGTTGCAAATACCATATTGTCAATAAAGATCGATTTAAAAAATAATTCTAAGTGTTCCATATCTATTAATTTTCTTCGATTAGTGCTTGATTTCTACTACGTTGAACCCATATGATAAGTCCAACTACAATAAGTGCCATAGGTGACAATAACATAAACCCATTATTTTCGTATCCAAATGCATATAACCCAGTTTTTTCGATTGGATCTCCTAATACTTGAATTCCAAGTAAAGTTCCAGAACCTAACAATTCTCTGAAAAAACCAACAATAATTAAAATAACTGCATATCCCAAAGAGTTTCCAATACCATCTAGAAAAGATTTCCAAGGACCATTCCCAAGAGCAAATGCCTCAAAACGTCCCATAATGATACAGTTTGTGATGATTAGTCCAACAAATACTGAAAGTGTTTTACTTAGTTCATAAGCGAAAGCTTTTAAAACTAAATCAACAATAATTACTAAAGTTGCAACTACAATTAGTTGTACAATAATTCTAATTTTTGAAGGAATGATGTTTCTCATTAATGAAATCACTACATTTCCTAGTCCTAGAACAAATAATACTGAAACAGACATTACAATTGATGCCTGTAGTTCGGCTGTAATTGCCAATGCAGAGCAGATTCCTAATACCTGAATTGTAATAGGATTGTTATCTGTTAACGGGTCTGTGATTAATTTTGCGTCTTTTTTTGATAAAAGTGCCATAAAATTATTGTTTTAAAGTTTTGAAATAATCTACGTATAATTTCAAATCAGATTTTATCATTGCAGAAACACCGTCACCTGTAATGGTTGCTCCAGCAATGGCATCTACTTCATAATCTGTTTTATCGTTGTTTTTTGGATCATTATTTCCTTTAGCTACAGTAATTCCTTTGAAATTACCTGAAGCATCTAGCAGATGCTCACCAATAAAGTCATCCATAAAATAACGTTGCTTAATGTTAGCACCTAAACCTGGTGTTTCACCTTTATGATCAAAATACGCTCCTTGTACAATCATATTTTCATCCATGGCAACATATCCCCAAATAGCATCCCAAAGGCCTTTCCCTCTGATAGGAGCCACATAAAAAGTTTTACCATCTTTTTCACCTATAAATAATGGTAGTCTTCTAACGCCTCCGTTTTTTGCTTTTGATTTTTCTTTCTTTACATCAATTAAATAAGCCTTCTCATCTTCTAAAATATCGGCTCCTTTAATAACAAGTTGTTGTTTGATATATTTTTTGAATTCTGACCCAGCAACTGATGTAGAAACAAATGAAGCGCTAGATGCATCATTTTCATTTACACCCATAGCATATAAGATGTTTTGTTGCTTTTCTATTCTTTTATTTTCATCAATATTAGGCTTTAAAGACGACGCTAAATAAGCTAATAAAGATCCAACGACTAATACCATTCCTATGGCAAATATCATTGTGTATGAATTACTATCTGTTTTTTTAGACATAATTATGCGGTTTTAGCTTTTAAACGTTTCAATCTTTTCTTTACATTCCCTTGAACCACGTAATGATCTATTGTAGGAGCAAAGACGTTCATCAGAAGAATGGCTAAGAATACCCCTTCTGGATATGCTGGATTAAACACACGAATCATAATTGAAATAAATCCAATCAAGAAACCGTAAATCCATTTTCCTTTATTTGTTTGAGATCCTGTTACAGGGTCGGTTGCCATAAAGACAGCCCCAAATGCCAGACCACCAATCATCAAGTGTTGCCACCATTCAGTATTCATTAATCCGTAAAATTTACTGGAATCTGTAATGATGTCTGCTGCTACTACTTGATTAAAAATGATTCCCATGACAGCAGCTCCAATGAATGTAGAAAGAATAATTCTCCAACTACCTATCTTAGTAAAGATTAAAAAAGCAGCTCCTAGCAAGATTAAAAAAGTTGAAGTTTCTCCAACTGAACCGGGTATAAAACCAAAGAACATATCTGAATAAGAATATACTATTTCTTGATTTTGGGCATAGCTTCCTAAAATTGTTTCTCCAGAAATTGCGTCTGGTGTTCCTACTCTATTCACTGCATCATAAACCCAGACTTTATCTCCACTCATCCAAGTTGGATAAGCAAAAAATAAGAACGCTCTGATGGTTAGTGCAGGGTTTAAAATATTCATCCCTGTTCCTCCAAATACTTCTTTTCCAATAACTACTCCAAAGATTACTGCCACTGCTAGCATCCATAATGGAGTATCTATTGGAACAATTAATGGAACTAACATACCGGTAACTAGATATCCTTCCTCAACTTCATGACCTTTAATCACAGCGAAAATAAATTCTACCAATAGCCCTACACCATAGGAAACAACTACTAGAGGAAGTACTTTGATGATTCCAATCCAAAAATTATCCCAGGTGATAAAACTTCCCAATAAAGAAAATTCTGTTGTGATTCCTTTTGCTGCATCTATAGCTGCATAATGTTGATATCCCGCATTAAACATACCAAACAACAAACATGGAATTAAAGCCATGATTACGGTATTCATAGTACGCTTTAAATCATCTGCTGCTTTGATGTGAGTTCCGTTGTGAGTTACCTCATTTGGTAAGTATAAGAAAGTATGGATTGCGTTAAACGCTGGAGCCATCTTTGTTCCTTTATACTTCTCTTTTAAATTATGTAAATTACTTTTTAAGCTCATTTGATATTTGTTTTTTAGCCTAATTCTTCTTTCATTAAATCTAAACCTTGTCTCACAATTTGTTGGTGAGGCTGTTTAGATACGCAAATAAATTCTGTGAGAGCAAAATCTTCTGGTGCAACTTCATACCCACCTAAATTTTCCATCTCATCTAAATCTTGATACATACAAGCTTTTAAAAACTGTAATGGAAACATATCTAAAGGAAATACATTTTCATAAGAACCTGTAACTACAAAAGCTCTGTGTTCTCCGTTTGTATTTGTGTTTAAATCATATTTTTTCTTAGGAGTTAACCAAGAAAAAGTCAAAGCTCTTGAAGGAGAAATTTTATTAAAAACAGGTTTATTCCACCCAAAGAACTCATAATCGTCACCTTCAGGAATCGCTGTAATTTGATTATCATAATATCCTAAAAAACCATTTTCAGAAACTTGTATTCCTGAAAGAACATTCCCACTAATTATTCTAGTGTTTTCTATATTTATATTGTTGTCAACAATAGATGATATTGATGCACCTGCTACTACTGAAACGTAGGAAGGTTTATCAAACTGTGAACCTGTTAAAGCAAGAGTTCTTGTGATATTAAATTTTCCTGTTAACAACAATTCTCCTATAACTAATAAATCTTGAGGGGTGATTACCCATACAACTTCTCCTTTATTAATTGGATCTATCTGTGAAATTTGAGTACTTACATTCCCAACAGGATGAGGTCCTGAAACTTTATGAAGTTCTAGATTTGATAAATTAGAAAATGGTGAATTTGAATCTTTTCCAACAGATACATGTACTTTTCCTGATGTAAGTTTAGAAACAGCTGTAATAGCTGCCTGCAACTCCTTTTCTTTACCCTCTAAAGTATAATCATAGTTGGCAGCTAGTGGTGAACTTGCGTATGCTGAAACAAAAATAGACTTAGGTGATTGGTTTGGATTGGCTATGATGTCAAAAGGTCTTTGCTTTATAAATGGCCAACAACCAGCGTTTAAAAAGTGATTCTTAATTTCTTCTGCAGACATGGTATCAACATCTTGCTTATCGAAATTTTTAAAATCTTGCTTTCCATCTGCAGAAATTTTTATGGAAACTATTTTACGTTTTGCTCCACGAACAATCTCAATAACTTTTCCACTTACTGGACTAGAAAATAAAATACGGTCATCACTTTTTGAATAAAAAAGAGATTCTCCAACTTTAACTTCTGTTCCTTCTTTGGCTATAAGTTTTGGGATAATTCCATGAAAATTTTCTGGCTTTAAAGCAAACACACCTTTAGCAGATATGTTACTAGTTGTTAGTTCTGCTTCTCCAACTAGATTAATGTTTAAACCTTTTTTGATACTAATGTCTTTTGACATGTTATATTCGGAATTTAATTATCTAAAAAAATCATGCAAATTTAAAGATTTTGCATAGGATGTTAGAACAAAAGAAGCTTTAAATTAAGTATTTAAACTTATTTATAATTATTCTAAATAGACTTTATATGTCTCTAGTTTTTTATTAATTAAATTTGTAAAATACAACATCATATAAATTTAAAGACATCAATTTTATTTTTTCATGAAAAACATACTTTTTACTTTATTTTTTATATCATTATGTGTAAGTTTTTATGCGCAAAAAATTCCTCCTAATAATATAAAATCCATTCAGCTTCTCCACACAAATGAGTCTACTTTTAATCATATTATTCCTTTAGGAAAAACTTTTGAATTGAATTTTGATGATTTAGATGGAGACCAAAAAGATTATTATTACAAGATAGAATTAATGACTCATGATTGGAAAAAAAGCAACTTGATTTCCAATCAGTATATCAATGGCTTTGAATCTAATATTATTTTTAACGTCAAAAATTCTTTTAATACATTTCAAAATTATACTCACTATTCTGTAAAATTCCCTAATCAAAATACAAGAATCACAAAAAGCGGAAACTATCTCCTGTCAGTTTTAGATGATGTAGGAGAACTCATTTTTTCAAGAAGATTCACTCTTTATGAAAATATTGCAACTGTTGGTGTTTCCGTTAGTAGAAGTAGAAACACATCTGGCATGGATAAAGAACAAACAGTCAACTTTCTTGTAAATCATCCACAGATTAGAATAAATAACCCCTCACAAGAAATTCATATTGCTATTTTAAAAAATGAAAATTGGAAAACTGCGATCACTGAAATTAGACCTCAATTCTATAAGCCAAACCAACTCATCTATAAATACACTAACAAAACAAATTTTTTAGGAGGAAATGAATACTTGTTTTTTGATAACAAAAATATTAGTAATACCAGTGTAAATATTATTCGATCTGAACGTAAAGAAATCTATCATAACTTCCTCTACCCTTATACAAATAGAGGATTCAAATCTTACTCATACAATCCAGATATTAATGGCCACTTCATTATTAGAAACATAGAAACTACCAATCCTAAAACAGAGGCAGATTATGCGATAATTCATTTTTTGCTACAAACTAACCAAGAAATTTCTGATAAGGAAGTTTATGTGTATGGTGCTTTTAACAATTTTAATCTTACTGAGGAGAATAGAATGATTTTTGACACATCTACCAACTATTATTATTGTAATATTCCACTAAAACAAGGTTTTTATAATTATACTTTTGTCACAAAATCATCAGAAAATTTAATTTCAAACACAGATATTAGAGGTGATTTCTCAGAAACCGAAAATTTATATACCGTCATTGTGTATCACAAAGCTTTTGGGTCTTTATTTGACAGAGTTATCGGGGTTGGATCTATTCAGTACAACGGAGAACGCTAATTATTGAAATATGCGTTTTTAAAACATTTATAAAGTTTTGTCTTTTAAACTTCACCTTTACAATCCTAGGTGTAATAGGATTCATGATTCTATCAATTATTACCTATACACTCTATTAGAACATAAGTGTTTCTTTGTGTTCATCTAAAACATCAAAATATTGAATGTCTAAAAGGTTTTTCTCTTTTTTTACAGAAGTAATACTAACAGTTTCTACAAAAAGTCTTTTCATTTTAATAGCTATTTCGCTCTCACCTCTATCTGTATTTTGGTGAAATTCCAAAATTTTATTTTGATTGTATTTGTTATTTTCTGCTAACCATTCATCAAACCATACCCTTCTATCTTTTTTCATTTGAGCGTCATACAAGGGAGATGAAGACCAAATTTTTGGTTCTTGTTGTAATTTTTTAAAATGCTTAACAAACCCGTCCCAAACAAACTCATAGATGTGTAGACTATCATTCCAATCTAACAATATAATTGTAAATGGCTCTATATCATTAAAATCAAAGTCTTTAATGTAAGAAACTGCATCTGTAACGGTTAATATTTTTTTTACGACTAAACCTCTACTCATTTTGTAATATGAATTTCGTTCATGTTTTTTAAATGCTCCGTTTAGTAAACAAACCAATCTATTTTTAGTACTTGCACCAATCCAAGTACCTCCAGCTAACTGGTCTTTTGGATAAGCAAGCTCAACACCATTCTCTACATATTTTTTTGGTGGAATTGTTTTTCTCATAGGGCTTTCATCTCGATTAGATGTTAAAATAAACCCGTCATTTTCTAGAGGTAAATAAGTAACTGTACACATACTTTTATTGAGTTAAACAAAAGATCATTTGAAAATTTATCAGTCTCAAAACTAACAAATAAATTGTAACTTCGCGACATTAAAATTAGACGATTACAACTTAAAAAAACATAGAAAATGGGAAAAGGTTTTTTTCACGTACCAACCGCTATTAACGAAACCGTAAAATCATACGCTCCTGGTTCTCCTGAAAGAGAAGCTATTGCAAAACAATATGCAGAGTATTTTAAAGGATCTGTAGATGTGCCAATGTATATTGGAAATGAAGAAATTAGAACCGGAAACACTAGAAATATGACACCTCCTCATGACCATCAACATGTTGTTGGCCAATATCATTTAGGAGAGCAATCACATGTGGAAAAAGCAATAAAGACCGCTTTAGAGGCAAGAAAAAATTGGTCTCAAATGCCATGGGAACAAAGAGCTGCCATATTCTTAAAAGCTGCTGAATTAGTAGCCGGACCCTATAGAGCAAAAATAAACGCCGCTACAATGATTGCACAATCAAAAACTGTGCACCAGGCCGAAATAGATGCTGCTTGTGAATACATAGATTTCTTGCGTTTCAATGTAGAGTTTATGTCTCAAATATATGATGAACAACCAGACTCTTCTGAAGGTATTTGGAATAGAGTAGAATATCGTCCTTTGGAAGGTTTTGTTTATGCTATAACTCCATTTAACTTTACTGCCATTGCAGGAAACTTACCTGCAAGTGCTGCTTTAATGGGGAATACGGTCGTATGGAAACCTTCAGATCATCAAATATTTTCAGCAAAAGTACTAATGGATATTTTTAAAGAAGCTGGAGTTCCAGATGGTGTAATTAATATGGTGTATGGAGACCCGGTTATGATCACTGATACTGTTTTAAAAAGCCCAGATTTTGCTGGTATCCATTTTACAGGTTCTACTCATGTATTTAAAGATATTTGGAAAAAGATTGGAGAAAATATTCATATTTACAAAACATATCCTAAAATTGTTGGAGAAACAGGAGGGAAAGATTTTATTATTGCCCATCCTTCAGCTAATGCAAAACAAGTAGCAACTGGTATATCCCGCGGTGCTTTTGAATTTCAAGGACAAAAATGTTCAGCGGCCTCAAGAATTTATTTACCATCATCATTGGCAAATGAAATTATTGACCATGTAAAAAAGGATGTAGCTTCATTCAAAATGGGGTCTCCTGAAGATATGGGGAATTTTATCACGGCAGTAATTCACGAGGGATCGTTCAACAAATTAGCTTCCTACATAGATGCTGCTAAAACAGATTCTAATGTTCAAATTATAGCTGGAGGAAACTATGACAAGTCTAAAGGATATTTTATAGAACCTACAGTAATGGTAACCAAAGACCCTAAATACACTACCATGTGTACAGAATTATTTGGTCCAGTTGTAACCATTTATGTATATGAAGATACTGACTGGGAAGAAACGCTAAATTTAGTTGACGCTACATCAGAGTATGCGCTAACAGGAGCTGTTTTTTCAACTGATAGATATGCCATAACAGTAGCTACACGTGTATTAGAAAATTGTGCTGGTAATTTTTATATCAATGACAAGCCTTCTGGTGCAGTGGTTGGTCAACAACCGTTTGGTGGTGCTAGAGCTTCAGGAACAAATGACAAAGCTGGTTCTGCTCAGAATCTACTTCGTTGGGTTTCACCAAGGCTAATAAAAGAAACATTTTCAGCACCAACAGATTATAGGTATCCTTTTCTTTCTTAGTTAAGAAATTAAACTTTTATTCCAAGAAGTCAGACTTTTAAAGGTCTGATTTCTTGTTTTATGAGGAATTAACAGCTCATAATATTTATTATAATCATTCCCTCCAATTATTTAAAAATCTGACACCTTACAATTTATAAATTTTAACTAAAATTTATGAATATTACTTGTAGTTTAATTTTAATTTCATGCGGCTTAAAACTTAGAGAGAATTACTCGTCAAATGAAAAAAAATTGTTTAATGAAAAATATTTTTTTCAGTATTTATTTTATGTTTTTCTGTCTGTTTTTACAGTCACAAAATAAATCTGTACTAGCAAAATACACGAGTGAAGATATCAAAATTGATGGTGTATTAAATGAAACTTCATGGAGTAAAGTTCTCCCTGCCACTAATTTTTATCAATATTTTCCTACAGATACAGCACAAGCAAAAAGTCAGGTTGAAATTAAATTTATGTTTAGTGACAGAAATTTATACGTAGGAATAAAAGTATATGCCAAAGGAAAAGATTATATCATTCCTTCATTACGCAGAGATTTCAGAGGTGGTGCCAGTGATAGTGTTACTCTCATGTTTGATACTTTTAATGATGGTACTAATGCCTTTTTATTTGGCTCAAACCCTTATGGAGTTCGAAGAGAGATGTTGCTTTCTGGTGGTGGAAATGATATTAGAGGTTTTAATATGGCATGGGACACGAAGTGGACCGGAGAATCAAAAATACATGATAATCATTATATATTAGAGTGGAAAATCCCACTATCTGCCTTCAAATATAATGAAGGAGAAACAAAATGGCGATTTAATACTTACCATTTTGATACTCAAGATAATGAACAAAATACTTGGGTAAATATCCCTCAAAACCAATTCATATTTAATCTTGCATTTATGGGAGACCTTATTTTTGATAGACCTTTAGGAAAGTCAAAATCTCCGGTCTCTATTATTCCATTTGTGAATACAATTACTTCAAAAGACTTTGAAAATAATGAAACTAACAACAGTTTTAAAATTGGAGGAGACGCAAAATTAACGATTGCAAATAGTCTAAATTTAGATTTAACATTAAATCCAGATTTCTCCCAAGTAGAAGTAGATCAGCAAGTAACAAATTTAACACGTTTTGAAGTTGGATTACCAGAGCGTAGACAGTTTTTTATCGAAAATAGCGATTTGTTTGGAAGTTATGGAGATGGCAGAGATTCAAATCCCTTTTTCTCAAGACGAATTGGTATTGCAAAAGACATCAATGATGAAAATATCGAAAATAGAATTATTGCTGGTGTAAGATTAAGTGGAAAGTTAAATAATAATTTTCGAGTTGGTATTTTAAGCATGCAAACTGATGAGGATATTGCTAATGAAATCCCTACAGTAAACAATTCAGTAATTTCTCTTCAACATAAAGTATTTAGTAGATCTAACATCAGTGTTCTTTTTATCAATAAGCAAAGCACAAAAGATTATGAATTTTTAGATGATAATGACAAATATAACCGAGTACTTGGAATTGACTATAGCTTAGCTTCCAAAGATAATACTTGGAGTGGTAAATATTTTTTTCATAAATCATTTTCTCCAGGAATCACTTCCAATGACTTTTCAGCTGGTTTTAGAACCCAGTATAATAACAGGTTTTTAAATATTAGACTCAGTGGAGTTTTTGTTGCAGATGATTATAAATCAGAACTAGGTTTTGTAAGAAGAACCGATATTTTTAAAATTAACCCTCAAATAGAGTTGAAATTTTGGCCAAAGAACAGTGCAATACAACGCCACTCGTTTACAGTTATTCCTATTTCTATCTGGCGTCCAGAACTAGACTTCGAAAACTCTGATTACACCATAATTAGTAGATGGGAAGCAAATTTTCTTAATAGTTCTCAACTCCGTGTAGAAATGTTTAACAGATACACAAAACTGTACAATGAATTTGACCCAACTAGAACAGAAAATGCTATCCCATTACCAGCAGATGAAAATTATTACTATACTAGTTATAATGCAAGTTTTAGATCTGACCAACGTAAAAAAATCTCCTACAGAATTAATCCATCAGTTGGTCAATTTTATAATGGCAAAAAATATTCTTTAGAAACATCTTTATCCTTAAGATTACAACCTTACTTTTCTGGGTCTATTCAAATGAATTACGACAAAATAGATTTACCAGATCCATATCCAGATGCTTCAATTTGGTTAATTGGTCCAAAACTAGACATTACTTTTAGTAAAAATATGTTTTGGTCTACTTTTTTCCAATATAGCACCCAAAGAGAAAATTTGAGTATTAATACACGATTTCAATGGAGAGTAGCCCCATTATCTGATTTATTTTTAGTATACAATGATAATTATGCTACGACAGTTTTTAGTCCTAGATTTAGATCATTAAATTTAAAATTTACCTACTGGCTAAACATTTAGTCAAAAAATTATATAAATATTAAAACTCAATTGATAATTAATTTAAACAGATTAAAATGCTAAACAAATTACTAACAAAAATTCTTGTGGGTTTTTTCCTTCTAGGAATTTCATCAACCCTTGATGCTCAGACTGGAAGAATAAAAAAACGAAAGAAGAAGAAAACTACCGAAATTCAAAAACC
>CAXHZP010000040.1:0-14777 GCA_964021805.1 uncultured Flavobacterium sp.
CCAACGTAACCACTTCCTATAACAGCTAAATTCATTAGGGTAAAAATTTATGTTTTAAATTACTATGTTGTATAATTTCAGAATTCCTGATGGTATGAGCAATTTCCACAGAAGGCCTAGCATCTGCTAAACCAAAACCATTTCCTTCTAAAATATTTTTATAACTCTCTGTATGAAGTTCTGTAAAACCATCACTAAACTCTATTTCTGTTTCATTGATAGTTATAGAACGAAAAGTTCTTTGTCCTTTGGTTTTAATATCGTTTGGTAAATCATTCTCATCTATTGATAAAAACCATCGCACTCTTGCCTTCTCGAACTCTATATAACCTGATGCTCTTCGCTCTTCTCTTAAGTGTACTTGAACCTCTTGTACTTGTCCAAAAATCCATCCCAACATATCATAAAAATGAATGCCAATATTAGAAGCTATCCCTCCAGATTTACTTTCATCTCCTTTCCAAGAAATATGATACCAATTCCCTCTGGAGGTAATATAACTTAAGTCTACCTCATGTTTTTGGCTAGTAATCTGAGTGTCTATTTTATTTTTTAAAGCAATAATACTGGGATGCAATCTTAATTGTAAGATGGTATATATTTGATTTCCTGTCTCTTGTTCTATCGCTTCTAGAGCATCTACATTCCAAGGATTTAACACCAAGGGCTTTTCACAAATAGCGTCTGCTCCTCTTCGTAAAGCCATTCTAATATGAGAATCATGTAAATAATTTGGAGTACAAATACTTAAATAATCTAAGGTGATATTATTTCTTTTTAATTTTTCTATGTGCCTGTCAAATCGTTCAAATTCTGTAAAAAAATCTGCATTCGGAAAATATCTATCTAATATACCAACAGAATCAAATCTATCTAGGGCTGCTATCAATTGGTTATCTGTATCTTTAATAGCCTTTAAATGTCTTGGAGCTATGTAGCCTGCGGCTCCTAGTAGTGCAAAATTCTTCATTATAGTCCACCGTGTTTAATAGTTGTTGGTAGGATATTTTTCACATCGTAAAGAACATGATTTTTATTTGTTAAGGAATCAAAATTCATTTCTAAAAATGCGGTATGTGCTACTGTTAAAACTACAGCATCAAATGTATGATCTGGAACATCTTGTGTAGAGGTTAATTTATATTCATGCATTACCTCATCTTTATTAGCCCATGGATCGTAGATGGTTACATCCATTCCGAACTCTTTTAGCGCTGCAATAACATCTACTGCCTTGGTATTTCTTACATCTGGGCAATTTTCTTTAAACGTAATTCCTAAAACAAGTACCTTGGCTTTTTTTACACGAATGTCTTTTTCAATCATTAGCTTAACAACCTCGGAAGCTACATAATTACCCATGCTATCATTTAATCTTCTCCCTGCCAAAATTATTTCTGGATGATAGCCGTATTCTTGCGCTTTCTGAGCTAAGTAATAAGGATCAACTCCAATGCAATGCCCCCCAACCAAACCAGGTTTAAAAGGTAAAAAATTCCATTTTGTACCCGCTGCCTCCAACACATCATGGGTATTAATATCCATTAAATTAAAAATTTTTGCCAGCTCATTAACAAAAGCTATGTTGATGTCTCGTTGAGAGTTTTCAATAACCTTCGCTGCTTCTGCTACTTTTATGGTAGGTGCTAGATGCGTACCCGCAGTAATTACTGATTTATACAAGTTATTTACCTTTTCGCCAGTGATCTCATTAGAGCCAGAGGTTACTTTTAAAATTTTATCGACAGTGTGTAATTTATCTCCTGGATTAATTCTCTCAGGTGAATAGCCTGCATAGAAATCTTTATTAAATACCAATCCTGAAATTTTTTCCAATACTGGAATACAATCTTCTTCGGTTGCTCCAGGGTATACTGTAGATTCATATACTACAATATCATCTTTTTTAAGAACTGAACCAACAGTTTCACTTGCTTTTAATAAAGGGGTTAAAATAGGTCTGTTATTTTTATCAACAGGTGTAGGCACTGTAATAATGTAATATGTACAGTCTTTAATATCTGAAATTGAAGTAGAGCAAAACAGACCTTTAGCATCGGAAGAATTTTCAACTAATACAGATTTTAAAACCTCATCTTCAACTTCTAAAGTGGTATCTTTTCCAGCTCTAAGTTCATGTACGCGTTCTGTATTAATATCAAAACCTACTACAGCGTATTTTGTTGCAAATAATCTTGCCAGTGGAAGCCCAACATATCCGAGACCTATAATTGCTATTTTTGGTTGATTCATGTTCATTATAAATTATTCCAATACCATTTCACAGCCTCTTTCAGGCCTTGTTTTAATGAATATTGAGGGTTGTAGTTTAATAAATTTTTTGCTTTGTCTATAGAGGCCAAAGAATGAGGAATATCTCCTGCTCTGTTGGGTCCATATTTAATTTGAATATTTTTAATTTTTGGATCATAAGGTGTTAATGACTCTTTCAAACAGTCTATTAAATCATTTAATGTATTTCGCTCACCAAAAGCAACATTATACACCGTGTTAATTGCCTCTTCATTTTCTGTAATCATAGACAAAACATTTGCCTGAATAACATTATCTATATAAGTGAAATCTCTTGAAAAATCTCCATTACCATTAATTACCGGGCTTTCTCCTCTCATAAATTGACTTACAAATTTTGGAATCACTGCTGCATAAGCCCCATTAGGATCTTGTTTTCTTCCAAATACGTTAAAATAACGTAATCCAATGGTTTCTATGCCATATGTTTTTGAAAATACATCTGCATACAGTTCATTTACGAACTTGGTAATGGCGTAAGGAGATAAAGGGCGTCCAATGGTTTCTTCTACTTTTGGTAGTGATTCAGAATCACCGTAGGTAGAAGAACTTGCCGCATATATAAATCGTTTAACTCCAGCATCTCTGGAGGCTATCAGCATATTTAAAAAACCAGAGACATTTACTTCATTAGAAGTTATTGGGTCTTTTATGGATCTTGGCACAGATCCTAAAGCTGCTTGATGTAAAACAAAATCTACACCTTTTACTGCAGCATGACAAACAGAAATATCTCTAATATCTCCTTCTATAAAAGTAAAGTTAGGATTGGTACATAAATGACTTACGTTCTCTTTACTTCCCGTAGCTAAATTATCTAAACAAATCACATCGCATCCTTTATTAAGTAAATACTCAGATAAATTTGATCCTATAAATCCTGCTCCACCAGTTATTAATATTCTTTTATCAATTAATTGAATATCCATAATTAAAATTAACTAATTTATAACAACAGCACAAATTACAATAAAAGAATTAGTTCAAAGCACTATTCCTATCGTTTAAGTGCATTATTTAATGCATGTTTAAAAAAACAAATAATCCTGACAAGAATTCATCAGGTTTGTAAGGGAATAGATATCCCTAGTTTGACCATTTTAAAATAGCAAAAGCCAACTAGAAGTGTTAGAACCTTTTTCATTCAATTGAATAAAAAAAGTCTTAGATTTCTCTAAGACTTTTGCTCTCGTCTGTGGGCAATGAGGGATTGCAGATCCCCGATCGAAACCACGGCTGCAAATACAATCCTATGCACTTCGTGCATGTATTTTTTGTTTATAACAAAGACTGAAATAAATTCCTACTTTGTTATAAACAAAAAATCCTGATGAAATTCATCAGGATTGTGAGTGATGTGGGCAATGAGGGATTCGAACCCCCGACCCCTTGGGTGTAAACCAAGTGCTCTGAACCAACTGAGCTAATTGCCCTTACATGATTGTAAATCATACAAGCGGGTGCAAATATAAAAGGGTTTTTAAACTTAACAAAGAAAAAAAGATGTTTATTTTGATTTGTTTTTAATCCTATGAAATTGAGTTTATTACAATTTTAAAAAATCAATATTTTTTTAATGCTTCTTCATAATCTTCTTGGGTATCAATACCTATAAGACTTGAAGCTGCCTCTATCATCTTAATTTTAAATCCATTTTCTATGACACGTAATTGTTCTAATTTTTCTAGTTTTTCTAAATTAGTTTGGTCCATTTTTATATACTTAGCTAAGAAATCTTTTTGATAGCCATAAATACCGATGTGCCTATAAAAATTATGCTTTTTAAGTTCTTCATTTGAGTGAATAATTTCTTGATGATCTCTCGGAAAAGGGATGGGAGCTCTTGAAAAATAAATGCCATTATTTTGAGTATCTAAAACAACCTTTACTACATTAGGGTCTTGAAGATCTTTGATGTTTTCTATTTTACTCATGGCACTTGCCATGGAAACTTTGTCATCATCAAACGAATGAACTAGCTCTTCAATTAAATTTGGATCTATAAATGGTTCATCGCCTTGAACATTCACAACTATGTCACAGTCTATTCCTGCAACTGCTTCCCCTATTCTATCTGTTCCAGATTGATGCGAACTTTTAGTGAGGATAATATGATCGGTAAAACTTCTGCAAACCCCTTCAATCTCTGTACTGTCAGTTGCTATATACACTCCATCTATATTCTTAACCTTCAGACATTGCTCATATACTCTTTGAATGACTGTTTTTCCTTTAAGGTCTAGTAAGACCTTTTTGGGCAATCTAGTAGAATCTAATCTGGCAGGTATGACAATTACTTTTTTCATAAGATTAAACACCTAAATCATATACTTGAACTACCCCCACTAAATCATTAGATTCATTTACTACTAATAATGAGTTTATTTTATGTTGGCTCATAATATTACTAGCTGAAATGAGTTTATCTGTTTCATAAATTAACTTTGGATGATTACTCATTAAATCTTCTGCCTTTAAATTGAAAAAATCCTTTTCTCTAGATTCCATAGCTCTACGAATATCACCGTCTGTAATAATACCAATAATTTTATTGTTATCGATAATTACAACCAATCCTAACATTCCTTCAGAGATTCTTTGAATAACTTCTTTAATAGTAGCTTGAGATGAAATGATTGGTAAATTTTTCTTTTTCATCACATCTCCTACTGTGGTTAGAAGTCTTCTTCCTAAACTACCTCCAGGATGAAATTTAGCAAAATTTTCTTCTTTAAAATCTCTCAACTTCATAAGGGTAACAGCTAAAGCATCTCCCATTACCAAAGTAGCCGTAGTTGAAGAGGTAGGAGCTAAAAATAAAGGACACGCCTCTTTATCTACTGCTATATTTAAATGATAATTGGTGTTTTTTGCTAAAGTAGAATCATCATTTCCACTCATAGAAATGGTGCAATTCTTTTGATGTTTCAAAAAGGGAATTAGTTTTAAAACTTCGTCTGTTTCTCCAGAATTTGAAATTAATAAAACAATATCATTTTCTTCAATCATCCCTAGGTCTCCATGATATGCTTCTCCTGGGTGTAAGAAAAAACTTGGTGTTCCTGTACTTGCAAGAGTAGCTGCAATCTTCTTTCCAATAATCCCAGACTTACCCATCCCAGAAACTATTAGCTTCCCAGAACTTTGTATAATAGCATTGATTGTCTTTTCAAAATCATCTGTTAATCTTTTAGAAAGGTTAGCTATCTCTTTTGACTCTATTTCAAATACTTCTTGAGCTAGTTTTTTTATGTCCATTACAAGCGTTCTTTGATGGTTTTGATTTATTTAATTGATTGTCAAAATTACGAAAAAGGGTTGGGTTCTACTAATAAAACCAAGAACCCTCTGTTTTTAAACAACTTCTGCCACAACAAATGTACTGCCTCCAACAAACACAACATCATCTATCTCAGCATCAGAAATGGCTTTTAAATACGCTTCTTGAACAGAAGCATAAGCATCTCCAACTAAATGAAAATTTTCAGCTGTAGATTGCAAATCTATTTCATTGAGTCCTCTGGGAATATTGGGTTTACAAAAGTAATAAGTAGCATTAGCAGGGAATAGAACTAGAATATCATCTAATTTTTTATCGTTAACTACCCCAAGCACAATATGTAATTTATTAAATGACAGACTAGTTAGTTGATTCATTACATAAGACAAGCCTTCTCTGTTATGAGCTGTATCACAAATAGTAAGTGGTTTGTAATGTAAAATTTGCCATCTTCCTTTAAAATTAGTGTTTTGTACTACATTTTTTAAACCCTTTATGATATGGCTTTCAGAAATCACATAACCCTTCAGTGCTTTTACTACATGAATGGCTGTTGATATATTTTTTTCTTGATAGCTTCCTAATAAATCAGATTTGTAATCATATTTTTTATCTGAAGCAAAATAAATATCTGCATTCATTTGTGTTGCTTTGTTAATAAAAACATCTACAACTGCATCTTGCTTTTCACCTATAATGATGGGCGTATTTTGTTTTATAATACCTGCTTTTTCAAATGCAATCTCAGGCAAAGTATCTCCCAAAAACTGCATATGATCGTATCCGATATTTGTAATAACAGCTACTTCTGGATGTATAATATTCGTAGAATCTAAACGTCCTCCTAAACCAACTTCTATGATAGCTATATCTACATTTTGTTCGGCAAAATAGGCAAAAGCCATTCCAACAGTCATCTCAAAAAATGAAAGCTGTTGATTCTCTAAAAAATATTTATTATTAGCAACAAAATCAACAACAAAATTACGAGAAACTTCTTCTCCATTAATTCGAATTCGCTCAGTGAAATTTTTTAAATGAGGAGATGTATACAAGCCAACTTTATAACCCCCTTCTTGTAAAATACTTGAAATGATATGAGAAGTAGATCCTTTTCCATTGGTACCACCAACATGAATAGAAGCAAATTTATTTTGCGGGTTCTTTAACTCATCACAAAAAGCACTAATATTGGTAAGATCTTTTTTAAAAGCTGTTTTTCCCTGTCTTTGATACATAGGAAGTTGTGAAAACATCCAATCTAATGTTTCTTGATAGGTCATTATTTGGTGAGTGAAAACTTATAAATAATCGTTCCTTTTTGTTTGGTTGGGGCATTTGGATCGGCATTCCAAGTAGTTCTTAATGCTGCTTCCCTTGCTGGTTTTAGTAAGCAAGGGTGAGTATTAGTAGATCCTTTATCCCCTGCAACGGCCCTAATAACCTTACCGATTTTATCAACCTCAATACTAACTACAACTGTCCCTTCTTCTTGACAATTTGGTTGTTCTATTGGTTTACTTAAAGCATTTCTACCTACTAAATTATAATTACTATCCCCCGAACTACCTGTATTTCCATAATATTTTGTAGATGCTGGGTCTCCGTTTTTATCTCCTTTTAAACCCGAAACAGCATCATTGCCTTCGCCAGCTTTATTCCCATCAGAAGCATCTCCTTTTAATAAATTATCAAAAGCTTGCAATGTATTCTTGGATGGTTTTTTAGGCTTAGGTTTTGGTTTCTCTTTCTTAGGCTTCTCCTTTTTTTCAACCTCCTTTACTTCAACATCTTCTGGTTTCTCAATTACTGGGGCTTCTTTTTCAGTTTGAGTGATCACTTCTTCTTTGATTGTTTCTTCAGATATATCTTCTTTAGTTTCCTCCATTTTTTCTTCCTGAACTTCTTCTTGAACTTCTTCTTGAACTTGCTCTAAAGATTCTTTGGAAGGAAGGATATCATTAGGCATTTCATACCCTTGATTTGAGGTACCAAAGTTAATTGCAATTCCGTATTCTTCGGGAGGATCTTGATACTTCATCCCAAAGTTAAAAATCATCCATAAAAGTGCAATTAAAATAACAGCGGTTATTGCGGTAGATTTCTTTTTATATGGAGTATCTAAGAAAGCCATTATTTTCCTTTAACAGCTAAAATCATTTTGAGTTTATTCTTGTTGGCTATATCAATTACTTTCATCACACTTTTGTAAGGAACGTTTTGATCTCCTCTAATAACCACAGTTTTTTTCTTATCTAGACCTACTTTGTTTAGAATTTCTATTTCTAGATTTTTTTCAGTCACAAAAGTTTTATCAATATAAAATTTTGATTGATCTGTAATGGAGATAGCTACAGAGGTATTATTTTCTGTTTTACCACCTGCTTTAGGTAATAAAACGTCTATTGCACTTACTGTTACAAGTGTAGAAGTTAACATAAAAAAAATCAAAAGTAAAAAAACAATATCTGTCATTGAAGACATATTGAAATTGGGATTTACTTTATTTCTTCCTCGTAAATTCATTATACAGGTTCATTTAATAAATCTAAAAACTCAACAGTTTTTGCCTCCATTTGATACATCACTTTATCAGTTCTAACAACGATGTGGTTAAATGAAATGTAAGCTATAATTCCAACAATTAAACCAGCTACAGTAGTGGTCATAGCAGTATATAATCCATCAGAAAGTAATTTAATATCTATTTGACCTCCTGCATTAGCAATTTCATGAATGGCAACAATCATCCCTATTACCGTTCCTAAAAAACCAATCATAGGCGCAGCTCCTGCAATGGTAGCAATCACACTTACATTTTTCTCTAATTGGTAAACCTCTAATTTACCTGCATTTTCAATTGCTTTATTAATATCATCCAACGGTTTCCCTATTCTAGATATTCCTTTCTCAATTAACCTGGCTGTTGGAGAATTTGTTTTTTTACACAATGCATCAGCAGCTTCCAATTTTCCATTTGAAACATAATCTTTAATCTGATTCATAAAGTTTTTATCAACCTTAGAGGCAGCTTTTATGGCAAAAAATCGTTCAAAATAAATATATAGAGAAACGGCTAACAGAACAAATAGGATTCCAATAATGATTTGACCTCCTAACCCACCATCTATAATTAATTTAAATACAGACAAGGTTTTTTCTTCTGAAACAGCGGTAACAATTTCTGGTGATTCTTGTAAAGATGACAACATACTTTTTTAAATTATTTAATTTAATAACGGGGTATTAAAATATAAATTGTTCAAAAAACAATCAGAATTTATAGGTTGATTTTTTTATATGAATTGTCTTAGAACCATGAATGAAGCCGATCCTACAAGAAAACCAACAAGTGCTAGCCAAGAGATTTTTTTTAAATACCAGAAAAAATCGATTTTTTCCATCCCCATGGCCACAACTCCTGCTGCAGAACCAATGATTAACATACTCCCACCTGTACCTGCTGAAAAAGCAATAAAATGCCACAATGGATTGTCTAAAGATTCAGAAAACATCCCTAAACTAGCTGCTACTAATGGAACATTATCGATAACAGCAGATCCTATTCCTAATAAGATTACAACTAAATCAGATACTTTAGTACCGGGTAATTCAGAACCTATTAAAGGAATACTTTCTTTTAAACTATCTGCAAAATTGAAAAGAATTCCAAGAGATTCAAGAGCTGCTACTGCCATTAAAATTCCTAAGAAAAATAAAATACTTGGCATTTCTATTTTTGATAAAGATTGATGTACAGGACTATGATGAGCACTATCTGAGTGTTCTTTTGCTTGCTCTCCCTCAACACTAGAAATTGAAAATTTAGAATTACTAAAAACTTCTGCAAAGGTTGCCACTACCCCTAACGAAAGCATCATTCCAACATAGGGAGGTAAATGAGTAAACGTTTTAAAGAAAGGCACAAAAACAATAGCTCCTAAACCTAGGTATAACATGGTTGCACTATACTTACTTTTTGGCTTTTCTGAATCTTCTTCTTCATTAGCTATATCTCCTTGAAAAGCTGGTAAAAAAGATGCTATTACAGTAGGAACTAACATACAAAGTAAAGAAGGTATGATTAAATAAATAAATAACATTCCTGCACTTACTCTGTTAGCAATCCACAACATAGTGGTCGTTACATCACCAATTGGAGACCAAGCACCACCGGCATTTGCGGCAATAATAATTAGACCTGCAAACCAAATTCTATCATCTCTCCTTTTAACAATTTTTTGAAGAATAGAAATTAAAACAATAGTTGCAGTTAAATTATCTATGATTGCAGAGAGTATAAATGCTAAAATAGCAAACATCCAAAGTAATTTCTTTTTACTTTTAAAATTCACATAGCCTTTAATTGTTGAGAAACCATCAAAATAATCTATAATTTCAACTATGGTCATAGCCCCTAAAAGAAAGACTAAAATTTCTGCTGTTTTTCCTAAGTGATGGAGTAATGTCTCCTCTACTAAATGCATTTTATCGGCATGCAACATAGAAGAAAAGCCTTCAACCAAGCCATGTTTACTGGAATCAAACCAATTTGAAAAACTATCAACTCCAAGTGCTACAATTGCCCAACATATAGACATCATTATTAATGCTGGTATCAGCTTATCTAATTTTAGATTGTGCTCTAAGGTTATTCCTAAGTATCCTAGTATAAATACGATGATGATGATTATTTCCATATAATTTTTTAAATTAAATTAATTGTTTTAAAGCAATTTCAAATGCTGTTTTACAAATTTCTTTTTTACTGTTATTTTTATTAAAAGTACTCATAAGAGCTCGTTTAATAGTTTCAGAGGTATCCTTAAAAATTGCTTCATCTTGCATTGGTAATTTTACTCTAGCCTCCATTAAATAGGCAAAAACTCTTGCTATCCCGCAGTTAGAAATAAAATCAGGGAGTAAACTAACTTGAGAGTCTGTATATTCCATAATGGGTCCAAAGAAAATTTCTTTATCTGCAAAAGGCACATTAGCTCCAGGTGAAATCACCTCTAAACCAGACGAAATCATTTGAGTAATTTGCTCTCTAGAAACCAATCTAGAAGCCGCTGCAGGTATAAAAATCTCTGCATTTTGAGACCATATTTTATTATTTATTTCTTCAAAAGGCATCATATGATCTGTAACGAGTTTGTTACCCTCTTTGTTTAGAAATAATTGAGTCATCTCTTCTAAAGAAAAACCTTCTTCTTTAATAACTCCTCCATCTCTGTCTATAATTCCAACAACTTTTGCACCTAATTGGGTTAAATAAAAAGCGGCAGCAGATCCAACATTCCCGAAACCCTGAACAACTGCTCTTTTATCTTTTATACTGCCTCCGTAAATAGAATAGTAGTGCTTAACAGCCTCTGCAACACCATAGCCAGTTAGCATATCGGCAATGGTATATTTCCTTGATAAATCTGGAGAGAACTTTTTGTTTTCTATTATTTTAATAACCCCAAGTCTCAATTGACCGATTCTATTAATCTTATCTGCTTCAGTGGGTTTAAAATGTCCGTTAAAAATACCTTCTTGAGGATGCCATACACCACAGTCTTCGGTAATAGGGATGACATCTTTATCTGCGTCTACGTTTAAATCTCCACCTGTACCATAGTAATGTTTTAATAATGGAGTAACTGCTTTATACCATCGTTCTAAAACACCTCTTTTTCTTGGGTCGTTTGGATCAAAATTAATTCCAGATTTTGCACCACCTATTGAAGGACCTGATACTGTAAATTTAACCTCCATTGTTTTAGCTAATGAAAGGACTTCATTCATATCCAGTCCTTTTCTCATTCTTGTGCCTCCTCCTGCTGCCCCACCTCGAAGTGAATTAATAACAGTCCAACCTTCAGCTTCAGTCTCAGGATCTTTCCAATTGAAAACTATTTCTGGTTTTTTTTCTTCATATTTCTTTAATAAGTCCTTCATTAATAGCTATTTAATTTTAAACATTTAAAGTAATTACATCTTTACCAAATTAAGTAAAAAAAACACTAATCTGAGATATTTTGATTAAATATTTTTCCAGAAGAATGATTTATTTTTGCTCCGGTTACACTTGATAAGCAATTAATTTTATCATCAATTTTTAACACCCCAAGTAAAGAAAAAATCAGAGCCTCTTTGTAATTAATGATATCATTTGGAGGAATGATAATTTGTGTATTGGAATGAATTTGAATTCTCTTTATTAAAAAATCATTATAAACACCCCCACCTGTAAATAAGACATTATTAAAAGGATGAATAATAATCGATATTTGCTGTGCAATATGCTCAATAAATGTTCTTAAAACATCTTCTACATCTAACTTATATTCATCCAATAACGGATAAACATATCGGATAACCCACTCTAAACCTAATGATTTTGGTGGCTTTTTTGAATAATAATCTAGACAATTTAAATCTTCTAGTAATCCTTCATGAACAGACCCTTTAGAGGCAATAATACCCTTATCATCATAATCTAATCCAATTTTCTTACAATAATAATTCATGACAATATTAACTGGACAAATATCAAAAGCAATGCGATTATCACTATATTCATAAGAAATATTTGCAAAGCCTCCTAAATTTACACAAGCTTCATATTCTGAAAATAATATTCTATCACCTATTGGGACAAGAGGAGCTCCTTGACCTCCTAACTGAACATCTTGAGTTCTAAAATCAGTAATAGTAGTACAATTGGTTATATTATAAATTTGTTGACCATCACCAACTTGAAAAGTTATTCCATCATCTGGCTGATGTAACACAGTATGCCCATGAGATGCAATAAAATCTAAAGAAGTAATTTTATTTTTAGAAATAAATTCTTTCGTTTTATTCCCCAGGTACTGCCCATAATCAAAATCAAGAACAGAAAGAAGATCTGTATCTAAATGAATTGAGTTTTTCAATCTAGCCTCCCAAAATTCTGAATACTCAATCGTATTTGAATGTATTATTTCGAATTCACTATAATCATTTTTATGAAACTTAACATATACAATATCCAACCCATCTAATGAAGTTCCAGACATCAATCCAATTGAATAAATATATTTGTCATTCATATCCGTAAAAATATGAAATGTTTGTTGAAAATATGCTAGTAAAAAAGTATATTTGAGCTCTTTTTTTACGAATTCAACAACATAAATACTAAATGGATTTTAATCTTACCGAAGAACATTTAATGATTAGAGATGCAGCTCGTGATTTTGCGCAAACAGAATTACTTCCTGGGGTCATTGAAAGAGATAACAAGCAAGAATTCCCTAATGAGCTTGTAAAAAAAATGGGAGATTTAGGTTTTTTAGGGATCATGGTTGATCCAAAATACGGAGGAAGTGGAATGGATACTTTTTCTTATGTTTTAATTATGGAAGAACTATCAAAAATAGATGCATCTGCTTCTGTAATTGTATCCGTAAACAACTCTTTAGTCTGTTACGGAATAGAACAATATGGTTCTGAACAACAAAAACAAAAATATTTAACAAAATTAGCAACAGGAGAATATCTAGGTGCGTTTTGCTTAAGTGAACCGGAGGCTGGTAGTGATGCTACTTCACAAAAAACGACTGCTATAGACATGGGTGATCACTATGTTTTGAATGGCACAAAAAACTGGATTACCAACGGCGGTCGTTCTGATGTGTATTTGGTAATAGCCCAAACAGATCGAGACAAAGGACATAAAGGAATCAACGTTTTTATTGTAGAAAAAGGAATGGATGGGTTTGATATTGGACCCAAAGAGGATAAGCTAGGTATTAGAGGTAGTGATACACATACGCTACAATTTAATGACGTAAAAGTTCCAAAAGAGAATAGAATTGGTGAAGATGGGTTTGGTTTTAAATTTGCCATGAAAACACTTTCTGGTGGACGAATTGGTATAGCTGCTCAGGCACTTGGTATAGCTTCTGGTGCTTATGAATTAGCTTTAAAATATTCTAAAGAAAGAAAAGCTTTTGGAACAGAAATTTGCAACCATCAAGCTATAGCCTTTAAATTAGCAGACATGTATACAGAAATCACAGCGGCACGTCATTTAGTAATGAAAGCAGCATGGGATAAAGATCAAGGAAATAATTATGATATGTCTAGTGCAATGGCTAAAGTATATGCTTCCAAGGTTGCTATGGATCAAACTGTTGAAGCTGTACAAATTCATGGTGGTAACGGATTTGTGAAAGAATATCATGTAGAAAGATTAATGCGTGATGCTAAAATTACCCAAATCTATGAAGGAACCTCAGAAATTCAAAAAATTGTGATTTCTAGAGGACTCATAAAGGGTTAATTGAAGTTGTATTTAAAAGAAAAATATTTCAATCAAATATTATATCATATAACTGAAGCCCTGACCCTGGAGCAATAGTTCTTAGAAATTTTCTATCGTTATCTTCTTTTAAAGAATTGATTATAAAATCAAGAGATATTTTGTGTTTACCTAGCTCAACTAAGACTCCCATCATTAAACGTATTTGATATCTGAGGAAACCAACACCTCGCACTTTAAGCACATAACTAGTTTCAGGAAAGAAATTCGCAGTTAAAATAGTATTTTTCTCAATAACACAAAAAAGTATGTCACGTTTAAAAATAGTGTTTTCAGTAGGCTCTGTACAGTACTTATGAAAATGATGAGTACCCTCAAATAGTTTTGCTCCTTTTTGCATCAATTCAATATCTAGGGTATCTTGAAATCCCACAAGAAGAGCTGCTGAAAAAGGATGATTTTTTGTTCCATGTGAGAAATAATAATGATATTCTTTTAATTTTGATGATTGTATGATATTGAAAGGCTTTGAAATATTTTTTAAAGTAAGTACTTTTAAATCTGAAGGCGCATTAAAATTAAAACTATTCAGAAATTCTTTCTCTTCTATCAACTCATTTGTAAATAATTGAAAAAAATAGGTATTTGCAGAAACTTTAGAATCTGTTCTACTTGACCCTAAGGTCTTAAAATCTTTATTTTTAAAAACAAATCCTAACGTTTTGTCTATCATTTCATGTAAGGACATCACATTTTTCTGTTTTTGCCAACCATGGAAACGAAAACCTAAGTATTGAATAGAAATAAGATAAGAGTTAGAATATTTCATGTTGATAAATATACTCCAAAAAAAAACCTCATTCGTTAGAATGAGGTTTAAATAGATAC
>CAXHZP010000041.1:0-12986 GCA_964021805.1 uncultured Flavobacterium sp.
GGGCCATTACATTTAATGATATTGACATCTGGGAAGACAAAGAAAATAATTGTTCTTTATATATTCATAGAATAGCCACAAACCCAGAATTTAGAGGTAATAATTATGTTGAGAATATTGTTGATTGGGCAAAAAAATTTGCGCTTGATAACAATATAAGCTTTATAAGATTAGATACTTGTGGGAAAAATGATCGGTTAATTAAACATTACAAAAGTTGTGGGTTTAACTTTCTTGGAGTTAAAAAACTAAAAAATACGTTCAAATTACCTCCACATTATCACAATGCTGATGTTTGTTTTTTTGAAATAAGCTTAAAATAAGAGCTATGCAAACTAAAATTTATCGATGTCTAATAGTGACTATTATTCTTTTGTATTCGTGTGCTAAACCGATACAGAACAAAGTTTTAATTATAGGAATAGATGGCTGTAGGCCCGATGCTCTTTTAAGTGCCTCTACTCCTAACTTAGATAAATTATGGAAGAATGGAGCTTATTCTTTTCAAACTAAAACTGACGATATTAGTTATAGTGGTAGCTGCTGGACAGGAATGCTAACTGGTGTTTGGCACGCCAAACATAACGTGTTAAGCAATAAATACTTAGATCCAAATATTGATGAATTTCCACACTTTTTTAATAGAGTAAAAACATTTAATTCAAATTTAAAAACCTATTCCATTACTCATTGGAGCCCACTTCATACAATCCTTCAAAATGGAGATGCCGATATTGCCTTAGATTTTGATAGTGATGAAAAAGTTACTAAAGAAGCGGTAAAAGTATTGTTGCATAGTGATGTTGATGCTATGTTTATTCATCTAGATGATGTTGATCATACGGGGCACAGTTCTGGTTTTCATCCAGAAAATAAAGAATACCTTTCTACTATTGAAAACGCTGACATAAACGTTGGTAAAATAATATCCTCTTTAGAAAAAAGAGATAATCATCTAAATGAAAATTGGCTAATTATAATCTCTACAGATCACGGTGGGAGTGAAAAAACCCACGGAAAAGACACTCCAGAACATACTACAATATTCTACATAGTGTCTGGAAAAAGTGCTGCAAAAGGAATGATTCAAACTCAGGTAAATATTATTGATGTTGCCGTTTCTGCTATGCATCATTTAGGGCTAGACATCAAAGATGAATGGAATTTAGATGGAAAGCCTATTGGGCTGATAAATTGAATGATTTTTAGTATTCATAATTTATTTACCTAGTGTACTAATTTTTAAATTCAAATGAAATCTTCTAGTTTGATTTGAATTTTATTAAATTAGATATTTATAATATTATTCTCAATTAATTAATATTTCAACAATACGAATCAATCATCTTATTTATGGGTTTTATAAACAATCCAATATATGTTTTAACTGTATTAAGCCTTGTGGTTATTTTAGGTGTTTATGTTGGTAAAACTAAACTTGGCAAACATCTTGGAGCAGCGTTACTAATTATCATTTTTACAGCTATCCTAGCCAACTTGAAAGTGATTCCATCTGCATCAACAAGTATTCCATTGTATGACGGAATTTTTACCTATGTTGCTCCAATTTCTATTTTTTACTTATTACTAAATATCAATTTATTATCTATCAAAAGAGTAGGAATCCCAATGATTGGCTTATTCATCTTAGGGTCTTTTGCAACCGCGTTAGGCATTCTTATCTCATGGTATGTATTATCCCCCGAGAACACTTTAGGTGAAGATGGTAAAATTATTGCGGGAATGCTCACAGGAACATATACTGGTGGCAGTATAAATTTTAATGCAATTGCCTTAGAGTATGGATTTCAAAAAAAAGGTGCTTTGTATGCAGGGACCATAGCCGTAGACAATGTAATTACCACTATATGGATCATTATAACACTGGCGTTTCCCATATTTCTTTCTCGTTTCTGGCCAAGTAAAGCAAGAATAAAAAGATACCAGGAAAATGAAGAATTTATTGAAGATGAAAGCATCAATTTAACATCACTTATGTGGTTGGTTTTTTTAGGGGTAGGTGCTTACTTTGTATCTGTTGAATTAAAAATATATGTTCCTCAAGTTCCATCTATCATAACCATTTCAACCATTGGAATCTTGTTAGCTCAAACAACATTTGTCTCCAAATTAAAAGGAAGCCATAATTTAGGGTTGTATTTAGTATTTCTATTTTTAGCGGTCATTGGCGCATATTGCGAACTTGCTGCTGTAATAGACCTTAAAGACCTTGGGGTTATCCTGCTCTTGTTTGCAGGGTTTTCGGTAGTATTTCACGGTGTAATTATTATCTTAGTTGGTGGGTTTATATATCGTGATTGGGAAATGATTGCTATTGTAAGTCAAGCCAATGTGGGCGGTAGTACTACAGCCATCGCTTTAGCAGAATCTTTTAACAGAAAAGAATTAATAGTACCCGCAATTTTAATAGGATCTTTAGGAAATGCTTTAGGTACCTATTTGGGTTTTTTAGTAATTTATATACTTTAAAATTAAAAAAATCGAATGTCAAATAAACAAGACTATAGAAGTAATGAATTAATTGATAGACTGCCCAAGCACCTTAAACAGTTTATCAAGCCCCAAAATTACGAAGATTATTCTCCAATCAACCAGGCTGTTTGGAGATATGTAATGAGTCGTTTATTAAGGTATTTAACAGAAGTAGCTCACTCATCATATTTATCTGGCTTAGAAAAAACTGGTGTTAGTATTGAAGAAATTCCAAACATGTATGGGATGAATAGAATCCTAAAAGAAATTGGCTGGGCTGCAGTAGCGGTAGATGGATTTATACCTCCTAATGCATTCATGGAATTCCAGGCATATAAAGTGCTGGTTATTGCTTCAGACATAAGGCAACTTGAAAATATTGAGTATACTCCTGCACCCGATATTATTCATGAATCTGCTGGACATGCGCCCATCATTGCAAATCCTGAATATGCAGAATATTTAAGAAGATTAGGAGATATTGGATCTAAAGCAATTCTGTCTAAACATGATATGGATTTATACGAAGCTGTTAGGAAATTATCTATTCTAAAAGAAGCTGAGGGTATAAGTGAAAAAGTAATTCATGCTGTAGAGATGGAGATTCATAGCCTTCAAAGTAAGAAAGTAGAGCTCTCGGAGATGGCAAAAATGAGAAACTTACAATGGTGGACAGTTGAATATGGATTAATTGGAGATCTTAACAATCCCAAAATATACGGTGCTGGGCTATTGTCTTCAATTGGAGAGAGTATTTCTTGCTTAAAAAGTGATGTGAAAAAAATACCCTATACATTGGCTGCTGCACAACAACCTTTTGATGTTACCAAGCCACAACCACAACTATATGTAACTCCAAGTTTTCCTCATTTAATGGAAGTTCTTGAAGAATTTGCAGATAGCTTAAGTCTGCGTAGAGGAGGAAGAGAAGGAATTCAGAAACTGATAGAGTCTCAAATGGTTGGAAGCATAGAGTTAACAACCGGGCTACAAGTATCTGGCAAGTTTTCCAAAATAATATTAGATGAAAATAATAAGGTTGTCTTTTATCAAACCAAGGGGCCTTCCGCACTAGCATACAGAGAGAAAGAATTAATCGGTCATGGAATAAACTACCATAAAAACGGCATAAGCTCTCCATTAGGAAAGTTAAAAAATATTGATCTTTCTATTGAAGATATGGGTCCAAATGATTTAAAAACCTATCATTTTTATGACGGGAAATGGCTTTCATTTGAATTTGAAAGCGGCATAAAAGTAGAGGGGTTAAATATTACTGGTATTAGAAATGCTCAAGGAAAACTAATTTTAATACGATTGAAAGACTGTACTATTACTTACAAAGATGAATATTTGTTTTTACCTGAAGACGGAATTTATGATATGATTGTTGGAAAGGATATAGTCTCTGCTTTTGCCGGTGCCGCAGATAGCAATTCATTCCCAAATTTGTATGGTGAATCTACAACCTTAACAATTAAGCCTACAAAAAATAAGGCTGTCATAAAACTAGAAAAATATTATGGAGTGGTTCGAAATTATAGAAAAGAAAAGAAAAATGATTCTAAATTTCTAGAAGATTTATTTAAAAAAATAACAGTCCAGTATCCTGCAGAATGGCTGCTGCTTCTAGAAATTATGGAAGTTGCAAATAACCCCTCTCTAATAAAATCAATTCATGACTATCTAGAGAAGTTAATAGTGTTACATCCAAAATTAAACCCCCTTATTTCCGATGGAATTAAAATGATAAAAACTTGATTATACGTTAATTAAATTTTCTCACCAGATAACAAGCTGCCAAAAAAACCTTAAAACTATTAGATTTTTATTTACTAATTTAGTGTGTTTCTCAAAACAATAAGAAATATAGAAAATACATCACAAAAAATTATACCAAAATAAATGAGTTCGGGAAAAATAATTATAGGAAGTGTTGAATGGTGTAGCTTTCCACAAATAAATATACCAACAATAAAAGCCAGAATAGATTCAGGCGCCAAAACCTCTGCTTTACATGCAATTAATATTACTACTTTTAAAAAAAGCAACGTTTTATGGGCTAGTTTTGATGTTCACCCTATTCAAGACGATGGAAGAACTGTTGTTCATTGTGAAGCCCCTGTTTTTGATAAAAGAAGAGTTAAAAGTTCTAGTGGAAATAGTGAACTTAGGTATGTAATTAAAACAATTTTATCTATAGCAGAAAACACTTGGGAGGTTGAACTTACATTAACTAATAGAGATTCTATGGGGCATAGAATGCTTTTAGGTAGGCAAGCAATGTCTGGAAAAATGCTAGTTGATCCTGAATCTTCATTTTTATTGGGTGAACCAACTCATGATTTGCTTAAACAACATTATCATTCAAAAGTAGTGAAGAATTCTGGGCTAAAAATTGGTCTTCTTGCTAGCAACCCAAATTTATATAGTAACCGAAGAATTGTAGAAGCTGGTCAGCAAAAAGGGCATAATATAGAATTTTTAAACATAAAAGATTGCTACATTAAATTAGATGGTAAAAAACCTGAGGTACATTATCGTGGAGGAAGAGTTTTAGATGATTTTGATGCAATTATTCCAAGAATAAAACCAAGTATGACTTTTTATGGGTGCGCTTTAACTCGTCATTTTGAAGCCATGGGTGTATACACTCTAAATACAGCGTCTTCAATTACAAAATCTAGAGACAAGTTGTTTTCATTGCAAATGCTCATTAATAAAGGGCTGCCTATTCCAACAACAGGCTTTGCTAACTCTCCTTTAGACACAGATGAGTTAATAGACATGGTTGGTGGAGCCCCATTAATTGTTAAGCTTTTAGAAGGAACGCAAGGAAAAGGGGTTGTATTAGCTGAAACAAAAAAAGCAGCAGAAAGTTTAATTAATGCTTTTAAAAGCCTAAAAGCAAACATCTTGGTTCAAGAATTTATTAAAGAAGCTAAAGGTGAAGACATTCGTTGTTTTGTTATAAATGGAAAAGTAATTAGCAGCATGATGAGAACTGCTGCTCCGGGAGAATTTAGAGCAAACATCCATTTGGGAGGCACAGGTTCAAGTGTAAAAATAACACCAGAAGAGAAAAAGGTTGCCTTACTAGCAACTAAAACATTGGGACTAAAGGTAGCAGGAGTCGATATCATTAGAGGTGTAAAAGGGCCCCTACTTCTTGAAGTTAACTCATCCCCTGGCCTTGAAGGCATTGAAGGAATCTCTAATAAAGATATTGCTGGTAAGATGATAGAAGGCTTAGAAAAAGATTTAAAATTTAGGCCTAAGGGTTCTTGAAGAGGTTAAGGGCCTCCTATTTATTTGAAAAATCAGAGGAAAAGACCCTTACATTGAAAAAACCCTCTAAAAAAAATGTTTTTTAACTCAATAAAGTAAAAGCAACTAATAATTATGGAAAATGACGCCTTAAGTAAGTTAATCCCTGTATCTGTTTTGCTTATTTTGGGAATCTTTGAGGCTATTGGTGGCTTGTATTTAGATGATAAAAGAACAAAAAATGACTTTTCTATAGAACTACTCAGTCTCGTTATTTTGCCTACATTCATTCAACCAGGAGTATTTCTATTTGTTCTTTGGTTTATGGGAGCTAGTTTTCCTGGATTAGAGGATTACTATATTAACTCGTCATTTTGGTGGCATATTATAGCATTCCTTATTCTAGACGATATGACTCAATATTGGTGGCATAGGCTATCGCATATAAACAAAAAAATGTGGAAGCTTCATAGACCTCATCATGTGGTAGAGGAAATGGGAGTGCTTGTTACCTATAGAAACGCAGTATTATATTATGCATTTATGCCGGGAATTTGGTTTTCAGCTGTTTTAATCTACTTAGGAATGGGGTATGTATACTTATTTTATCTGCCCATAAAATTAATTGTTATACTATTAGCTCATAGCGAAACTAAATGGGATAGATTTCTTTATCGCTATAAGATATTGGGTCCCTTAGCATGGGTTATTGAGCGAACAATTTCTACGCCAAGTACCCATTTTGCCCATCATGGTTTAACATCAGAAGATGGTGTTTCAAACCCTAATGGAAATTATGGCAACCTTCTCTTTATTTGGGATGTTATTTTTGGAACGGCTAAAATTACTAGAAAATACCCCTCTAAATTTGGCGCTTGGAATCAATTAAAAGAACCTTGGTATGTTCAGCTTTTTTTCCCAATAATCTCGTCTAAAGACCCAAGAAGTGAATTGTATTCGATAAAAACAAACAATGATTATGATCCGTCAAAAGATTATAAAGAATTTACAAAATAAAATGAGTCTTATAATGTAACAACTACTATTTATGAAAAAAATAATTCGTTTAATTGTCACTGCTGCTATCATTATTATAGGTGTTTTACTTTTTAACACCCTAATGCTAAAGTCTAAACAAGTAGCATCAGAAAATCTAGAAAAAATAGCACTCCCTAATGATGTCTTTCAAAATCTTTCAAAAGGGTTGAAATACCCTACAATTTCTTATAGTGAAAATGCAATCCCTGATTCAACAGCTTTTTTTGGTTTTCATCGTTTTCTTGAAAAAGCTTTCCCGTTAACTCATGAAAAACTTTCGCTTGAAAAAATTAGTACCTATAGTCTTCTTTATACATGGAAAGGATCAGACCCATTAAAAAAACCAATAATATTGATGTCACATCAAGATGTTGTTCCTGTAGATAAGCCCACTTTAAATGATTGGGAGGCTGGCCCATTTGAAGGTAGAATATCTGAATCATCAATTATTGGACGAGGAGCCATCGACGACAAAGGCACTCTAATTGGATTGTTGGAAGCAGTTGAAAAGCTTTTGGAAGAGTCATTTACACCAACACGAACAATTTACCTTGCTTTTGGTCATGATGAAGAAGTTGGAGGCGCTAATGGAGCTGCAAAAATAGCTTCATACTTAAAATCTAACGGAGTTCAAGCAGCTATGACGCTCGACGAAGGTGGGTTTTTAGCAGAAGGATTGGTTCCAGGGGTAGATAAAACTGTTGCCATGGTAAATTTAGCCGAAAAAGGCTTTGCTTCTTTTGAACTAACAGTAGAAACCAAAGGTGGACACAGCTCTCAACCACCAAAAGAAAACACTATTGGAATGTTAGCTCAAGCTATCGTAGACCTTGAAAATAATCAATTGCCTTATAAAATGGTGGCTCCTGTTAATTACCAGTTTGAGTATATGGGTGCAGAAATGCCTTTTTTTAGTAAACTAGCATTTGCCAATCCTTGGTTATTTAAAAATACCATTTTAGAAGCCTTAAATGCTCATACAACTACAGCACCAACTATTATAGGTGGTGGAGTTAAAAATAATGTGATTCCCACTGTTGCTAAGGCAACTATCAATTTTAGAATTCTTCCAGGGGAAACCATTGAGTCTGTTCAAAAACATGTTCAAAGCACCATCTCTAATAAAATAAAAGTTGCCCCTGTTGGTTTTTTAACCAATCCTTCACCGGTTTCAGAAATTAACTCTGAAGCCTATAAAGTATTAGAGAAAACAATTAGAAGTATGTTCCCTAACAGTATCGTAGTTCCTGGTTTAGTTGGAGGCGGAACTGATGCTCGTTATTTTTATGATATTTCAGATGATGTGTACCGGTTTTATCCTATTAGATTGAGCCCAGAAACAAGGACTCGTTTTCATGGAATTGATGAAAAAATAAGCAAAGAAAATTACAAAGAAATCATAGAATTTTCATACCATTTAATTAAAGGTCTCAATTAAAATTTAGCTGATTTTACACAATAGAAAAAAATTAATAAAACATCTTTATGAATAAAGGTAGGGTTACTTATAGAATAGATGCCATAAAATAAAAGTGATGAAAAATATTCTAATTTATATCTGTGTATTTGCTTCGTTTACATTAATGGGGCAAGAAATTCATTTCAAATCAAATTCTAGGTTAGTTCTTGGGGTTGAATCGAATAAATCTGCTTCGGTAAGTGCAGGAGATATAGATAATGACGGAGATATAGATATTGTTGTTGCAAATGGTAGGCATTGGCCTCAGGCTAATAATATATTCATCAACAACGGGTTCGGAAAATTTACGGTATCTAAAAGCCTTGATAATAATAAAGAGACAAGCTATGCAACAGAATTGGCAGATATAGATTCTGACGGAGATCTAGACATAATAGTAGGAAATGACATGGCTCCAAATGCAATTTATTTTAATGATGGAGTTGGGAAATTTTTAAGAAGCGCTAATGGTTTTGGTGAACCTTACTCCTCAACTAGAAATGTAAAAACAACAGATATAGACGCCGATGGAGATATTGATATTCTAATTACTAATCGAGGAAAAGAAAATGAAATATGCTTTAATAATGGTAAAGGGAAGTTTTTTAAGTGTATCAAATTTGGTTCAATCAAAGACGCTACCATAGATGTTGATGTTGTTGATATTAATAAGGATGGGTACAAAGATTTAATAGTAGCTAACAGAAACAAGCAACAAAACTTTATCTATTTAAATAATGGAAAAGAGGAATTTTCTACAAAAATTCCTTTTGGTAGCGGATCTGATGAAACAAGATCTGTGGGTGTTGCTGATATTGACAAAGACGGATTTTTAGATGTTATTACAGCCAACATTAATGAACCAAATATGATTTATTTTGGGGATAGTGAAATGAGTTATCAAAGAAAAATTATGTTTGATTCTTCCTCAAGCAACTCCTATTCATTAGACTTTGGAGATATTAATAATAATGGAAATATTGATATTGTTATCGGTAATTCTGGAGAACCAAACACTGTTTTTTTAAATTATAAAAAGGGGACCTCTTGGAAAAAAATTATATTAAATAAAAAAGATTTTTATACCTACGACATCATTCTTGCTGACTTAAACAATGACCAAAAATTAGATATCATTGAAAGTAATTCTGATGCAATTAATTACTATTATCTAACTCTTTTAAAAAAATAAGTATAAACTACAAAGTCAATAGTTAGATTTTCTATTTGTATTTTATTTGTAACTTTAGTTTCTAAAACCAATTTATACCTTCAATAACAACTTCCCAATATTAATTTCATGAAAACAATCAAACTTATTTTTATCTGTCTTCTTATTTTACCAATTAACGTAAACTCACAAAAAAGGAAAAAGAAAATAAAAACTCCTGTTATAGCTATAACTGACTCTTTATATCATGGTTTAAAATGGAGAAATATTGGGCCATTTAGAGGCGGTAGAAGCGTTACTTCAACGGGAGTTATTGGCAAACCTCACACCTACTATATGGGATCAACAGGTGGTGGGGTTTTTAAAACTACTGATGATGGAATTACTTGGAAAAATATCTCTGATGGGTTTTTTAAGACAGGCTCTGTTGGTGCTATTGCTGTTGCTGAAAGCGATCCTAATATTGTTGTTGTAGGTATGGGAGAACATGCTGCTAGAGGAGTTATGACTTCAATGGGAGATGGCGTATACAAATCTATGGATGCAGGAAAAACATGGTCTCATCTTGGACTAGATAAAACGCGTCATATCTCTGATGTTGTTATTCATCCAACCAATCCAAATATCATATATGTTACTGCACAAGGATCACAATACGCTCCTTCAAAAGAGAGAGGAATTTACAAAACTACAGATGGAGGAAAAACATGGAAAAATATTCTTTCTGTAAATAATACCACTGGTGCTTCTTCTTTATCAATGGACATGACAAACCCTCGTATATTATACGCCTCTATGTGGCAGCACCAAAGATATCCTTGGGTGATGGAATCTGGTGGTGAAAATTCTGGATTATTTAAGTCTATAGATGCAGGAACTACATGGACAAAGATGAAATTAGGCTTACCAAAAGATTTTGGAAAATCTGGAATTTCTGTTTCTAGAGCAAATCCCGATCGAGTTTTCGCCGTCATTGAAGCCGCTGGTAAAAAAGGGGGGGTATACCGTTCAGATAATGCAGGAAAAACATGGAAACAAGTAAATAGTAATCGAGTTAATATTGCTAGATCTTGGTATTACATGGAAATATTTGCTGACCCACAAAATGAAAATACAGTCTATGTTTTAAATGCACCCGTTATGAAGTCTATAGATGGAGGAAAAAGTTTTTCAAATATTCCTGTTCCGCATGGAGACAATCATCATTTATGGATAAACCCAACCGATAACAAAAATCTTATCAATTCTAATGATGGTGGAGCTAATATCTCCTTCAACGGAGGAAAAAGCTGGAGTACTCAACAAAACCAAGCAACATCTCAATTTTATAGAGTAATTACAGACAACTTAGTGCCTTACAATGTATATGGTGGGCAGCAAGATAATTCTGCTATTGGTATTGCTAGCCGAACCAATGATGGGGGTATCGACTGGAAAGATTGGTATTCTGTAGCTGGAGGAGAAAGTGCGTTTATTGCTTTTGATCCAGATGCTCCTGAATTGGTATATGGAGGTACCTATCAAGGAAATATTAGTACTTGGTCAAGAACATCAAGAGAACAAAAATCAATTAAAGAGTATCCAGAATTAGGCTTAAGTATAGCGCCAAAAGATTCAAAATATCGATACAATTGGAATGCTCCAATAATTACATCTCCTCATAATAGAGCTACAGTTTATCATGCTGGAAACGTTGTTTTTAAAACTACTAATCAAGGGATTAATTGGACCATAGTAAGCCCAGATCTTACCAAAAATGAGGTAGAGAAACATGGTCCAGGAGGGGCTCCATATACAAACGAAGCTGCTGGTGGAGAAAATTATAATACGCTTACAGCTTTAGTAGAATCTCAGCACGAAGAAGGTGTTTTATATGCTGGTAGCGATGACGGCCTTTTACACATTACAAAGAATGGTGGAGAAAGCTGGGAGAATATTACACCCCCTGGAATTAAAGATGGTATCATAAATAGTATAGACATTTCTCAACACAACCCTGCAACTGCCTATGTGGTAATTATGAGGTATAAGTCTATGGACTTAAACTCACACATCTTTAAAACCAACGATTATGGGCAAACTTGGACTAAAATTGTAAAAGGTTTAAATGACCCTAATGGTTTTGCAAGAGTAGTTAGGGCTGATAAAAAGCAACAAGGATTATTGTATGCTGGAACAGAAACTGGATTATATGTTTCAAACGATGATGGTGCATTTTGGCAGCGGCTAAAATTAAATTTACCGGTAGTAGCTATCAACGATCTAATTATCCAAGATAATGATTTAGTGGCTGCAACATCGGGAAGAGGGTTTTGGATTTTGGATGATTTAGGGGCGCTTCAAAATAACAGTAGGTATTCAAAAGCTATTGAAATGGTAACCCCTAAAGATACCTATCGGATCTTCGGAGGAAACTCGAAAGCTGTTGGACAAGGGCAAAACCCTAGAAGTGGAGTTACCTTTGATTATTATTTAAAAAACAATATTGACTCCTTAACTCTAACCTTAGAAGTTTTGGAAAATGATAAGGTGATAAGAACCTATACCAATAAGAAAAAATCTAATTTTAAATCATGGCCAGGAGGCCCCTCAAAACCTCAGATCTTACCTTCAAAAAAAGGAGTTAACCGTTTTACTTGGGATTTTAGAAGAGCCCCATTACCATCTATACATAAAGTGTTCATTTTTGGTGGCTTGGCTGGCTCTAGCGTGGCTCCCGGAAAATATACTTTAAGGATGACATTAGGAGATGTTGTGTCTGAAACTGAGGCAACTATTCTTCCAAACCCAAAAGTTCTTTCAAGTGCTGAAGATTTTGTAGCACAACAAAAGATGCTAGTTTCTATAGAAAATACTGTCAAAGAAATGCATGAATCTGTGAATCAAATGCGTTCTGCTAAAACACAGCTTAGCCACTATGCAAAGCTTTTAAAAGACTCAAAAAACGCAGATTCTTTGTTAGAAAAAGGGAAGGAACTAACTAAGCGCATCAATAGTTGGGAAGAAAATTTAATACAAGCCAAGCAAAAAACGTTTCAAGATGTTATTAATTTTAATAATAAGTTAAATGCTCAATTAATTCAGCTAAAAAGCTATATAGACCAAGCAAACCCGAAGGTTACTAATGGAGCTAAAGAACGATTTAATGATTTAATGAAAGACTGGCAAGTATACAAAAATGAACGTGACACTATCATTAATACTGAAATGCAAGCTTATAACAGCCTTTTCAAAACCTTAGCCATTCCTGCACTTATTCTAGATGAAAAACAATAAACATCTATGTTATAATTAACTATAGATTTATTTACTATCTTGGCTAACACGTTGTAATAATCACAATAAAATAACTAACCCTAAAAACACACAAAATGATGAAGGAAAATAAAGAATTAATGGCCGAGGCTAGAGCATCTCTTTCAGGAAACTGGGGGCTTGCAGTGGGTACCTTTTTGGTATACATAATAATTGTTGGAACTCTTCAAGTAATTCCTGTAATTGGAGGTGTAATAGGACTTTTTATTGCCGGTCCCATGTCGGTTGGTATTTGTATGTTTA
>CAXHZP010000042.1:0-12834 GCA_964021805.1 uncultured Flavobacterium sp.
CAAGAAGAATATAAATATGGGCAAATTTCTTATCAATATACTATAGATGAGAAACTTAAAGATCCTAACCAGGAAGATCAGCGCACTAAACTAGTTTCTAATACTTTTTTTAAATACTTAACAAGTAATAAAGAGAAAATTAAATACAAACTAATTTTTAACAAAAATGAATCTTTTTATAGTATTGTAAATAATATGGATACAAATAGTGATTTAGGCTTGTATTATTCTAAATTAATTACTGGCGGAGGTGAGGAAATTTACATCAATATTAAAGAAAATATAAAATTAAAGAAGGTAGAGATATTGGGAGATAATTTTATTGTTAAAAGTAATTTAAAGCAAGATTGGAGCGTAACACAAGAAACTAAAACAATAGGAAAATATAAATGTTATAAGGCAATTTTTATTAATGCTATAAGCGACCATAAAAGTAATACGAATAATCTTTCTGTTGAGGCATGGTTTACACCCCAAATTCCAATAAATTTTGGACCTAAAGGATATGGTCAACTTCCTGGTCTAATTATTGAACTTAAAGTTGGGAAAATTATTTATAATGCAGTTGAGATATTACTCAATAAAAAAGAAGAAATTACTATTAATGCGCCTAAAAAAGGGAAAATATTATCAGAAAAAGAATTTGATGAATTGTTAAAAGAATTTGATAGATCTAAAAGTAACAATTAGTTTATAAGGATTGTGCTTCTCAAAAAAAATTATATTAATATTATTACAAAAGAATCTGTGATTATTTATTGAAAACTTTTATAATGATGCATATTATTCATTATAAGTAAGTGTTTTAAAATACAAAAAAGATGACAAGAAGATTAATTATTTATGTACTCCTTTTTTTTAGCGCAAACATAGTTGCGCAACAACAAATAATGAGTGGTGAAATCCAATATGAATTCACAATCACCACCAATGATTCCATCTCAATTGAAGTTTTAAAAAAAAATAAAGTATCAGATCAGGTTAAAAAAATGTTGAAGACTTTGTATAGTAAAAATAAAGCAAGCTATCTGTTAAGGTTTCATAAGAATGCGTCTATTTTTAAAGCTGTTGAAAGTCTTTCTACCGAGGATAATAAAATGAACTATGCCAAAATTATTGGTGGTAATGGAATCTTCTACACAGATAAAAATGCAGATAAAATATTAGATCAAAAAGAAGCCTATGGTGAATTATTTCTTGTGAGTATGCCAAAACCACAATGGAGCTTAACACAAGAAACCAAAACAATAGGGAAGTATCTTTGCTATAAAGCGACAACAGAACAAGAAGCTGAAACTAGGGATGGTAAAGTTGTTAAAAAAATTACAGCCTGGTACACACCAGAGATTCCAATTAATTATGGACCTAAAAATTTTTATGGCTTACCAGGCTTAATATTGGAATTGGAAATAATGGGCAAAGAAATGCTTTTTAGAGCAACCAACATCAACCTTTCACCTACCAAAGAAATTAAAATAAAAAAACCAACCAGAGGAAAAAAACTTAGCCTACAGGAATTTGAAGCCACAAGTAAAAAATTGTATGAATCTTTCCATTCTAACAAATTAAACTATTGAACTATTTAAAAAAATATTACATTGTTATTCTCCTATTAAACCTAACTTCTTTATGTGCTCAAAAGGTAGTTTTAAAAGGAACAGTAAAAGATAGTTTAACAAATGCCTTGTCTTATGCCAATGTAATTGCCAAACCTAAAGATGTTTCAAAAAATTTACAATTTGCCATTACCGATGAAGAAGGGTATTATAGGTTGATGTTTTCTAAAGGAGATACTGTTACTGTTTCTATTAGTTATTTAGGCTTTAAAAAGAAAGAATATCTTTTTACAGCCAACGAAAATACCACTAAGAATTTTGTTTTAGAAGCATCAGAAGAACAGCTAGACGAAATTGTTATTGAAATGCCAGTAACTGTAAAAGGAGATACCACCACTTTTAAAACAGAAAAGTTTATAACAGGTGAGGAGCGTAAATTAAAAAATGTATTAAAAAAATTACCTGGTATAGAGGTAGATAAAAAGGGCAACGTAACTGTGCAAGGCAAAAAAGTGACCAAAATGTTGGTAGATAATAAGAAATTCTTTGGAGGTAATTCTAAGTTAGCAGTAGAAAATATTCCAGCAGACGCAGTTGGTAATATAGAAGTGATTGATAATTATAACGAAGTAGCTTTTTTAAAAGGACTCTCAGATTCTGATGAGTTGGCTATGAACATTCAATTAAAAGAAGATAAAAAACGCTTTATTTTTGGTGATGTTGAAGCTGGAAAAGGGAATCAAGAATTTTATAAAACTCATGCCAATTTATTTTATTATTCACCAAAGACCAATCTTAACTTTATAGGGAATTTAAATAATTTTGGAGAAAAAACTTTCACTTTTGAAGATTATATGAGTTTTTCTGGAGGAATCAATGCTATTTTTTCTGGTAGTTTTAATTTTAAAGGGGGTGAGTTTGCCCAGTTCTTGGAAAACCAAGATGTATTGGCCAGTACTCAAAAATTTGGAGCATTGAATATTTCAAAGACCGCTACAGAAAAATTGGATGTTTCTGGTTATCTTATTTTCTCAAAATCAGATATTGAAAATTATTTTCAAACTCAAAATGATTATACTACATTTAATGAGCTTAGAAACAATAGAACACTTTCAAATAATTTATTAGGTATTGGGAAATTTAATTTAGAATATGCAGCCAATGATAAAGAACAATGGTATGTTAGAACACTTTTAAAAAGAACAGATAACACTAGAAATAATGCTATAGAATCTACTACTGAAAACGAAACTAATGCCATTTTTTCTCAGAGAGATTTAATGAATTCTTCAGTAAATCAAAGCATAGAATGGCATAAAAAACAATCTAGAAAACACACTTTTTCAACCCTTGTAAATTATAATTATAGACAGAATGATCAGGCTAATTTTTGGCAAACAGAAGATGAAATCTTACAAGGAATTATTCCTGTAATAGATGAAGATTTTATTCGATTACAGCAAGACGTCATGATTAAAAAACAACGCTTTGACGGTGTTTTTAAGCATTTTTGGGAACTTAATAATAGCAATCATATTTACACTACTGTTGGTAATTCTTTCAAAAAAGAGTTTTTTAGAAGCAGAGACCAACAAGCATTAGATAATGGAACTATTAATGATTTTTCTTTAAACGGTTTTGGGAATCAACTAAACCTAAACCTCAATGATTTTTATTTAGGGATGCATTATAAATTTAGAACAGGAATATTTACGCTCAAACAAGGAGCCGAAATTCATAACTATAATTGGAATGTAAATCAACTTACAAATACAAGTAAAAATAAATGGGTTTTATTACCTGATTTTTTAGCAAAAATAGAATTTAATAAATCAAAGAAAATTCAAATCAATTATAATTTAAAAACCTCTTTTTCAGATGCGAGTAGTTTTGCAAACCGCTTTTATTTACGTTCTTATAATTCGGTGTTTAGAGGAAATGAAAATTTAGAGAATAACTTATTTCATACGGCAAGAATTTATTATAGTAGATTTAGTTTATATAGGGGCTTACTCATGAATGCTGGTATTAATTATTCCAAACAAATAAAAGGGGTTAGAAATGTGGTAGAATTTAGTGGTGTAAATCAGTTTTTAACAGCTAGATTATTTGATAATCCTTCAGAGAACATCAATGCAAGAGGTTCTATCTATAAAAAAATAAAGAAAATTAGATATAAGTTTATTGGTTCTGCATCTACCTCAAATTATCTCCAAGAAATTAACGGTATGATTCAAACTAATAAAAATAATAATTATTCATATCGCATTGGTTTGGAAACCTTGCATGACAATTTTCCAACCATAGATATCGGTTTTAAAAGAAGTATCGGTAATTTTATATCAAATAATTCTACCTCAAATTTTATAACCAATGAACCTTCTCTGACCATTAATTATGATTTTTCAAAAGGGTTTATTTTTAATTTTGACTACACATTATATGACTTTAAAAACAAAGCTTTAAATCAAAGAAATAGGTATGACGTTGCAAACGCTACCTTATCATACAGAAAAGAAAATAGCGCTTGGTCGTATAAAATGTTTTCGAATAATTTATTTAATTCAGTATTTAAGAGGAATAGTTCTTTTTCGCAATATGTGATATCAGATACCAAGACATTTTTACTTCCTAGGGTATGGATGTTTAGTATTTCATATAATCTGTAATTCCTCCTTCAAAAATTGAGCCGTATAGCTTTTTTTGTCTTTCACAATTTGTTCTGGGGTGCCTTTACATAAAATTTCACCTCCTTTTTTACCACCCTCCATGCCAATATCTATAATGTAATCTGCTAATTTAATAACGTCCATATTGTGTTCAATAATTAAGACAGTATTGCCTTTATCGGCAAGGGTGTTAAGCACATCCATTAAAACTCTTATATCTTCAAAGTGAAGACCTGTGGTTGGCTCATCTAAAATGTAAAAGGTGTTTCCGGTATCACGCTTAGACAATTCTGAAGCTAGTTTTATACGTTGTGCTTCACCACCAGACAGGGTAGTAGATCGTTGCCCCAAGGTAATATAGCCCAAACCAACATCTTTAATGGTTTTTAGTTTGTTATGTATTTTTGGAATGAGTTTAAAGAATTCTACAGCATGATCCATAGTCATTTCTAACACATCTGCAATAGATTTTCCTTTGTATCTAATTTCTAGTGTTTCTCTATTAAACCGTTTTCCTTGGCAGGTTTCACATTCTACATGAACATCGGGTAAGAAATTCATTTCAATGATTTTAACTCCACCTCCTTGGCAGGTTTCACAGCGTCCACCTTTTACATTAAAAGAGAATCGTCCTGGTTTGTAACCTCTAATTGCAGCCTCTGGAGTTTTGGCAAACAAACTTCGTATTTCACTAAAAACACCAGTATAAGTGGCAGGGTTAGAACGAGTAGTTCTTCCAATAGGCGATTGGTCGATGTCTATGACTTTGTCTACATGTTCTAAACCAGTAATTTTTTTATAGGGCATTGGTTCTTTAACACCTCTGTAAATGTGTTTGTTTAAAATAGGATAGAGCGTTTCATTAATTAACGTAGATTTTCCGCTTCCAGAAACACCCGTCACACAAATCATTTTCCCTAATGGAAATTCAGCGGTTACGTTTTTTAAATTATTACCAGAAGCACCAGTAATTTTGATAGACTTTCCATTTCCTTTTCTTCTGTTTTTTGGAACCTCAATTTCTCTTCTTCCACCAAGGTAGTCTGCAGTTAAGGTGGGGTGTTCTTTTATTTCTTGATAGGTTCCTTCACTTACAATTTCACCACCATGCACACCAGCTCCTGGCCCAATGTCAAAAACAAAATCTGCATGCTCTATCATGTCTTTGTCATGTTCAACCACCAAAACAGAATTTCCAATATCTCTTAATTTCACTAAAGAATCTATGAGTTTTTGATTGTCTCGCTGATGTAGCCCAATGCTAGGTTCATCTAATATATATAATACCCCCACCAATTGAGACCCTATTTGTGTAGCTAATCTAATGCGTTGTGCCTCTCCACCTGAAAGTGACTTTGAGGTTCTATCTATGGTTAAATAATCTAAGCCAACATCTAACAAGAATTGAATTCGAGTTTTAATTTCTTTTAAAATTTCAGAAGCAATTGTGAGTTGTCTTTCGGATAGTTTTGCATCTAAGTTGTGAAACCATTCAGCCAATTCATTAATGTCTAATTTGGCAAGATCACTAATACTTTTTTCATTTATTTTAAAATGAAGACTTTCTTTTTTTAATCGTTTGCCTTCACAATTACTGCAAATAACCTCATCCATAAAACCTTTTGCCCAACGTTTAATAGATCTACTTTCACTAGATTTATATTGGTTTTCTATAAATGAGGTAATTCCTTCAAAATCTATTTCATATTTACGGGTAACTCCCATGGTTTTAGAAGCGATAGAGAATTTTTCATTTCCTCCATTTAGAATAATGGTAAGAGCTTCTTCTGGAATAGATTTTATAGCATCACTTAACTTAAAACCATACCTATCAGCAATTAAATGTAGCTGTTTAAAAATCCAGCTATTCTTTTCCTCGCCTAAAGGAATAATACCACCATTTTTTATGGAAATTGAATTATCTGGAATTACTTTGTTAAAATTTATTTCATTAGTGATTCCTAGTCCGTTGCACTTAGAACAAGCTCCTTTGGGAGAATTAAATGAAAAAGTGTTGGGTTCTGGACTGGGGTAGGCAATTCCTGAGATAGGACACATGAGTTCTTTACTAAAATATCGTGGTTTTTCGTCATCAACATCAATTACCATTAAAATATTATTTCCAGTGTAAAGAGCAGTCTTAATAGTTTCTACAAGACGTTTTTCTGATGAGCTATTCACAATAAGTCTGTCTATGACTACTTCTATGTCATGCGTTTTATATCTATCTAAACGCATGCCTTTCTCAATTTCCTTAATTTCACCATCTACCCGAACTTTTACAAAACCTTGTTTTGATATTTGCTCAAATAGTTCTCTGTAATGTCCTTTTCTAGATTTTACAACTGGAGCTAGAACCGCTATTCTTTTATCTTTAAAATCATTTAAAATTAAATTCTTTATTTGCTCATCACTGTAGCTAACCATTTTTTCTCCTGTGTTATAAGAGTAGGCATCTGCTGCTCTTGCAAACAATAACCTTAAAAAGTCATAAATTTCTGTAATAGTTCCTACCGTAGAGCGTGGACTTTTATTAGTGGTTTTTTGCTCAATAGAAATTACAGGAGATAGGCCGTCTATTTTATCGACATCTGGACGCTCTAAACCACCTAAAAATTGACGAGCATAGGCAGAAAATGTTTCAATATATCTTCGTTGTCCCTCTGCATAAATTGTATCAAAAGCCAAGGAAGATTTTCCGCTACCACTTAACCCAGTTATAACAACTAGTTTTTCTCGTGGTATTTTAACGTTTATGTTTTTTAAATTATGAGCTCTAGCTCCATAAACTTCAATATATTCTTGGTCTTTCAATGTAGATAAATTTCGGAAAGTTGCAAAGTTACTGAAACCAATTTACTTTTTTTGTTAAAGTAATAGCCAAACTATAAACTCTTATTGCTTTAAAAAAAAAGCTAGTAAATTAATTCTGATTTTTTATTTAATCATAAAAAAATCAGAAATTACTCTTTGTTTAACAGCAACTAAAAAAGTATCTTGCATTAAAATAATATATATGAATTTTATTCACTCTGTTAGACATTATTTTGAAAGACATGGGTATCACGTTTCCTCTCGTTTAGCAGATCGTTTAGGAATGAGAGCAAAAAATGTAAGATTATTTTTTATTTATATTTCTTTTGTAACTGTTGGCTTATCATTTGGATTCTATCTAACGATTGCTTTTTTACTAAAGTTAAAAGATTTTATTCATACCAAAAGAAGTTCAGTATTTGATTTGTGATTATTTTTTGTTATAAATTAAAACTAGATAAAATATCTGTTTTTAGATAAAAACAACTAATATAAATACCTATGTTTAAATCAAAATTTCGCAAAGCGTTATTGCTTCTTATTTTAGTCTTAATGATTGGAGTATGTGGATATATGGTTATATCTGGATACTCATTTGTGAATGCACTATATATGACAGTTATTACAGTGTCTACTGTAGGTTTTGGTGAAATTAGTCCGTTAAACGAACAAGAAAAATTATTCACTATATTTTTAATAACTATTAGTATTATTAGTTTTGGATATACCGTATCTGCCTTTACAGAATATATTATAAGCGGTCAGTTATTTCAACAATTAAAATTGAAAAAAATGCAAAAAAAAATCGATCAACTAAGTGGCCATACAATTATTTGTGGTTTTGGTAGAAATGGAAAGCAATCCATGATTAAATTACAGAATTATAAAAAAGACTTTGTAATTGTTGAACAAGCAGATCAAGTAATAAATGAGATTGATTTAGAAGGGTTTTTAAACATTAAAGGCGATGCTACTACAGATGAAGCATTATTAAAGGCTGGTATAGAAAGAGCTGATAATTTAATAACGGCATTACCTTCTGATGCAGATAATCTTTTTGTAGTGTTGTCTGCTAGACAATTAAACACCAATTGTAGAATTATAAGCAGGGCTTCTAATGAGAGTTCCTACAGTAAATTAAAAATTGCTGGAGCCAACAATGTTATCATGCCCGATAAATTAGGAGGAGATCATATGGCTTCATTGGTAGTAACGCCAGATGTAATTGAGTTTGTTGGCAGATTAACAATTGAAGGAGAAACCACAGCAAATTTGGAAGAAATTTCTGTAAATGACTTGCCCACAGAATACCTCAATAAAACAATTTTAGATTTAGATTTAAGGAAAAAAACAGGGTGCACAGTAATTGGTTTTAAAGCCCCAGATAACAGTTATATCATAAATCCAGAGGCTTCCATAAAATTGCAAAATAATTCTCATTTAATTGTTCTTGGAAGACCTGAACAGATATCAAAATTAAGATTACTTTTTTAAAATAATTTTTTCAACCGCATCCTTCTCAACACTTTTATGTAAGTATATATAGGAACTGTTAACAAAAAAATACTTTTAACCTTCAAAAGTTGTTCGGGGTTCATTTTTTTATGATATTGCGGATTACTTAAATTCAAATATTCTCAAAAACATGAAGAAAAGAATCCTATCAATCCTATTTTTAGTAATTCCAATAGTAACATTTGCTCAAGAAAAAGGGTTAGATCAACAAATTGATGAAGCCTTTAAGCCAATATCAGATTTCTTTAGTGAAGTAATATTCTTTACTATACCAATTGCAGGAATAGATGTGCCTTTTGTACTACTTTTATTAGTTGGTAGTGCCTTGTTTTTCACTATTTATTTTAGATTTCCTAATATTTTTCACTTTAAAACAGCAATTAACGTTGTTAGAGGGAAATACGATGAGTTAGATCATACTTCAGTTAATTCAGAATTAGCTATAGATGGAGATATAGCAGATACAATTAAAGATGAAAGCAAAGAAGGTGAAGTTACTCACTTCCAAGCGTTAGCTACCGCAGTTTCAGGAACAGTAGGGAACGGTAACATAGCCGGAGTTGCATTGGCAATTGCTCTTGGTGGACCAGGAGCAACTTTTTGGATGGTGGTCTGTGGTTTTCTTGGGATGTCTACAAAGTTTGTTGAGTGTACACTAGGAGTTCAGTATAGAGATGTTGGAGAAGATGGAACTGTTTATGGCGGTCCAATGTACTACATAAGTAAAGGGTTAAAAGAGAGAGGTTTTGAAGTATTTGGAAAAATAATGGCTATAATTTTTGCTATTTTCTGTATTGGTGGATCATTTGGAGGAGGAAATGCTGCTCAATCTAACCAGGCAACTGTAGTTTTAAAAGAGTTAATGGGTCTTGAAAGTACTGGAGCTGGATTCTGGATTGGAGTTATTATGGCAATTGTTGTTGGTATTATAATTATTGGAGGAATTAAAAGAATTGCCTCTGTAACAGAAAAAGTAGTACCATTTATGGCATTGTTATATTTATTAGCATGTCTTTATATTTTAGGAGCTAATTTTTCATTAATAGATGATGCATTTTCTCTAATTTTAAGAGAAGCTTTTAATCCAACAGCTATTGGAGTTGGAGGGGTTATTGGAGTGTTACTTGTAGGATTTAAAAGAGCTGCATTTTCAAATGAGGCAGGAGCAGGGTCTGCATCCATCGCGCATTCAGCAGTGAAAACTAAATATTCTGCTTCCGAAGGTTTGGTTGCACTATTAGAACCATTTATAGATACAGTTGTCATTTGTACGATGACTGCCTTGGTAATTATTATTTTTAATTTTGGTGGAGATGCCTCTGGAGCAACAATTTTTCAATATGGAGGAGATGGAGCTGGTGCTGTTTTAATTGATGGAGTTTCCTATGAAGGAGCAGGAATTACCTCAAAAGCTTTTGCACAATATATACCTTATTCTAATGTTTTCTTAACTGTAGCAGTTGTTTTGTTTGCAGTTTCTACAATGATTTCTTGGTCTTATTATGGACTACAATCGTGGAAGTTTTTATTTGGTAGAGGTAAAGCGGCAGATATGGCTTACAAGTTATTATTCTTGTTGTTTGTGATTATTGGAGCTTCAGCAAGTATGAATTCAATTTGGGCATTTTCAGATGCAATGATTTTTGCTATGGTATTCCCTAATATGGTAGGATTGTACTTCTTGTTCCCGGTTGTTAAGAAACAATTAAATCGATATATTGAAGCAATAAAAAGCTAATGTAAAAATCCCCTATAAATGAAAATATTTAAGTCCCATTTCTGGTATACAAAAAACCAACGAAATGGGATTTTATTATTATTGATCATCATTATATTTCTTCAGTTAATACTTCATTTCAAAAACTTTGATAGCCAACAGTTGGTAGATCTTAGTCAGCCAAAAATCACTTCTTACAATAAACAATTAGATAGTCTTAAGAAAAAATCATCAAAAAAGAAGAAATTTAAAATATACCCTTTTAACCCCAACTATATCTCAGATTATAAAGGGTATCAATTAGGAATGAATGTAGACGAAATTGATCGATTATTAGCATACAGAGAACAAAGATTATATGTAAATTCAGCAAAAGAGTTTCAAACGATAACTAAAATTTCAGATAGTTTACTTCAAAAAATTTCACCATTTTTTAAATTTCCCGAATGGGTTCAAAAGAAAAATAATAATAAAAATAATCAACAGAGATATATCCCAAATTCAAGAATAAATGTCTTAGAAATTACTACTGTAGATATCAATAAAGCAACTCTCAAAGATTTTACTTTTATAGAAGGTGTAGATGAATATCTCTCTGAGAGAATTATTAAGTATCGTTCTAAACTACAAGGATTTTCCTTTAAGGAACAACTCCACGAGGTTTGGGGGTTAGATGAACTAATAGCTAATAAAATCCTTTCAACATTTTCCATCAAAAACAAACCAATAATAAAAAAGGTAAACATAAACACAGCGTCTTTTAAGGAAGTCTTATCAAATCCATATATAGACTATGAGTTGTGTGTCAAAATTTTTGACTATAGAGATGAAGTAGCAGAGCTTCAATCTATTTCAGAAATTAAAAATATAGAGGGTTTTCCGATAAAGAAATACAACAGAATAGTATTATATTTACTTGCTGAATAAGAATAACAAAAAAAATATTGAATGTCGCACATGTATTTTACAGAAGAGCATGAGGTTTTTAGAGAAAGTTTTAAAGATTTTTTACAAAAAGAAGTAGTTCCCCACATAGACAAGTGGGAAAAAACTGGAAATATTGATCGATTTATATGGCGAAAGTTTGGAGACATGGGGTATTTTGGATTGAGTTATCCTGAAGAATATGGAGGGCTAAATTTAGATATTTTTTACATGGTGATTTTTCTAGAGGAATTGCAAAAAATAAATTCAGGGGGCTTTGCTGCTGCTATTTGGGCGCATGTTTATTTAGCAATGACTCACGTAAATGTGGAAGGAGATACTTCAATTAAAAACAAATATTTAAGTGCTAGTATTTCAGGTGAAAAAATAGGATGCTTATGCATTACAGAGCCTTTTGGAGGTTCGGATGTTGCAGGAATGAGAACTACGGCAATAAGAAAAGAAAATTCTTATGTAATTAACGGATCAAAGACTTTTATAACAAATGGTGTTTACTCAGATTATTTGATTGTTGCAGCTAAAACAGATCCATCTTCCAAACACGCAGGGATGTCAATTTTTATTATAGACAGAGATACTCCAGGAATCTCCGCAACAAAACTTGATAAGCTAGGCTGGAAAGCCTCAGACACAGGAGAGATCGCTTTTGATAATGTAGTAGTACCTTCAGAAAATCTAATGGGTCAAGAAGGGAAGGGATTTGCATACATTATGCAACATTTTGCATTAGAAAGATTAATCATGGGGATTAATGCCCACGCAAGAGCAGAGTATGCCGTAGATTATGCAATTCAATACACTTCAGAAAGACAAGCCTTTGGAAAAACATTGGATAGTTTTCAGGCATTAAGACACAAAATTGCTGAAATGGCAAGTCAAGTAGAAATGTGTAAGGAATTCAATTACTCAATAGCTAAAAGATTAAATGATGGGGTGTACGTAGTTAAAGAAGCAACCATGTCTAAACTAATTTCAACAAAAATGGCTGATGAAGTAATCTATGATGCACTTCAATTACTTGGCGGTTATGGTTATATGGAAGAGTATCCAATGGCTAGATTACTTAGAGATAGTAGACTAGGCCCTATTGGGGGAGGAACTTCTGAAATACTTAGAGAAATCATTGCAAAAATAATCATAGACAAGAAAGAGTATAAGTCTGTAACTTAATTTGTCTATAAAATGTTCACTCTTTTTCAATAAATTAATCTTCAATGAGTTACATTTTTTTACAAAAGTTTAAATAATTCATGATTACTATTGGTAACAATAAAAATCATTATATATTTGCAGTCCAATTTAAAAAAAGTATTTTGAAAGGAGGTGCCAACATATGTTAATCATTCCAGTTAAAGAAGGAGAGAATATTGATAGAGCTTTAAAGCGCTTCAAAAGAAAATTTGATCGCACAAAGACAATGAGGAACTTACGTGAAAGAAAACATTTCACGAAACCATCTGTTGCCAAAAGAGCTCAAAGAATCAAAGCATCCTATGTACAAGGTTTAAGAACCAAAGAAGAAGTAGGTTAGGCTTACATAATTTTACAGAAACCCACATCTAAAGATGTGGGTTTTTTTATTTTATATCTAATCATTAATTTAGAGTATCTTTATCTT
>CAXHZP010000043.1:0-12789 GCA_964021805.1 uncultured Flavobacterium sp.
TGCTTGTTCGGTGGTAATTCCAACTTTAGCAGTATTGGTAGCTATATCAGTCACATTGGTTGCAATATCCGTTGAATTAGTATCTGTGATTCCTTTTAATTCTCTCCCCTGGTTTGCAGATAAAGCATTGGTTGTACTGGTAGATGTTAAGTTATCATCAACTAATATATTAACGGTTGTATCTACTAAATTCTTTAAAACCTTTCCTTGCTCTGCAGATAAAGGGAGCATGATTCCGCCCGAAGTTAGATCATCTACAATATCAACTATTTTAACCCTTTCATTAATAGCTGTTGTATTATCAGCTAAACCTGATGTGTTTGTTGTGATATTGGAGCTATTTACAGCAATATCTGTTGAATTGGTATTAATACTAATTGTATTATTTGCAATAGCTGTAGCATTAGTAGCTATATCTAATGTATTGGTTGTAATAGTAGTTTCATTATTTTTTACTTGGCCATCTAAAATTGTATCTGCATTATTTAGAGAAGTAGCGCCAGTAATAAAATTTGAAGATGCATTAGGTGAGTAAGTTCCATCAGAATTAAGACCAGCTCCTAGTTGAGTAGTTGCTAATAAAGATTTAAGCAATATAATTTCTGCTTCATTATCTAATACAAGCGGTGTGTTTTCGGTATTTAATGCAAACAATGCATACGGAACAGCTGTGAATGGAGCATTGCTAATTTCAATAAAATTAGAGCAACCATCATTTACACTTAAATCAACTTTTAAATTTTTTGGCAAGGAACTCCAAGTAATATCCTCAAAAGAACTTGCGTACCCACCGGTTCTGTCTTCAGTTCCAATAATAAGGTTTACCATCCCAACATCATCAGTTGTAGTGGTAAAAATTTCTTCATATTCTAATGAATTTAATTCATCAATAAATGAAAATTTTAAGCAGATGTTCCTATTTGAAAGAGGTACTTGGGTATTGTTATACCCTGGCAATTCCTGAACAACAGGATCTATGATTAAAGCTTGATAGGATATGCCTTTTGTTTGGCCATAACTTAAAGACCCAAAAAACAAAAAAGCGATTAATATTTTTTTCATAGTACTATTTTATCTGTAAAGTGAGACTAGAAAGCCAACTTTTATTTGATGTGTATTGTATGAGATTTTCTCTTCAGAATTATTAAATAAATGAAATGCTTTAGAAAAGTTGTACCCTAGAGTTAGTTTAAAGTTTCTGGCCAGGTTATATTGGGAGTTTATCCCAATAAAAGGTTGAATATTAACTCCTAAAAAATCTTCACTTTTTGCCAAGTCATAGAAATTATCATTAATAAATTGATCACCTCCTGCCAGGGTAGATGTACTAAATCCAGCAGTTAAAAAAGTATTTAACCCAGTATTATAACAACAATTTGAAAGATTATAAGAAAATTTATTGATGATTCCTATATACCTTGTTTTCCACGAATAACTTGAACCAAAACTTGATGCTGAGGCATTAAATTCATTGTAAACAAAACCTATAGAATATAGAAGTTTATAATTATTAAAGCTATGTAAGTAACCAACTTCAAAGTTAGTTCCAGAATCGCTTCTAAATTCTAAATTCTCATCACTACCATTAGAACTTACATAATCATAACTAGTTATATTATTTCCAGAACTTACGTAAATCTCCTGAGCTTTTATGCTAAAAGCTGATAATACAATGAATAAAAATAAATAGACTTCCCTCAAATTTTAATAATTTTTGTATGATAATTAAATTCTTTACCAATTAATTTCACCAAATAGGTGCCTATGGCTAACCTAGATAGATTAAGAGTGCATTGATTGTTTGTGATTTGCAGCTCTTTTATGAAAAGGATCTTACCGCTAATGTCAAAAATTTTAACTGTTAAATTGCCACTATTGGTGTTATTAAAATTAAAATTAACAATCTCAGTAAACGGATTTGGTAAAGTTGAAACGTGAATATTTTTGGTGGGTTTCAAATAATTACCCCACAAAGATTGTTGGTATCCTTGTTGAACAGAAAAAAGACCTTTGTAGCTTCCTGTTACAGACAATTGACCAATAGTTTGCTTTACAATTGCTTTTTCATTTGTAGCCGAGGTTTTTCCTTGAGAGCTAATCATCTGATGATGAATAGTTTGACCAAATCCATTACAAGTAAGTAGAATTAATACAAATGTTAAAACAAGCTTCATTTAACTCACGTTTAATAAAAATAATATTCGTTAATCTTAGGGAATAGGTAATATGGAAGAGGGTTTTTTGTTGATTTTTTCACAAAAAAAATCAACTATATGAAAATATAAAAAATTGCTTTCATAAATATAGTAATACTTGCCGCAAAATAGAAATCAGAACACTTTAAATAAAATCAGAACATTTTTTTGTGCAAAAGAAAATTATTTTTAAAAGCTACTTTTTAAAAATCAGCTGGTACGGTGAAACTAATTTTGTTTCTTGAAGTAGGGTGAGTAAACTCAATGAACTCTGCATGTAAGTATAATCTATCTTGTTTTTTCCCATATAGATCATCACCTTTTATTGAGGTGTTCAAACCTTCTTTATGTGCAGCATGAACTCTTAATTGATGAGTTCTTCCAGTAATTGGATAAAAATGAACACGAGTATGGGTATCATTCTGAGATATTACATGCCAATTGGTTTCAGCTTTTTTACCATTTTTAAAGTCCACTAGCTGTCTAGGTCTGTCATCTAAATCAAGTCGCAAAGGAAGTTTAATTACACCTTGTTTTTTAGATAGCTTGCCATTAAGAAGTGCCACATATCTCTTTTTAACAGTTCGTTTAATAAATTGATTCTGAACTATTTTATTAGCTTCTTTTGTTTTAGTGAGTACTATAATACCAGATGTAGACATATCTAGTCTATGAACAATCAAAGGACCTATTGCTTCTGGATATTTTTGTTTAATTCTTGTATATACAGAATCTGTTATTTCTTTTCCAGGGACTGATAAAAAATCTGGGGGTTTATTTACAATAACTAAATCATCATCCTCAAAAATGATCTTTAATTCTTGATTTTCAGATAGATTTTTATGGATTAAATTTTCATCCATTTGTATCCCTTTTAACATATGATTCAAAATAGGCTTACACCTACTTTGACATGATGGATAAAAATTCTTATGTTTTCTAACTTCAGAATTAGGAGAGATACCCCACCAAAATTCTGCCATTGCTACAGGGGTTAATTCGTGTTGAAAAGCATATTGTAATAATTTTGGAGCAGAACAATCTCCAGCTCCAGCTGGAGGTTTTACTGAGGGGTTATTAAAAATAGCAAGTAATCCTTTTGTTTCTTTTTGTTGATTTAAGAATTGATATTTTTCAAATAAGGTGTTTTGAAGAATGGCAGAGGTCTTTTTTCTAAGTGCCATTAAACCTATAATTTTATTTTCAAAATCAGCTAGTAGGGTTTTACTTTCTTCAATTTTATAAGAATAGTATTCTTGAAGTTCTTTGTAGTAAAATTGATCGTTATAACTTTCTTGTATTAATTTTTTGTTTAAAATGTTAAAGTTAGCAGCATCTAAATTAGCTTTAGCCTCTTTTTTTTGAAGTCTTCTTGATAGTTTTGAAGTCTTCATTTTCTTCCTTTGTGCAGCTAAATCTTCTTCAATTTTTTTACTTAATTTTTTTAGCGATTTTTTTAAAGACAGATAGTTTTCATCTTTTTTTAATAACTGAATTTCAGCTCCAATTTTCTCAATTTTTTTTTCACCTTCTAAATAAAAGCTCCCTTCAGACCTCATATTAAAAATAGGGGGAACAAATTTATCGGGGAAACTATTGTCTGCTAACTTTCCAGAATATGCAGCCAAATACCCTAAACTATTGTCTGTCTTTTTTACAACTAAGATGCCAAACATTTTACCAATAGCATTTTTTAGTTTTGCACCTTTTAGGCCAAATTCATGCTCAAAATCAGTTTGTTTCTCTAAATATTCTTGTAGTTCTCTTGTAGCTACTACAGTTAATGGATGAGGCTCATAATAAAATGGAAATGTAAATTTATCTGGAACTTGAATTCCTGAAATATCTTCTTTAAAATGTTGAAAGTGAAGCAAAATATTGAAAATGTTCTTGAGATGAAAAGTATTACTTAAAAATTTAATGTGCTTCTAGCCAATTTTCACCAATACCCATTTCAACATCTAATGGTACAATCATCTCAAAAGCATGTTCCATTTCATATTTAATAATTGGTTTTATAATCTCTAGTTCATCTTTATGTGCATCAAAGACTAATTCATCATGCACTTGTAATAACATTTTTGATTTAAAACCTTCCTTTTCAAATCGTTTAAATATTTTTATCATAGCTATTTTAATGATGTCTGCTGCAGATCCTTGAATGGGTGCATTCACAGCGTTTCGTTCTGCAGCTCCTCTTACAATTGCATTTCTAGAATTAATATCTTTTAAATATCTACGGCGCTGTAAGACTGTTTCTACATAACCATTATCTCTAGCAAAATCTACTTGAGCAGACATGTAGTTTTTAAGTTTAGGATAGGTCTCATAGTATAAATCTATCAGTTCTTTAGATTCCTTTCTAGTTAAATCTGTTTGGTTACTCAATCCAAAAGCAGAAACCCCATATATAATACCAAAATTAACTGTTTTCGCATTGCTTCTTTGCTCTCGGGTTACCTCGCTTAAAGGAACATTAAAGACTTTTGCTGCTGTTGAAGCATGAATATCCTCTCCGTTTTTAAAAGCCTCAATCATGGTTTCTTCTTCACTCAAAGCAGCTATAATTCGTAATTCTATCTGTGAATAATCTGCTGCTAATAATACGTAGTTTTCATCTCTTGGAATAAATGCTTTTCTTACTTGTTTTCCTCTTTCAGTTCTAATAGGAATATTCTGAAGGTTTGGGTTGGTAGAGCTAAGTCTCCCTGTAGCAGCAACTGCCTGTGCATACGCTGTATGAACTCTACCTGTATTTGGATTAATTTCATTTGGTAGTGCATCTACATAGGTGCTTTGTAACTTCTTAAATTGCCTGTATTCTAAAACATTGGCAATAATTGTATGATCTTTAGATAGGTTAGATAAAACATCTTCTGCCGTAGAGTATTGACCTGTTTTTGTTTTTTTCGGCTTATCTACCAATTTCATATTCTCAAATAATACAACACCTAGTTGTTTAGGTGAGGCTATATTAAATTCTTCACCAGCTTCTTCAAATATGGTCTTTTCTAAACGGTTAATGTCATCTGTTAAATGAATAGATAACTCTTTTAAGAATTCGGTATTTAAATTAATTCCCTCAATTTCCATAGCTGTTAATACAGAAACTAATGGTAATTCAATTTCATTAAATAGTTTTATAACATTTCCTTTTTTTAATTCTTCAATAAAATGTTTTTTTAATTGAAGTGTAATATCTGCATCTTCAACAGCATATTCCGTTTGATCTTTTATAGGGACATCTCGCATAGATAACTGATTTTTCCCTTTTTTACCAATTAATGTAGTGATTGAAACAGGTTGATAATTTAAATAGGTTTCAGCTAAAATATCCATTCCATGACGCATGTCTGGATTGATTAAATAATGGGCAATCATTGTGTCAAATAAGTTTCCTTTTACAGGCATTTCATAATTTGATAATACTTTGATGTCGTATTTTAAATTATGACCAATTTTTTCAATAGAATTATTTTCAAAAAAACATCGAAACTCTTCTAGAATAGCTTTTGTTTCAGCTTGGTTTGCTGGGAATGATACATAGTAGCCTTTTCCAATTTCCCATGAAAACGAAATTCCAATCAGTTGAACTTCCAAGGCTTTCAACCCAGTTGTTTCTGTGTCAAAGCAAACAGAGGTTTGTTGTTGTAATTTTTTTAGTAGTAATTTTCTTGAGGTTGGTGTATTTACGTGTTGGTAAAAATGACTAGTAGTTGCAATAGTTTTATACCCTTGAATACTTTCCTCCACTGAAACATTTCCGGTTCCGGGTGTAGAAAATAAATCAAATTGGCCATTATGATCACCTTGAGGCTTAGAAACAGATGCTTTAGCATCTGTAATAGTTTGATTTTCTGGGTTGATAATGTCTTCAGAATTTGTTGCAATTGAAAATGTTTTGACAAAATTTTCAGTAAGTCGTCTAAATTCTAATTCTATAAAAATTTCTTTAGTTGCTTCAATATCAGGCATGCTCATTTTGAAGCTTTCTTCGTGAAAATCAACAGGAACATCTAACATAATAGTAGCTAGTTCTTTGGAAAGAATACCCAATTCTTTTGCAGCCTCTACTTTTTCTTTCATCTTACCCTTAAGGTCTGCAGTATTTTCCAACAAATTCTCCATAGTCCCATATTGAGCTAAGAATTTTTTGGCAGTTTTTTCACCCACACCTGGTAAGCCGGGAATATTATCTGCAGAATCTCCCATCATACCTAAAAAGTCAATGACTTGTTCTGGGTTTTTTACTCCAAATTTTTCTTGTACTTCAGGAATCCCCCATGTCTCATAGCCGCCTCCAAATCGAGGTCTATACATAAAAATATTTTCAGAAACCAATTGTGCAAAATCTTTATCTGGTGTAACCATAAAAGTTTGGTATCCTTCTTTTTCTGCTTTCTTGGCTAAGGTTCCAATTATGTCATCTGCTTCATATCCTGCCAAAACAACCGCAGGAATTTTCATAGCTTTTAAAATACTTTCTATAATAGGTACTGCAATTTTAATTGCCTCAGGAGTTTCTTGTCTGTTGGCTTTGTATTCAGAAAATGCTTCAGTTCTAGCAATACTTCCGCCTCTATCAAAACAAACAGCTAAAAGATCTGGTTTTTCTCTTTTTATTACATCGAGTAGAGAATTGGTAAAACCAAGAATAGCAGAAGTATCCATCCCTTTCGAATTAATTCTAGGGTTTTTTATAAATGCATAATATCCTCTAAAAATTAGTGCAAAAGCATCGAGTAAAAAAAGACGTTTTTTATCTGACATGAAGTTTGTATTGATTTGCTAAAACTACAAAATATTAATTTTGTCCATTAAATAATTATTCAAAATTGTTATAAGTTATTAGCGATTTCTTTTTCACTTGCTTGAAGTTTGATAAAAAAATTATTTCTGTTTCATTTTATTTGTTTTTGTAACTTATCGTAAACACAGAATTTTATTTCATTTTGTAAAGAAAACTTTAACATGAACTTAAAATTATCATTTTGTTTTTGAACTATATTTAACCCCATTAAAATAAATAACTATGCCAAGATGGATCGTCCCCTTGTTGATAGCTTCCGCAATCATTTTTATCCTAGAATATTATGCTTTTCAGGCTGTAAAGACGGTTACTAAAAATAGAATTGTTAGATGGGGTTGGATGGCAATAGGAATCCTAGTTTATCTTAATCTGTTGTATGTAATAGTTACAACACCGAGTAATTCTGGACAAACTAAGGAATTTCAGATGGCTACAGGGATGATGATTACTATTTTAATTCCTAAAATATTTATTTTAGTAGTGCTTTTTGGTGAAGATATTGTTAGAATCTTTCATAAAATTACATCTTGGCTTGGTAGTAACCCAACTCAACCTATTCCTGGGAGACGTAAATTTATATCTCAACTAGCTCTTGTATTAGCAGCTATTCCTTTTACATCATTTTTATATGGAATTATTCAAGGTAGATATAATTATAAGGTGTTAAAATACCAGCTATCTTTTAAAGACCTGCCAGATGCTTTTGATGGTTTTACAATTACTCAAATTTCAGATATTCATTCGGGAAGTTTTACCAATAAAAAGAAAATTCAGTATGGTGTGGATATGATTAACAATCAAAATTCTGACTTATTATTATTTACAGGCGATATTGTAAACAATAAGGCAAGTGAGATGGATAATTGGATAGAAATGTTTAGTTCTCTAAAAGCGCCCTTTGGAAAATATTCTGTTCTAGGAAATCATGATTACGCAGAATATATAAGAGGTTTAAGCAAAGAAGAAAAAGAAGTTCAGTTTCAAGAAATAAAAAAAATTCATCCCAAAATAGGATTTGATTTATTGTGTAATGAAAGTCGATACATAGAAAAAGATGGACAAAAAATCTCTTTAATTGGGGTTGAAAACTGGGGTAAAAGCTTTAAACAAGCTGGAGATCTTAAAAAAGCATCTGAAGGTATTAATAAAGAAGATTTTAAAATATTGATGTCTCATGATCCCTCTCATTGGGATGCTGAGGTTAAGCAAGATAATTTAAACTATCACTTAACACTAAGTGGTCATACACATGGGTTGCAAATGGGGATTGAAATTCCTGGTTGGTTAAAATGGAGTCCTTCAAAATATGTATATAAACAGTGGGCTGGTTTATATAATGAGGAGGGAAGATATATCAATGTCAATAGAGGATTTGGATATCATGCATTTCCTGGGAGAGTAGGTATTTGGCCAGAAATCACGGTTATTAAACTGAAAAAAGCCTGATTTTCAGGTCAATTCAACAGAAATGTTATATTTGTAAGTATTAAAATGCTCAAATACAGCATTTTTACCCTAAAAAAACAATTAAAAAATGACAAAGTTTGGTGAGTTAATTAGTGCAGAAGAACCTGTCTTAATAGATTTTTATTTTGATTGGGAAGATGCAGATAATAATGTAGATACTTTAAGAGATGTGGCTGCTGCTTTAGGGGATAAAGCAAAAGTGATAAAGATAGATATTAAAAAAAACGAACCATTAGCTGAGGCTCTTCGTGTAAAAGGAAATCCAACCTTTATGATTTATAAAGATGGTGAAATGAAATGGAGACAAACTGGCGAACAAGATGCGAATACTTTAATTGGTTTAGTCCAGCAATACCTCTAAGAAATAGCCTTAAATAGATATCCTTTTTCTTGATAATAACTCAGAATTTTAGGAAGGGTATAAAATATTTTATCTTTTGCTTTTTCGCTATCGTGCATTACTACAATACTTCCATTAGTAGTTTTATTGAGAACGTTTTTTAAACATTTTTCAGGAGTTATAGTAGTGTCAAAATCACCACTAAGAACATCCCACATAATTATTTTATAGCCATTTTTAATAATTGATTTTGCTTGAGATGATTTTAATCTTCCGTAAGGAGGTCTAAATAAGTTAGATTCAATGAGTTTTTCTGCCTGTTGAATATTTTCTATATAGCTTGTGTTGTTAGTTGTGAAACCATTTAAATGATTGTAGGTATGATTACCCACAGAGTGCCCTTCTTTTTTAATTCTCTCATAAATAGTAGGGTGTTTTTTTACATTTTCTCCAATACAAAAAAAAGTTGCCTTTGCTTTATGTTTTTTTAATTCATTTAAAATAAAAGTGGTAATTTCTGAAGTTGGTCCATCATCAAATGTTAAGTAGATTTCTTTTGAAACTGAAGAAAAACGCCATCTATAACTAGAGAAAACTCTTTGGATTATAGATGGCGTTTTAATGGTGTAAAATTTCATAAAACTATTCTTCTTCAGGCATTAAATGGTTAAATAGTTTTACAGTTTCTATAAATTCGTTTTGCTTGTTAGTCTTATATTCTTCATCTATATCAAAACGGTCAATTTGGGTAGCAATGATATTTCTATACATCAACAAATTATTGTCAATTTCTTCAAAGATCTGATCAGAATCTTCTTTCGGAAATTCTGCAAGCCAGATGAGTTGTTCTTTAAATATTTTTATTAAAGCTTCTGCAGAGGATCTAGCTTTTTCAGGTTCTCCTAATAAATAATACATTTCTGGATACCCAACAGATAGACTAAAATGACTAAAATCTTTAATAGGCATTTTATCAATAGAGAGATCTAATATTTCTAATGCTTTAACGGTGTCTCCCTGAGCAGCAAACGCATCAGACAAACGCATCAAATTATTACGCATAGAAATAGAACTTCTCTTAGTTTGCTCATCTAAGTATATTTTTCCATCATTGATATTTCTCCAATCTAATTTTTGAATGTTCGCGTACATTTTTTCAGGATCAATTCTTCCCATATCAAATGGGCTTTTCTTGGTTACAGTTCCGTCTGGATTTACAATATTCATTGGCGTTTTAATTGGGACTAATTTATAAGCCATCCCATCTAACTGTAAATAGTCCTTCAGCCAAATATACTCCTCGTCTGCGAACGCACCTCCAGTAAAATAAATAGGTCTTTTCCAATCAAAATTTGCTAAAATATCAAGCATTAAAATTCTGTTTTTTGCAATTCCTCTTCCTATTTCTATATCTATATAATCTACTATTTTATCAGCATCTTTTGCTGCAACAATTCCATATTCTAAAACATTTTCTTTGTTAACGGGAATTCTTATGTTTCTTGTAGGAAGAACTTTTTCTTCATTTCCATCACCATCTATATCATAAAAAGTAACTTTATTCTTACTTTCTATCCATTGCATATAATCATTTATTGGAAGAACGGAGTCTTTTAGTGTTGGGAATAATTCTTCAAAGTAATAGGCAGCATCCAAACTACCATATTTATAATCATCATGATTTAATTGAGATGGTATTGGTGGTGCATCATAGGTTGCTCGTTTCATTTGATCTATATACCAATCTGTGGCAAACAAGCTTGTGTTAACTAATTTAATATCTGTTCTAACACCCTCAACTTCTTGCATGTACCACAATGGGAAGGTGTCATTATCTCCAATGGTAAACATAATTGAATTAGGGTCGCAAGATTCTAAATATGATTGTGCGTTTAAATGTGTGGTGTATCTATTCGATCTGTCATGATCGTCCCAGTTTTCAAACCCCATCAGTGTAGGCACAGCTAGCAATGAAATTACTGATACAGCTATAGCAACTACTTTTTTATTGGCGAAATTCTTTAGATATTCATAAAGTGCCAATACGCCAAAACCAACCCAAATAGCATAGATGTAAAATGAACCTACAATTGCATAATCTCTTTCTCTAGGCTCAAAAGGTTTTGGATTTGTATAAAAAATAATGGCAAAGCCTGTAAAAGCAAAGAACATAAATAGCACAAAGAAATTTTTCTTATCCCATTTAATATGATACAATAATCCTATGATACCCAATAAAAAAGGCAACATAAAATAAATATTTCGTCCTTTATTTTCTGTTACGTCCGATGGTAAATTAGTTTGTGGCCCTAGTCTTGCCTCATCAATAAATTTAATTCCGCTTAACCAATTTCCATTGTACCTATCTAATTGTCCTTGAACGTCATTTTGTCTACCAGAAAAATTCCACATAAAATAACGACCATACATGTAGCCAAATTGGTAGCTAATCATAAATTTTATATTCTCTGCAAATGTGGGCCTTCTGGTGCTATTCTGAGGAATATTAGCAATGGCTTTATACATTTTTTCAGCTGCAGGATTTGTCATTCTTGGAATAAATCCTTTGTGTTTGTCTGATGTGTTTGGGAGTACATCTTTGTATTTATTCACAATTTCATATTTCCCATTTCGTTTTTCATATTTAGGTTTGTCGTCTTTAAGAGGTTTTTCTTTGTTTACCTCTCTACTATATGAATCTGAATAATAAGTGTCATAAAATACATTAGCATCACCATACTGTTCTCGATTATAGTAAGCTAGTAATTCTCTTGCACTTGAAGGGTTGTTCTCGTTAATAGTAGTGTTGGTATTTGCTCTAATAGGAAGCATCAACCAAGACGAAAAGCCAATCATTATAAATAGTACAGACAGAAGAATAGTGTTTGTTATGACCTTATTATTTTTCCTTGTGTAATTTAGACCAACATAAAAGCCAACTACCAATATAATACCAGCTATTATAGAGCCAGAATTATACGGTAAGCCTATAGAATTTATAAAAAATAATTCTGAGGCACTAAAGAATTTTAGTGTAAATGGAAATAAAAACTTAAAAACAAAAGCAAGTATGAGAATTGAAATAATTGTTGCTATACTTGTGGTTTTGAGGTTTATTGTATGATACGTTTTAAAGAAATATATTAGGAATATTGCAGGAATAACAAGTAAAGACAAAATATGAACACCAAAAGATAATCCTACCACAAAACTGATAATTACAAGCCATTTATGACCTCTTGGGGTATGAATTTCGCTTTCCCACTTTAAACCAAGCCAGAATAAGATCGCCATTAAAAAAGATGACATTGCGTAAACCTCTCCCTCAACTGCACTGAACCAAAAACTGTCAGAAAAAGTGTAAGTCAATGAGCCAACTAATGCGCTGCCTAAGATTGCTATACTAGAGCTTTCATTAATTTCTCCTGTTTTAACTACTAATTTTTTTGCTAAGTTAGTGATGGTCCAAAACATGAAAAGAATGGTAAAAGCACTCGCTAGAGCAGACATAAAATTTACCATTTTTGCGATCTCTGTAAGTTCACTTGTAAACATGGCAAAGAATGCACCAAGCATTTGAAACAATGGAGCTCCTGGAGGATGACCAACTTCTAATTTTACTGATGTTGATATGTATTCTCCACAATCCCACGCACTAACTGTTGGTTCTAACGTAAGAGAATAGGTGATGAGAGCTATTGCAAAAGTGCTCCATCCTAGTATGAGGTTCCACTTTTTAAATTTTTCTGATGTCATATGTTGTAAAAATGTATGGGCGAATTTACTAATTTATCAGACAAATAACGTTTAAGAGTCTAGTATTAACTTTAAAGACATTATAAAACTTTGTTAAAAGTAAAAAAGTAATAAAAAGATTTGCAGGATAAAAACTTTGATTTAAATTTGCAGCCGCTATGAAATCTATTGGCCTATGGTGTAATTGGTAACACACCGGTTTTTGGTACCGACATTCAAGG
>CAXHZP010000044.1:0-11359 GCA_964021805.1 uncultured Flavobacterium sp.
CATTTTCATCTCTATTTAAAAGAGAATAGTAGTCTCCGTTCATAGAATTTAAAGCATTCATTCTGCTGGTAGAGAAAGTAGACCCCCAAATATCCTCTAGTGTTATTTTTTTTGTTCTTGAGGCCTTATTTGAATTATTTGAGGTAGGTTGCTCACAACTAAAAAGAAGTGTGATAACAGCTAAAATGAATAGTTTCTTCATTCTATAATTACGTATTTAGGAATTGATTGCCAAGTTTACGGAAAAATCGTCAAAAAAACTTTAAAAACAGTATAAATATTGAATTCATCTTACTGTTTTCATTGTTTCATTTATCTTTGCTTCACACTATAAAATGACATCGATGTCTAAAATGATTTCCGGATTTTCTAAACTAACCAAAGAAGAAAAAATTAATTGGTTAGTTACTCATTATTTTACAGATCAAACAGAAATAATTTCTACGATAAAAAAATATTGGAACTCAGATGAATTATTACAACAGTTACATGATGATTTCATAGAAAATACCATTTCTAATTTTTATTTACCATATGGTGTGGCTCCTAACTTTCTTATCAACAATACCTCTTATGCAATTCCTATGGTTATTGAAGAAAGTTCAGTAGTTGCTGCAGCTTCATTAGTGGCTAAATTTTGGAGTACAAGAGGAGGTTTTAAAGCTGAAGTGCTTTCTACTACTAAAATAGGTCAGGTACATTTTATGTACGATGGTGATAAAAATGAATTGATACAGTATTTCAATTCAAAAAAAGAGCTTTTTAAGATTGCTACAGCATCCATCACAAAAAATATGGAAAAACGTGGTGGAGGTATTCTAGATATTCAATTAAAAGATAAAACTGAGAAGCTACCCAACTACTATCAAATTCATGTCACTTTTGAAACCGTAGATTCTATGGGGGCAAATTTTATTAATTCTTGTTTAGAGGCTATCGCCAAGGAATTTAGAAGTGATGCGATAGACATAGTGATGAGTATTCTATCTAATTATGTTCCAGAATGTTTAGTGAGAGCTGAAGTAAGTTGTAACATTGAAGAATTAGGTGGAGATAATCCCCAACAATTTGCTAAGAAATTTCATCAAGCAGTTCAGATTGCTGGAGTAGAACCCCACAGAGCCGTTACACACAATAAAGGAATCATGAATGGTATTGATGCAGTTGTATTAGCTACCGGTAATGATTTTAGAGCCATTGAAGCAGGAGTGCATGCCTATGCTGCAAGATCAGGACAGTATACGAGCTTAACACATTGTGAAATTACTAATGGTGTTTTTCGTTTTTGGATAGAAGTTCCATTGGCTGTTGGAACTGTAGGTGGCCTAACTTCTTTACATCCTTTAGCAAAATTATCTTTAGGGATGTTACAACAACCCTCTGCAAAAGAATTAATGATGATTATGGCAACTGCAGGCTTGGCTCAAAACTTTGCAGCTCTTCGGGCTTTAACCACCAAAGGAATACAGCATGGACATATGAAAATGCATCTGATGAATATCTTAAACCAATTGGGTGCAAATGATCAGGAGAAAACAGTAATAGCTAATTATTTTGATGACAAAACAGTGACTCACAATGCTGTGGTTGATAAGTTTCAAGAAGTAAGAAATACTAAATAATTTTGAATACACTCTACTCTAACGGAAAATTATTGCTCACTGGAGAATATCTTGTGTTAGAAGGAGCCACTGCTTTGGCAGTACCTACCAAATTTGGGCAAGATTTAACAGTAGAAAAAATTAAGGAACCGCAATTAATTTGGGGAAGTTTCACCAATACAGGAGATTGCTGGTTTGAAGCTATTTTTGAGCTACCAAAACTTAGATTAGTTAATGCTACGTTTTATTCTGAAAAAGAGGGAAGTGCAGACTTTATTGCCGAAACACTTCAAGATATTTTATTAGAAACCAGAAAATTGAATCCAGAATTTTTAAAATCTGAACAAGGGTTTTTAGTAAAAACCAATCTTACGTTTCCCAGAGATTGGGGTTTAGGAACTTCTTCTACATTAATCAACAATATTGCGCAATGGGCAAAAGTTGATGCTTTTCAATTGTTGTGGAACTCATTTTCAGGAAGTGGATACGATATTGCCAATGCAAAACACAATACCCCAATTCTATACCATGTTAATAACCAACAACCAATTGTAAAAAAAGTTGATTTTACGCCTAGTTTTAGTGATCAGCTATTTTTTGTTTATTTAAATAAAAAACAAGATAGTAAAGCTGGAATTGCAAGGTTTAAAGAAAAGCGAGAAAAAATAAATAACGAAATACAACTTGTTTCAGAAATTTCTAAACAACTCATTCAAGAACAAAAGCTTTTAGAATTTGAAAAACTGATACAAGAACATGAAAAAATTATTTCCTCTATTATTGAGTTGCCTACAGTGAAAGAACGCTTGTTTCCTGACTATTTTGGAACTCTGAAAAGCCTTGGTGCTTGGGGTGGAGATTTTATTTTAGCTACTGGAAATAAAAACACTCCTCACTATTTTAAAACTAAAGGATACACCACAATTCTTAGCTATTCAGATATGGTTTTATGAAAAAAGTAATGATTATAGGAGGAGGTGCCGCAGGGTTTTTCACAGCAATTAATGCGAAGGAAATGAATCCTGAACTAGACATTACTATCTTAGAAAAAGGGAAAGAAGTACTACAAAAAGTAAAAATTTCTGGAGGTGGACGTTGCAATGTTACCCATGCGTGTTTTGAGCCTAAAGAATTGGTGCAATTTTATCCAAGAGGTGAAAAAGAGTTGTTAGGTCCTTTTCATCAATTTATGACAGGTGATACTTTTGAATGGTTTGAGAATAATGGTATTCCTCTAAAAATAGAAAAAGACAATCGTGTTTTTCCTGAATCCAATTCATCACAAACCATTATAGATTGTTTTCTCAACAAAACAAAGCATTTAGGAATTCCTGTGCTGAAAAATCATGGAGTGACCACCATACAAAAACAAGCCAATTCTTGGCTAGTAATTACCAAAGAGCAGCAATTTGTTTGTGATGCTGTGGTAATGGCTGCAGGAAGTAGTAAAAAGGTTTGGGAGTTGTCAAAGGCGCTAAGACATTCCATTATTTCTCCTGTACCCTCATTGTTTACATTTAATATTAAAGATCCCAGAATTAAAGACTTGTTAGGAATATCGGTTCCTAATGCTACTGTTCAATTAGTAGACACTAATTTGGAAGCTTCAGGATCATTATTAATTACACATTGGGGTATGAGTGGTCCTGCCATTTTAAAACTATCTGCATTTGGAGCTCGAGTGTTGGCAAAAAAAAAATACGAGTATCAAGTGCAAGTAGATTGGCTTTCTAGACCTACTCATAAAATTGTAAATGTGTTGTTAAATCTAAAAAAGAAACACTCCAAAAAGCAAGTCATTGTTCGATCTCCATTTGAAGAGATTCCAAAAAGATTATGGGAGCGCTTTGTATTAGCCTCAAAAATTAAAACTACGTTTAATTGGGCAGATGTTAGTCATCATCAGATAGAGGCTCTGGCTAATCAATTGACTAAAAGTGTTTTTACTGCTAAGGGAAAAAGTACGTTTAAAGAAGAGTTTGTAACAGCAGGTGGAGTAGATTTAAAAGAGATTAACTTTAAAAACTTTGAAAGTAAATTACAAAAAAACTTATTTTTTGTTGGTGAAGTTTTAAATATAGACGCAGTTACTGGTGGCTTTAATTTTCAGAATGCTTGGACTGGGGGTTGGTTGTGTGCGAAGGCACTTGCTAGCAGATAAATTTTGATTGGTAATTAAAATGCTACTATTTTTTAGTTGTTAAGTTATTTAATAAACCATCTAAATGTTCCCTGTTAAAATATTTTCCTTGTTTTATAACTGCATTAATTTGTTTGGTATTGTTTATATCTTCCAGAGGATTTGCATCAAGTATTACTAAATCTGCCCAATTATTTATTGCAATTTTCCCTAACTCGTTATCTAAATTAAAGTATGCCGCAGGGTTTGTGGTGGCACTTTTTAAAGCCTCTAATGGTGATAAGCCAGCTTCTACTAAAACTGCTAATTCTTCGTGTAAGCTAAGCCCTGGTGTTAAGAAGAAAATTGGGGTATCTGTTCCCGCCATTATTTTAATTTTCTTTTTATGAACTCTTCCAGTCATATCAAACATCCATTTAGCATATTTTTTATCAAATGGTTTTACCTCAGATTTTACTAGATTATTGATATAATTTAACCACTGTTCTTTGATATTTTTAGGCAAATAGGAAAAACTTTCTTGCCAATCTTTTGCAGCAAAGGGTCTTCTTGCAAAAGCGGTATTTAATGTGAGTGTTGGAATTTGCCAAGTTTCATTTTTTTTCAAGACTTCTAAAACTTCTTCAGCTTTGTCTTCATTGAAGTTTTGTAGAGCAACCTCTCTTTGTTTTTTGTGTATTTTTGAACGCAAAACACCTCCTTTATCATCTTTTCCAGAGGCTAACAGTTGTTGTCTTTGTAGTAATAATTCATCTGAATTAGAGGCACAAGACAATTCTAAGTTTCTAAAATGTTCCATGCTGTTTAATCCTGCATTAGAAGCACCAATTACATCCATACTTAATGGTACATGGCCAGTTACCTTAAGTCCTTTTTCTTTAGCAAGTTTTGTAACCTCTTTAAATTGTTCTTGAGTTAACATCTCATAAGCTTTCAGAAAATCCACTTTTAAGCTATCTAATTCGTTAATTTTATTTTTTACATCATCAACAGTTTTCAACCCAACTGAAAGTGGAGGATGACTAGGGTCACTACCATCATATACATTTGGATTACCATCAAGAAGTGGACCTGCTACCATTACTCTTGGAGCATTTTTAGGGTTGGCTAGAGATATTTCTTTCCAAGTATTTACAAAATTAATATCTCCCCCTGTATCTCTCACACTAGTAATACCATAAGCTAAAAATAAATCCAACATATTAGGAGCCATTTCTTTGATAAAAGAAAAGTGAATATGAGCATCCCATAACCCAGGAATCATAAATTTATCGGTACCATCTATAATGGTATTTTGTTTAGATAATTGAAGGTCTTGAGAAGATGAAACCTGAATTATTTTTCCTGCCTTAATAATAATTGTTTGGTTTTCTAACAATCCAATTTCAGAGTCAATTGTAGAAATATTTTCAATACAAAGTGCGTCTTCAAAAAATACTTCAGAATTCTGACAACTAAAAAGTGTACAAAATAAAATTAACAACAGGAAGTATGTTCTGATAGAGAATGCTAGTATTTTCATATATATTTTTTTGCTTTTTACGAAAATAGATGATTTTTTTTAAAATTATATTGAAACCTTCGTAATGTACTGCACAGAAGAAAGATTAAGAAATTAAATAGCTTTCTAAGCTAACTCACCTCTTTGAGGTTTTAAGGCATCTCTATACACTTTCATGTCAGATTCATTAACTACTATAAAGGCAGCACACAGCATAGGGTTCAACTCTTTAATATCTATCTCATGAAATTGGAGATTTTCGATTGCAGCAAATTCTTTTAAATGAATGGTGTGGTGTTTTGCAGTTTCTAGGGCGTCAGGTCCTCTAAAATCCCATAATAGTTTTACTTTTCTTTCCAAAAGAATACAATTTTAAAACAAAAATACTCTTTTCTAACTATATTTAGGTATTGCATTAATTATGAAAATATCCTTTAAAAAGTTAACTGATGCATAAGTCAAAAACTGCTATATTTGCAGTAAATTTTAACACTTGGAAACACATCAATTTATTCCAAAATCTCTTGTAAATAATACTACAAAACTATCATTTACCTGGAAAACACCTAGCAATATTGCTTTGGTAAAATATTGGGGAAAAACAGAACCACAAATCCCAAAAAATGCCTCGATAAGTTTTACGTTGAGTAACAGTCATACAATTACAACAATAGATTTTACCAAAAAAAGTAATTCTGAGGTCGATAATAATGAAATCAACTTTGAGTTGTTTTTTGAAGGGAAGAAGAAAGAAGATTTTAAACCTAAAATTGCAAAGTTTTTTGAAAGAATTCTAGAATATTGCCCATATTTAACAACTTATAATATGGTAATACATTCAGAGAATTCTTTCCCTCATAGTAGTGGTATTGCTTCTTCAGCTAGCGGTATGAGTGCTATAGCCATGTGTTTAATGAGTTTAGAAAAATCGTTAAGTTCTGTTGAGTTAACAGATAAATTTATATACAAAAAAGCTTCTTTCTTGGCGCGTCTGGGGTCTGGAAGTGCCAGTAGGAGTATAGAAGGTCCTTTGGTGGTTTGGGGACAGCATCCAGCCATTAAAGGGAGTTCAGATGTATTTGGGGTACCATTTCCTTATGAAGTTCATCAAGTTTTTAAAAACTATCATGATGCAATTTTATTAGTAGATAAAGGAGAAAAGCAAGTAAGTAGTACTGTTGGTCATGATTTAATGCACAATCATCCATTTGCAACTCAAAGATTTGATCAAGCCAATAAAAATTTAGCTACCATTTCTAAAATTTTACAAAACGGTGAGATAGATTCTTTTATCAACTTAGTAGAAAGTGAAGCTTTGAGTTTACATGCTATGATGCTAACAAGTAATCCGTATTTTATTTTAATGAAACCCAATACTTTAGAAATAATCAATGCTATTTGGAGGTATAGAAACAAAACTGGTAGTAAGGTGTGTTTCACTCTAGATGCTGGTGCTAATGTTCATGTTTTATATCCTGCTAATGAATCTGAAAGTGTAACTCAATTTATTGACAATGAGCTATCTATGTTCTGTCAAAAAAATCATTATATTTGTGATACTATCGGTTTAGGAGCCATAAAATTATAGCTTACAAATGAAAATAGCACTTTCTAAATTTTCTTTTCTTATTTCGGTTGCATTCATATTCTTACTATCAGCATCCTTTACTCAAAGTTATGTTTGGCTAGATGAAAACCATAATCAAGTAACTCAAGAAAATGGTAAATTCTACAGACCAATTCCTGAGAAAAAAAGAAGCGTTTATTTGATTGTTGATTTTTATAAAAATGGAACAAAGTATAGAGAGGGCAAAGCGGAGTCTCTAATTGCTAACAAAGAAGTATTTAAAGGGTTTGTGACTTATTTTTACCCAGATGGCTCTATTTCAAAAAAAGAAAAATATAAGAATGGCTTCTTAGATGGACCCTATAAAGAATACTACCCAACTGGAGAAGTAAAAGTTGAAGGTGTTTATGGAGAGGGACTTAAGCAAAGAGCCTGGAAAATATATTATAAGTCAGGAAAAATCAAAACAAAAGGAAAGTATAGAAATGGTGAAAAAGTTGGAGAATGGACAACTTTTTACCGCGATGTGTACTATCCTGATCAAAATTAATTTTATTGTATATTTGTTAAAAATTATACCCTATGAAAGGCCCTTTGTTTTATGCTAAAATTTTACTTTTTGGAGAATATGGCATCATAAAAGATTCCAAAGGTTTAGCAATACCTTTTAGTTCCTACAAAGGGGCATTAAAATCCTCATCTAACCTTTCTGGAGAAGCTCAAAAATCAAATCAAAATTTAATAAAGCTTTACGATTATTTAAAAACTAATGCTACAGAACTTGTAAGTTTTGATTTTACCTCTTTTAAAAACGATATTGGTTCAGGTATGTATTTTGATTCCTCTATACCTCAAGGTTATGGTGTTGGAAGTTCTGGGGCTTTAGTAGCCTCAATTTATGATCAATATGCTTATAATAAAATTACAATACTTGAAAATTTAACCAGAGATAAATTATTAAAGTTAAAAGAAATATTTTCATTCATGGAATCTTTTTTTCATGGGAAAAGTTCTGGCTTAGATCCATTAAATAGCTATCTAAGTTTACCCATATTAATTAATTCGAAAACAAATATAGAACCAGCTGGTATTCCATCTCAAAAAGAAGGAAAAGGAGCTGTTTTTTTATTAGATTCTGAACAAGTTGGTGAAACTGAACCAATGGTTAATATTTTTATGAACAAGATGAAGAATGAAGGGTTTAGAAAAATGCTAAACGAAGAATTTGTATCCTACACAGATGCTTGTATCGATGATTTTCTTCACGGAAATATTAGTTCATTATTTGGTAATGTTAAAAATTTATCTAAAGTAGTTCTTGCCAATTTTAAACCAATGATTCCAATGGCTTTCCATAAAATATGGGAACAAGGGCTCAAAACCAATGACTATTATCTTAAATTGTGCGGTTCTGGTGGAGGTGGTTACATTCTTGGCTTTGCACAGGATTATGAAAAGGCTAAAAATTCATTGAAAGACTATAAATTAGAATTAGTCTACAGATTTTAAATTCTTCGCTTATGAAGGGTGTAAAAAAAACTTCATTATTTTATAAATTTTTCAGCTTGCTTTCTGTAGTAAGAGGCTATAATATTTTAGTACTTGTTATAGCTCAATATTTAGTATCGATTTACATTTTTTCTCCAAAAAAATCAATAACAACTGTTGTCTTTGATTTGCATCTATTTTTTGTTGTATTTTCGACAGTTTGCGTTGTAGCAGGAGGGTATATAATTAATAATTTTTATGATGTTAAGGCAGATATAATTAATAGACCTATTAAGTCTGGACTAGATAATTATGTGAAACAAGAAACCAAGTTGTCAATTTATTTTTTTCTAAATTTTATTGGTGTTTTGGTTGGTTTTTTTGTTTCATGGAAAGCAGCCTTGTTTTTTTCAATATACATATTTGGTATTTGGTTTTATTCACACAAATTAAAACGTTATCCTTTGACTGGTTTAATTACTGCCACGCTACTTACCTTATTGCCTTTTTTTGTCACTTTTGTTTACTTCAGAAATTTTTCTAAGATCATTTTTGTTCATGCTTTTTTTCTATTCTTAGTGATTATGGTTCGTGAATTGGTAAAAGATTTAGAAAACATGAAAGGTGCAGTAGCTAGCAATTATAAAACTTTTCCTGTTGCCTATGGTGAAAAAAATGCTAAAAAAATGTCTATTTTTTTAATTATTCTTGCGGTAATTACAATTTCAGTACTGTTAAATCATCCTGCTATTTCATCTATGAAATATTATTTTTATGTAGCTGGAGTTTCTTTATTTATTATTGGTTTTATATTATTTAAATCATCAAAAAAACAAGAGTATATCATACTTCATAATACACTAAAAATATTACTTTTAGTAGGTGTACTTAGCCTTGTTTTAATAGATAGTAGTTCGCTTTTAGATAAGGTATTAGAAACACTCAATTAAATATTTTAAAAAGCTAATTAAGAATTTCATATCCATTTCTTTTGAGAAATTTATTGTTACATTTGCCGAAATTTACATAATGAATTCAAATAATAAATCGTCGGGAGGACGACAAGCAAGAAAAGGCAACACTCCTCAGAAAAAAAACAGTTTCCGTAAAGACTTTAAAAAACCTAGAACCACTCCTCAAAAAGTAGATGTTGGTGGTATTAGACTCAATAAATTTATATCTAATTCTGGAATATGCTCCAGAAGAGAAGCAGATACATATATAGAGCATGGAAGTGTTACTGTAAACGGTAAATTAGTGACCGAAATGGGGTACAAGGTTCAAAAAACAGACGAAGTTCGTTTTGATGGTACTTCTATTACTCCAGAAAAAAAGAAGTATGTTTTATTAAATAAACCAAAGAATTACATCACTACCATGGATGATGAACGTGGTAGAAAAACTGTTATGGAATTGGTTTCTAATGCTGCAAACGAGAGAATTTACCCAGTTGGAAGACTAGATAGAATGACTACAGGCTTGCTACTTTTCACAAATGACGGTGAATTAGCTAAAAAGTTAACCCACCCCAAACATGATGTAAAAAAATTGTATCATGCCTCATTAGATAGAAAATTTGATTTAAAGGATTTACAAAAACTAAGGGGAGATGTTTTTATAGAGGGTAAAAAAGTATTTATTGATGCAGTTTCTTATGTTGAAGGGCAGTCTAAAACGGAGGTTGGTATAGAAATTCATTCAGGTAGAAATAGAATTGTTCGAAAAATATTTGAACATGTAGGTTACAAGGTTGTAAAATTAGATAGAGTTCTTTTTGCAGGCTTAACTAAAAAGAATCTTCCTAGGGGAAGATGGAGAGAACTAACCAAGCAAGAGTTAGCCAACCTGCAAATGATTTAATCATATTTATTCTTCCGTCCATAATTTTCTATACTATTCAAAATAATAAGATCAAAATTCTTTAAAAATAATTTTTTTATATTCGTTTAAATTAATTTTTAAAAGCAATTAAAATGAAAAAAATCTTATTTTTAGTATCTATCTTGTTATTTTCATGTCAAGATAAAAGTAACGAAGTAGATTCTAAACCAACAGGAATCATGTGGTTTAATGACAGCCCTAGTGACAGAGACATAGTTATTGAAGGTATTAGGCACTTTCAACATATAGAATTTGAAAAAGCTCATGTATACTTTGAGAAAGCAGTTAAATTAGATTCAACTTTATTTGCTCCGCACGTAATGTTAGCAAGTTTATCAAGGCCCAATTCTCCTCAGCAAGAATACCACTACAATATGGCTAAAGAATTAGTGAAAGATAAAAATGAAAATTCTAAAAGATTTGTTTCATTACTAGATACCCCAAATAAAAACGGAAATAGAACTATTTTTGGTAGAGGAGATAAATCAAAAGTATGGGATTTAATGATTGCAGATGCTCCTACAGGTCCTTTTATTCAATTTTATCATGCATGGTCTAGAATTGATCTCAACAATAGAATAAAGACATTAGAAAATCTTCGAGAAGCTAGAGTTTCTAGAGGTGAAGATGACAATGGACACATTACTAATTTTCTTGGATATAGCTATGTACAAAATGAACAATTAGATAAAGCAAAATCTGCTTTTGAAGACTACATAACTAATAACCCAGACAGATATAATTCTTATGATTCTATGGCTGAGTTTTATTTAAATCAGAAAGAATACGAAAAAGCTAAAGATTACTATCAAAAAGCATTAAATACCTATCCAGGAGCAAATTCAGCTCGTCAAAAGCTAAGGTCTATTAATGAAATGAATTCGAAGTAAATTTTGAAAGCCTCCCAAGGGAGGCTTTTTATCATAATTTTTTATTAAGTCTTACAATAGTCAGCTAAGCTCAGAAATTTAGTAAAAGATTCATGTTCTTGATTATGTTATCATTGTATTGATATTATAATTTTTAATCGTGTACTAAATATGTACTAATCAAGAAAAAATTATTATATATATTTGATTACTTCCTAAAAATTTATCATAAAAAATTTACAATGAAATACTTCAGGTTTTTACCCGTTGTAGCGCTATTTATTTGTGCTACATTTCCATCTCAATCAGTTT
>CAXHZP010000045.1:0-10550 GCA_964021805.1 uncultured Flavobacterium sp.
AGACGTTTTCAACAATAGCTATTGGAAAACGTTCAGCAACATCTTTTGGTCTCCAGCCTGTTGGCATAAACCACAATTTAAATTTGTCTAACCAGTTCTTAGCTCGCCATGCATCTTTTGCTAATCCCCAGTTGTGTTGAAAATTTATAATAATCGGATTCCAGGTTTGTACAGGTTTTAATGTTCCATAGACACAGGGTTTTTCATCCAATTCCTCTTGAAATGTTCCAAACATTCGATCCCAAATACAGAAAATAGCAGAAAGATTTTTATCTACATACTCTGGATTTATAGCATGATGTACTCTATGTTGTGATGGGGTTACAAGGAAATATTCTAACCACCCTAGTTTACCTATATGGCGTGTGTGATACCAAAATTGACCAAACAAATGCAATGGAGCTAAAATAATTATAATTTTTTGTGGCACACCGAACAATGCGGCAGGGATTAAAAATAAAGCTCCAAAACCAATAATATTTTTTGAAATACTTTGACGAAGTGCACAGGCTAGATTAAACTCTTCACTGCTATGATGAACAACGTGTCTATTCCAAAAAACATTAATTGAATGGTTTAAGCGATGGTTCCAATAACTAGCAAAATCCATACAGATAAGAGCTATAATGTATAGTCCAATACTTTCTTCTAGCTTTATCAAAGCAATATTTTCTAAAATATAGGGATACGAAATAATAATAAAGCCGATTCCTAATAGATCTTTAATCATATTGGTTGTTCCAGCACTCAAGCTAGAAATAGTATCCATCAAGTTGTAAGTGAGCTCTTTTTTCCAAACACCATAGATGATTTCTATGAATATCAATACCATAAAACTAGGTAAAGCTATCAGTAAAACATTTGCGTAAGTTTCCATTCTCTAAAAAATATTTTGACAAGTTACAAATTAATTTTTTTTAAATTTTAATTGAACTTATACAATAGTTATAAAAGTAAATTAAGATAGGATGCTTTAATATGTTTTTTATATCTTTAGTTATGTTTTCGGTCGAAAATTTTAAAAAAAAGGAATTCAAAGATATTAGATTTAAACTCTGAAAATATTGAAATCTCTAACATGTCTTATCAAAAAAACACAAATCATCAATCTATCGGTAAATTTGAGGATACCAGATACGAAAAAATTCATAATATTACCTATAATTCAGCTCAAGTAGCTTCTGTTTTAGTTGCCCAAGAAATAGCTCAACTAATTATAGAAAAACAACAAGAAGAAACTTTTTGTGTTTTAGGTTTAGCAACGGGTTCTTCTCCAATAAAGGTATACGAAGAACTTGTTAGAATGCATAAAAATGAAGGATTAAGTTTTTACAATGTCATTACTTTTAATTTAGATGAATACTTTGGTATGGATAAAAATAATATTCAAAGTTATTTTTATTTTATGCACGAACATCTATTTAATCATATAGATATTCCCCCTGAAAATATTAATATTCCAGCCGGTAATATTGCCCCAGATAAACTCCAACAGTACTGTATTGATTATGAAATGAAAATCAAAAAGTTAGGAGGGCTTGATTTTCAATTACTGGGTATAGGTAGAACAGGTCACATTGGGTTTAATGAACCGGGGTCACATTTAAATTCTGAAACTAGACTAATTATTTTAGATCATATTACTAGAGTTGATGCAGCTTCGTCTTTTTTTGGGATTGAAAATGTTCCAAGAAAAGCCATTACAATGGGTATTGGAACAGTTAAAAATGCAAAAAGAATCGTTTTATTGGCTTGGGGTGTTAATAAAAGTAACATCATTAAAAAGACAATAGAGGGACCAGTTAGCTCAAATGTTCCAGCCTCTTATTTGCAAGACCATAACAACACTACTTTTATTTTAGATCAAGAAGCTGCTGCAAATTTAACTCGGATTAAAACTCCTTGGTTAGTAACCTCATGTGATTGGGACATTAAGTTAAAGTTAAAAGCAGTTGTTTGGTTAAGTAACTTATTAAAAAAGCCCATTTTAAAGTTAACAGACAAAGATTATAATAATAATGGGATGTCAGAGCTTTTAATGCAGGAAGGGACTGCCTATGATTTAAACATAAAAATGTTTAACAAACTTCAAAATACGATAACAGGTTGGCCTGGAGGAAAACCGAATTCAGATGATACTAAAAGACCAGAAAGAGCTGAACCATCGAAAAAAAGAGTACTTATTCTTAGCCCTCATCCAGATGACGATGTTATTTCTATGGGTGGAACTTTTGATAGATTAATTAAGCAAGGTCATGAGGTTCATGTAGCTTATCAAACTTCTGGTAACATCGCTGTCTCAGATGAAGAGTCATTAAAATTTGCTGAGGTTTCTATGGAGATAAATGTTGACTCCAAAAAGGTTAAAGACATTATAAAATTCATAAAAAATAAAAAAAGAAATGAGCATATAGACTCTCTAGAGGTCAGAAATTTAAAAGGAATAATCAGGAAAAGAGAATCTCTTGCTGCAACAAGATACTTAGGTCTTTCAGATGAAAATGTTTACTTTTTAAATCTTCCTTTTTATGAGACTGGAACCATTAAAAAAGGCAATTTAAAAGATGAAGATATTAATATTATAACAAGTCTAATAGAGAAGATAAAGCCACATCAAATATATGCTGCTGGTGATTTAGCAGATCCTCATGGAACACATAAAGTTTGTTTAGATGCTCTTTACAAAGCATTAAAAGTTTTGAAAAATGAAAAATATATGAATGATTGTTGGGTTTGGCTATATCGAGGTGCTTGGCATGAGTGGGAGTCTCATGAGATTGAGATGGCTGTTCCTCTTAGTCCAGATCAAATATTAAGGAAAAGACATGCTATTTTTTATCATCAGTCTCAAAAAGACGGTGTAATGTTTCAAGGAGACGATGCCAGAGAATTTTGGGTGAGAGTTGAGGATCGAAATCGATTAACTGCAAAAAAATATAATGATTTTGGTTTGGCAGATTATGCAGCAATTGAGGCCTTTAAACGATATTATTTTTAAATTTAAATAATTGTATTAAAATTAGTTCAATGAAAAAAAGTGATCAAAACAAGTACTGGAAAACGAACTTAAAGTATGTGTCAATCTTGTTGTCTATTTGGTTTCTTGTCTCCTATGGCTTCGGTATTGTATTCGTAGATGAATTAAATAGCATTAGATTAGGAGGGTTTAAACTTGGTTTTTGGTTTGCTCAACAAGGCTCAATTTACGTATTCACAATTTTAATTTTTGTGTATATAAAATTGATGAATAAATTGGATGCAAAGTATAATTTAGACAGCTAATTATGAATTTACAAATTTGGACTTGGATATTAGTAGGAATTACTTTTTCCTTATACATAGGGATTGCTATTTGGTCTAGAGCAGGATCAACAAAGGAATTTTATGTTGCTGGAGGAGGAGTTTCACCTCTTGCTAATGGTTTAGCTACAGCCGCAGATTGGATGTCTGCAGCATCCTTTATTTCAATGGCAGGAATCATTTCTTTCAATGGGTACGACGGGTCTGTTTATTTAATGGGCTGGACAGGAGGCTATGTATTGTTAGCGCTATTATTAGCTCCCTACTTAAGAAAATTTGGAAAATTCACAGTTCCAGATTTTATTGGAGATCGTTATTATTCAAATGTTGCTAGATCTGTTGCGGTATTTTGTGCCTTGATAGTTTCTTTCACTTACGTAGCTGGTCAAATGCGTGGTGTAGGATTGGTATTTTCAAGATTCTTAGAAGTAAACATTAATACAGGTGTTATCATAGGAATGGTTATTGTTTTATTTTATGCAGTTTTAGGTGGCATGAAAGGAATAACCTACACCCAAGTGGCGCAATATTGTGTATTAATATTTGCCTTTATGGTACCTGCAATTTTTATTTCTATTCAGATGACAGGGAATCCAATTCCACAAATTGGATTTGGTGGACAAGATGTAAATGGGGTGTATCTGTTAGACAAATTAGATGGCTTACATAGAGATCTTGGCTTTGCTGAATATACTTCAGGAAGTAAATCTAAACTAGATGTATTTTTTATTACTGCTGCTCTTATGGTAGGTACTGCGGGATTACCTCATGTAATTGTTCGTTTTTTTACGGTTAAGAAAGTCTCTGATGCACGTAAATCTGCAGGTTGGGCATTATTATTTATCATGATCTTATATACAACAGCTCCTGCTATAGCAGTTTTTTCTAGAACTAATATGATAGAAACTGTAAACAATAAAGAATATAAGAATATGCCAAGTTGGTTTACCACATGGGAAGAGACAGGATTATTATCTTTTAATGATATAAACAGTGATGGTAAAATTCAATATCTAGCAGATTCCTCAAAAAATGAATTAACAGTAGATAAAGATATTATGGTGTTGGCCAATCCAGAAATAGCGGGCTTACCAAATTGGGTTATTGCTTTAGTTGCAGCCGGAGGGTTGGCAGCAGCATTATCTACTGCAGCAGGGTTATTGTTGGTTATTTCTGCATCTGTATCACATGATCTAATTAAGAAAATGATTAAACCAGACATTTCCGAAAAAGGAGAATTAGTAGCTGCTAGATTGTCTGCAGTTGTTGCAGTTTGTGTTGCAGGATATTTTGGGATTAACCCTCCGGATTTTGTTGCGGCAACTGTTGCACTAGCATTTGGGTTAGCAGCAGCCTCTTTTTTTCCAGCAATCATTTTAGGAATTTTCACAAAGAAAATGAACAAAGAAGGTGCTATTTCAGGTATGATTGTTGGTGTTTTGGCAATGCTTTTTTACATGCTAAAGTTCAAATTTAATTGGTTTGGTGGAGGTACAAAGGAAGATTGGTGGTTAGGAATATCACCAGAGGGGTTTGGTACTGTGGCAATGATCATAAACTTCATAGTGTCTATAATCATCTCTAAATTTACTCCAGACCCACCAAAAGAAGTTCAAGAAATTGTCACAAATATTAGAATTCCTAGTGGTGCAGGAGAAGCTACACATTCTTAATTAAAAAGAGTATAAACAGTAATTTATATTTACTTGCCTAAGTAAAATGAAATGAATACTTTTCAATAAGAAAAAAAGGCCAGTAATAGAAGTAAATAAAAATAAATTACCATGAGTAATTACCACATAAAACATCTCGAGGAATACTATCAAGTATATAGAAAGTCTATTCGTGAACCAGAAAGTTTTTGGGAAGAAATAGCAGAAGAACATTTTTTATGGCGTAAAAAATGGGATACTGTTCTTAATTGGGACTTTTCAAAGCCGGAAATTTCATGGTTTAAAGGAGCTAAATTAAATATTACTGAGAACTGTATTGATAGACATCTTACTACTCGTGGTGATAAAACGGCTATTTTATTTGAGCCTAATCATCCAGATGAAGTTGCTGAACATATAAGCTATAATGAACTTTATAAACGCGTTAATAAATTTGCAAATGTTTTAAAAGAACAAGGAATAAAAAAAGGAGATAGAGTCTGTATTTATGTCCCTATGATTCCAGAACTGGCAATATCTGTACTGGCATGTGCTAGAATTGGAGCCATTCATTCTGTTGTATTTGCTGGTTTTTCAGCTGCAGCTTTAGCCACTAGAATTAACGATTCAGAATGTAAAATGGTCATTACTTCAGACGGTTCTTTCAGGGGTTCAAAAACTATTGATTTAAAAGGTATTGTAGATGAAGCCCTAGAAAGTTGTTCGTGTGTAGAAACTGTATTAGTTGTAAAAAGAATAAAAACTGAGATTTACATGAAAGCTGGTCGAGATAAATGGTTAGCACCATTGTTAGAAGGAGCTTCTGATGTTTGTGCACCTGAAATCATGAATGCTGAAGATCCATTATTTATTTTATATACCTCAGGGTCTACAGGTATGCCCAAAGGAATGGTGCACACCACAGCTGGATACATGGTATACACTGCCTACACCTTTAAAAATGCATTTCAGTATAAAGAAAATGATGTGTATTGGTGTACTGCTGATATCGGCTGGATTACAGGACATAGCTATATTGTTTATGGCCCATTGGCAAATGGTGCCACTACAGTGATGTTTGAAGGTGTTCCAAGCTACCCAGATTATGGCCGTTTTTGGGACATTGTTCAAAAGCATAAAGTCAATCAGTTTTACACTGCACCTACAGCTATTAGAGCATTAGCAAAACAAGGTACAGATGTAATAGATAATTATGATTTATCCTCTTTAAAAGTTTTGGGGTCTGTTGGAGAGCCTATTAATGAGGAAGCCTGGCATTGGTACAATGAAAATATTGGTAAAAAGAAAAGTCCTATCATCGATTCTTGGTGGCAAACAGAAACAGGAGGAATAATGATTTCTCCAATACCCTATGTAACACCTACAAAACCTACGTATGCAACTTTACCATTTATTGGCATTCAACCTGCATTGATGGATGAAAATGGAAATGAATTGAAAGGAAATCAAGTGGAGGGTCGTTTATGTATTAAATTCCCTTGGCCAAGTATCGCCAGAACAATATGGGGAAATCATCAACGATATAAAGAAACTTATTTCTCTGCATTTGACAATAAGTATTTTACTGGTGATGGGGCACTAAGAGACGAAGTTGGGTATTATAGAATAACAGGCAGGGTTGATGATGTGATTATAGTTTCTGGTCATAACCTTGGGACTGCACCTATAGAGGATGCTATTAATGAACATCCTGCAGTTGCAGAATCTGCCATTGTTGGCTTTCCTCACGATATTAAAGGAAGCGCTTTGTATGGCTATATTACATTAAAAGACAAGGGAGAATCTAGAAATCATGATAACTTAAGAATTGAGATCAATCAATTAATCACAGACAGAATAGGCCCAATAGCCAAACTTGATAAAATGCAATTCACAAATGGGTTGCCTAAAACCCGTTCGGGTAAAATTATGAGAAGGATTTTAAGAAAAATTGCTTGTAATGAAACTGATCGTATAGGAGATACAAGCACCTTGTTAAATCAAGAAGTTGTTCAGGATATAATTGATAACGTAGTCTAAAAATTCCAAGTTAAATGGATATTACTCTTGAAATTTGGACCAAAGTAACTTCTACCATATTGTTCAGATACTTTTCATTTGCGAGTATAAGCTTTGCTTTGTTTTATGTGATATTAAAGAAACCACTTTGGTATAGAAAGATTCAGCAAAAGATTCCAAAACTAACGGATTACAAAAGAGATATCTTTTGGTCTTTAATAACCATTACCATCTTTGCAACTGTAATTATTTTCACGTTTGTTAAATTTAATCATCTTACCAACACCTATAAAGACATCGAAGAATATGGGTATCCTTATTTATTTCTCTCATTTTTTTGGATGCTCATCGTTCATGATACCTGGTTTTATTGGTGGCATAGAATTATGCATCATCCAATAGTTTTTAAACACGTCCATTTAGTGCACCATAAATCTACCAATCCATCCCCATGGACAGCTTATGCTTTTCATCCTTTTGAAGCAATTATTGAAGTAGGAATTCATCCTTTTTTAGCATTTACAATCCCTTTATATGCACCAGCTCTAGGACTGTTTTTTCTTTTTCAGATTTTGTATAACGTTTATGGTCATTTAGGTTTTGAAATATACCCTAAAGATTTCCATAAGCATTGGTTAGGCAAATGGATTAATACATCTGTAGCTCATAACCTACATCATAAAAAATTTGATGGAAATTATGGATTGTACTTGTTGTTTTGGGACAGAGTAATGGGAACACTGAGAAAAGATTATGATGAGACTTTCGAATCAACAACAGAAGTCTATTAAGTAGAGATTAAGATAAAGGCAACCTATTTATTAACTAGGTTTTAGGTATAAAATAATACACTAAAAAAGTATATCTTCGAAGGAATGAGTATTTCTAAATATATTAAAATTTTAAGGCTATTATTTTTAATGAGTTTTCTAATTGGATGTAACTCTAACACGAAAAACTCTTCACTGATTTATGAAATTTTACAGGAGAGTAAAGAACCAATCATAAAAAAAGTGCTTTCAGACTTAAATAGCCATGAAGTACAAATTTTATTTACTAGAATTCACCGAGATTCTCTAGGAAAGCCAAAACTTGAAAACCATAAATTTCAAGTACATTCTAAGCACTATTTTTATCCAGCAAGCACAGTAAAACTTCCTGTAGCAATTCTTGCTCTCCAGAAAATAAGAAAACTTCAATCACAAGGAATACCAATTACACCAGATTCACCCTTTACGGTTTTATTCAGTGAAAATATCATTAAAAAAACTGATGCTACCCATCCCAATAACAAGTTGACAATTGCTCATTTGATAAAAAAGATTTTTTTAGTTAGTGATAATACTGCATACAATTATCTATTTGATTTTATAGGCAGAGATGATGCTAATAAAGCTATTCATAGTATTGGTATTCCTAATTTTAAGTTGTCACATAAGTTTTCAGATTCCGAAACTCAGAATAGTACTCCTCATTTTATTTTTTTCAATCAGAAGGGAGATACTATTTATAATGAGGCCCCTATTATATCTAACCAAAAAATAAAGAATACCCATTTAGAGGGAGTTATGAAAGGTAAAGGATATGTGAAAGATGGAACTGTAATTGAGGAGTCTATGGATTTTTCAGAAAAAAATTATGCTTCAATAGAAGCACTGCATCAAATTCTTGAACGAATAATTTTTCCAAAGCTATTTAGTAAAAATGAACAATTTAAGATTGAACAAGAAGATTATTTCTTTTTGAGATATTGGATGAGTAGAACTCCTAATGAGGTAACTATTCCGTTTTATGATAGGGAAACTTTTTTTGACAGCTATGGTAAATTCTTTATTTATGGAGATAAAAAAGGAGAAATGACAAATACCACAAGAGTCTACAATAAAGTTGGCTTGGCTTATGGAACCGCTACCGATGTGGCCTATCTAAAAGATAGAAACGGGATAGAGTTTTTTTTAACAGCAACAATTTTAACAAATAAAAATGAAATTTTTAATGATAATAACTATGAGTACGATCAACTAGGAATTCCTTTTTTAGCGGCATTAGGTAGAGAAATATATCAATTTGAAAAAAATAAAAATTAGTTTTACATGAATAAAAATTGTTAGTATTAGATTTTTTAAAAGATTTATATCTAACTGTAAAATAGGTTAATTATGAAAAAAGCAAGGTTTTATTTAGTTGTACTCCCCATTATATCAATTACAATCTTCTTTTTTTGTTGTGTTATAGCTGCATTAATTCACCCAGGTTCACATAAAGAAATTATTGACTATCAATCAGATTACTATTCTTTTACCCATAATTTCTTAAGTGAATTAGGTAGCTTCAAAACAAATACAGACGAGATAAACACTGCAATTATTCAAGAAGATAATACTCCGTCTATGCTTTTATTTAATGGTAGTTTGATTTTAATTGGGGCAACTTTAATACTATTTTACTTAAATTTCAAAAAAGTATTTGGTCTTATTGAAGACTCAAGCAAGTCACTATTTTATTCTAAAATTACCATGCCTGTAGGTTTACTGGCAGGATTCTTTTATGCTGGAGTTGGTCTCGTACCTCACGATCTTCACTTTGGGGCTCATGTATTTTTTGCAAATTCTGCCTTTCTAACGCTCTTCTTCCTGTGCATTCTCCATAGTATTACAGTTTATCATTCTAACTTTCTCAATAATTCTTATGTCATTGGCTATGTAGCCTTTTGTATTGTCTTATTTGTTTATTTGAGAATTATATTTTTTGGACCTCAGATTGGTCCTGGAAAAATATATAGCGAAGCAGATCTTATGCTACAAGTAATTGCTCAAAAGTCAATTGTGCTCACATTTATGGCTGCCATACTTCACCAAGTTTATGGATTTAATGTACTCTTCAAAAAATATAAAAACTAAACTAATTTATACAAAAAAAAGGTTCACATCTCTGTAAACCTTCTTTAAAATTGCTTCGTGTAAACTAATGTTACTGTACCGAGAAAAATTTCCTGTAAATATGATCATCTAACATTTTTTCATATTTCTTTGTGAAATAGTTTTCCCAAAAATCATCTATTTCTTCAGAATGAGCATTGTTATATTCCTCGTCGTTTGCCCAAGTGCTTAACCACATGTAACGATGTTCTTTTGCTTCATCATCAGAACTTACTTGATATACTTTATATTTATTAGCTCCAAATCCATTTTTTTTATAAATTTTATTAGCCCTGTCTAAATCATTTTGAAATTCCTCAATGGTGATTCCAGTAGGTAAGTCAAAAATGTGTAAACTAATTCGTTCTTTAGATTGAGAGTATGCTAATGTAGATATTGAGAATACTAGTAATACGATAAGTTTTTTCATGATTAATTGTTTTTAAAAACTAAAAATAATAAAATTTAATAAATCCATCGATATCAAATAAGAAAGATTCATAAATATTCAGAGGTCAAACCGATAAAAATTATAAAGATTCTAACCAAATTTTTCCAAAACTTTGATTTGGTAACCATATTGTTAAAAAGTTAAGCTTACCCCAACTATTAAAATTAGTCTTTTCAATTTCATTTCAAAAGTGACACAAAGAATTAAATT
>CAXHZP010000046.1:0-10434 GCA_964021805.1 uncultured Flavobacterium sp.
TGTTACTGTAGCAACTTCACAGGCATGGAATGCCTATGTGAATGCTTTCAATGTTTCTGATGACCAATTTGCTTTTGGATTCTCATATACTGTATCAGATCTTAGAGCAACACCTACTGCAACAAGTATGACATTGGAACCAAACACTGCTATTTGGACTGCTGAAGCTACAAATGCTGGTTGGTTTGATCAAGGTGCAGCAACTCAAACTGCTAATAAATACATTGAAGCTCTATCTTACATTGAAGATGCTTCTCTAGCAAACGAAGAATTAACATTCTCAGGTAACGTTTCTGTTAGTGATTTAGGAGACGGATATGCAGTTGTAGCATTCATTAAAACTCTAACATCTGGTTATTCAACAGTAGCATACAAAACTGCAGATATTTCAAGTACTGGAGATTTTACAGTTACTGCTTCTGCCGATGAAATGAGCCAAGCTGTTATTCAATACGGTTTTGCTGTTACTGGCCCTTTAGCTGACCCTGCTGATACTTCTTTAGGAAGTGTAGTTATTGGTAATGAAACATTAAGTATAGAAGATACTAAATTTATAAATGTTAGTGTATACCCTAACCCATCAAGTTCTGATTGGAATTTTAGAACTCCTAATACTGTAATTAAATCAGTAGAGGTTTTTAATTTATTAGGGAAAAGAGTTGTTTCGCAAAGAAATAATAGTACTGATATTGCTATTTCTACTCAAGGATTAACTAATGGCGTTTATATCGCTAGAATTACTACTGAACAAGGAGCTAAAAGTGTAAAATTAATTAAAAATTAAACTTTCACTTTTACCTTAAGAGTAAATTAAAAGCGCTCAAAGTTTAAAACTTTGAGCGCTTTTTTATTTTAAAATTGAAATGAATTATTGATATTTTTCTAGCAATGTTTGCTGTTGAATTATAGCCTCTTTGAATTCTATTTTTAGGTTTTTAATTAGATTGCTTACACTTGGCGAATCATGAATAGAAGAAACGCCTTGGCCGGCAGACCAAATAGTAGCCCATGCTTTTGCTTCATCTTCTTGAGCTGTTAATTCCTCTCCAAAATCAACTTTTACTTTTCTGCTTAACATCTCTTCTGTTATACCCATAGCATGAAGACTAGGTCCTAAAAAATTTGCAGGAACTCCAGAAACAGCTGCAGTATATACAATATCACTAGCCCCTGCCTCAATAATCATATTACAATAAGCATCAGGAGCTTTACTTTCTTTAGTATTAATAAAACGAGTTCCCATGTATGCTAAATCTGCTCCCATTTGCATGGCAGAAGCAATATCTCTTCCAGAGCTAATACATCCAGATAATAAGATTGTTTTCTTAAAAAAGGATTTGATTTCTGCTACCAATGGCATCGGATTAATTGTTCCAGCATGTCCTCCTGCACCAGCAGAAACAAGTATTAACCCATCTACACCAGCCTCTTGAGCTTTTTCTGCATGCCTTTTTTTGATGATATCATGGAAAACAAGACCTCCATAACTATGTACTGTTTCAACTAATTCAGAAACCGCCCCTAATGAGGTAATTATTAATGGAATTTTATGCTTTACACAAATGGCTAAATCTGCTTCTAACCTGGGATTTGATTTATGTACTATAAGATTCACTCCAAAAGGAGCAGGTATAATTCCTGTATCTTTTTCATATTTTAATAACGCCGCTTTTATTTCTATAATCCATGCTTCGAATCCCTCAGATGTTCGTTGATTTAATGCTGGGAAAGTGCCAACAATTCCGTTCTTACAACATTCTATGACTAATTGAGGTCCAGATATTAAAAACATTGGAGCTGCTATTACTGGGATAGAAAGTTGATTTATAAATGATGCTTTACTCATATTTCAGGGTTTAAATAAAATTATTATACAAATTGATTTTTGATAAAGTTATATAAAAAAAAGTATTTGTTATATTTAACAAAACTAACAGATTGTTATAAATAAAAACACAGATAAAAATGAAAAGATTAGAAGGTCAAATTGCAATTATAACTGGTGGAGCTAGAGGTATTGGAGAAGGAATCTGTGAAGTGTTTTGCAAAGAGGGTGCAACAGTTGCTTTATGGGATGTATTAGATGGAGAAGAGGTTGTCAATAAAATTTCTGAAAAAGGAGGGTCTATATTTTATCAAAAGGTAGACGTAACCAATCAAGAATCTGTTGATACCGCTATATCTGAAATTATTGAAAAACATCAAAAAATTGATATCTTAATTAACAATGCTGGAGTGATTAGAGATCGTTCATTTTTAAAAATGACTCGAGAAGAATGGGATGTTGTGATGTCTGTAAACGTAGATTCGTTATTTATTACTGCTAAAGCTGTAGTACCTCACATGAAAGCTGCAAATTATGGTAGAATTATTTCTGCCTCTTCCATTAATGCCTATCAAGGAGCCTTCGGACAAGCAAATTATTGTGCTAGTAAAGCAGCTATTGTTGGATTTACACATTCATTATGTAAAGAGGTTGGGAAGTATAATATTACAGTAAATGCTGTTGCACCTGGTTTTATAAAGTCTGAAATGTCTGATTCTATGCCAGAGGAGGTTATAAAAGCTGGTATTGCTATGATACCAGTAAAACGCATTGGTACCCCTGAAGATATGGGATATGCTTATTTATTTTTAGCTTCTAAAGAGGCTGGCTTTGTAAGTGGTCATACTTTACATGCCAATGGAGGATCTATGCCATCATAAAAAACCTTTTATCTAGTTAAAAAACATCAATAAACATCAAAAAAACAATGGAAGAACAACAAATAAGACAAGAATCATATGCTACTGAAATTTCTCAACTCTCTGACTTAAAAAATTATATTGGAAAAGAGTTAGGAGTATCTGAATGGACAACCATTTCACAAAACCAAATAGATACTTTTGCAAGAACTACAGATGACAACCAGTGGATTCATGTAAATCCAGCATTAGCAAAAAAACACTCTCCCTATAAGAAACCAATTGCTCATGGATTTTTAATTCTTTCTTTGGCCTCCAAATTCTGTTATGAAACAGTAAAATTGATGGATGTTGGAATGGGAGTAAATTATGGATTAGACAAAGTAAGGTTTATGAATGCGACTCCGGTAGGTTCTCTAGTAAGAGCTCGCGTTTCGTTAATTTCTACAGAGGATGTTACTGGAGGTTTGCGTTATAAAATGAAGCTTATTTTTGAATTAAAAGGACAAGAAAAACCAGCTTGTGTTGCAGAATTTATAGCGCTAGCATATGTAGATGCTTCAAAGAAAAATAAAAAGTCTACTCTTACAAATAATAGTCAAAATTTAGACGAGTTAAAAAGTAAATCAGTCTTATTTAAAAAAGAGGGAGATATTGCTATTGTAACATTAAATCGTCCTGAAAAGTATAATGCTGTAAATGACGATTTAGTTGACGGCATAAACGAATCTATTGCAAAAGTGCAAAAAGATGATAGTATTCGAGCTATGGTGATTACTGGAGCAGGTAAAGGATTTTGTTCTGGAGCTGATATGAATACTTTTGGAAATATTACACCTGATGAAGGAAGAACATATCTCACAAATACCTATGGCCCACTCATGCGAAATTTAACAACCCTAAAAAAACCAATCATTGCAGCTATCAACGGAACTGCTGCAGGAGTAGGAGCATCTATTGCCTTAGCTTGTGACTTTAGGGTGATGTCTGAAAATAGTGGACTGCTATATGCCTTTATTAATATTGGTCTAGGGCCAGATGGTGGAGCAAGTTGGTTATTAGCAAGACAAGTAGGTTATAGTCGTGCACTTCAAATTGCGGTTGAGGGTAAAAAAATAAAAGGGGATGAATGCCACAGGCTTGGATTAGCAAATAAACTAGTTGAAAATGATGTAATTGTATCGACAGCAATTGATTGGGCTCACCAAATTGCAAAATTACCTACCCTAGCCGTAGGAATTACAAAAGAAGACATATTTCATGCCATGGACAACGATTTACAAAGCACTATCGCTTATGAGGCCGAAAGACAAACAGCTGCTTTTGCCAGTCATGACTTAGTTGAAGGCGTGTCTGCTTTTTTACAAAAGAGAAAACCTAAATTTATTGGGAAATAAGTATATGGAGTCTGAAAAACTAATTCATCGATCAGATTATTCTTATTTTCACCCTATCACCACTAGATGGGCTGATAATGACATCTATGGCCATATAAATAATGTGGTTTATTATTCCTATTTTGATACCATAGCTAATCAGTATCTGATAGAGTTTGCTAATTTTAATCCTATTAATGATTCTATTATTGGTTTTGTTGTTCACTCAAATTGCACCTATATAAAAGCCATTGCTTATCCGAATAAAATTGAGGCAGGCTTAATTGTAAAAAAAATTGGCAACAGTTCAGTTACTTACGGAATAGGAATTTTTAAAAAAGGAGAAAGAACTGCTTGTTCATATGGAGAGTTTGTACATGTTTTTGTGGACAAAAAAGACAACCAACCAACATCTATGCCTAAAAAAATTAGGGAGGCATTACAGAAAATCCTTTGATATAAATTACGTTGAAGTAATTGTTTTATTTCGATAAAAGTCCAATCTTTTTTTCATAATTGGCTTAAATAAGAACGGAAAATAAGACAACATCAACATGGCTGGATATCCATAAGGCAAAGTAGGGCTATCATCTTTTGATTCTAATACTTGATATGGTTTTGCACCACTATGGTGATGGTCTGAATGTCTAGTTAGCTCAAACAGTAATACTCTCCCAATAATATGGTCTGAATTCCACGAATGTTCACGTTTTACACGTTCATATCTTCCATTTTCTTTCATTTTTCTTCGAAGACCATAGTGAGAAAAGTAATTTTGTGCTTCTAAAACTGAAATCCCATAGACAGCAGTTATAAAATAGATAACCGTAACATTTAAACCAAAAAAGAAATTAATTCCAACAAAAAGAGAAATAGATAATCCTGTAAAAAAGATCATTGGGTTAAAAAGCAATGACTTTCCTTGAGATTTTAATCTTTGGGATTCTAGTCTCCAAGTTTTAAAATATCCTCCGATCTGGGATTTTAAAGCAAACCAATAAAAAATATCTCCTTCTTTTGCAGAAGTAAGATCATTTGGTGTGGCCACATCTCTGTGATGGCCAGAATTATGATAGGTCATAAAATGATTTTGTATGGCCGTTAATAATAATATATGAGCTAGAAATTGTTTCAATTTATGATCTTTTTTGTGGCCTAACTCGTGTCCAATATTAATCCCGTTAACCCCTAGAATAGTCCCCATAAACAAAACACAGGCTATTAAATCAGACAGTAATATTGAAGGATTTGAAACTGTAATCAAAAACTGATATACTACAAATAAGTGTAGTGGAACAGACAAATATAAAACTACGTCATAAAAAATAGTTTCTGTTGCTAATTCTTTTTCAATAGAGGTTAAATTGTAAGTATTTTGAGGTAAAAAGTTTTCTAAAATAGGAACAACAACATACAAGCTAATAATCCCAATATAAGCTATAAATCCTGTTGAATTAAATGTCAATAACCCAAGAAGAGGAACAATAAAGGCTGAAAAATATTTAAACTTTACCATATTATTTACAAATAAATTTAATTAAAGAAATCTAATATACTGATAATCAAAAGATAATTTTTAAAAATTTTTGAGTTTTTATATTTTTAATTTCTTTTAAAAAGAGCGCCAATCTTTACAGTTTTTATTATGCTATCATTTATTCGTTTTATAAGATGATTACCTATTTTATTTTATTTGAGAATTTCTCTGGATAATATTTTGCAAAAAAGCTAATTTCTACTCGATAGAAAAAAAGTTTTTTGTATTAAAAAAAAAATTATATTTGAAACAGTATTATGAGTTAAATGTTACGTTTTGCTTATTTCGATTTCAACTTTTTATGGAAGTCTAAAAGTTGTAATGTGTTTAAGAAACACAACGAAAAAATTATGGTTTCTTCCGTCTTACTTTTAAATATACTTCAAAACATTCGTTTAAGAGGTGTGTTCCTAGAATTACGTGTTTAGTTCATTTTTTCAATTTGAGTTATCTAAAACCTTGCTATAAGATAGCACCTAGGTTTTTATTTATAATTTTTATCGAAAATTTAAATGAATACTAAATATAAAGATTTAATAGAACAAACATTTGATTTCCCACAAAAGGAATTTAATATAACAAATAGTGATTTATTTTTCCACGATATTGACTTAATTCAATTGGTTGAAAATTACGGCACACCCTTAAAATTCACCTATTTACCAAAAATTTCAGAAAATATTAAGCTTGCGAAAAAATGGTTCAATAGAGCGATTAAAAAACAAGGGTATAAGGGTAATTACCATTATTCTTATTGTACCAAAAGTTCACATTTTAAGTATGTTTTAGAGGAAGCGTTAAAAAATGATATTCATATAGAGACTTCATCTGCATTTGATATTGATATTGTAAAATCATTAAAAAAAGAGGGAAAGTTAAATGAAGAGGCCTATGTCTTATGCAATGGTTTTAAACGCGAACAATACATCACAAACATTATAGATTTAATAAATGGTGGTCATAAAAACTGTATTGTAATTATTGATAATTATGAAGAACTTAATTTAATCTTAAAAAGCACCAAAAGCAAATTTAAGGTTGGAATTAGAATTGCTTCGGAAGAGGAACCAAAATTTGAATTTTATACCTCTCGTCTAGGGATTGGTTATAAAAATATTGTTTCTTTTTATAAAAGAGAAATTGAAAATAATAGTCAGGTTGAATTAAAAATGCTTCATTTCTTTATTAATACAGGAATTAAGGATAATGCCTATTATTGGAATGAGTTATTAAAATGCATCACTTTATACATAGAGCTCAAAAAAATATGTCCAACCTTAGATAGTTTAAATATAGGCGGTGGGTTTCCAATCAAGAATTCCCTTGCTTTTGCATTTGACTATGAGTATATGATTGAAGAAATTATTCATCAAATACAAACAGCCTGTGAAGAAGCTAAAGTTGAAGTCCCTGATATTTTTACAGAGTTTGGGAGCTTTACTGTAGGAGAGTCAGGGGGAGCTATCTATGAAGTTCTCTATCAAAAAAAACAAAATGATAGGGAACGATGGAATATAATTAATTCGTCATTTATAACTACTCTTCCTGATTCTTGGGCCATTAACAAGCGTTTTATAATGCTTCCAATAAACAAGTGGAATAACGAATACGAAAGAGTCTTGTTAGGAGGCTTAACCTGTGACAGTGATGATTATTACAACTCTGAACAGCATATAAATGCCATTTATTTACCTATTTATGAGAAAGACAAGCCTCTTTATATTGGATTTTTTAATACCGGTGCTTATCAAGAATCTATTGGGGGTTTTGGTGGATTACAGCACTGTTTAATTCCCCATCCAAAACACATAATAATTGATAAAAATAAAAAAGGAGAAATAACAACAAAAATCTTCAAAGATCAACAAAAAAGCAAAGAATTACTTTCAATTTTAGGATATGAAAAATAAGACAACATATGCAGGAATACCCTTAGAATATGCAAAATTAGAAACAGCTAACATTATTTTAATTCCTGTTCCTTATGATGGAACAAGTACATGGCAAAAAGGTGCAGATAAGGGGCCTGAAGCTTTTCTAGAAGCCTCAGAAAATATGGAATTGTATGATATTGAAACAAATAACGAAGTATACAAGGAAGGAATTTATCTTTCTGATCCAATAAATAGAGAAAATTCTCCAGAAAAAATGGTAGAGACAGTTCATTCTGAAGTAAAAAAATATATAAATAAAAATAAATTTGTTACTGTTTTTGGTGGAGAGCATTCTATTTCTATCGGAACTATTAGAGCTTTTAATGAATGTTTTGACAACCTAACTGTATTGCATTTAGATGCGCATACAGATCTAAGAAAAGAATATAAAGGATCTAAATTTAATCATGCCTGTGCTTTATATGAAGCTTCTCAAAACACAAATTTAGTACAAGTTGGTATTCGGAGTATGGATATTTCTGAAAAAAATTCGTTAAATAATGACAAAATATTTTTTGCTCATGATATGGCGCTAAACCAATATTGGATGGACGAAGTCACAGATAAACTAACTTATAATGTTTTTATTACACTTGATTTAGATGTTTTAGATCCATCTATTATGCCAAGTACAGGAACTCCTGAGCCAGGTGGTTTATTTTACTATGAAACTCTGGAATTTTTAAAAAAAGTGTTTTTAGAATTTAATGTTGTTGGGTTTGACATTGTTGAACTTTGTCCTAATTCAAATGAAAAGTCATCTGACTTTTTAGCCGCAAAGTTATATTACAAAATGTTAAGCTATAAATTTTTGCCTGAAATCGAAGAAGAAGAAGAGGATCAAAACTTTAACTCTCCTTTTAACAAACTTTCAAAATTTAAAGACTATGATTAATCTTAACAGACAGCCTATTTCAGAGTTTTTAGAAACCTATTTTTTACACTTTAACGCAGCCTCATTGGTAGATGCAGCAAAAGGGTATGAAACACAATTAGAACAAGGATCAAAAATGCTAGTATCATTAGCTGGTGCAATGAGTACTGCTGAAATAGGTACTATTTTTTCAGAAATAATAAGACAAGATAAAGTGCATATTATTTCGTGTACTGGTGCTAATTTAGAAGAAGATATCATGAATTTAGTTGCGCACTCTCATTACAAGCGCATTCCTAATTATAGAGATTTAACTCCTCAAGATGAGTGGGACTTGTTATTAAAAGGACTAAATAGAGTTACAGACACTTGTATTCCAGAAGAAGAAGCTTTTAGGCGTTTGCAAAAACATATTTTCAAAATTTGGAAAGATGCTGAAGAAAATCAAGAGCGCTTTTTCCCCCATGAATTTATGTATAAATTGTTATTGTCAGGTGTTTTAGAAGAATTTTATGAGATTGATATTAAAAACTCTTGGGTATATGCCGCAGCTCTTAAAAACTTACCAATGGTTGTTCCTGGTTGGGAAGACTCAACAATGGGAAATATTTTCGCATCCTATGTTTTAAAAGGTAAATTGAAGGCATCTACTATGAAATCTGGCATAGAGTATATGTCTTTTTTGGCAGATTGGTATACATTAAACTCTACCAACGGAATTGGCTTCTTTCAAATTGGAGGTGGTATTTCTGGAGATTTTCCAATCTGTGTTGTCCCCATGCTTTATCAAGATATGGAAAGAGAAGACACCCCTTTTTGGAGTTATTTTTGTCAAATCTCAGATTCTACAACCAGCTATGGCTCATACTCAGGTGCAGTTCCTAATGAAAAGATTACTTGGGGGAAATTAGATGTTAATACTCCAAAATTTATTATAGAAAGTGATGCTACCATTGTTGTTCCATTAATTTTTGCATACTTATTAAACATGTAGTGATGAAAAGAGTTATTGTAGATTATTCTAAACTTACTATTAATATTCTAAATATATTAATAGAAAAATATCCTGATGGTTATGACCATACTGATATTATAAAATTTAAAAATTCAAAAGCAGAAACAATTAGTGCTGTTGAAGTAAGAACAGATGATACTATTTATTTAGTAAAAATTAGTAGTCAATTAGAAAAAACAATGGAAGATTATTTAGATGATGATACTTCTTTTAACTCAACAAATTCTGATTATTTTTAAACCTCAGAAGTAATGAAATATTTTAATTCTAACCAATCGCTGTATTCTAAGGGTATATTTATTGGATGTCTTGAAGGCTATGCAACATTTCAATTAGAAAACAATGAAATTATTTATTTTGAACAAATTAATAAAAAAATAGAGCATCATTACGACTTAAAAAGTAACCGTTATAAAAATAAAATTTTTGAAATTTATTATACTGAAATTTTTGATGATTTAGACGAAGAAGAATTCATTATTTTTAGATTAGATGACTTAAAGCTATTATAATTATGTCTGCAAATTTTCACTTATCACTTCCATGTAAAGATTTAAAAACAACAGAAGAGTTTTATTCAAAAATAGTAGAAACTCCAATGGGAAGAACTGCCAATAATTGGATTGATTTAAATTTATTTGGCAATCAAATTACATTTACAAAATCTGGAGATTTTAATTTTAGTTTTAAAAATTATAGATTAGGAGGACAAATTTTACCTTCTTTTCATTTTGGAATTATTGTAAATATTGATGATTTTGGTATGTTATATGCTAGGATATTAAAATTAGATATAGAAGTTTCAATTACAACTACGTTTATGAAAAATAGCATTGGAGAACATGTGTCTTTCTTTATAAAAGACCCAAATGATTATATGATAGAATTTAAATGTTTTAAAGATGGTAGTGATGTTTTTAAATCACAAAATAAAAGCACCCTTAATTCATGAAAATTTTTTTGCTTCTTTTTTTCATGATTATTTAGAATCATTTTTAATTTTATAACTTTAC
>CAXHZP010000047.1:0-10363 GCA_964021805.1 uncultured Flavobacterium sp.
GGTTTTTGAGCAGCTTTTTTTGAAGAAGCTCTGATGCTTTTTCATAATTATTTGTCTCTTGGTAACAAGTGATTAAACGTTTTAGGTACCTGGTATTATAAGGATTGTTCTTTTCTAGTGATTCATATAGCTGAGTTGCTTTTTTGTATTCTCCCTCACGAAAATAATTCTCTGCCAAACTAAGGTTGTTTTGACACAAAACAAAACTAACTGAAAATAGCGCTATTATGAGTAGAGTGTTCTTCATCTCTTTCAAAGATAATCAACTCAAATGTTAAACTTCACTAAAATTTTGCTATTTCAGAAGACCATTCTAAAATTTTGGCATACTTATTGAAATATTTATAGAAACAATAATATTAATCCCGCTAAATTAAAAACAGACAATGAAAGATTTAAATAAAAAATACGAAACGGCAAAAACAAACTCAATAGAGTTTATGAGGTCTGGTCAAATAAGTAATTATTTTAAGGCCCTTTTAGAAATGAATAAATACAAGAGATTAATGACAGCTGTAATTGCTAATTAATTATGGAGAAGCCAGTGTAAGGAACTAAAACCTCAGGTATTCGAATACCCTCTTCTGTTTGATAATTCTCAAGAATTCCTGCCAATACCCTTGGCAAAGCAAGTGAACTTCCATTTAAAGTGTGAGCTAATTGATTTTTTCCTTCTTTGTTTTTAAAACGAAGTTTCAATCTGTTTGCTTGAAAAGTTTCAAAATTTGAAGCAGAGCTAATTTCCAACCACCTGTCTTGCGCTGTAGAAAACACCTCAAAATCAAAAGTTAAAGCAGCTGTAAAACCAGTATCACCCCCACATAAACGCAATATGCGATAAGGTAATTTTAATTCTCTGAGTATTCCTTTAATATGCTCTACCATTCCGTCTAGGGCTTTGTAAGAATTATCAGGGTGTTCTATCCTAACAATCTCTACCTTATCAAATTGATGTAATCTATTTAAACCTCTAACATGAGAACCGTAACTTCCGGCTTCACGTCTAAAGCAAGGAGTATATCCGGTAGACAATATTGGTAAATCACCCTCATTAACAATATCACCACGAAACATATTAGTAATAGGCACTTCTCCTGTAGGAATTAAATACAAGTCATCAATTCCAACATGATACATTTGACCCTCTTTATCCGGCAATTGACCAGTTCCTATTCCAGAAGATTCATTTATTAGATGTGGAACCTGAAACTCTTTATAGCCTGCTTCTGTGTTTTTATCTAGAAAATAGTTAATTAACGCTCTTTGAAGCTTAGCTCCTTTTCCTTTATAAACTGGAAAACCAGCACCTGTGATCTTAGTTCCTAATTCAAAATCTACAATATCATACTTCTTTACTAGCTCCCAATGAGGAAGTGATCCTTTGTGAAGAGATGGTATAGCACCTTCTTTAAAAATTTCTTCATTATCTTCCTCAGATTTTCCGGAAGCAACACTAGCATGAGGTATGTTTGGTATTTGATACAATAAATCTGTTAGCTCTCTTGAAAGCGTATTTAATTGATCAGTTAAATTTTTTGATTGTTCTTTAAGAATACTCGTTTTTTCTTTAACTATGGTTGCTTTTTGTGTTTGACCAGATGTAAACAATAAACCAATCTCTTTTGAAAGTGTATTTAGTTCTGCCAGAGTATTGTCTAGCAATACTTGAGTTTTTCTTCTGTTTTCATCTGCTTTTAGAACAGTATCAATAATAGTGTTGGCGTTAGCAAAATTTCTTTTTGCCAAACCTTCTAAAACTTTTTTTTGATTGTCTTTGATAAACTGAACCTGTAACATGATCTATAATATTATAAGGGTTCAAAGATATAGTAAGTGAATCAATATTACAATGAGTTACGATGGATTGTTTGCTAGAAAGGAAATAGCATTTTCTTTGTCTATTTTTAATTGATCGATTAATTCATCAACAGAAAGAAATTTTTGCTCATCTCTAAGAAAATAAAGTAATTCAACCGTTATTTTTTTACCATACAAGTTTTCATGAAAATCAAATAAATGAGCCTCAATTGTTTGCTTTTTCCCACTTACAGTTGGGTTAAACCCAATATTCATCATTCCATTATATGAAGATTCGTCAATAATTGCAGTAATTATATAGACCCCTGTTTTTGGTATTAGTTTGTAGGATTCCTCTATATTAATATTTGCTGTTGGGAAGCCAATTTTAGACCCAATTTTTTTACCATCAACTACAATACCATTTAATAAATAAGGGTATCCAAGGTACTTGTTTGCGGTTTTTAATTCACCATTTTTTAATGCTGTTCTAATTTTGGTAGAACTTACTGAAACATCATCTATGTCTTGTGCAGGAATTTCTTCAACATCAAAATCATATAATAAACTATATTCTTTTAACTGGTGAATATTGCCTTCTCTATTTTTGCCAAAATGGTGGTCATAACCGATAATTAGTCTTGAGGTATTTAATTTATTAACTAATACATCCCTCACAAAATCAAGAGCTGTTATTCTAGAAAAATCCTTACTAAATGGGTGAATAATCAAAAAATCTAGCCCCATTTTTTTTAATAAAAAAGATTTTTCATTAATAGTATTTAACAAGAGAATGCCTTTATCTTTTTGTAAAACCATTCTTGGATGTGGGAAAAAAGTAAGAAGGACAGATTTTTCACCCTCTTTTTTGGCGGTATCAATTAAATTTTTCAATATTTTTTGATGACCAACATGTATGCCGTCAAAAGTGCCAATAGTAACAATAGTCTTACTAGATGAACTAAAATTAGAAATAGAATGAATAATTTTCAAAAGAAGAATAATTAAGAGACAAAGTTACAATACATTGTTATAAAAAATCAATTCAATTTAAAATAAGATTTTGATAAAAAGTTACATTATCACTAATGAATAACTCAAAAATATTACAAAAATATTACAAAAATCAAAAAATATCGTACATTCGTCATAGTTAATAAACAATTTATATCATGATAAAAAAGACAATATTCTTTGCATTTGTTATGCTTGCTAGCGCAACAATGCTAGCACAAACCACCGTTACAGGATTGGTTAAAGACGCACAAACAGGTGAAACGCTTTTAGGAGCTAATGTTAAGGTTTCTGGTAAAGCTATTGGAACAACAACAGACTTTGATGGTAAGTTTTTACTAAAAGTTAATGCTGCCCCTCCTTTCACTATTGAAATTTCAATGCTTGGCTTTAAAGCAGCAAGCGTAGAAATAACTAAAAATAATCAAGAAGTAATGGTAAGTCTTGAAGAAGACGCAACTTCTCTTGAAGAGATCGTTTTTTCAGCTTCCAGAAGAAGACAGAAAGTCCAAGAAGCACCTGCTTCAGTAAGTATCATTACACCTAAAGATATATTGAATTCAGCAGCATCGGTTGACCCTGTGATGAATTTAGCAAATATCGCTGGTGTTCAGATGCAACAACAATCTGCAAATACAATTAATATTGAAATGCGTGCCGGTTCTGGTGTATTTGGAACTTCTACATTTCCAATATTAGACTACCGTTATTTAGTAACACCTTCTGCAGGAACTTTTTATAGCAATCAAACAGGAATGTCTAACATAGACATTCAAAGAGTGGAGGTTGTTAGAGGTGCGGCTTCAGCCTTATATGGTCCTGGAGTTACTTCAGGTGTTGTACATTTCATGTCTAAAAGTCCAATAGATTATCCAGGAACTACGGTAGAAATGCTTGGAGGTACATTAAGTACTACGGGGATGACTGTTCGTCATGCTTTTAAAAATGACAATGATAAATTTGGATTTAAAGTTAATGTAAGATATATGAAGGGGAATGATTTTCAATTAGACCCTGTTGAAGATGCTGATTTTATTTCTAGTTTACAAACCACCGTTTCTCAACCAGCTATTGTAAATGGTAGAGTAGATCCTACCCAGCCTGGAGAACAGTTATTATCTCTTACAGACTTAGATGATAATGGAGACGGCAACCCTCTAGCGACAGAATATAAAAATTATTCAGCAAATATACATTTAGAGTTTAGACCTACAGACGAAACTACTGCTTTTCTTTCAGCAGGATTCGCAAATGGAGGAGGTGTATTTTTTAACTCACAAGGAGCTGGATATCAACAAGGAAATGATTACTGGGTTCAAGGTAGAGTTCAATCGGGTGGATTATTTGCTCAAGTATATTACAATTATAATGATGGTGGAAATGATGAAAACCCTACATTTTTATACCAAACAGGTTTAAGGCAAGTAGCCGAAAGAAATTCTTTAGAGGCTCAACTTCAATACAACTTTGACGTTCCAAAATTTTTAAACACCAATTTTACCATAGGTACTGATTATAGAAATTCTAAATCTATGACAGCGAATACATTATATGGTATTAATGAAGATAGAGATGATTATATTATTACAGGAGCTTACCTTCAGGGAACCTCTAAAATTAGTGATAAGTTAGATATTACTTATGCAGGAAGATATGACAAGTTTAATTTTATTGATGAAGGAGCTTTTGCTCCTAGAGTTGCGATAGTTTACAAAGCTAACGACAATCATACCTTTAGAGCGTCATTTAACAAAGCAAACACTGGTCCTTCTGCCTTACAACAAAATATAGATTTTCCAGTGTCTGTATTAGCACCTGGAATTGCAGATGTTTGGTTATCTGGGCAATATGCACCACAAGTGTTTCCAGACAATCCAACAATAGATTTAGCGGTACCTGGTTTACCTGACCTTCCTTATGGAGCAACATCATTCCCTCTAGCGTATGCTTACGGAGCGGTCGCTCAACCTACATTAACAGCTCTATATGGAGGCTTGGCAGGAAACCCTTTACTACCAGTAGTACAAAATTTCTTTAACGGGTATGTACCTTCAGGAGGAACGGGGCAATTAGTAGGATATAATTTATTCAATGGAGAGCCAATGGATGAATTAACAGGAACAGGACGATCTGCAGTAGAAACATTAAATTCTTTTGAAGTAGGATATAAAGGATTAATTGCTAATAAATTATCTGTAGCTTTAGATGTATATACTTATGAAAGAAAAGGATTTACTCAATTTACAGCTATTGGTCCAACATTTAATTTGGTAGGAGCAAATATAGCAAATGACTTAGGAGCTCAAGTAGGAGCAGATTTTGCTTCTGACCCAGGAGTAATTGGAGCCGTAACAGGAGCTGTACAAGCTCAGTACACAGCAGCAGGAATTCCACAGTCTATTTGGGATACAGGAGCGCCAGCAGATGCTCTTTTCCCTGGATCTCCAGCAATTGCGCCTATTGGTGCAGTAATTGGAGGAACAATTGCAGGAGCAGCAGCCTCAGTTGGAGGTGCATTTGCTCAAGGTGGAGCTGCTTTTGAAGGAGCAGTATCACCTTTATTTCCAATATTTGGTACTGTAGAAACAACAGCAGTGCCTCAAGGAGATGGCTTAATGCATATCCCTGCAGGATACCGTCGTTTTGATGGTGCTACAAGAAGCCACGTAGGTGCAGATTTAGCGATGGAATATTTCTTAAATGATGACGTTACCTTATGGTTTAATACTTCTTGGTTAAGTCAGAATGAATGGATTCCTGGAGAATCTAACGATGATGGATTACCATTTTCTTCTTACTTAAATGCTCCAAAATTCAAATATAGAGCTGGTGTCCAATATTCAAAAGACAAAGTAAGAGGTTCGGTTGCTTTCCAACATGATGATTCTTTTTATTCTAACCAAGGATTTTTCTCTGGTGAGGTACAAGAGAAAAATTTATTTGATGTTAATATAGGATACAACGTTTCTGACAATTTAAAATTAGATTTATCAGCAACTAATGTATTGGATCAGAAATTTAGAGCATTCCCAAGTATGCCAGTAATTGGTCGTAGAACTGTTCTTAAATTAACTTTTGATTATTAATATAATTTAAAAAGATATTTAAAATAAAAAAGGCAACCATTCGGTTGCCTTTTTTATTTAACTAAAGTTAGCAAGAAGTTTATAAGAGGGCTTAGTTTTTTTGGTGGGTTGTCATCATCAAACCCATTACTTTTATAAGTTTTTCTATCCCAAATTATCTCTAAAGTTGTAAACATAGCTCCATCATATTGAAACTTATCTGAAGGAGCCTTAAGAAGATGTAACGTTTCAGGATGAACTTTTTTAAGCAATTTATTTAAAGAGTTTTTAACCTCTTTAGAAATAATTAATGAAAGAGTTTCATTATTATTTTCAAAATACTTCAGAGTATCCCCTTGTAGAAGAATTTGTGTTGAATATCCTCGAGTAATAGATTTGTATTGTATTTTCTGAAAACGATCTATATGCTTAGAAGAAGAACAACTAAAGAACAAGAAGCAGTTTGCAAAAATTAGAAGAGTTGTTTTTTTCATAAGGCTATTTTTATAAAGATAATAAAAACAGTAATTTTATTGAAAAGGCCTGTTTATCTTAACATTAAGATTGCTCTTTTTAGGCCTTTGACAAAAACATCGATTTCTTCTTTCGTATTATAAAATGCAAAAGAAGCTCTTATGGTACCTGGTATTTTATAAAAATCCATGATTGGCTGAGCACAATGATGTCCAGTTCTAACGGCTATTCCTAATTTATCAAGAATAGACCCAATATCATATGGATGAATAGTACCTACATTGAAAGAAATAACAGAGGTTTTCTTTGAGGTGCCATAAATTTTGAGCTCATTAATTTTTAATAACTCTTGAGTTCCGTATTCAAGGAGTTCTTGTTCATGCTTATTAATGGCATCAAAACCGATTGAATTCATATAATCGATGGCCACACCAAAAGCAATACCCCCACAAATATTTGGGGTTCCTGCCTCAAATTTATGAGGTAAACCTGCGTAAGTAGTTTTTTTAAAAGTAACTGTTTCAATCATTTCACCACCACCTTGGTAAGGTGGAAGCTTTTCTAACCATTCTTTCTTGCCGTATAAAAGTCCTACACCAGTAGGTCCGCAAATTTTATGAGCAGAGGTTACATAAAAATCTACATCTAGTTTTTGAAAGTCTACTTTCATATGAGGTGTAGATTGAGCCCCGTCAATTAAAACAGCTGCACCTGCTTGATGTGCTTTTTCAATAATTTCTTCAATAGGGTTTATGGTGCCAAGTGCATTTGAAATATGATTGCAGAAAACTAATTTTGTCTTATTTGAAAGCAACTCATTATATGAACTCATCATCAGTGCTCCATCCTCATTCATGGGAATAACTTTTAATTGAGCTCCTGTTTTTTCACACAACATTTGCCAAGGAACAATGTTAGAGTGATGTTCTAAAGCAGAAACAATAACCTCATCTCCTTTTTTAAGTAGATTAGAGAAGCCTGAAGCAATCATGTTAATTCCGTGCGTAGTACCAGAGGTGAAAATCATTTCGTAAGCATATTTTGCATTAAAATGAGTTTTTAGTGTTTCTCTAGCCTGTTCATACTTGTCTGTTGCCTCTTGACTTAAAGTATGAACTCCTCTATGAATGTTTGCATTGTAATTCATGTAGTAATCAACTATAGCGTCAATCACAATTTTTGGAGTTTGTGAAGTTGCGGCATTATCAAAATAAATCAAAGGTTTTCCATTGACCATTCTTTGTAATATTGGAAAATCTGCCCGAATTTTTTCTACTGGAAACATTCTATTGATTTTGAGACACAAAGGTAGGGCATCGAAGATAAATCTTTTAATAAACCTGTTATTTTATTCTTATTTTTGTAATTACTGAACCCTTGTTATATGAAAATCACTAAAAGAATTCTACTGCTTTTATCAGTAACACTCCTACTTATAATAATAATAAATTATCCTAAACTTAATATTATTTCAGGATATGCAGCAAAAAACACCAGTTCTTCAGTTTTTGTTGCAAACAGAACAGTTGCTTTTACAGAAGCTACAGACAATAATTTTTCACCTATAAACTTGGCGAGCACCGCTATTAGTCTTGAAAATAATTTTGCATCTGCATCTACATTAGGCTTATTAACTAGAAAAGCAGTATATAGAAACGGGTTAGGGAGCGTATTAATCACAAAAGGGTATGATGCTAATAAAAAAGAATTAATTCCAAAACGCTTCACTAGCAACACTTTATTAGCTTACCCTTTTGGAAATAAACCTCAAAAAGACACCCTATTTAATACTATAAATTATGAAAAATTAGACTCAGCGGTTTCTTCAATTTTTGAAAATTCACATCAAACAAGAGCTGTTCTAGTGTTGTATAAAAACCAACTAATTGCAGAGAGGTACGCTAGGGGTTTTACTAAAGAGTCTAGAATACTTGGGTGGTCTATGACAAAAAGTATTTTAAGTACTGTTTTTGGAATCATGCAGTACCAGGGAAAGTTATCAGTTCAGGACAGAGCACCAATTTTAGAATGGGAAAATGATGACCGAAAAAAAATAACTCTTCATAATTTATTGCAAATGAATAGTGGATTAGCTTGGGATGAAAATTATGAAAAAATATCAGACGTTACAAAAATGTTGTTTTTAGAGGATGATATGACTAAGATGCAACAAAAACAACAGTTAGTAAATTCCCCTAATTTTTCATGGAATTATTCTTCTGGTACTTCAAATTTATTGTCAGGAATTTTAAGAAAAAAGTTAGGAAACCAGCAAGAATATTTAGACTATTGGTATCGAGAATTAATAGACAAAATAGGCATGAATTCTATGATTGTTGAGACCGATGTAAAAGGTCATTATGTAGCTTCATCATACGCTTGGGCAACTGCTAGAGATTGGGCAAAATTTGGATTGTTATATTTACACAAAGGGAATTGGAATGGTGCCCAAATTTTCTCTCCTGAATGGGTAGATTATATTACACAACCAACCCCCACCTCAAATAATAGCTATGGGGCTCATTTTTGGTTGAATGCCGGAAATAAAATGAAAGATGTTCCGTCCAATATGTTTTATGCAGACGGATATCAAGGGCAACGAGTATATATCCTTCCGGATCAGGAGATGGTAGTTGTTCGTTTGGGATTAAAAAACTACAATGAAAATAAATTTTTAAAGGAAATAATACAATCAATTCAATAAATACATTACACAATGAAACATGCAATTATTTTTTGCTTTTCTCTACTAATAATAGGGTCGGCTTTTGGACAAAAGAATGATGAAAAAATTAGAAAACTTTCAGATAAAATAGAACAAAAAGTTATCGAATGGAGAAGGCATGTTCACCAGAATCCTGAGTTGTCTAATAGAGAATTTGAGACAGCCAAATATATAGAAACTCATTTAAGAAGCTTAGGGATTTCTGTTCAAACTGGAGTTGCTAAGACAGGAGTTGTTGGAATTTTAAAAGGTAAAAAGCCAGGAAAAGTTGTTGCATTACGAGCAGATATTGACGCACTTCCTGTTACAGAAAGAAATGACTTGCCTTTTAAGTCTAATGTAAGATCTACATATAATGGTAAAGAAACGGGTGTAATGCATGCCTGTGGGCATGATTCTCATGTAGCCATATTAATGGGTGTTGCCGAAGTATTATCTCAAATGAAAAATGATATTCACGGGACTATTAAATTTATCTTTCAACCAGCAGAGGAAGGAGCTCCAAAAGGTGAAGAGGGAGGTGCAGAATTAATGGTTAAAGAGGGTGTTTTAAAAAATCCTGATGTAGATGCTATTTTTGGTTTACACATTGCTGCGGGTTTAGATGCAGGGAAGATAACGTACAAATCAGGAGGGATTATGGCGGCAGCTCAATCATATCAAATTAATGTTAAAGGAAAGCAAGCTCACGGTTCTAGACCATGGGCAAGTGTTGATCCAATTGTTGCATCGGCTCAAATAATAAACGGATTACAAACAATAATAAGTAGAGAATCTGAGTTAACTAAAGAAGGCGCAGTAATTACCGTTGGGATGATAAATGCGGGAATAAGAAGTAATATTATACCTGAAAAAGCTACTATAGTTGGAACCATTAGAACTTTAGACTATGGCATGCAAGATTTCATTAATAAAAGAATGAAAGAAATGGTTCCAGACATTGCAAAAGCATTTAGAGCTGAGGCTAGTATAGAGATAGAAAAAGGATATCCAATAACATTTAATCATGTAGAATTAACAAGTCAGATGCTTCCTACACTTCAACGAATAGCATCAAAAGAAAATGTACTAGAAATAGATGCAATTACTGGTGCAGAAGATTTTTCTTTTTTTCAACAAAAAATACCAGGACTGTATTTTTTCTTAGGAGGAAAAGCATTGGATGTAAAACCAGAAGAGGCTGCTGGGCATCATACGCCAGATTTTATCTTAGATGAAAGTGGTTTTGTGCTGGGAGTTAAAACTTTGTCTGCTTTAGCCTTAGATTATTTAGAAATGTAATGGAATT
>CAXHZP010000048.1:0-9874 GCA_964021805.1 uncultured Flavobacterium sp.
TTTTATTAAACCTCAACACAAGAAATAAATGAAATATTTTTATAGAATTGGTAACTGTTTAACCATCATGTATTTAAAACAAAAAAGATTTATTTCAATGGTATAAAAACTTTGTTTTAATTAATTGTGTTCATCTTACTTTTCTGATATCTTTGCACCTCTATTATAATACATATATATAAATAATGATTAAAGTTACTTTACCTGATGGAAGTATTAAGGAATTTGAATCAAATTCCACTCCTTTTGATGTTGCTAGAAGTATCAGTGAAGGATTGGCGAGAAATATCATCTCTGCCAGCTACAATGGAACAACTGTAGAAACAACCACACCATTAACCTCTGATGGAGCTTTAATTTTATATACATTTAATGATGATGAAGGGAAAAAAGCATTTTGGCATTCATCAGCTCATGTATTGGCAGAGACAATTTTAGAATTTTATCCAGAAGCTAAACTAACCATAGGGCCTGCAATTGAAAATGGCTTTTATTATGACTTAGATTTAGGTGAAAACATAATCTCAGAGAAAGATTTTCAACAAATTGAAAAAAAATTTCTTGAATTAGCTAGAGGGAAACATCAATTTAAAATGCGTTCTGTGTCAAAAGCAGATGCATTGTCTATGTATGTTAAAGAAGATAATTCTTACAAAGTAGAATTAATTGAAGGGTTAACTGATGGTGACATAACCTTTTGTGATCATAACAACTTTACAGATTTATGCCGGGGTGGACACATTCCTAATACAGGGATCATTAAAGCTGTAAAAATAATGAATGTAGCCGGAGCTTACTGGCGTGGAGATGAGAAAAATAATCAACTAACTCGTTTGTATGGTATTTCTTTTCCTAAACAAAAAATGCTTACTGAATATCTAGAGCTATTAGAAGAAGCTAAAAAAAGAGATCATAGAAAACTAGGTAAAGAATTAGAATTATTTACCTTCTCTCAAAGAGTTGGAGCAGGATTACCTCTATGGCTACCAAAAGGAGCAGCACTAAGAAGCAGATTAGAAGATTTCTTGAAAATAGCTCAAAAGAAGGCTGGCTATGAAATGGTAATGACACCACATATTGGTCAAAAAGAATTGTATGTTACTTCTGGTCATTATGAAAAATATGGAGAAGATAGCTTTCAATCCATAAAGACTCCTAGGATGGATGAAGAGTTTTTATTGAAGCCCATGAACTGTCCTCATCATTGTGAAGTATATAATTTTAAGCCCTACTCATACAAAGATTTACCTAAACGTTTTGCAGAATTTGGAACTGTATACAGATATGAACAAAGTGGAGAATTACATGGCTTAACTCGTGTAAGAGGATTTACGCAAGACGATGCTCATATATTTTGTACTTCAAAGCAACTTGACGAAGAATTTAAAAATGTGATCGATCTAGTTTTGTATGTTTTTGGATCACTTGGGTTCGAAGATTTTACTGCACAAGTATCTATAAGAGATAAAGATAATCCTGACAAATATATAGGAGAACCTAAAACTTGGGATATTGCCGAAAATGCAATTATTAGTGCCGCTAAAGACAAAGGATTAAAGTATGTAATTGAAGAAGGTGAAGCTGCTTTTTATGGACCTAAGTTAGACTTTATGGTAAAAGATGCTTTGGGTCGAAGTTGGCAACTTGGAACTATCCAAGTTGACTACAATCTACCTGAACGTTTTGATTTAACCTATAAAGGAGCAGATAATCAACTTCATAGACCAGTTATGATTCATAGAGCACCTTTTGGATCTATGGAGCGTTTTATCGCTGTTTTATTAGAACATACTGGAGGAAACTTCCCTTTATGGCTAATGCCAGACCAAGTTATCATCCTACCAATCAGCGATAAATATCAAATATATACCGAAAAAGTTTTACATTTGTTGGAAAATTCCGAAATTCGCGCGCTCGTTGATAATAGGAGTGAGAAAACTGGTAGAAAAATCAGAGACGCAGAAGTAAGCAAGATACCGTTTATGCTCATCGTTGGTGAGAAGGAAGAAAATGAAGGAACAGTGTCTGTGAGAAGGCATGGTGAAGGTGATAAAGGAACTTACAGCATTGAAGATTTTATTACTTTAATAAAGGAAGAAATAGAAAAAACAGTAATACCGTTTCATAATTAGTAACAACACCTGTTAAATCAGGATTAAATTTATAAGTCATAGCAATCAGGAGAAAAAGGTCTAGAGGACCAGCAAGAGTAATTAAAGAGGATCAGCACAGAATTAACGAGAGAATACGTTATGTTGATGAAGTAAGGATCGTAGGAGATAATGTTAATGTAGATGTTTATCCGTTGGCAACAGCCAAACAGATGGCTAGGGATCTAGGTTTAGATTTGGTTGAAATATCACCAAAAGCAGTACCTCCTGTGTGCAAAATCATTGATTATCAAAAATTCTTGTATGAGCAAAAGAAACGAGACAAAGCCATGAAGTCTAAAGCGACTAAGGTTATTGTAAAAGAGATTCGTTTTGGACCGCAGACAGATGAGCATGATTATGAATTCAAAAAGAAACATGCTATAAAGTTTCTACAGGATGGAGCAAAACTGAAAGCATTTGTGTTTTTTAAGGGTAGATCTATTATCTTTAAAGAGCAAGGTCAGATACTTTTATTAAAACTAGCTCAGGAATTAGAGGATTATGGTAAAGTAGAACAGTTGCCAAAATTAGAGGGTAAGCGTATGATTATGTTTATTGCTCCAAAAAAAGTTAAATAAAAAATACTGTACACAAGTACAGAAAAGATAATAAGCGAAAATAAAAACGAAGGAGAGATGCCTAAAATGAAAACCAAATCTAGTGCCAAGAAACGTTTTAAGTTGACTGGTTCTGGTAAAATCAAAAGAAAGCATGCGTTTAAAAGTCACATCTTAACAAAGAAGTCTAAAAAACGTAAACTTAAATTAACTCATGATACTTTAGTACACAAGTCTGATGAGCCAAATATTAAAAAACAATTAGCTTTAAAATAAGCTTTGTTTAGGGAATTAGTTAATAACCATGGAGTTAGGCTCAATAAAGTGTTTGTTTAAACCGCCTACTACAAAAACAATTTAAATTATGCCAAGATCAGTAAATTCAGTAGCCTCAAGAAGAAGAAGAAAAAAAATCTTGAAGGCAGCAAAAGGTTACTTCGGACGTAGAAAAAATGTCTATACAGTAGCAAAAAATGCGGTTGAAAAAGCAATGTCATATGCTTACAGAGACCGAAAAAACAATAAGAGAAACTTCCGTTCATTATGGGTGATGCGTATCAATGCAGGTGCTCGTTTACATGGAATGTCTTACTCTCAGTTTATGGGTAAAATAAAAGCTAATAATATAGATTTAAACCGTAAGGTTTTAGCTGATTTAGCAATGAACAACCCAGAAGCTTTTAAGGCAATTGTTGAGAAAGTAAAATAAATTATAAATTCGCTTATAAGGAAAACCCAAACTTTAAAGTTTGGGTTTTTTTATTATATTAAAACACCCTTAAAAATCACTTATGAAATCATTATATCTATTTATTTTTTGTCTATTAATGTCAGTAAACACATTTTCACAAAAAGCAAAAAATGACACCTTACCTTTATCAAAACAGTTTGAACAAGTATACAGGAGATCGAGCTCTTACAAAGATTTTAAGGTTATTAGAAAGACCACCTTTCAAGATTTAAAAGAAAACACCTTAAACTCAATTAAGAGTATTGATGAAAAATTGAAAATTGAGAGTCTTAAAAATACAAGACTTGAACAAGAAATTAATAATATCACTAAGACTCACCTAGAGCTAGATCTTAAATTATCGAATGCTATTCTAGAAAAAAACACCATTTCCTTCGTTGGATTGAAACTTAAAAAAAACACTTTCAAAATTATTATCTGGAGTATCTTTTTTATGTTAATTATTCTTATTTGTTATTTAGCATATAAACTTAAAGATGGTGTTAAGATTACCTCACAAGCTAAAAAAGAGCTGACTAGAGTTGAGGAAGAGTTTAATTCTTATAAGAAAAAATCTTTAGTAAGAGATCAAAAACTGAGACGTCAATTACAAGATGAGATTAATAAACAGCGAGGGATTTAATTTTTAATTCTTTAATGAAATAAAAAACCGAATTCATTAGCTCGGTTTTTATTATTTTTAGATACTATCTCCTAACTCTTTTAACTTTTCTGTATTCTCAGCCAACATGAGTTCGTCTATAATTTTTTGAATATCTCCATTTACAATATTAGACAAGTCATATAATGTTAATCCAATTCGGTGGTCTGTTACTCTACCCTGTGGATAATTGTAGGTTCTAATTTTTGCAGAGCGATCTCCTGAAGAAACCATAGAGCCTCTTTTGGCAGCATCAGCCTCATTTTTCTTTGCCAATTCCATATCATACAAACGAGAACGGAGTACTTTAAATGCTTTTTCTTTGTTTTTATGTTGCGATTTCTGATCTTGACATTGTGCTACCAAACCAGTTGGTATATGGGTTAATCGAACTGCTGAGTAGGTTGTGTTTACAGACTGCCCTCCTGGTCCTGAAGAACAGAAAAAATCTATTCTTACCTCTTTTGGATTAATTTCAACATCAAATTCTTCAGCCTCTGGAAACACCATACATGTTGCTGCTGAAGTGTGAACTCTACCCTGTGTTTCAGTTTGAGGTACTCGTTGAACTCGATGAACGCCAGCCTCAAACTTTAAGGTTCCATAAACATCATTTCCTGAAACTTCAAACTGAATTTCTTTAAAACCTCCGTTTGTTCCCTCACTGAAATCTACTGTTGACACTTTCCATCCTTTACCTTCGCAATATTTCGTATACATTCTAAACAAATCTCCTGCAAAAATACTTGCCTCATCACCACCTGTTCCTGCTCGTAATTCTACAACAGCATTTTTGGAATCTTCAGGATCTTTTGGAATTAATAAGAATTTAATTTCTTCTTCTAATTCAGGTATACGATTAGAAGCCTCCTCCATTTCCATTTTGGCCATTTCAACCATTTCAGTATCTGATCCGTCGGCTATTATTTCTTTCGCTTCCTCTATGTTATTTAGTAAAGTTTGATACTCCTCTCCTCTTTTAACAACATTTCCAAGATCTTTATACTCTTTACTTAGGTGAGCATATCGTTTTTGATCCATGATGATTTCTGGTTGAATAATCAAATCAGAAACTTCATCATAACGTTGTTTAATAATTCTAATTTTATCTAACATTGGGCGTCTTTTCGTTGGTAGCTAAATTACACTTTTTATGAGATTAATTGATTTAAAAGAGGGGTTAAATACTAATACTCAAAAACTCCGTAATCACTTTTAATCGTTAATTTTTTAACATCAGAGGCTTCCACTCTACCAATAATTTTTGCATCTACTTGATATGATTTAGAAATCTTTATGATGTCTTCTGCAACTTCAGGTGAGGTATAAATTTCCATTCTATGCCCGCAATTAAATACTTGATACATTTCTTTCCAATCTGTTTTAGATTGTTCTTGAATAAGTTTGAATAGCGGAGGAATGTCAAACATATTATCTTTAACAATATGTAAATCATCAACAAAATGAAGAATCTTAGTTTGTGCACCTCCAGAACAATGAATCATCCCGTGAATAGACTCAGAATTATATTTTGATAAAATCTCTTTTATAATAGGAGCATATGTTCTTGTAGGAGATAATACTAACCTTCCTGCATTGAGAGGAGAGTTTTCTATTTGATCTGTTAGTTTTACTGCTCCCGAATACACCAAATCCTCTGGCACAGAATCATCATAACTTTCAGGATATTTATTTGCTAAATACGTATCAAAAACATCATGTCTAGCAGAAGTTAATCCATTAGATCCCATACCTCCATTGTATTCTTTTTCGTATGAAGCTTGTCCAAAAGATGCTAAACCTACTAGTACGTCTCCTGCTTTTATGTTTGAATTATCAATTACATCAGTTCGTTTTATTCTGGCAGTTACTGTAGAATCTACGATAATTGTTTTTACCAAATCTCCAACATCTGCCGTTTCCCCTCCTGTTGAATGTATGGTAACACCAAACTTTTTTAACTCTTCAATTAACTCTTCGGTACCATTAATAATAGCCGATAAAACTTCGCCAGGAATTTTACTTTTATTTCTGCCAATTGTGGAAGATAACATAATATTATCTGTAGCACCAACACAAAGTAAATCATCTATATTCATGATTAATGCATCTTGAGCTATCCCTTTCCAAACAGATAAATCTCCGGTTTCTTTCCAATACATGTAAGCTAACGATGATTTTGTACCCGCACCATCTGCATGCATAACCAAACAATAATCATCATCGTTTGTTAAATAATCTGGAACTATTTTACAAAATGATTTTGGAAACAATCCTTTATCAATATTTTTTATAGCATTGTGAACGTCTTCTTTGGAAGCCGAAACACCTCTTTGAGCATATCTTTTTGAAACTTCTTGACTCATCTTTTAATAAGGATTTTGCACAAAAGTACGGATTGTTTTCTTTTTTGTAATTAAATTTTAAAAACGAAATCGTTGTAGTAAATTATTGTTTAAAAAAAACGTTTTTAAATTCTCAAAATTTGATGATTATTTTACAGAAAATCAATTCTAACATGCTCTTTATTAGTAATTTAATAATTGTGAATAAAGTTTTAAAAAAAACTTAATTTTCAGTTAATATTATAAGATTAAAAACCTGATTTCGTTATATATTTGTAACTAATTAACTCACTAAATTTAAATATGAGCAAGTCTAAATTAGAGTACATTTGGTTAGACGGTTACTATCCAACTCAAAACATGCGAAGCAAGACTAAAGTTGAAAATGACTTTAGCGGAAAATTAGAAGATTGTCCAATATGGTCTTTTGATGGTTCATCAACGAAACAAGCATCTGGAGGTTCTTCAGATTGTTTATTAAAACCTGTTGCTATTTATCCTGATCCAGCAAGAAGGGATGGGTTTTTAGTTATGACAGAAGTTTTAAATGCCGATGGAACTCCTCACAAGTCTAATGGTAGAGCTACGATTGAAGACGAGGATAATGACTTTTGGTTTGGTTTTGAGCAAGAGTATTTTATTATGGATACCAAAACACAATTACCCCTTGGTTTCCCAATTGGTGGATATCCTGCTCCTCAAGGAATGTATTACTGTTCTGTAGGTGGAAAAAATACTCATGGAAGAGAATTAGTAGAGAAACATGCAGATTTATGTATTGATGCCGGATTAAACTTTGAAGGAATCAATCAAGAAGTTGCCTCTGGACAGTGGGAATTTCAATTATTTGCAAAAGGAGCAAAAAAAGCTGGTGATGAAATATGGATTGCTCGTTATTTATTAGATAGATTAACTGAACAATACGGTTATTATATAGATTACCATCCAAAGCCTCTTGGAAAAGATTTAGATTGGAATGGTTCTGGTATGCATGCAAACTTCTCTAATACTGTTTTAAGAACTTGTGGTTCTCAAGAAACTTATGAGAAAATATGTGAAGCATTTAGACCAGTAGTTAAAGAACATATTGCTGTATATGGTGAGTTTAATGACCAACGATTAACTGGTGACCATGAAACAGCTGCTATAACTGATTTCTCTTATGGAGTATCGGATAGAGGTGCATCGATTAGAATTCCAATTATTACCGTTGAAAAAGGCTGGAAAGGTTGGCTAGAAGATAGAAGACCTGCTTCTAATGGAGACCCGTACAAAATTGCAGGAAGAATCATAAAAACTGTAAAATCTGCTAATATTAAATAAGTAGCATTTAAATATATAAGACCGCAAAATTAATTTTTTGCGGTTTTTTTATGTAATAGTTTGATATAAGAAAGCGATATAAATCAGTAGAAGAATAATACCACTTTTTCTTTTTAGCTGCATTTTTTTTGGTAATAAAACTAAAATTGGTAATACCATAGATACCAATAACATCCAATAAATATCATTTGTGTAGATAACATGATCAATAGCAGCTATTGGGGTAATTAATGAGGTGATTCCAACTACAGCAAGAATATTAAATATATTAGAACCGACAAGATTACCTAAAGAAATTGCTTTTTCTTTTTTAAGAACTGCTATTATTGATGCTGCTAATTCAGGAATGCTAGTTCCAACCGACACAACGGTAACTCCTATGAGCCTCTCACCAACTCCAAGAGTAATTGCCAAATCTGTAGCTCCTGTAATTAACATTTCTGAACCTCCCCACAAACCAACACTCCCAAACAAAAATAGTGTAAACGTTTTGTAAGTAGGTAATAAATCTTCATCCTCCGGAAGGTCATCTATAATTTCATCATTTTGGAAACGAAATAGATACACCAAGAAGAATATCAAAAAAAGAACAAAAATAAGACCTTCAAAATCAGAGATTAAGTAATCATTACGAAGGAAGAAAAATAATAATAGTGAGGCGGCCATCATTGCTGGCCAATTGGTTGTAAAAAAACTTTTTTGAACATCCATTTCAGCTATTAACAAAGTAATACCAAGAACAAGGGCTAAATTAGCAATGTTAGAACCTATTACATTACCAAGAGCTAAATCTGGATAACCATTAACAGCAGAATTAATACTAACGATAAGCTCAGGTGCGGAAGTTGCAAAAGACACCACTGTCATCCCAATAATAATTTTTGGAATTTTTAAGCCTAAGGAAATAGAGACTGCAGATTTTAACAGCCAATTTCCACCTAAAATTAATAAAATAAAGCCTAATAGTATTAAAAAAAAACTCATGTTTTATTTTTTGAACGAAGATACATTTTTATACGTTTCTTAAATCCAAAAAGATGGATTTGATCTAAAAATAGGTTTAAAGAGATCTTTTTTAGAAAAAGCGAACCAAAAAGCCTTTATTTTATTACATAAATAAATATAATATTCTAAAATATATTAAATTTATTAACCAATTTGTAGGAAAATATCTTACATATGTAAACTAAATTACACTATATACTAATAAATATAAAATTAATTACATCTTTTTTATAGTTTTTACTTGTTAGATATGATTTCAATAGTATATATTGATTAAACAATTCTAGAATTATTAATTATTTAATCTTAAAAAACAAAAAAAATGATCACATTTATCTTAAAAATTATTGAATTATCACTCATCTTTTTATCATATTTAATATTCTAGAAAACAATTATTATGAAACTGAAACTATTGAATTTATAGTAAATTAATTATCATGAAGAAAACAATATTATTAAAGACTTCCTTACTTTAAAAAAGTAATGCGATTATTACGCTATTATTTTTCATTATATTTGATTAAGAACCTATATTAAATGAAAAAAGAAATTTTTAAATTATTAGCAAAGCTTAACAAAGCTATTCTTCCTTCTTTTACAAAAAAAAGATTGGATCTTGCTAAAGCATCAAAAATTCAGTTAGCTATTGTTGGTTGGAGGAGTTATGTAACGCTAAATTCATTAGATTAAAATATTTATAATTATGAAAACAGAATATTTAAAAATATACACTAGTTCACTTATAATTATTAATAGCATAAGAAACTTATTAGCAGAAAACAACATTGCTTCCATGGTGAAAAATCATCCAGAATCTGCGAGGTTAGCAGGTTTTGGTTCATTAATGGATTCTGTAGAGTTATATATACTTAAAAAAGATTTAGAAAAATCTGAACCTATTCTGAATGCTTTTAAAAAAGAAATAAATTCATAAAAAAAGACAGTCTAGACTTTCTAAATAAGAAAAACACTACTATATTTGCACCCGAATTTGGCCATGTGGCGCAACTGAATAGCGCACTTGATTACGGCTCAAGAGGTTACAGGTTTGAATCCTGTCATGGTCACGAATAAATAGTACAATTAAAAAAAACGCC
>CAXHZP010000049.1:0-9228 GCA_964021805.1 uncultured Flavobacterium sp.
CTTTTAATGCAGCAATAGCTCCTTGTTGAATTCCATAAAACATTCCAGAATCCATCTGTGTTTTCACCTTTAAAACCTCTTTTAAAATTGAGCTTGCACCCAACAACATACCTACTCTCCATCCTGCCATATTAAAAGACTTGCTTAAAGAATTTAATTCTAAAGCAGTTTCTTTTGATCCGTTTACATCTAAAATACTCAGCGGATTTTTATTTAATACAAAACTATATGGATTGTCATTTATAATTAAAATCTGATGTTTTTTACCAAAAGCTATCAGCTTTTCAAATAGTTTTTTGGTTGCTTTTGCTCCAGTTGGCATGTGAGGGTAATTTACCCACATCATTTTTATATTAGATACATCTTCTTGTACTAGTTGATCAAAATCTGGCTCCCAATTGTTTTCTGAAGTTAATTCATAAAAGACAGGGGTAGCCTCAACTAAATTGGTAACAGAGGTATAAGTTGGATACCCAGGATTTGGTATTAACACCTTATCCCCTTTATTTAAAAAAGCCATAGAAATATGAAGAATTCCTTCCTTACTACCCATCAGCGGCAAAATTTCATTATCTGAACTTACGTAAACATTATACTTGTTTTTATAAAAATCTGCCACTGCTTCTCTAAACTCAGGCAATCCTTGATAGCTTTGGTATTTGTGAGCTCCTTGAGTAACCACTGCTTGTTGAATCGCTTCAATTACTTCAGTTGGTGGCTGTAAATCTGGACTTCCAATTCCCATATTTATAATAGGTTTTCCTTGAGCTGATAGCGCTCTAACCTCACGAAGTTTTTTAGAAAAATAATATTCTTGAACGGTATCTAATCTAGTAGCTGTTTTCATCATTTTCTACCGTTTATATAGGTTCCTAAAATTTTGAATTCTTCGGCCATAATTTCAATGATTTTTATCAGTTTTTGGTAATCTGTAAACTGATCAAAAGTTACATCTACAAAGAAGGAATATTTCCATGGTGTTTCTATGACAGGTAATGATTGTATTTTGGTTAAATTCATTTTACAATCACTCAGTACATTTAATAAGGCTGCTAAACTTCCTCTTTTGTGATTCAGTTGAAATTTCAAAGAGGCTTTGTTTATTAAATTAGAGGCAATAGTTGGTTTTTGTGTTTGAACAATCACAAATCTTGTAGAGTTATCTTTGATGGTCTGTATATCATCTTCTAACACCTCTAACCCAAAAATTTCTGCAGCTATTTTTGGAGCAATTGCAGCAACTCCTTTTATATTTTCTTTAGAAATTCTTTTAGCAACTTCTGCCGTATCTACATCTTCAACTAATTTTATGTGTGGATGTTTTTTAAAAAACTCTTTACATTGCAGTAATGCCATTGGGTGAGACCAAACCTCTTTAATACTTTTAGTTGTTTCACCAGGTAATGCCATCAAATGATGATGAATGTTTAAATATTCTTCCCCTATTATATGTAAATTATTAGAATCTATAAGTGCATAATTTGGTATAATAGAACCAGCAATTGTGTTTTCAATAGCCATCACTCCATCAGTAGCAGAACCATCTAATAAATGTGCTACCAGGGCATCAAAAGACATGCATTCTTTTAATTGAATATTGTCTCCATAGAAGTCTCTTGCTACTTTATAATGATTAGAACCTTCTGCTCCTTGTATGGCAATAATTTTATTCATTTATATCAAAAAAAAAATCTCGAATTAAATTCGAGACTTTCTGTTATATAGTTTTTATACAATATACATGGAGTCTCAACTTTTACTAAAAAAGTAGAAGTAGAAAAAGAAACGAGTCCAAACGTATTGCATACTATTATTTATTTTGAAGACAAATCTAAGTATTAAATTTACATAAACAAATAATAGGGTCTTGATTTTTAAATTAATATGATATTAATAAATTAAAGCATGCTTTTTTATGATTTCAACAACTAAAGAAAAAAAACACTTTAATTAAGAAGCATTATTATGAATTTGTTGGGTGTATATGTGATGATTTTTTTTTTAATTTGTTCTCATGAAAAATTTCTGCCTCATATTCTTATTATTTATAAGCTGGAGCTTGATTTCACAAGATCTAGAAAAATACACAAAACAATATCCAAATGATGACGTTGTTAGGCTTCAACAAGAAACTATTATTACTATTAAACTTAATAATGGAGTATTTACCATTCATAAAGAGGTATTTGAGGAAGATTTGTATTTAAATAATTCTGCCAATTACAATTCTAAACAATCCATTAGTTATTCTACCTTTTTTAACCTAGACAAAATTGAAGCCTCTTCTTTTAGTAAGCAAGATGGAAAATATGTTGAAAATAAAGTGGTTGAGTTCAACGAAAAAAATAATTTGAATGATTCTTTTTATGATGATTCTAAAGAAGTAGGTTTTATTTACCCAAAACTTGCTAAAGGCAGTAAAACCAGAATAAAATTAACATACAACATAAAAAATCCTAGATTTCTCAATGCTTTTTACTTTGGAGATTTTTATCCTATTATAAACAACAAAGTAACCATTATTGCAGACAAAAATATTCAGTTTACTTTTAAGCCTTTTCAATTAAATAATGGGGCAAAAGTTACTTTTAAAAAAAAGAAAAAAGGAGCGAATTATGTGTACACATGGTCTGCTAAAAACACCAAAAAATTTGAGATTGAATCTAATGCTCCAAATTACAAAACAATTTTACCTCATATTATTCCAATAATAACTTCATACCGACAAGATGGTAAAACCAAGAAATTATTGGATGGTGTTGAAGGACTTTACTCTTGGTATTATTCTTTGGTAGAAAACATAAATAAAGAAGAAACAGATCCTGCACTTACAGCGTTGGTTGAAGAACTTACTAAGGGAAAAGAATCTGATATAGAAAAAGTAAAAGCCATCTATTATTGGACACAAAAAAATATTAAATACATTGCTTTTGAATATGCTCTCGGTGGTTTTATACCAAGAGAAGCCAATGAGGTCTTTCAAAAAAAATATGGAGATTGTAAAGACAACTCCAGTATTTTATTTAAAATGTTAGAAATTGCAGGTTTACAAGGTAATCTTACCTGGATTGGTACAAGAAAAATACCCTATACCTATGAAGAAGTTCCAACACCAGCAGTAGATAATCACATGATTTTATCTTATGAAAATAAGAACAATACGTATTACCTAGATGCTACGGGAAGATACATTCAACTAGAATATCCGTCTTCCTTTATTCAAGGCAAAGAAGCCTTAATTGCTAACGGAAATAATTTTAAAGTAAAAAAAATCCCTATTGTACCCGCTCATTTAAACAAAGTTGTAGATACTACCTATATTCAAATATCTAACAGAGATATTATAGGTACCTCTAACTCAACATTTTCTGGCTATATCAAAAATAATTTATTTTATAATTTAGAAAACACCCGAAAAGAAGCTGATGTAAAAGAGTTATATAACAAACGTTTTCTAAAGGGTAGTAATAAGTTTCTAATTAAATCTTACAAAGAAGAAAATAAGTTTAGTTATGATAAAGACTTTTCGGTATCCTATAATTTTAGCATTCAAGATTATGTTCAAAATATTGGGTCTGAAATTTTTATTAACCCACATTTTAATAAAATTGTTTCTTCTGTAAAAACAAAAGAAGACAGAAAGTACGATATTGAGTTTGATTATAAGAGGCAGTTCTCCTATACAAATATTATTGAGATTCCAGATGGTTATGAAGTTTCCTACATACCAACATCTGTCTCATATACAAATGATTTAATTAGTATCTATCTTTCATATTCAACAGATAAAAATATGATTGTGTGTAAACAAGATGTTGTTTTTAATTTTATCAAACTAAACAAACAAGAACAACAGCAAGTAAATACATTTGTTGAAAAAACTGAAAAAGCATCAAAAGAAATTATCATCTTAAAGAAAAAATAAATACCCGCATGACACCTGTAAAAAACTTCATTTTAATCCTATTTATTACTTGTAATAGCATAGCCCAAACAGCACCATTCTATAAAAGTTATAACTGGGAAACAAACCCAAGCTACCAAATTATAGGATCAGATAACGATATGGTTGCCATCAAAGACAAGGTAGTTACAGAATTTTACTTTGAAGATCAAAACCTTACTGAGTATTATTTAGAACACAAAATTTTATGGCTAAATTCTGATGATAGAATTGAAGAATACAATAAAATCTATTTGCCTTTTTCTAACAATGCTTCGCTTCAAGTAAGTAAAGCTAGAGTAATAAAAAAAACAGGAGAAGTTATTGAACTGGATGAATCTAAAATTCTTTCTGCAGAAAATGAAGAATCAGGAAGAAAATACAACTATTTTGCTTTAGAGGGCATAGAAAAAGGAAGCATTATAGAGTATTATTATGTAGTAAAAAGACGTCCAAAATACCAAGGTGCTCGTGTAGATATTCAAAACGACTACAACAAACAAACTGTAGAATTTGATTTATATGCACCCGCCAATTTACTCTTTACATTTAAAAGTTTTAATTTAGATGGTACGGTTACAAAAGATGAGACTTCTTTAGAAAAAATGCACTGGCAATTGGTGGTTAAAGATGTCGTTGGCATAGACAAAGAAGAACAATCTCCTTACAGAGCTGCCCTCGGATTTGTGATGTATAAACTTCATCAAAACACCTATAATAATTCAATTATTACATCTTACAATGAGGTGGCTCAAAATTTATTTGGATTCTATTATCCAGTATATAATGAAGAAGAAACAAAACTCATTCATAAGTTTGCTAAAAATATTAAAATAGAGGAAGATGAAAGTGAAGAAAATAAAGCAAGAATAATAGATCTATATATTAAAGAAAATATTTATATCTCAGAAAATGATTCTGAAAACTTAAAGAATCTTACCAACGTCTTAGATACTAAAACTGCCAATGAAACAGGTATTGTAAAATTATATGTGGCTTTATTTAAAAAGTTTAATATTACCCATGAAATGGTATTAACCTCCAACAGGTTGAAATTAAAATTTGATAAAGAATTTGAGGCTACTAATTTCTTACAAGAATTTTTATTTTATTTTCCAGCATCAAAAAAATACCTTTCGCCTAGTAAGTTTGGAACTAGATTTGGCTTTCCACCACCCTACTTTATGGATAATTACGGGCTTTTTGTAACTGGCTATGATATAGACGGCAAAAGAAAGGCTTTTTCAGAAGTTAAATATATAGAAGGTATTCCTGCAAGCTCCTCTAAAGACGAAATGTTGATAGAGGTACATTTTAATAAAGAAGATTTTACTAAAAATACGATTTCATTGGAGAGAAAATTAAATGGATATTATGCTATGAACATACAACCATTTATGAATTTAATTCAACCAAACCGCAAAAATGAAGTCATAGACGAGTCTTTTGCACAAAATACAGACAAAGATGCCAAAGTATTAAAAAGAGAGCTTATAAATGAAGATCCAAGTCTTTTTGGAGTGAAGCCGTTTGTGGTGAAATTTGATATTAGCTCAGAATATTTTGTAGAAAAAGCAGGAAATAAATACCTATTTAAACTAGGAGATATCATTGGTCCACAAATGGAAATGTATCAGGAGAAAAAAAGAATTTTACCCCTAGAAGCAGAGTTTAATAGAAGTTATTACAGAACTATAAAAATAAACATCCCAGATGGCTATCAAATTTCTAACTTAGAGGATATTAAAATAAAAAATAGCTACGCCACAAAAGACAAAGAACTCTTTATTTTTGACTCTTATTATACTTTAGAAGGAAATGTATTAACTGTTATTGCAGATGAGCACTACAGAGAAAGTATAGTAGCTCCAGAAATATATGAAGCGTATAGAACTGTTATTAATAGTGCGGCAGATTTTAATAAAGTAACCCTTGTTTTAGAACCTAAATAAATTTATACTATTTTTAGCTCTGAGTCTCTATTTGAAGAGACCTAATTAATTATAGTATATGCTTGTACTCGTTATCATCTTAGTGGCATTGATTTTTATTGTAGTAGCCATTGCTAAGTTTAAAATACATCCATTCATTATTCTGCTACTAGCTGCTGTATTGGTTGGGTTTTTAATTGGTTTAGAACCCCAAGAAATTCTTGGCACCATAAGTCAAGGATTTGGCAATACATTGTCTAGCATTGGAATTATTATTGCCTTTGGAGTCATAATAGGTACTTTTCTAGAAAAATCTGGAGGCACAAAAAAGATTGCTAGTACCTTACTTCGTATTATTGGAACAAAAAAATCTCCATTAGCTATGAATATAACCGGTATGATTGTATCTATACCCGTTTTTTGTGACTCTGCTTTCATTATTTTATCTTCATTAAACAAAGCTTTAAGTAAAAAAACAGGCATCTCATTAGTGGTATTTGCTGTAGCCTTATCTTCAGGGCTTTATGTATCTCATGTATTTATACCGCCAACACCAGGGCCACTTGCCGCAGCAGCAGCCTTAGAGGCAAATATTGGCCTAGTCATACTTTTAGGAATTGTGGTTGCTATTCCTACGGCGTTGGTAGGATATCTATGGGCTCTTAAATGCAATACCCCTTTAAATACAATCGAGGATATTACACCAGACAACACTGCAGAACCCACAAAAAAACTACCATCTTTACTAGCGGTTGTGGCTCCAATTCTTATTCCTATTTTACTCATTGCTTTACATTCTATTGCTAGTTATCCAACCGCTCCTTTTGGCACTGGAACACTTGTAGATGTATTGGCGTTTATAGGCCATCCAATACCTGCGCTTTTTACAGGAATTCTATTTGCAGTTACATTGGTGTATAAAACTACAAATGGTCAAGAGCATTTGGGATGGATTAGCACTTCGTTACAAGATGCAGGCGTTATTATTTTAATAACAGGAGCAGGTGGTGCCTTAGGAAATATCTTAAGAGCTGTAGAAATAGGAAATCTTATAGAAACTCATTTTTCAGAAATACAACTAGGTCTTTTTTTACCGTTTATTTTGGCAGCTATTTTAAAAACAGCCCAAGGATCATCTACCGTAGCCATTATTACCACGGCTACCATTATTGCACCATTAACCCCTTCATTAGGCTTAGATACTGAAATAGCCAAAGCACTAGCTGTGCTTGCCATTGGAGCTGGCTCTATGACCGTATCTCACATAAACGATAGCTATTTCTGGGTGGTCTCTCAGTTCTCTGGGATGACAACCAAAACCACCTTAAATAGCCATACGCTAGCCACTTTTTTTCAAGGAATTGTAGCCATTACACTTTTATATATCTTACAACTAGCTTTCAAATAATTACCATATGAATATTTTAGTAGCTCCAGATTCATTTAAAGATAGCCTTAGCGCAAGTGAGGCATCACGTATTATATCTGAAGCTATCTCTGCCGTAATTCCTAGTGCGTCTATACATCAAATTCCTATTTCTGATGGTGGAGAAGGCTTATTAGAAGCCCTGCTAACACCATTACAAGGAACCCTAGTTTCAGTATCAGTTAAAGATCCATTGCATAGAACTATAGAAGCTAGTTACGGACTTGTAGACCAGGGTAAAACAGCCATTATAGAAATGGCTACTGCCTCCGGTCTAGAACTTTTATCAATTGAAGAAAGAAACCCACTTATTACCTCTACCTATGGTACGGGTGAACTCATAAAAAATGCGCTAGACAAAGGATGTACAAAAATTATTATTGGCCTTGGCGGAAGCGCTACCAATGATGGTGGAATGGGAATGATAAAAGCTCTAGGCGGCTTGTTTTTAGACCAGCACCAGCAAGAAATTGAAGAAGGCGGAAGAGCCTTAAATACCCTTTACAGCATAGATCTTAGTGGTTTAGATAAAAGATTACAGCACGTAGAGATTATTTGTGCTTGCGATGTATCTAACCCACTTACTGGACCCTATGGTGCTTCCTATGTATATGCCAAACAAAAAGGAGCTTCTGACAACATGTTACCGATTTTAGATAGCAATCTTAGCAACTATGCTGCTGTTATAAAGGCGTCCTTAAAAAAAGACCTAAAACATGTGCCTGGAACCGGTGCAGCAGGAGGCACCGCTATGGGTTTACTAGCCTGTTTAGATGCAAAACTTACCCCGGGCATTGCACTCATTACAGAGCTTTTACAATTAGAAAAACACATAAAAGAGGCACAACTGGTAGTAACAGGAGAAGGAAGAATAGATGCACAAACGCTTCATGGTAAAACCATTATAGGCATCGCTTCCCTTGCGAAAAAAAATAGCGTACCGGTGCTTGTTTTTACAGGAAGTATTGGGCCAGGAATCTCTGAGATTTATGACCGAGGAGTCACCGCTATTTTTTCTATTGTTAATAAACCTATGAGTTTAGAAACAGCCATTAAAAACGCAGCTCAATTGCTTCGGGCTAGTGCCACTAATGTTTTTACTAGCCTAAACATCCAACTATAAGATCTTTTCTTATCCCTACAAATAGGGGGCTATATATTTCCCTAATTATGGGGGTTGTATGAGTTGAATATTATTAAGATTTTTATGAAAAAATTTCATTAATCTCTGCCAAAACACGACTGTAACTTTTTTTACCTAAAAACTTACTATTCAGTTGTTTAGCAGAGGTTATATAAGTAGGATATAAACCGCACTGGTGTTTAGCCAGTGTTGTAAAACATTTGAAAAATGAAAATAGGATATAAAAAAAGACACCTAAATGTGAATTTGATTTTTGGACTTATTTGGTTGGTTTGGTTCTTTGTTGGAGTATTTGGAAAAGAAGAACCGAATTGGACTGACTATGGTTGGATTTTCATTTCTCTTATGTATTTGGGACTATATTTTTACCAAAAGAATTACAAATATTTGACCATTGAAAACGGAATTATAAACTTAAATGGACCATTCGGAAAAAAACTAAATCTGACTGAAATAAAACGAATTAAAAAGTTTGCTGGAGATTATATCCTAAAAACGGATAAAAGCGAATTGACAATCAACACGCAGATTATTGACCCGAAATCACTCACTGAATTAAATACTGAATTGGAAAAACTGAATGTGGAATGGAATTAAAAAACGTTTTACAACAATGTATAACCGCAATTACGGCGGATTCGACTACGTCCGAATCCACTCGGATTTTCGAGCGTCAGTGCTTAATTGAGAAATAGTAACTTAAAACCCGTAACTGACGGTTATACGAGACCGTTGTAACCAATTAAAGAACTGAAATGAAAAGAATATTATTTCTGATAATTTT
>CAXHZP010000050.1:0-8472 GCA_964021805.1 uncultured Flavobacterium sp.
TTTTGCTTCTTTTTTTCATGATTATTTAGAATCATTTTTAATTTTATAACTTTACACCAACTAATGAAAAAAGTATTCTCTAAAATAGCAGCAATTTTAATGGCTTTTGTAGTACTTCTGTCTACAATGTCGTTTACTGTTAGTATGCATTATTGCCAAGGAGAATTGATTGATACAGCTGTTTTTCAAAAAGCACATTCTTGTGGAATGGATCAAAATAGTAAGATGATTTCTGATGAAAGCAATATGATGGAAGGTTGTTGTAATGACACTGAAATAGCTATCGAAGGTCAGGATGATTTAAAACTACCTGTTATAAATTTAACATTAGATCAACAAGTTTTTATTACCACATTTATACATGCTTACAATACTCTCTTTATTGATTTCGAGGAAAACTATCATCTATATTTTGACAACCACCCTCCCTTTAAAGTCAAGCAAATCTTTAAGCTACACGAGTCTTATTTAATTTGATTTATAAAAAATAGACGATAATCCATGGAAAAATTCCATTGGATGATTTTGTGTATTTGGTATTTTTTATACCAGTGTCTAACTTTTTAATAATCAAACCAATGCTAAATAAAAGCATAAAATTTTTAATAGAAAATAAACTAGTTGCAGTTTTAATGCTCGTCTTTTTTATCGGGTGGGGAACAATTAATTCACCTTTTGATTGGGATAAAGGTTTCTTGCCTAGTAATCCTGTAGCTGTAGATGCAATACCAGATATTGGTGAGAATCAGCAAATTGTTTTTACTAAATGGGATGGCCGCTCACCGCAAGATATTGAAGACCAAATAACATATCCTTTAACTACCTCTTTACTTGGAATACCCGGAGTCAAAACGATTCGTAGTTCTTCGATGTTTGGCTTTTCAAGTATCTATATCATTTTTGAGGAAGATGTTGAATTTTATTGGAGTAGGAGTCGCATTCTTGAAAAATTAAACTCATTACCAAGTGGATTATTACCCGTAGGAATAAATCCTGCTTTAGGACCAGACGCTACAGGATTAGGCCAAGTATTTTGGTACACCATAGAAGGTCGTGACGAAAAAGGAAACGTTACTGGAGGATGGGATCTACATGAGTTGAGAAGTATTCAAGATTTCTATGTAAAATATGCCTTATCATCTGTTAGTGGAGTTTCTGAAGTAGCTTCTATTGGTGGGTATGTTCAAGAATATCAGGTTGATGTAAATCCTGAATTGATGCGACAATACAATGTTGGCTTACATCATGTAGTTAAGGCTGTCAAAGAAAGCAATCAAGATATTGGAGCACAAACCATAGAGATTAATCAAACCGAATACTTAGTAAGAGGATTAGGGTATGTAAAGTCGATTTCAGATATAGAAAATGCAGTGATTACTTCCAAAGATTTTACAGCAATCAAAATTAAAGACATTGGTAGAGTCTCGTTAGGACCCGCTGCTCGTAGAGGAATATTAGACAAAGAAGGAGCAGAAGCAGTTGGAGGGACAATTGTTGCTAGATATGGTGCAAACCCAATGGAAGTGATAAATAACGTAAAAATCAAAATCAATGAATTAAGAGCAGGGTTACCATCTAAAGTATTGCCTGATGGTAGAACATCACAATTGACTATTGTACCATTCTATGACAGAACAGAACTCATTCAAGAAACGTTAGGAACTTTAAATGAGGCATTAACCTTAGAAATTTTGATTACAATTTTGGTAATTATCATGATGGTCTTTAATCTTCGGGCTTCTATTTTAATTTCGGGCTTATTACCTTTAGCAGTATTGATGGTGTTCATAGCCATGAAGATCTTTGAAGTGGACGCAAATATTGTTGCTTTGTCTGGAATTGCTATTGCTATAGGAACGATAGTTGATGTTGGCATTATACTTTCAGAGAATATTATTAGGCATTTTGACGAAAATAAAAATAGACAGTCTGTAAATACGATTGTTTATAATGCTACAGCAGAAGTTTCTGGAGCTATTGTTACTGCTGTAATGACAACGATTATAAGTTTCATCCCTGTATTTACAATGATTGGTGCAGAAGGTAAGTTATTTAAGCCTTTAGCATTTACAAAAACCTTTGCATTAACAGCTTCTATTATTATAGCACTATTTTTAATCCCACCATTTGCTGCCTTTTTATTTAGAAAGCAACGAACAAGAAGAACAAGTGGTTACCTTATAAATCTAGTTCTAGTTATATCAGGAATGCTGGCAATAGTATATGGATACTGGTTAGGTATTACTTTATTAGCTTTTGCTACAACTTCATTTTTAAAATCGAATCAGAAGCTTTCTGAAAAGAAAGAAAATTTCATTAATATCATAATTTCAGCTTCTGCTATTGTGTTTCTTTTAGCTGAGTTCTGGAGGCCTTTAGGATTAGATAGAAGTATCTTTTGGAATCTGATTTTTGTAGGTCTTATCTGCTTTGGATTGTTAGGAATGTTTACGTTATTTAGAAAGAAATATACTCGAATATTACAATGGGCATTAGAAAATAAAATATTGTTTTTATCCATTCCAACAGTAATAGTTGTTATTGGTTTTATGATCATGAAAAACACTGGAAAAGAGTTTATGCCCTCTTTAAATGAAGGGTCGTTTTTATTAATGCCAACATCTATGCCACACTCGGGAGTTGAGCAAAACAAAAAAGTATTACAACAGTTAGACATGGCAGTTGCTAGTATCCCAGAAATTAAAACTGTCGTTGGAAAAGCAGGACGAACAGAATCTGCTTTAGATCCAGCACCGCTATCCATGTATGAAAATATGATTCAGTATAAATCTGAATATATGTTGAATGCTAAGGGAGAACGTCAACGCTATAAAACAAATGACAAGGGTTTATTTGAACTAAAAACTGGTGGTTTTGTTGGAAACCCTAACAATTCTGAAGAAAATATTAATATTAACTCTGAAATAGTAAGAGAGCAATTAATTGAAGATGCTAACGGAGAGTTTTATCGAAATTGGCGCCCAGAAATAAAATCACCTAGTGATATTTGGAAAGAAATTGTTCGTGTAACCAAGTTTCCAGGGGTTACTTCTGCACCTAAACTACAACCTATAGAAACTCGCTTGGTTATGCTACAAACAGGAATGCGTGCTCCAATGGGTATTAAGGTGAAAGGTCAAAACTTAAAAGAAATTGAAGCTTTTGGAATGCATTTAGAGAGTCTTTTAAAACAGGTAGAAGGTGTAAAAATTGAAGCTGTTTTTGCAGATCGTATCGTTGGAAAACCCTACTTATTGATTGATATTGATAGAGTTAAAATTGCTCGTTATGGTATTTCAATAGAAGATGTTCAACGTATTTTAAAAGTAGCCATTGGTGGAATGGTACTAACACAAACCGTTGAGGGAAGAGAACGATATGGTATTCGTGTTCGCTATCCTAGAGAATTACGAGGAAACCCAACAGATTTAAAACAAATTTACATTCCAGTAGAAAAAGGAAGGTCTATTCCATTAAGCGAATTAGCAAAAATTCGTTACGAACAAGGTCCACAAGTAATTAAAAGTGAAGACACTTTTTTAGTGGGGTATGTATTGTTTGACAAACTAGATGGTTTTGCGGAAGTAAACGTAGTTGAAAATGCGCAAGCCTTAATTCAAGAAAAAATAGATTCAGGAGAACTAATTGTTCCTAAAGGAATCAACTATCAATTTACGGGAACGTATGAAAATCAAATACGCGCTGAAAAGACATTATCTGTGGTAGTCCCTTTAGCCTTAGCAATTATCTTTTTAATCCTTTATTTTCAATTCCGATCGGTAGCCACCTCTTTAATGGTTTTTTCGGGAATTGCCGTTGCATTTGCTGGAGGGTTTATTATGATTTGGCTCTACGGACAAGATTGGTTTTTAAACTTCAATTTTTTTGGTGAAAATCTAAGAGATTTATTTCAGATGCACACTATTAATTTAAGTGTTGCTGTCTGGGTTGGTTTTATTGCCTTGTTTGGAATTGCAACAGATGATGGCGTAGTCATGGCATCATATTTAACGCAAACATTTGATAGAAATAAACCTGCAAACAAAAAAGATATTAGAGCTTCTATTGTTGAAGCAGGAGAGAAAAGAATTCGTCCTTGTTTGATGACAACAGCAACAACCATATTAGCCTTGCTCCCAATTCTTACATCAACAGGAAGAGGTAGTGATATAATGATTCCTATGGCGATTCCAAGTTTTGGTGGAATGCTTATTGCCTTGATTACATTATTTGTTGTACCAGTATTATTTAGCTGGAAAGCAGAAATTCAACTTAAAAGAACAACAAAATGAGACGCACACAATTTTGTATAAAAACAACACTAATCCTAACTTCATTTTTCTTGAGTTTAATTGTAAATGCACAACAGTTAGATTCAATAATAGAAGAAGCATTACAAAACAATCCAGAAATTCAAAAATTTGAGTTGCGTTATAAAATAGCTTCAGAAAAAATTAATGAAGCAATTACAATCCCTGATACTCAGATTGGCGTAGGTTTTTTCGTAAGTGAACCAGAAACAAGAACAGGAGCTCAAAGGTTCAAAGTCTCTGCGAAACAAATGTTACCCAAATTCGGTTTTATTACTGCGAGGCAGAATTATCTGAGTTCAATGGCTGACACAAAGTATATAGACATTACAATTGCAAAACGAAAGTTAATTGTTTCTGTGTCAAAATCTTATTACAGGCTCTATGAATTGAAGGCAAGGCAAGAGGTTCTGAATAAGAATATAGCATTGTTAAAAACATATGAAATCATGGCGTTAAAATCTGTTGAAGTTGACAAAGCATCAGCAGTAGATGTGTTGAGGTTACAAATGAGACAAAATGATTTAGAACAACTTAGACAAGTTTTAACAAGATATTTTATTGCTGAACAAACTCAGATGAATAAGCTATTAAATAGAGCAAAAGATACAGAAATAACAATTGTAAGCAGCCTGACACTTCCAAAAAAAGTAATAGAAATAGATGTGGAACATATTGATGTTCACCCTGAGTTGATGAAGTATGACAAACTGTTTCAATCTGTGGAACAATCAGAATTGATAAATCAAAAAGAAAGAAAGCCTATTGTAGGATTTGGTCTGGATTATATTGCTGTTTCAGAACGTCCTAATATGAGCTTTGGAGATAATGGAAAAGATATTGTGATGCCTATGATCAGTCTATCAATTCCTATTTTGAATAAAAAATACAATTCAAAAACAAAACAAAATATATTACAACAAAAGGAAATTATGTTTCAGAAACAAGACAGACAAAATAGATTAGAAACTCTTTTAGACAAAGCAATAAACAATAAAATAGCATCAAGAATTAGCTATGAAACACAGGTTAAAAATTTACAACAAGCAAAAAATGCAGAGGCCATTTTAATTAAAAGTTATGAAACAGGAACTATCGATTTTAAAGACGTCTTAGATATTCAAGAGTTACAATTAAAGTTTCAAATGAATCAAATAAGTGCGGTAAAAGAATACTACATACAAATGACATTGATTAACTATTTAACAAATTAAAATGAAATGAAAACAATAAAAACAATTTTTATAATTACAACAATTACAGTATTGCTGATCAGCTGTAAAGAACAACCGAAAGAAATAGAAATAAATAAGGCAGAAAAAGCAGATCTATCAAAAGAGAAAGAAGTAGTGCTGTCTGTAATGAAAGCTTACAAAGATGCAATACAAAACTTGACAACTGAGGGTACTTTTGAGCTCTTTACTCAAAATGCCACAGTTTTTGAACAAGGTAAAGTTGAAGGAACCTACAAAGATTATATTGATCATCATTTAGGTCCAGAATTAGGTCATTTTAAAAGCTTTACGTTCTCTAACTATAAGATTGATGCAACTGTAAATTTACCTTATGCTTACACGACTGAAAATTACCTATATACTATTGTATTAAAGGGTGATAAGGCAAAAGCTATTAAAGAACGTACTATTGAGAGTAAAGGAGTTGCTACTTCTGTTTTAGAAAAAATAGATGGTGAGTGGAAAATCATTCATTCACATACTTCGTTTAAAAAAATAAAACAGTAATCAGTGAATCAATTAAAAACTATTGTAAACAATCAACAACTATTAACTATTTATCAACTCGTGATGCTAAATTTAATTAGTTTTTTAATGATTTCTTATAAACAGGAAGCAAAACATCAAGTACATGTATCTTATGCAGGAACTTTAAGAAATGTGACGTATGGTGGTGATATTTCAAAAAAAATACTGACAGATCTCATCTCAGAAAAAAATTTATATGCATTTTAAGATAGAAGACAACCCTTTAGCAGGACATGCAGATGAGATTGCTACTAAAGGAGCTATAACCTTAAAATTACCAAAAGAATGAAACATACTTATACAATAAAGGGGATGACCTGTAAAGGCTGTAAAGCCTCTGTTGAGAAATATTTAAGTGAAATAGAAAATGTAACTAATGTAGCCGTAAACCTTGAAAAAGGAGAAACTGAAATTACAATGTCACATCACATTGAAACAAAAGTGTTTCAGTTTGCACTGCCAGAAAAATATATTTTTAATGAGAAAAATAGTTCAAAAGAATCTATTTCAATAAATGTATCTAATTTTAGAATTGAAGAAGAAAAAAGTAAGTTACAACAGTTAAAACCCTTGTTGTTTATTCTTTTTTATATTTCTGGGTCATCAATTCTAATGAATTATAAGGAATGGAATACCGCAGAAACCATGTTAGATTTTATGGGGCTTTTTTTCATTGTTTTTAGCTTTTTTAAACTATTAGATTTAAAAGGTTTTCCCGTTTCTTTTAGAATGTACGACCCTTTAGCAAAAAGAATTCATATTTATGGTTGGGTATATCCATTTATTGAAACTGCTTTAGGATTGATGTTCTTACTGCGAATTAAAGTTAACATTGCTCTAATTATAACACTAATTATACTGGGAATTACAACCATTGGAGTTACAAAAACATTGCTAAATAAAAAATCAATTCAATGTGCATGTTTAGGAACAGCATTAAAACTTCCAATGACAGAGGCAACATTTATAGAGAATGCAATCATGATAGTGATGGCACTATTAATACTAACTAATATTTTATAACATAAAAAAATGAAAAGCATAATTAAAGCTATTCTTATCGCTGTATTAATTACAAGCTGTAACGAAGGAACTAAAAAAGATCAAAATAAAATAAAGAAAGAAGATCACGCAACACATAAAAAAGCAGTACCGTCAAAAAAGAAAGTATTAAGTCCTCATACCTATGCAATGTCTATGATCGGTGATGCCCACGTTCACATAGATTATTCGTCTCCAGGCGTAAGAGGGAGAATCATTTTTGGAGGTTTATTGGCTTATGATCAAGTATGGCAGGCAGGTGCTCACAAAGCCACTTGGTTAGAAACAAATAAAAACTTAACAATTGCAGGAAAAGAACTTAAAGCAGGTAAATATGGGGTTTTTATGATTCCATCAAAAGAAGAATGGACGATAATTTTTAATACACATTGGGATCAACACGGGAAAGATGAATATAATGAAAAAGAGGATGTGCTTAGATTTAAAGTAAAAACTGTTATTTCAAAAACAGTTACAGAACATTTAAAATATCAAGTTAAAAAACAGAGCAATAAAAAAGGAATCATAACTTTTGCTTGGGAAAAAATTAAATTTGAAGTTCCATTTAAAATAAATCAATAGAAATGAAGAAATATATTATATATGTTGGAATACTAACCACTGGACTTATTTTTGGGTGGTTACTTTTTGGGAATTCTTCTACTGAAGAAATTCTTCATAATCACGATAAGGTTAGTGAAATCAATGAAAAATGGACCTGTTCTATGCACCCACAAATAATGCAGCCCGATGCCGGAGATTGCCCTATTTGTGGAATGGATTTAATTCCAACTGAAACAAGTGTAAATGGACTTTCTTCAGACCAGTTCAAATTAACTGAAAATGCCATGGCTTTAGCAAACATTCAAACTACTAGAATTGGTAGAAGCGATGTAAATGAGGAAAGCCTTATAAAATTGTCAGGTAAAATTTCAGAAAATGAAGAAAATAATATGATACAAATGAGCTATTTCTCTGGAAGAATTGAACAATTAATTGTGAGTTTTACAGGAGAAAAAGTTAAAAAAGGGCAATTATTAGCTACCATATATTCACCAGAATTATTGAAAGCTCAGCAAGAGCTATTAACAACCTATTCTTTAAAAGAATCTCAGCCAGCATTTTACAATGCTGTTCGAAACAAGTTGAAATTATGGAAACTATCTGAAGAACAAATCAATTCGATTGAAACTTCTGGAAAAGTAAAAGAAAATTTCCCAGTATATGCTACTGTTTCAGGAACTGTTTCAGAAAAGTTAGTAGAGCAAGGTAGTTCTGTTAAGAAGGGTCAACCTTTATTAAAAATTTCCAACTTAAATACCGTTTGGGCTAATTTTGACGTTTATGAAAATCAGATC
>CAXHZP010000051.1:0-7917 GCA_964021805.1 uncultured Flavobacterium sp.
CAACACCGTATAAAAATAATTGCTTTGGTTCTGGCTATTAGTAAAGTCCTCGCGGTCTTTCTATCTGTGCTTTAGTGATTTACCTTAGTGATTAACAACAGCAACTAATCTTGTATAACAACGTTATATTTTTCATCTATCTAAACCAAAGAAAATCTACCATTTGTCACTTTAATAACGAAAATTTATTTGAATAAAAAGAAGTTACAACTATAAAGAAAAGTATTATTTTTGCAAAAAAAAATCTTAATTGCTAATTTTCCTAAGTACTGCAAAAATCTTAATGTAAAACCCATTTTCTTACATAACATAAAACCATAATTATGTAAGCACGTTATCATAAAGAAATAACTATTTTAAAGGTCTAAATAAGCTGAATAAAGACTGTAAACAAAGTAGACACACATAAAAAAAATGATCATGAAAATTATGAAAAGAATCTCAATTATTTTAATAGCATTTGTACTTTTAATAAGCACTGGCTGTGCTACAATTATAACTGGGTCTAATAGAGTTGTATTATTTGAAACAGATCCTTCGGGTGCTAAAGTTTTTGTAAATGGTTTTGAAAAAGGAAAAACACCTGTTCAACTAAAAGTAAGAGCTGATGATAGAATAGACTTTAGGCTAGATAACTATAGAGAAAGAGTTGTTGTAATGGATAGTAAGTTTAATGCTGTAGCCATATTAAATGCTCTTAGTATTCTAGGATGGGGAATAGACGCTATTACAGGTTCACTTGAAAGAGTTGATACAAAATATGTTAAAGTAACTCTAGAGAAGTCAGAAAAGACAGCTTTTATAAACTATATTGAAAATGGAAACATCACTAAAGTAAATATTGATCAGAAGAACAAAATTATTGAAACAATCATAATTCTTAACGAAGAATAAGAGTTGTAATTACCTTTCACATATTAGAGTAAAAAAAACACCTATGAATATAAAATACATACTAATATTGTTTTTTATAAGCATCCAATTTACAAATGCTCAAGCAGCAAAAAACAATAAACTTTATGCATCTAGTGAGCTAAGTATAGGAAATTATTTAGGTGTAGATGTAAACTTAAATATGATTACTAAAAAAAATTACATATTTAAAGTTGGTTTTAATGGAAATTTTCGTGGCTCAAGATCAACACCAAGTGATTATGTAGACATTATGGATCCAATTCTCTTAGAAGGACCAAGAGACTATTTTAATAGCTTTCAAGTTGGTTTTGGAAAGCTATATAATATTGGGAAAATAGAAAACTTAGATGAAAATGGTATTGTAAGGGCCAATATATCTTTTGGGTTAGGTATTACTGGACTAAAAGAAAGAGTAAATTGGCGTTTAAATAATTATACAACTTATATTTCAGATGAAAAAAAAATCAATACTATTAGTCTCATTATTAATCCTAAAATAGAATTTCCTTTGAAAAAATTTTTCGGATTAACTATTTCTCCGATGCTTCAAATAAATAAATATAGAACATACTTTGGCATTGGTATTGGACAAATGATTGGATTAGTTAGATAAAAACAACTACTAAGTAGCGAAGGTTTATTTTTTAAAAAATACTTTTACATTTTATCCTATGGAACTTAATATTTTTGGAGACCCACTTATTCCGTGTTGCACAGATCCTATGACAGGTTATTTTAGAGATGGCTTTTGTAGAACCATTTCAGAAGATACCGGCACCCACACTGTTTGTGCAGTAGTAACTAAAGCGTTTTTGGAATACTCTGCTTCTAGAGGAAATGATTTAATGACTCCTATACCTCATTGGAACTTTCCAGGTCTACAACCTGGAGACAAATGGTGTTTGTGTATTTCTAGATGGTTAGAAGCCGAAAAAGCAGGCAAAGCTCCGCCTATTATTTTAGAAGCTACCCATCAAAAATCATTGCAATATGCTTCTTTAGAATTATTGCAACAATATGCTTCTGTTTAACAGAGACTTTCTTATGAAAGGGATGCTATAACTTGTAATGCGGCATTTTCTCCTGCTATCATAGCGGCATTTAAAGAGCCATTTAACTGCACATCTCCTGCTAAAAAAATACCAGAGGACAACTGTGTCTCTGAGGATGAAACTTCATATTTTATGTTTTTTAAATCTGGTAATGCTCTTTTTATGTGATAAATAGCCAAAAAAGTAAGGTGGTCTATAGTGCACTCTTCTTTTAATTGCTTTGTAACAGCAGCTATTAATTGTTTTTCAGATAACTGATGTTCTTTTACAACCGTTACCGATAGTAATTCTTCGGTATTATTACTATGTGAAGCAACACTGGTATGATAAAAAATATTATTGATAAGACTATCTTCCATAGAAACTAAGCCAATCATAGGTTTATTTATCATCCTTTGTTTAGCTGTAAAATAAAGGGTTTGACAAGATTTCCAAGAGTAGTTTTTTGATGGTGCATTATTTACAAGCTTACTGGCATCTGTGGCAATAATTGTTGCCGTGCTTGCTAGCTTTTCTCCTGTATGTAGCATAATTTCCTTATCAGAAACAGAGGTTACTTGGGTGTTATATTGAAAAGTTGTGATGCTAAGGTTGGCTACCAACTGTTTAGAAATTTCTTCCATACCTCCTTTGGGAAGTACAGCCAATCCTTCTCCAAACATTTTAAACACAAATTCAAACATTCTACTAGAGGTTGTTAGCTCATTTTCTAAAAATATTCCTGTGAAAAATGGAGTAAAAAACTGAGCTATAATTTGGGAAGAAAACCCAAACTCTTGCAAATACGCTTTGGTACTTATTTCATCAGATGAAAAAATAGCCTCTATAGACTTATTTTTCAATTTCATATTTAATTGAAAAATTTTAAACTTATCAGAAAAGGTTCCCACTCCTGAAAAGAGTGTAGAAAAAAGTGTAGAAATATCTCTTAAAGGGTCTCCAATAATTTGTTGTTTCCCATTTTTAAAAATAACAGCACCAGGTTTTAATTTTTGTAGCTTAAGAGCCTTAAAATCCAAGTATTTTTGGGCAGCTGGATAGGATGATAACAATACTTGAAAGCCATGATCTAATTGAAAACCTTTTTTAATATCTGTTTTCACTCTACCACCTGCTCTGTCTGATGCTTCAAGAATAATAGGATGGTAACCTTTTTTTTCCAATACCTGCGCAGCTACCAAACCACTAACTCCTGCTCCAACTATGTAAATTTTAAAATCTTTTTTATCCAACAGTCTACAATTAAAAAGTTATTTGTAAAATTACTATAATTGGGCTCATATTTTATTACAAAATGACAGTTGTTTTTGAATGATGGCTTTTAATTAGATTCCCTATATTCGTTTACTACATTCACAGAAATAAATTAATGATTAAAAAACTAGACCATACTAACCTAGCGATTGCTACTAAAATGCGTGTTGTTTTTCAAGAATCATATGCAGTAGAGGCTGCATTGCTAAATGCTACCAATTTCCCGCCTTTACAAAGACCTCTTGAAAGTTATATAAAAAGTACTACTACGTTTTTTGGATACCATATTAAAGATAAAATCGTTGGTATTGTAGAAGTTAGCCCAAAAGAAAAAACTACGCATATTAATAGTTTAGTGGTATCTCCTCATTTTTTTAGACAAGGTATAGGAAGGGAATTAATGAATTATATCTTACAAAAATTTTCCTCTAAAGTTGTAACGGTTGAAACTGGTCTTGAAAATATACCTGCATCAAAATTGTATACAAGCTTTCATTTCAAGGAAGTGAAACAATGGGACACAGATCATGGTGTTCGAAAAATTCGGTTCAAACTGAGTAGATAAAAATATATTATTAAACAAACAATGAAAGTAACAATACCATTGTTAAACCACATAAGGCAAGTATCAAAGTCATCATAGACCAGCTTCTAAAAGTATCTTTTTCTGATAGTCCTAAATAATTACTTACCAGCCAAAACCCACTATCGTTTACATGAGATAAGATAGAAGCTCCAGCAGCAATTGAAATTACAATAAGTGCAGTATGGAATTCGCTTAGAGGAGTTGTAATAAGTGATGATGTTATTCCGGCAGCAGTAATCATTGCAACTGTTGAAGATCCTTGTAAAATTCTAACACAAACCGCAGCTAAAAAAGAAAAAAGTAAAACACTTAAACCGATACTTGAAAAATAATTGGCTAGCATCTCGCCAGTACCGGTGGTAATCAACATTTGTTTAAAAACACCACCTGCTCCTGTTAATAGGATAATAATTCCTGCTGGCGCCAATGATGCAGAAGTAATTTTTGATAAAATAGCTTTAGAAACCCCTCGTCTAATTCCAAGAAGATACCAAGCCATTAAATTTGCAATAATTAATGCAGAAAAAGGATGACCTATCATTTGTAGCCAAGTAATTGTTTTATCTGAGAGATTTAAACCAGAACCTAAAGGACTATTTAAAAGAGTATTCAAAACAATTAACAAAATTGGGGTTGCTATGATTAAAAGAATTAAACGAATTGGAGGGAAATTATCAACCTCCTTTTCATCTATTTTTTTTGGTGCAGCTATAAAAATTTTAGAAGCAATAAACTTTCCAAAAATAGGCCCGCTTACTATTGCCGTTGGAATACCTACAATAAAACCTACTAAAATAACCCAACCCAAATCTGCATTTAAAATATCTGCAACAGCAACAGGGCCTGGGGTTGGAGGAATAAAAGCATGTGTAATAGCTAATCCTGCCAGTAATGGAATAGCGTAAAGAAGTATAGACTTCTTTGTTTTTCTTTGTAAAGAATAAACTAAGGGAATTAAAATTATAAAAGCTACATCAAAAAAAACAGGTATGGCAATAAAAAAGCCAGTAATCATTAATGCCCAAGAAGCATTTTTTTCTCCAAAAGCCTTCAGTAGATATTGAGCTAAAGCTTCTGCACCACCAGAATGCTCTAAAATGGCACCAAACATGGCACCAAGCCCAACAACAACAGCTACAAAGCCTAATGTAGAACCCATTCCTTCTTTCACTGTATTCATAATTTCAAGAGGTGCTACTCCTGCAAGAATTCCAACTAAAATACTTGAAATAAGAAGTCCAAGAAAAGGCTGAATCTTAAACTTTAAAATCAAAATAATTAAAATAGAAACTCCTATTAAAACTGACAAAAGAAGATGATAGTCTATCATATTAATCCCATTTAGTGTGAAAAAACTCGTTTAAAGAGCTGTCTACTCTTTGGTAGGTATGTGCACCAAAAAAATCGCGTTGTGCTTGAATAAGATTTGCAGGTAGATGTTCTGAGCAAATAGCTAACCAAAAATTATACGCTGAAGAAAAACAATCTAAAGCAATTTTTTGATCTATTGTATGATGAATTAGTTGTGCAATATTTGGTTCGTACTTAGAGAGATGATGTAAAATCTTTTCATTTTTTAGTAACGATTTTTCACTTAATAATAATTCACTTAAATTTTCCATTAAACTAGATCGAATAATGCAACCCTCTGTCCAAACTCTTGCTATTTCTGATGGATTATAATCCCAATTATATTTTTTTGAAGCAGCTTCAATAAGATTAAAACCTTGGATGTGATTAATAATTCTAGAAAAACTGTACGCTTCTTTTAATTTTTTAACATCAAATGACGCTGAATGAAGAGGTGTAGGTTTTCTATCCGATAATACCTTTCGTTGTTTTTTTAGACCAGATAGATAACGAGCAAAGACAGCTGAAGACATCATGGTATTTGCCTCGCCTAGATCTAGGGCAACCTTAGTAGACCATAATCCTGTACCCTTACTTCCTGCTGAATCTAAAATTAGATCTAAGAGATAGGTGTCACCTTCTTTTTGTTGCAAAATTATTGATGTTATTTCTAGTAAATAACTCGCTTCAGATCCACAATTCCACTCTTCAAAAATTGATGAAATTTCAGTATAACTCATTTGACGAGCCAGCACAGCATAGGTTTCTGCTAATAATTGCATTTCTGCGTACTCTATACCATTATGAACCATTTTTACGAAGTGTCCTGCACCATCAGCACCCATATAGGCTTCACAGGGTTTTCCTTTGGAATCTTTTGCTGAAATATTTTTCAAAAAAGGACTGAGATTTTTGTAGGCTTCTTTACTCCCACCAAACATAAGCGATGCTCCATTTCTTGCTCCTACTTCACCTCCAGAAACTCCACACCCAACAAAGTGTATGTTTCTTTTTTGAAGTTCTAATGCTCTTCTTTGAGTATCTTTAAAATAAGAATTCCCTCCATCTATAATGATATCCTCCTCACTAAGTAAGGGTACTATTTCATTAAGTAAATCATCTACAGCAGAACCACTTTTAATCATTAACCAAACTTTTCTAGGACGTTCTAATGCATTTATAAACGATGAAATATTGGTAAAACCTTGTAGATTTTTAAACTGAGAATTAGTAGAAAGAAAATCAAAAACTACCTGCTCTTCACCTTTTACAAAACGATTATAAACTGCAGTTTCCAAACCACACTCCGCACTATTTAGAGCAATGCCTTGCCCCATTACTCCCAAGCCAATTACTCCAATTGTTGCAGGAGTTGTAACTGGAATTTTATCTATAACTTCTTCAACCATTTGCTTAATGGGTTTGTTGCAATTAATATGAATACCATAAGTAGGAAGTTCTAAAGTCTCTAGTTGAGACTGTAATAATTCAGGTTTAAAAAAATGATCTTTTCGATTTGTTAGACGAGATAGAAGTAAATCAAAAGATCCATTAAGAACAATCCAAGTAATGTTATTATTAAACTTAGAGAGAATAGTTCTATATTCTTCTTTTAACGCAGAGCAAGCCAAAATACTTCCACCACTCAACGTCCATTCTTTAATCTTACTTGCTAAGTCTAAGAGCCATGGAGCCCTATCTGAATCTGTTAATGCCTGACCAGATTTCATTTTATTTATATTAGCTAACGTATGAAAATCATCAGCGTCATAAAAAGGTTTTGACATTCGTATAGAAAGCTGTTTACCGAGACTTGTTTTTCCCGAACCACTAACTCCCATAATGATAATCATGTCTATTTTTTTGCTAAAGATATAAAAATAAAAAAAGCATCTCAAAAGAGATGCTTTTGCGGTCTGGACGGGACTCGAACCCGCGACCTCCTGCGTGACAGGCAGGCATTCTAACCAGCTGAACTACCAAACCGTTGCTTAAAGCGGTTGCAAATATAAGTCAGTTTTTTATATATCCAAACAGAAAGGGTGAAAATTACATCATTTTTTGCCTACTTAAAAAATAGCTAGTTAATACTTGATGAACACCTTGTTGAATATCTACTGGGACGTATGATATCTTATATTGCAAACATTTGTTTTTCAATTCTTTAAAATAAGAATCAACTAACTTAGTGTAGTTTTCTTTTATATTGTCTGCAAATAAATTGACTGTTTCTCCTGTTTCAACATCAACAAATTTTTTTGGAGAGTTTTCAAAATCAAAATTTAATTCGGTTTTCATATCAAAGGTGTGAAACAGAACAACTTCGTGTTTGTTATACTTTAAATGCCTTAGTGCTTCAAACATTTTTTCTTCATCTATATTTGTTTGAAACATGTCTGTAAATAAAAAAATTAAAGAACGCCTGTGAATTTTTTCAGCAATCTCATGTAGATATTGATAGGTTTCAGTGGCAGCATCCGAATTACCTGTTACTAATTTTTCAAGTTGATGAAGAATCATCTTTCTGTGACGATCACTTCCTTTTTCAGGAGCATAATATTGATAGGAATCAGCAAAAACACTAAGACCAACTGCATCACGTTGCCTTTTTAATACCTCCATCAAACAAGCAGATGCAACAGCTGAAAACCCTACTTTGTTTAACTTATTTATTCGTTGTTCTTTTACTACTGGATAATGCATGGAAGCAGAATTATCTATAATAATATGACATCGTAAATTGGTTTCTTCTTCGTATTT
>CAXHZP010000052.1:0-7508 GCA_964021805.1 uncultured Flavobacterium sp.
AAGTAAATCCATGGATCTTCTTCTACTTCTATTAGGTGTTTTTTTTATAATTCTTGGGATTATTGGTTCCTTCATACCAGTATTACCTGGCCCTATTACTAGTTGGGTAGGATTGTTATTATTACATCTTACCAATGCCATTCCCTACAATTGGACTTTTATACTAACTACCCTTGCGGTTGCCATACTAGTATATATATTAGATTATATCATTCCTGCCTTAGGAACAAAAAAATTTGGTGGTAGTAAATATGGTATCATTGGAACTACAATAGGTTTGATTGTTGGACTAATTTTTCTTGGACCTTTTGGAATTATCATAGGCCCGTTCATTGGTGCATTTATTGGAGAACTCATCCATGATAATGAAAACTCTAACAGAGCATTAAAAGCTGCTTTTGGCTCTCTTATAGGGTTTCTGTTTTCAACTGGATTAAAATTTATAGTTAGTAGTATTTATGCAGGATTATTTTTTTCAAAAATTTGGGAAATGAAATCTAACTTCATTTAAGCGCATAAAAAAAGCAACCCATCTCAGGGAAGCTTTCCATTGGTTAACAAAACCAAGACACTTTTTACGAAAGTGACAAAACAACACAACACGTTGTTTAAATTAAACAACATGCAAATATAAGTCTTTTTAATATTTAAAACGCTATTATTTCTTTTTTAACTTCAAAGTTCTTTTTATCAAATGACTATCTTTGCAGCTTATAATCATTTCAGAAAAGTAAATAGAATGCAATTATCAGAACAAGAAGTTGTACGTAGAGAAAAACTAACGAGATTACGTGAATTTGGTATCAATCCTTATCCTGCAGATTTATTTCCTGTAGATGCTAATTCTAAGGAAATAAAAAACAACTTTAAAGAGGGTAAACAGGTAACTATTGCAGGAAGATTAATGGTTATAAATATTCAAGGAAAAGCCTCTTTTGGTCAATTACAAGACGGAGAAGGGAGAATCCAACTTTATTTTAACAGAGATGAAATTTGCCTTGGTGAAGATAAATCCTTGTACAATACTGTTTTTAAAAAATTACTAGATTTAGGAGATTTTATCGGGATTACTGGAACTCTTTTCACTACCAAAGTTGGTGAGAAAACAGTCATGGTAAAAGAGTTTACGCTACTTTCTAAATCATTAAAACCCTTACCAATACCCAAAGTAAAAGATGGTGTTACTTATGACGCATTTACAGATCCTGAACTAAGATATAGACAACGATATGCAGATTTAGTGGTAAACCCACACGTCAAAGAAGTTTTTGTAAAGAGAACTAAACTTTTTAATGCCATGCGATCGTTTTTTAATGACGCTGGTTACTTTGAAGTTGAAACCCCTATTTTACAACCTATTCCGGGTGGTGCTGCAGCAAGACCTTTTAGTACACATCACAATTCTTTAGACATTCCTTTGTATATGAGAATTGCAAATGAATTGTATTTAAAAAGATTAATTGTTGGTGGTTTTGATGGGGTGTACGAGTTTTCTAAAAACTTCAGGAATGAAGGTATGGATAGAACTCACAATCCAGAATTTACAGCGATGGAAATTTATGTTTCGTACAAAGATTATAACTGGATGATGGAGTTTGCAGAACAATTATTAGAACATTGTGCTATTGCAGTAAACGGAACTTCAGTTGCTACTTTTGGAGAACATACCATAGATTTTAAGGCGCCTTATGCAAGAGTAACCATGACAGACTCTATAAAGCATTTTACTGGTTTTGATATTACTGGAAAAACAGAAGATGAAATTAGAGCCGCCGCAATAGCAATGAATATTCCTGTTGATGAGACCATGGGAAAAGGAAAGTTAATCGATGAAATTTTTGGAGAGAAATGTGAAGGCAATTATATTCAACCCACCTATATTACAGACTATCCAAAAGAAATGTCTCCTCTTTGTAAAGAACACAGAGACAACCCAGAACTAACGGAACGTTTTGAATTGATGGTTTGTGGAAAAGAAATTGCCAATGCATATTCTGAATTAAATGATCCTATAGATCAACGAGAACGTTTTGAACATCAACTAAAACTTGCTCAAAAAGGAGATGATGAAGCCACAGAATTTATTGATCATGATTTCTTAAGAGCGTTAGAATATGGAATGCCTCCTACCTCTGGGATGGGAATTGGAATGGACAGATTAATTATGTTTTTAACCAACAATCAGTCTATTCAAGAAGTATTATTCTTTCCTCAGATGAGGCCAGAACAAAAAGCGCCTTCTATTGAATTAAATGAGGAAGAGAAAGCTGTTCTAGCTATAATTTCTAAAGTTGAAAAAATAGATTTAATGGCCTTAAAAACTCAATCTGGATTAAGCAATAAAAAATGGGATAAAACCATTAAAGGCTTAACCAAAAAAGATGTTGCAAAGGTTACTAAAACTGAAGATGGGTTGTTTGTAGAAGTTGTCTAAATAATGGCTTCATTAGCTAATATCACTTCCATTTAATATTACACCCTATACTGGGCTTTGGAATACCTGTGTACGGTTTTTTACTTTCAAGAAGATCTAAAACTTCCCGAATATATATTCCAGTAACTGGAAGCTCATTACCAGGTCTAGAATCATCTAATTGACCATGATAAACTGATGTTAAATTGCTGTCAAATACATATAAATCTGGAGTACATGCGGCGTCATAAGCTTTAGCAACCTCTTGAGTTTCATCATACAAATATGGAAACGGATAGTTTTCTTTTTTAGCATGAATTTTCATATTGGCAGGGCTGTCCATCGGGTATTTTTCTGAATCGTTACTGCTAATGGCAATAAAACTAAATCCTTTAGAACTATACTCATTCGCTATTTGAACTAAAGCTTTGTTAATATGAATTACAAAAGGACAGTGGTTACAAATAAAGAAAATAACTGTTCCATTCTTCCCTTTTAATTCATCTAAAGAAACCTCTTTTTCTGAGATAGTATCTACTAATGTGAACTTGGGAGCAGAGATGCCTTTTTGAAAATTATTGGACGGTGTTAATGCCATATTCTTAATTTTTAGCCTTTATACTTCATGGGCAAATGCACCACTTTTTTTGTGTCAAAAAAATCTTCATCAAAAAAATCTGATAAATTAAAAATTGAAACTGTAGCGTATTTTTTTAATTCTTCGGTTAAATCACCTCCTTTTAAATATAAAATTCCGTTTTTAATTTTGTGCTCTTGTTTTTTATTAATTTTTCCTTTAGTCCAACGTACAAATGTTTCCATTTGAGCCACTGCCCTACTCACTATAAAATCATAGGTATCTTGATCATCTTCAACTCTACCATGAGTAGTTGAAATGTTTTGCAATCCTAAACCTTCGCCCACTTCATTAACAACCTTTATTTTTTTACCAATACTATCTACCAGATGAAAATTTGTTTCTGGAAATAATATAGCCAAAGGAATCCCTGGAAAACCTCCTCCAGTTCCAACATCCAATACTTTGGTGTTTGGTTTAAACTGAACAACTTTAGCAATACCTAAAGAATGTAATACATGTCTAAGGTATAACTCATCAATATCTTTTCTGGAAACTACATTAATTTTTAAATTCCAGTCTTTATATAAGTCTTGTAATTTTGAAAACTTTATAAGTTGGTCTTGAGTTAATTCCGGAAAATATTTTAAAAGTAAATCCATGATTTATATTATATCACAAAAGTAATTAATCATGAGAACAATTCCGTTAAATAATAATCGTTTATAATCATATCGTACTCAAAAATGTTTATTTTTGATAAATACAAAACCCATTTATGAAGTCAATAAATTTTTCAAGAATAGATAAAGCCAAATTTTTTAGAACTCTAAATAAAAGAGTAAATTCTTACTTTAAAGAAAATAATATTAAGAGAACTGGCAATTGGAAATTATACACAAAAGCCTTTATAATGTTTTCTGTTTTTTTAGTGCCTTTTATTTTAATTCTTACCGTTGAAATGCCACAATGGCTAATGTTTATTTTGATGGCTGTAACCGGAGTTGGAATGGCTGGGGTTGGAATGAATGTAATGCATGATAGCAATCATGATTCTTTCTCTAGTAAAAAATGGGTTAACAAATTAATGGGTAGTAGCATCTATATCCTTGCAGGAAATGTATACAATTGGAAAGTACAACACAATGTTCTACACCATACATTTACAAACATTAAAGATCATGATGAAGATATTGATGCCGGTAGAATTATACGTTTTTCAAAACATTCAAAATGGCTGAAAATTCACAAACTTCAAAAATACTATTCTATTTTCCTCTATGGATTATTAACAATTAATTGGGCAATTACTACCGATATTAAACAGATGCATAATTATTTGAAAAGAAAATTATCGTATGGTAAATTTCCTAGTCCTGCAGTAGAATGGACAAAATTAGTTATCTCTAAATTAGTTTATTACTCTTTATGGATCGTTTTACCTTTAGTTGTTTTAGATATAGTATGGTGGAAAGTATTGATTGGATTTTTTGTAATGCATTATACAGCTGGTATGATTTTAAGCCTAGTTTTTCAATTGGCTCATATTGTTCCTAATACAGAAATGCCAATACCAGATAAAGATGGAAATTTAGAACATACTTGGGCAGTCCATCAATTATATACCACCTCCAACTTTGCTCCTAGCAATAGACTCATAAATTTCTATACTGGAGGCTTAAATCATCAAGTTGAACATCATATTTTTCCACATATCTCTCATGTACATTATGGTAAGTTAGCTAAAATTGTAAAGGAAACAGCTAAGGAATTTAATTTGCCTTATAATGAGTATAAAACTACTAGAAAAGCCATTATAGAACATTTTAGACATTTAGGTGTTTTAGGTAAAAACCCAGAAATAGCATAAAAAGTACATATAACTTCACAAAATAAATGGCACATCCATTATCGAATAGAATAAATAGCCTACCTGTATCTCAAACATTGGCTATGGCAGCAAAGGCAAGAGAGTTAAAAGCTGAAGGTAAAGACATTATTAGTTTAAGTTTAGGGGAACCAGACTTTAATACACCAGACTTTATTAAAGATGCAGCTGTAGAAGCGATTAATCAAGATTACAATTCTTACACCCCTGTTGATGGGTATGGAGAATTAAAAGAAGCCATCTGTACAAAGTTTAAACGAGACAATAACTTGAGCTACAAGCCAAGTCAAATTGTAGTATCTACTGGAGCTAAACAATCTATTGCTAATGTTGCTCAAGTACTTCTTAATCCTGGAGATGAAGTTTTGTTACCAGCACCATATTGGGTAAGTTACTCTGCGATTGCAATTTTATGTGAAGCAACATTTGTGGAAATACCATCTTCTATAGATTCAGATTTTAAAATTACACCAGAACAGTTAGAGACATCTATTACTCCTAAAACAAAAATGGTGTTTTTCAACTCTCCTAACAATCCTAGTGGAACAATTTATTCGGAAGATGAATACAGGGCTTTAGCAAAAGTTTTGGAAAAACATCCTCAAATATATGTTCTTTCTGATGAGATTTATGAGCATATTAACTACAACAAACCAACCTTTAGTTTTGCTGCAATTGAAAATATGTTTGATAGAACGATTACAGTAAATGGTCTAGCAAAAGCTTTTGCTATGACTGGCTGGAGAATCGGGTATATTGGTGCGCCAGAATGGATCGCTAAAGCATGTACAAAAATGCAAGGGCAAATTACATCTGGAACAAATTGTATTGCACAACGAGCAGCTATAACTGCTGTACTAGCTCCGGTTTCTAAAGTACAATATATGGTAGACGAGTTTAAATCTCGTAGAAATATTGTATTAGAATTACTTAGAGATATTGAAGGGTTTAAATTAAATATCCCTGACGGTGCTTTTTACGTTTTTCCTGATATTTCGTATTTCTTTGGAAAAACTATCAAAGGAAAACACATTAAAGATGCTAATGACTTTTCTTTATTTCTCCTTGAGGAAGCTAACGTAGCCTCAGTTACTGGAGCTGCTTTTGGAGCTCCAAATTGCATTCGATTATCTTATGCTGCCTCTGAAGCTGTCTTAAGAGAGGCTATTAAACGTATTGGCAAGGCATTAGAAGCTTAGAAATAAAAAAACCGCACTCAAGTGAATGAGTACGGAAAAAAAAGGGGGGGGGGAGAAAATGTGCTAAATTATTTGAATATTTTTGTTCTAATAAATAATTTTAAATCTTACTTAAAAATAAACATTGTTCTTTATGATTAAAAGGCAATGGAATTACATCTAATTTTTTCGAATTTTATCAATTATTGAATTGTACAGTTCTTTTATTTAGCATCATTAATTTATTAAAAAAGCCATAATCGTTATTTTTGTATAATAAGAAAACATTATAACTTATTTTATACAACTCGATTCCCTAGAAAATTAAATACCATATTTTTATGCTCAATTCCCCACATGAAAAACATATATATGAATTTAATCAAATAACGACTATGACTAGACCATAATTTTTTAACTTTAAATGTCTTATTTTATTATATACTATTTCACTAGTAACGATCTCGGCTATGTGTAGTTGGGTGGGTTAGCACTTAACTTTACAAGTACACACAAAACTGAAAATCCTGCCGGATTTTCGAAAGTAGGCGAGAACAAGCAATTACTTATAGCCATTCTTGGGTATAGTTTTTTAATTTTCAAGCCAACTATGAAATTTTAAGTTATTCCAACTAATTATTGAAATAGAGACACCAGAATTTTCTTCGATGTTTTCAGAAGAATATTCATTCATTATGTTCGCTAAATTGTTAAATTCTAATGAACTAGTGTACTTATAATATTTTGATGGATGATTGACACCATTTCCATTAGATGTTTCTGGGTATGGTATTCTTCCTTCTCCTTCAAAGTCAAACTCAATAAAATCATGATTTTGCTCAATAATCTCTGAAAAATCCGTGTAGATGTTTGTATTATTTGTATTAGTTCCACAAACATATGCAAATGAATTTTCAGGAATTCTAAAAGTTTTGTTGTACAACGATGTCGTGAAGTTGTTTTCGATAAGTCTTAAAGATATTTTTTGCTGATTAATTTCTATAAAATACTTGTCAATTACACTTCCATTTAAAAAAGTTATTTTATTTATGTTTTCAGGTAATTCAATATAGGATGTTGCAGGTCCTAATGCAGCTAAACATAATGTGGGTTCAATTATTTGTTCAAATCTTACAATAAGTTCACTGCCATTTATAAATTCTGTTGTTGTCAATCCGTAGTTGGTACAAGGGAATATTTCAGAGGTAATTAGTTTTAATTTTAAAACAGGTTCTTGGGTTTCGTTAGTTGTATATATTTCTTCTGCCATAAAATTTATTTCTGTATCAATAGAGTTCTCAATTATATATTCTGCATAATCAGAATCATTTAGAACATCATCATTGTCAGAATTACAACCAAAAAAAGCAATTCCAATTAAAGTGAAGATTAATATCTTTTTCATAACATTTATTTTTTTCATAACATTTATTTTTTTCATAACATTTATTT
>CAXHZP010000053.1:0-6545 GCA_964021805.1 uncultured Flavobacterium sp.
TTGTGAGTTCCTCTCTCTGCTATTTCACCACTTTCTATGACTAATATTTGATCTGCTTTTTTTATTGTACTTAACCTGTGTGCTATGACTATTGTTGTTCTATCTTTTACTAATTGTGCTAAACTTTTTTGAATTAAGGATTCACTTTCTGTATCTAAACTAGAAGTAGCTTCGTCTAAAATAATAATTTTTGGATCTGCTAAAATAGCCCTTGCTATGGCTAAACGTTGCCTTTGACCTCCTGAAAGTTTAACACCACGCTCTCCTATGAGTGTATCTAAACCATGTTCAAATCTACTTGTAAATTCATCTACATAAGCTGCTTTAACAGCATTATCTAATTCAGTTTCTGTTGCATTTGGTCTCGGGAAAAGTATGTTTTCCCTTATGGTTCCCTCAAATAAAAATTCATCTTGTAGCACAACACCAAGATGTTTTCTATAACTAGACAGTTTGATTTTAGACATGTCTTGATGGTCTATGGTTATGGTACCTGAAGTTGGGTTTAAAAAAGTAGCGGACAATCCTGCTATAGTAGACTTTCCAGAACCAGAGCTTCCTACCAAAGCTGTAACCGAACCGGGTGGGACATGAAAATTTATATTGTGTAGTACCTCTTTTCCTTCCTCATAAGAAAAAGAAACATTATTGAATAGTATGTCTCCATCAACTTTTTTTAATGCTAGAGTTCTTTCTTTATCATCTTCCTCTGCCTCCATATTCATAAGCTCTTCTGTTCTATCTAGCCCAGCCAAAGCCTCTGTTAATTGACTTCCAATATTACTCATCTGGACTATTGGCGCTATCATAAAACCTAAAAGTAACGTAAACTTCAAAAAATCTCCAGTAGTTAACTGACCTTCAATCATAAAATACCCTCCTATTCCCATGATGCCAACAGAAGCTAATCCTAATAAAAAAGTTGATGAACTTGTCATAAATGCTGTAGCTGTTAAACTTTTTTTCACATTTTGGAATAATGAATCTACACCTCTCTCAAACGTTTCATTTTCCTGATTTTCTGCATTAAAAGCTTTTATAACTCTAACTCCTGCCAGGGTTTCTGTTAATCTTCCTTTTACCTCAGCATTAATCTTTCCACGATTTCTAAAAATTGGACGAATGTATTTAAATGCTTTTAAAGCAATAAAACCAAAGACACTCACTGGTAAAAAAACAAATAATGTCATCCAAGGATTAATTTGAATTAATAAAACTAGAGATATGATAGCAGTAATTACGCCTCCAACTAATTGAACAAGACCTGTACCAATTAAATTCCTTACACCTTCTACATCACTCATAATTCTAGAAACTAACGCTCCTGATTTTGTATTATCAAAAAAACTAATTGGGAGTGATAAAACTTTCTTTTGAACTTGAGCTCTTAATTCTGAAATGAGATATTGAGCTTGAACGCTTAGAATTCTTGTTAATAAAAAAGAGGTAATAGCTTGTATTAATAGGGCAAATCCTACAATCCATAATAAATCATATAAAGAATTCATATCCTGATTTGGGTAAATATCATCCAATAAATCTTTTGACTTTAGTGGGAGAACAAACCCAGATAATCTATTTATTAAAATTAAAAACAATCCTATAAATACCAAATTACGCCTTGGCCAAATAATTGTTTTGAAAGCTTTAGTCATGGTGACTTTTTGCTTTTTTTTATTTTTTTTCATTTCATTTTATTTAATGTTTAAAAATAATTGACAAATGGTATGCAAAACAAATATTAAGTGTCATATTAACAAAAATATAGCAACCTTATTTTTATTTACCATTATTACGGAGACGGTTTTTAAAAAATCAAATAATTATGAATTTTCATATTATATAAAACTATATTAGCTTTATGGATATAGAGATAATAACCAATCTTGTTGCCATTTATTGGCACATATTTTTATTGTTTTTTGCTATTGCTATTCTTTATTCTTCTGTTGGATTTGGTGGTGGATCAAGTTATTTAGCAATTTTAGCGCTCACAGGGATTGCTTTTACACAAATTAGATCCATTTCATTATTATGCAATATAACTGTGGTGAGTTTAAATGTTTTTCATTTTCAAAAACAACGACTCTACGATTGGAAAAAAGTAATTCCTATTATATCTTTTAGCATTCCTCTAGCTTTTATTGGTGGGTTTATTGAGGTGAATAAAAATATATTTTTTATCTCATTAGGTTTCACCCTGCTAATGGCATCTCTTGTGATGTGGTTTAATAAAAAAATTGTCTCAAAACGTGTAAATGCAAGTCACATCAATCTAACAAAAAGTAGTAGTTATGCTGGTATAATTGGTTTTATATCGGGTATGGTAGGAATAGGTGGAGGAATTTTTTTAGCTCCATTATTACACCTAAGACAATGGGATACTCCAAAAAGAATAGCAGCAACTGCCAGTTTATTTATACTGTTAAATTCTATCAGTGGAATTTTAGGGTATTCTCTTAATTCAGGTGTGTCTGTAGATTGGAATCTTACCATAATGCTAATCATAGTAGTTTTAGTAGGTAGTTTTTTAGGCAATAAGATTAGCAAACAATTTCTAACACCAATTCAAATTAAAAAGGGTACTGCACTATTGATTGCTTTTGTTAGTATTCGAATCTTAATAAAGTATCTTTTATAAAATTTCAGATAGACTATTTTGAACTCTTTGATGAATAATCTTAATAATTCTTTTATTAATTTCTGTGGAATGATGAGTATAGAAACTAAATTCTGAAGAAGAAAAATGACCAATAATTATCCCTAAACTAATATTCCTGTAGGCTATATCTTTATTGTAAATTGATTTAATTTTATTATTTACCTCTAGTTCTGAGCAACCTTGTAAATCAAGTTTTCTTTTTTCTAAATAGTATTTTAAGGAAGCAACTAGCAATAAGTGTTGCATTTTAATGATTGGTCTAATGGTAGTATTTTGAAAACTTTCTATTTCAGTAGTAAGCTCATTAATTAAATTATTAATTATGGGGCGTTCTTTTTTATTCATCTAATAATTTATCGAATTCTAATTGATAATCATATTGCAGATCCTCGTGTAAAGTAGCTATGGCTTTTTTTATTAAAATTAGTTGTCTGTTGTAAACATTTAATAAACGAGGGCTTTTAGATATTGAAGGTGATACCTTTTTGAGTTCTTTACAAAAATGTAGTAATAACTCTACTTCTGTCTCCTTTTTTTTTGAATAACGAATGTACTTTTTAGTGAGCTTTAAAATTTTACGCACACTCTTTCTAATGTAAAAAAAACTTTTTGTGTTTATATCACCAAAAAGAAGCGTACTATATTCGTTTACATTATAAATATAGGTTGCCTCATCTCCTACATCAAATAATAAATATGAAAGTAATTCTTTGTTCTCTTTCTTGAACTTAGACAATTTTAAACATAATTCAATTAATTCTTGTGAAGATTTATAATGTAATTCGTCTTTTATTTTTTTAATTGTTACTGGTTTCATTGAGTAACTGTTTAAAAACTATTTAAGAAGGAAGTCGTATTTTTCTCTATTCTTTCTAGAACATTTGAGGTATTTGCTTTTATAAAAACATCCCCTGTAATTTGTTCATATAGCTCTATGTAACGGTCAGAAATTTCAGAAATTTTCTGATCTGACATAGTAGGAATAAGATCTCCTTCTTTACCTTGAAAACCATTTTCTATTAACCACTGACGAACAAATTCTTTTGACAACTGTTTTTGAGGCTCATTGTTGTCTTGTCTTTTTTGATAACCATCAGCATAAAAATAACGAGAGGAATCTGGTGTGTGAATTTCGTCAATAAGTACTATTTCACCATTTTCTGTTTTTCCAAATTCATATTTTGTATCAACTAATATCAATCCACGTTTTGCGGCAATTTCTGTTCCTCTTTGAAATAATTTTCTTGTGTAATCTTCTAAAACCAAATAATCTTTTTCAGATACTATCCCTTTAGCTAATATATCTTCTCTAGAAATATCTTCATCATGATCGCCGTTTTCAGCTTTTGTTGATGGAGTAATAATCGGCTCTGGAAATTTACCATTTTCTTTAATTCCATCTTTCATTGAGACACCACATAAAACTCTTTTCCCAAGTTTATATTCTCTAGCTGCATGACCTGATAGGTACCCTCTTATAACCATTTCTACTTTAAAAGGTGAGCATAAATGACCAACAGCTACGTTTTCATCTGGATTAGCAATTAACCAATTAGGAACTAAATCTTCTGTTTCTCTCATCATTTTAGTAGCAATCTGATTGAGAATTTGCCCTTTAAAAGGAATTTGTCTGGGCATAATTACATCAAAAGCTGATAATCTGTCTGAAGCAATCATAACAAGTAATTTATCGTCTATATTGTAGACCTCTCTAACTTTGCCCTTGTAGACCTCTTTTTGTTTGGGGAATTGAAAATTAGTTTCGTTTATGGTATTCATAAAGTTTTAAATAATTGGAAAATGCAAAAATAGTTAAAGAGTATTAAAATTAATCAGTTTCAATACCTTTATAAGCACTAATGATGCTTTTTACTAACCGGTGACGTATCACATCTTTGTCATCTAGATATATTTGAGCAATACCCTCTATATCTTTTAATGCTAATAATGATTCTTTTAATCCAGAAATTTGTTTTCTGGGAAGATCTATCTGCCCTGGATCTCCATTTATAACAAACTTTGCATTTTTACCCATTCTGGTTAAAAACATTTTCATTTGGTTATGAGTAGTGTTTTGGGCTTCATCTAATATTACAAAAGCGTTGTCTAGTGTTCTTCCTCGCATAAAAGCAAGAGGAGCTATTTGAATGACACCTTTTTCTAAATGTGATTCTAATTTTTCATGAGGGATCATATCTCTTAATGCATCATAGAGCGGCTGCATGTAAGGATCTAATTTTTCTTTTAAATCTCCTGGAAGAAATCCTAAATTCTCACCAGATTCAACAGCTGGCCTTGTTAAAATAATTCTCCTAACTTCTTTTTCCTTCAAGGCTTTTACGGCTAAAGCTACAGCAGTATATGTTTTTCCAGTTCCTGCTGGTCCTACGGCAAATAACATATCATTTTTCTGCATCATAGAAACCATTTTTCTTTGATTTTCTGTTTGAGCTTTTATATGTTTACCGTTAACACCGTGTACTAAAATATCTTTTGCTTTTGCTCCGCCAGACTTTTCTTCTTTTCCTGTAGATGTTAAAATTCTTTCAATACTATTCTCGTCTAATTTATTATATCGATTAAAGTATTTTATAAGCATTTCTAAGCGCTTTTCAAACTCATTAAGAAGATCAGATTCTCCATAAATTTTAAGTTTTGATCCTCGAGCTACTATTTTAATTTTTGGAAAATATCTTTTTAATTGCTCTATAGTGCTATTATGTGCTCCGAAGAAATCTTTTGGATTAATTTCAGTAAGCTCAATGATGCGTTCGTTCAAATGTTTTAGTTTATTGGTTATTAATAAATAATACAATTTAAAAATAGTGAATAAATTTTCAGAAATGTTTAGCTTTGTGTGAAATTTTTTAGCAACTTTTACACATTTAATTAACAGCCAATTTTTAATGTCTATAATAACATTAACAACCGATTTTGGAACTAAAGACCATTTTGTTGGTGCAGTAAAAGGCGCTATATACTCTGAGTTACCTGATGCTAAAATTGTTGACATCACTCATCATATATCACCATTTAATATTACAGAGACTGCGTATATTCTAAAAAACTCATACAAGAGCTTCCCTGAAGGAACCATTCATATTATTGGAGTAGACTCAGAGTTAAGCGACACAAACAAACACATAGCAATAGCTTTAGACAACCATTACTTTGTATGTCCAGACAATGGTTTAATTTGCATGATAACTAAAGATATTAAGCCTACAAAAATTGTAGAAATTAATATTCATGATAGAATTGAAAGTAGCTTTCCTGTGTTGGATGTTTTTGTGCAAGTAGCTTGTTTTATTTCTAGAGGTGGAAATTTAACTGTGATTGGAAAAGAAACCTCCTCTTTCAAGGAAATGACAGAAATTCAACCAAAAGTTAGCCAAGATCAGAAAATAATTACAGGAGGAATTATCTATATAGATAATTATGGCAATATCATAAGTAATATCAATAAAAAACTCTTTGTTGAAATAGGGAAAGGAAGAAATTTTAAAATTTCTGCAGCCAAGTATACCTTCACAAAAATAGTTAATAAATATAATGAAGTAATAGGTGATAATAGTTCAGATACTCGTCAATTTGATGGGAGTAAATTAGCTCTCTTTAACTCAGCTGGCTATTTAGAAATTGCTATTTATAGAAGCAATTTAAATACAGTTGGAGGTGCCTCTACGCTGCTTGGTTTAGGCTACAGAGATACAATAACCATAGAATTTAATTAAGTAAAATGCTAGTTAGAATTGTAAAGATGAGCTTTCATCAAGAACACATAGAAACCTTTCTCTCTAATTTTAATAAAAAAAAAGAAGCAATAAGAAAAAGTGCTGGTTGTCACCTATTAGAATTGTATAGAGATAAAAATGATTCTTCT
>CAXHZP010000054.1:0-6210 GCA_964021805.1 uncultured Flavobacterium sp.
AAGAAGAATAACATCATAATAGGAGAGAAGTAAATCATATACTTCATCATTTTACCCATATCTGGCATTCCTTCCTGAGTTGGAGCTTGCATATTCATTTGTTGACTCTGGTTCATTTTCATGTAAAAGAATATTGCAATAGAAGCAAGTATAGGAAATAAACTTACGTGATCTCCATAAAAAGGAATCTCAAAAGGTAAGTTAAAAACAGTATCATAAGATGATAAATCATTAGCCCACAAAAAGCTTTTACCTCTTAATGCTATATTTGAAGGGAAAAACTTAAATAAAGCAAAGAATACAGGCATTTGTAATAACGCAGGTATACAACCAGACAACATACTCACTCCAGCTTTTCGTTGAACTGCCATGGTTTCTTGTTGGCGTTTCATCGCATTTTCTTTACCAGGATATTTTTCATTTAATGCATTTAATTCTGGACGAATTACTTTCATTTTTGCACTTGATACATATGATTTATATACAAGTGGAGACATAATAATTCTAACTACGATAGTCATTAAAATTATGATTAAACCGTAATTACCCATAAAACCCTCAAGCATTCCAAAAATGGGTATGAATATCCATCGGTTAATTGTTCCAAAAATACCCCAACCTAAATCAGCTGTTTCGTTAAGGCTTGTTCCTTCATACTTAGATAGTTCTTTATAATCAGATGGTCCGTAGTACCACTTCATATTGTAATTTAATTCTCCATTTATTAATTCTAATGGAGTATTTAAACTATATTTTTTTGTAAATACACTATCTATTGCTTCGTCTTTTACCAAATCTTTTGAGGCGATAGCTGCATTGTTAAAAGGAGTATCAGATACTAAAATAGATGAGAAAAAATGCTGTTTGTAAGAAACCCAATCTACATTATTTACAAGATCGTTATCTTCTACACCCAAATAGTCTACCTCATTATCAGACTTGTAGTAAAAATAAGAGTACATTGTATTTTCAGTTCGTAAACTTTTCTCGTGACGATATCCTTTTAAAGACCAATCTAAATTGATAGTGTTAGATGAATTTATTATAGTACTTAACCCTTGAGATCTCACAGCAAAGTTTACCATGTAGTCATCGGTCATTTCATATCTGTATTCTAAAAATTGAGTGTCTGAAACTTTCAATTTCATAGAGAGAACTTGCGAAGAACCATTATTAGAAAATGTTGGCTCAAAAAATAAATCTTTAGTATTTAAAATTCTGTTGTCTGTAGTGCCAAAATTAATATTAAAACTCGCATTATTGTCTTTAATCATATGAAGAGGTAATGAATCATAAGTTTCAAAACCTTTAATGACGGCTTCAGTAATTTGCCCTCCTTTATTATTTATTTTTAAAAGTAATAATTCATTTTCTAGAGTAGTTGTTCCTTCATTACCATTAATGATACTGCTTGCAAAAGCACCAAGTTGATTCTGAATTTCAACTCGTTTCAATGAGTCATTTAATACAGGTGGTAAATTGGTTAGATTATTTTGTTTTTTTGTAGAGTCAGAATTAATTGTTTTTTCTGTGTTGATCTCTGTGTTTTGATCAAATTCTGGTTGGTTAGAACTCATCCACCAAAAAAGAATACCTCCTATAAGAATCATTCCTATAAAGGAATTAATATCAAATTTTTTTTCTTCCATATATTTTAAAATGTCAAGTTGTCATTTTTGCTCTAAAAAAAATCAAAAGCGATGACAAATGTAATAAAATGACTCCTCATAGGAGGAATATCAATGTTTTAATTAATTATATTAATGTATTGCAAACAGTATTCCACTATTTAGAATGTTGAAGAGCTGCTTTCACAAAATCAACAAATAAAGGATGTGGATTTAAAACAGTACTCTTGTATTCTGGGTGGTATTGTACTCCTACAAACCAGGGGTGATTTAGAATTTCAATAATTTCTACTAATCCTGTTTTTGGATTTACTCCAGTAGTTTGCATTCCTTTGGCTTTTATTTGTTCTAAATACTCATTGTTAAATTCATAGCGATGTCTGTGACGTTCACTAATCATTGCTTTATTGTAGGCTTTAAATACATTAGATTCTTCTGAAATTTCACAATCCCAAGCTCCCAATCGCATAGTGCCACCTTTTTTAGTAACCTCTTTTTGATCTTCCATTAAACAAATTACAGGATGTGAAGTATGTTCATTCATTTCTGTAGAGTTTGCTTCTATTAAACCTAAAACATTTCTAGAGTACTCTATAACAGCCATTTGCATTCCTAGGCAGATTCCAAAAAATGGAATATTATTCTCTCTTGCATATTGAACCGCTTTAATTTTACCTTCAATACCTCGATCTCCAAACCCAGGAGCAACTAAAATTCCATTTAGTCCCTTTAAGTGTTCAGAAACATTTCCAGAAGTTAAATCTTCTGAATGAATCCAACGAATTTTAACCTTTGTCTCGTTTGCTGCACTGGCATGAATTAATGCTTCAGTAATTGACTTATATGAGTCTTGTAATTCTACATATTTACCAATTAAACCAACTTCAACTGTAAATGTTGGATTTTTATATTTATCTAAAAAATTATTCCAAGCAGTTAATTTTGGTTGTTTTTCTTCTTTTAGTTTTAATTTTTTTAAAACAACAGTATCTAAACCTTCTTCAAACATTAAGTTTGGAACATCATATATAGTTGAAGCATCTATAGATTGAATTACATCTTCTTTCTTTACATTACAAAATAATGCTAATTTACTTTTAATATCATCAGAAATTTCATGCTCAGTTCTACAAACTAGCACATCAGGGTTTACACCGCTCTGCATTAATGTTTTTACAGAATGTTGTGTGGGTTTTGTTTTAAGCTCTCCTGCTGCAGCTAAGTAAGGAATAAGTGTTAAATGAATGACTATTGCATTTTCTTCACCTAGTTCCCATAGTAATTGACGAACAGATTCTACATAGGGTAATGATTCAATATCACCAACGGTTCCTCCAATTTCTGTTATTACAATATCATAATCACCAGTATTTCCCAATATTTTCACACGGTGTTTTATTTCGTCAGTGATATGAGGAATTACCTGTACTGTTTTTCCTAAGAATTCTCCTTTTCTCTCTTTGTCAATAACAGATTGATAAATTCTCCCAGTAGTAACATTATTTGCTTGTGATGTAGGAATATTTAAAAAACGTTCATAATGTCCTAAGTCTAAGTCAGTTTCTGCACCATCATCTGTTACATAACACTCACCATGTTCGTAAGGATTTAAAGTTCCTGGATCTATATTTATGTAAGGATCTAATTTTTGAATAGTTACAGAAAATCCTCGTGCTTGAAGAAGTTTTGCTAAAGATGCAGCTATGATTCCTTTTCCAAGCGAAGAAGTTACGCCTCCAGTGACGAAAACGTATTTGGTATTGTTCATGTTTTGTTAGGTTTGAGCAAAAGTACTAACTCTTGATTTTCTCACAAACAAAAACATCAAAAAACATTTAAAAACATTTAATAAAACCCGTTAATAGGAGGGATTATAAATATTTTTAATTTTTTTAGACTTAGTATTTGTCAAAAATAAAAACAGTTGTATATTTGCGCACGCTTTTAGCGAGGTGATTATCGTTAAATAACAAACTAATAGTAAGAATACTTTTTAAAAATATATACAATGCCGAAAAGAACGTTTCAGCCATCAAAAAGAAAGAGAAGAAACAAACATGGTTTCATGGAAAGAATGGCCTCTGCTAATGGTAGAAAGGTATTAGCTCGTAGAAGAGCAAAAGGAAGGAAAAAAATCTCTGTTTCATCTGAATCTAGACCAAAAAAATAATGATTAACAATTGTTAATAATATGGGTGTTGCTTTTTTAAGTAACACCTTTTTTTATATCATCTATCGAAGTATTTTTACAAAACTAAATAAAACATTAAAACAGAATCATGCCCAAAAGAGAAGACTTAAAATCTATTTTAATCATCGGTTCAGGTCCAATAGTAATAGGCCAAGCTTGTGAATTTGATTATTCAGGATCACAATCTCTGAGATCTTTGAGAGAAGATGGAATTGAAACGATATTAATTAATTCTAACCCGGCAACTATCATGACAGACCCCTCAATGGCTGATCATGTGTATTTATTGCCACTGACTACCAAGTCTATTTTAAAAATTCTAAATGAACATCCTCAAATAGATGCAGTACTGCCAACTATGGGAGGCCAAACTGCACTAAATTTATGCATTGAAGCAGATGAGAAAGGAATATGGGAAGATCATGACGTTAAATTAATAGGTGTAGATATAGACGCTATTAATATTACTGAAGATCGAGAGAAATTTAGAGAATTAATGGGTGAGATTGGAGTGGGAATGGCTCCTCAAGCAACAGCTACTTCATTTCTAAAGGGAAAAGAGATAGCTCAAGAGTTTGGTTTCCCTTTGTGTATTAGAGCTTCATACACATTAGGTGGTGCTGGTGCAGCCATTGTATATGAGGAGGAAGATTTTGATAAATTATTAAGAAGAGGTCTTGAAATTTCTCCTATCCATGAGGTTATGATAGACAAGGCTATGATGGGTTGGAAGGAGTATGAATTAGAATTACTTAGAGACAAGAATGACAATGTAGTTATTATTTGTTCTATAGAAAATATGGATCCAATGGGAATTCATACAGGTGATTCAATTACAGTAGCTCCCGCGATGACACTTTCTGATAAAACTTTTCAGAAAATGCGAGACATGTCTATTAAGATGATGCGTAGTATCGGTGATTTTGAGGGTGGGTGTAATGTTCAGTTTGCAGTATCACCTGACGAAAAAGAGGAGATTATTGCTATAGAAATTAATCCTCGTGTTTCTCGTTCGTCTGCTCTAGCTAGTAAAGCTACAGGGTATCCAATTGCAAAAGTAGCAACCAAATTAGCTATTGGTTATTCTCTAGATGAATTAGATAATCAAATAACAAAATCTACATCAGCATTGTTTGAGCCAACACTAGACTATGTTATTGTTAAAATACCTCGTTGGAACTTTGATAAGTTTGAAGGGTCAGATAGAACTTTAGGTCTTCAAATGAAAGCAGTTGGAGAGGTAATGGGTATTGGTAGATCTTTTCAAGAAGCACTTCACAAAGCTACGCAATCACTTGAAATTAAAAGAAATGGTTTAGGAGCTGATGGAAAAGGGTACACTGATTATAATCAAATCATTGATAAGTTAACTCATGCTTCATGGGATCGTGTTTTTGTAATTTATGACGCTATAGCATTAGGGATTCCCTTGAGTCAAATATATGATATCACAAAAATTGACATGTGGTATCTTAAACAGTACGAAGAGTTATTTCAACTTGAAAAAGAAATAGCTACCTATACCATAGATACTTTAGACAAAGAGCTATTGTTAGAAGCTAAGCAAAAAGGATATGGAGATCGTCAGATAGCTCATATGCTGGGTTGTTTAGAAAGTCAAGTCTATAAAAAAAGAGATCAACTTAACATACAAAGAGTCTATAAATTAGTTGATACTTGTGCAGCAGAATTTACAGCCAAAACACCTTATTATTATTCTACTTTCGAGAATGCTGTTGAAACAGCTTCTGGAGAGGTATATGTTCATAATGAAAGTGTAGTTACAGATAAAAAGAAAATTGTTGTTCTAGGATCTGGACCTAATAGGATTGGGCAAGGGATAGAGTTTGATTACTGTTGTGTTCACGGAGTTTTAGCAGCAGCAGAATGTGGCTATGAAACCATCATGATAAACTGTAATCCTGAAACTGTTTCTACAGATTTTGATACAGCCGACAAATTGTATTTTGAACCTGTTTTTTGGGAGCATATTTATGATATTATTAGACATGAGAAGCCAGAAGGAGTAATTGTTCAGTTAGGTGGCCAAACAGCCCTTAAATTAGCTGAAAAACTAACAAAATATGGTGTTAAAATAATTGGTACTAGTTTTGAATCACTAGATTTAGCAGAGGATAGAGGTAGTTTTTCTACACTATTAAAAGAAAATAATATTCCTTTTCCTGAATTTGGTGTTGCAGAATCAGCAGATGAAGCACTTGCCTTAGCAGATGAATTAGATTTTCCAATATTGGTAAGACCCTCCTATGTTTTAGGTGGCCAGGGTATGAAAATTGTAATTAACAAAGAAGATTTAGTTGAACATGTTGTAGACTTACTTCGTAAAATACCAAATAATAAACTATTGTTAGATCATTATTTAGATGGTGC
>CAXHZP010000055.1:0-5990 GCA_964021805.1 uncultured Flavobacterium sp.
GTAGGTGTATTAACAGACAATCTTGCAATTTATCTATCTATGGGAGCTGGTGCAGGGCTTGTGCTAGGTGCGGGTATAGATGCCTACTTGAAAAAGGGAAGGAAAGACTGTAAAGTTAAAAAATCTAATACCAATTAATTTTATGGGAAATATTTATAAGATGATAAAAATGATCCCTTTAGCTTTTTTGTTTTTGTCATTAACTGTTCATGCACAAAATACCATCGAAAAGGAAATTTCAGGAATTATTACATATGAAGGTGCACCTTTATCTAATGTGAATATTTTGATAAAAAATTCAGAAAAAGGAACAAGCACAAATAATAAAGGTGTATATAAAATACGTGCTAAAGAGGGTGATATTCTTCAATTTACGCATATAAATATGAAAGCAATTGAAGTTCTAATTGAGGATATTACTACCATCTTGAATATTTCAATGAAAGCTACTAACAATGAATTAGATGAAGTTATTATTTCTTCAAAAAAGAAAAACAAACAAACAGGTCTGTATCCTAAAAAGCCTAAAAAAATCTCTTCAGGAGGTTTTACTATAGATACAAGAAGAACTGGGTATTCTGTAAGATATATAAGTGGAGAAGAGTTGAATTTATCTGGCATTAGTATTGGAAGAGCATTACAAGGTAAGATTGCAAGTTATAAATTAGTAGTAGATGAATTTGGGAATGAATATGCAAAATTAAGAGACACAGGAACTTTGCTAACGGTAAAGTATGCTATTTGGGTGGTTGATGGTCAAGTTTATAATTTTGCTCCTCCGATACCATTAGAAAATATTAAAGAAGTTGCTGTTTTAAGATCATTAGCAGGTGTAAATAGGTTTGGATCAGAGGCAATTGGAGGTGCTATTATAATCAATACAACCGTTGGAAATTTTGATCCAGTAAAAGATGTATATTCTGAAGAAAACCCCTATACAAATAAAGAATACTACAATGAAGATGCGGTTCCATATAATCTTTTAAGTAGTGCAAAATCAGACTACATTATAGAATTAGAAAGTATTTCTAACAGCAATAAAGCTTTTAAGAAATACCAAGAACTTTTATCTGAACACCAAGACAAGTCTGGCTTTTATTTGAATGTTGCCAATTCTTTTAAGTTTAAGTACAATGATTTTGAAAATTATAAAAGAGTGTTATTGGATTCAGAAGAGTACTCAAAATTAAACCCTGAAGAACTTAAAATTATAGCATATCAATATCAGCAAGAAGGATTTTATGAAAATGCACTATCGGTATATAAAAAAATAATAAAATTACGTCCAAAACATATTCAGTCTTATAGAGATTTAATAAATGTCTATATAGAATTAAAGCAGTATAAGAAGGCATTAAACACCTACAATTATTTTTTCAATAAAGGTTTTACAATAGAAGAAAATGGAATCGGCGAGATTATGGCTCGTGAGGCAGAGGCTTTAACAAGTAAAATATCAAAGACAAATCTGCCAGATGAAAAAACCTTAGATACAAGAATTGTTTTTGAGTGGAGTAGTTCTGAAGCAGAGTTTACATTAGAGTTTATTAATCCTCAGAAACAAGTTTATAAAATAGAACACACTTTATCTGATAACAGCTCTCTTATCTTAGATGAGAAACTAAAAGGGTACACCTCAAGAGAATTTGTAATTGATGGAGATATCGGAGGAGAATGGTTGGTCAATTTAACCTATTATGGAAATAAAAAATATGCCCCCACCTATTTAAAGACAACTGTTTTTAATAACTGGGGAAGGTCTAATGAAATAAAAAAAACAACTGTATATAAAATGACTTTAAAAGATCAAAAAACACAATTATTTAAAATTAACACCTATTAAACTAAACTGAAAACTTAATAGTGGTACACTATCCTAATTAGAAATCTCTTTTATTAAAAAGGTATTATGAAAACCATTAAAAGAAAATTACTGTAGTATAATAACGAAGTTGAAATCATTGATTAATCAAATATTTAAAATATCTTGTAAAATCATCTGTCAAAAATTTATAAAATGATAAAGAATCTTTTAACAATAATTCTATTTTTTACATTTGGTCTATTTGGGTTTTCACAATCTTTAAACAAAGAAAAATTAGACAACTACTTTAACACATTATTATTAAATAATAAGTTCATGGGGAGTGTTGCTGTTTCAAAAAATGGAGAACTTATTTATACAAAATCTATCGGTTACGCAGATATTGAAAACAACATTAGGGCATCAGAAAAAACAAAATATCGAATAGGTTCTATTTCTAAATCGTTTACCGCTGTTTTAATTTTAAAAGCAATTGAAAATCAACAATTAACTATTGATGAAACTATTGATAAATGGTTTCCCTCAATTACAAACTCTAATAAGATAACTGTAAAACAATTATTAACCCACAGAAGTGGCATACACAACTTCACAAATAACCCTGATTACCTTCTATGGAATACTCAATCTAAAACTGAAAAGGAAATGATTGAGATTATTAAAAAAAGTGGGATTGATTTTGAACCTGACACTAAAGCAGAGTATAGCAATTCAAATTTTTTGTTATTAACTTTTATTCTAGAAAAAACCTATAATGATTCATATGCTAACTTGGTTCAAAAGAACATTGTTAAGCCAATTGGCTTAGAAAATACTTATGTCTTTGGTAACATTAACCCCAATAACAATGAGTCTAAATCCTATAGTTATTTAGGTTCTTGGAAAGAAGAATCCGAAACAAATTTTACCATTCCTTTAGGTGCCGGAGCCATTACATCTACTCCAACAGATTTAATAAAATTTGCAGATGCATTGTTTGGGGGGCAACTTTTAAAGCCTCGAAGTCTTGATATAATGAAAACTATTAAAGAAGGGTATGGAAGCGGATTATTTCAAATTCCTTTTTATAATGCTATTGGATATGGTCATACAGGTGGTATAGACGGTTTTAGATCTGTCTATGCACATTTCCCGAAAGACACTGTTTCATATGCCTTAACTTCTAACGGAACAAATATCAATAACAATGATATTTCTATTGCAATATTAAGTGCGGTTTTTGATAAGCCATACCAAATACCAGTATACACAAATTATACCCTAACTTCAGAAGATCTAGATACATATTTGGGGGTGTATGCCTCTAAACAAATACCTCTAAAGATAACCGTAACCAAAAATAAAAATACATTAATCATTCAAGCAACAGGGCAGCAAGCTTTTGCTGTTGAAACAATAGAAAAAGATAAATTTACTTTGAATCAAGTAGGAGCAACATTTAAATTTAACCCTGTAGAAGAAACAATGATCTTGTTTCAAGGTGGAGGGGAGTTTATATTTAAAAGAGAATAGACTATCTTACAAAGCTGAACTTGTGTAAATATGAAATCAATACTATTTCTAATTTTCTTTCTCTTTAATTTTCTATCCTACTCTCAAATAAGAGTTGTAATCAAGTTAAAAAACAAGGAAGAAATAAAAGATTCTGTCAAACAAATTGGAGAAAAATTAATTTCATTAAAAACCGATAAAAAATACAAACTTAATACTGTAAATGAGATAACCGTTTTTAATAAAAACAGTATGAAACATTATTATATCCTAGATGTAAAATTAGACAAAAACGCTAAACGAGTTCAAAAAGGTCTTGGAACAAAAGTTTATAGTAAGGGAGATATAGAATTATACCTTGTTTTATTTGATTTTAATATTAAAAACAAGCACTATTTTCAGAGAAAAACCTACAATTCTAAAACAGAGATTTTTATTAAACGAAAAAACAGTAAATACACTTATAACATTGGGTGTATCGATGGAGTTGGGTGCAACACAATTAAAAAACGCCTTTATAACTTTTTTAGCGATTGCCCAAGCTTACTTCAAATGATTAAAAAAAATGAACTAAAAGAAACAAATCTTATAAAAATAATAGACTACTATCATGAATCTTGCAACAATTAAACTTGATTTTAGTACATTTAATAATTAATCATTTATTAAAGTCATGAAAAATAAAAGCATCATTCTTCTATGTACCCTCTTCATTTCTATAGCTACCTCAGCTCAAATAACTAAAAAATCTGTTCTAAACCAACTAGATACACAAAGTGAAAAATACGGTGCTATTGCCATGAAAATTTGGAATTTGGCAGAAATGGGATATTTAGAAGAACAGAGCTCTTCACTTTTACAACAAACATTATCAAATGAAGGCTTTACCGTAAAAAAAGGTGTTGCCAACATTCCTACAGCTTTCGTAGCAGAATACGGCTCTGGACTTCCAATTATAGCAATTCTAGGAGAATTTGACGCATTGCCAGGCTTATCTCAACAAGCACTTCCAGAAAAAAAATCTGCCAATGCTGAAGCGGGTCATGCATGTGGTCACCATTTATTTGGAACAGCTTCTTCAGCAGCAGCTATAGCAGTAAAGAAATGGATGCAAAACACTAAACAAAAAGGGACAATTAGGTTTTATGGATGCCCTGCAGAAGAAGGTGGTGGAGCTAAAGTATACATGGCTAGAGAAGGATTATTTGATGATGTTGATATTGCACTTCACTGGCATCCAGGTTCTCAAAATGCAGCAAGTGCAGCAGCAGCTCTTGCAAATATTTCTGCAAAATTTAGGTTTTATGGTGTTTCTGCGCATGCAGCTGGAGCTCCAGAAAAAGGAAGATCTTCTTTAGATGGTGTTGAGGCCATGAATGCAATGGTAAATATGATGCGTGAACATGTTCCACAAGAAGCAAGAATTCATTATGTAATTACAGATGGAGGAAAAGCACCAAATGTTGTTCCAGATTTTGCTGAAGTGTATTATTATTCTAGACATTATAGCAGAGAAGTTGTTCGTAGTATTTTTAATAGAATTGTAAAGGCTGGTGAAGGTGCTGCTCTTGGAACAGGTACTACCATGAAATATGAAATAGTAAATGGTGTTCATGAGCTACTGCCTAATCTTACTCTTCAAAAGCTAGTTCATGATAATTTAACTTCTATTGGGGGTATTACTTATTCTCCAGAAGAAAAAGAATTTGCTGATAAAATAGCATTAAGTTTGGGGCAAAAAGAAGCTGATATTGACAGGGCTTTAAGTATACAACCCTACAAAGAAGAAGCACGTGCCTATGGTTCTACAGATGTAGGGGATGTTAGTTTTGTAGTACCCACTGTTGGTTTTGGAACGGCAACTTGGGTTCCAGGAACTTCTGCTCACAGTTGGCAAGCTGTAGCTGCTGGTGGAACCACAATAGGGCAAAAAGGAATGATGGTTGCTGCAAAAACACTCACCGCTACTGCCATAGACTTATTTGAAAATAAAGAGTTAATAAAAAAAGCAACCGTTGAATTTAACAAAAGAAGAGGCAAAGATTTTATTTATAAGCCTCTTTTAGGAAATAGACCTCCAGCATTAGATTATAGAAAATAACCTTTTACAAAATGATTTTAACAGCAATTATTTTTATTGTTTTAGGAGTATTAATAAAATATGGCAAAATGTATTTTTTAATAGCTGGCTATAATACAATGTCTAAAAAAGAAAAAGAAAAGTATGATATTAAAGGAATAGCAACTGTTTTTAAAAATGCTATGTTTGGGATGGGTTTTATGATCATCATTGGATATTTTCTTTCACTATTTTTAAAAAATTTAGCGATTCAAAATTATGCTTTTTGGATTTCTATAGCCATAGGAACTCCCTATTTAATAATAAAATCAAATTCAAAAGAATTTAAGAAATAACAATGAATTTAACTGTTTCAATAACAAACAGTAACATAGAAGATCTATCAGAAATTTTCAAACTCTACAGCTTAGCAACTGAGTTTCAAAAAATAAAATTCCCTGGTAATTGTTGGCCTAGATTTGAAGAAAAATTAATTATCAATGAAATTAATGAAAAAAGGCAATTTAAATTAATCATTGAAAATAAAATTGCCTGTATTTGGGCCATTACATTTAATGATATTGACATCTGGGAAGACAAAGAAAATAATTGTTC
>CAXHZP010000056.1:0-5817 GCA_964021805.1 uncultured Flavobacterium sp.
TATTGTAGTTGCCTTTCTTTGTTCTAACAATAACGCAGTTTCTTTTTGCTTGCTAATATTCGCTTTTAATGTTACCTCTTCTAAAGCAACACCCTCTGCAGACTCCAATATTTTGTTAACTATTAAGGTTTCACCAGAAATAACAGTAATGGGTACTTCCAATGTTTTATACCCTAAAAAATTAAACACCAAAACATATGATCCCGAATTAACAGACAAAGAGAAATTACCTTCCAGATCAGTTTCTGTACCAATTACTGTCCCTTTAATCACAACACTAGCAAAGGAAAGCGGTTCATTATTCATTTCTTTATCTAATAATTTCCCCATAATAATCCCTTTTTCTTGAGCCATAATTGTTTGGCATATAATTAAAGAAAGTATAAATACAATTTTTTTCATTTTTTTATTTATTAATTAAACTATGCAAATTTGGAGCAGATTTGTAAAGTAAATGTTACACCCGTATTACTGTTAGGTTATAGCTATGTTAACAGAATGTTATAGGGGTTAAATGATTGTTAAGCAATTAATTATTTGGATTAGATTCGCTATTTTTGATAGAATCTTATTTTGAATAAAATGAACAATAGTGATATTAAAATTCTTTTAGTAGATGACGAACCCGATATTTTAGAAATTGTACGATACAATTTAAAAAATGAGGGATATAAGATCTACACCTCAACTAATGGAATTGAAGCAGTTAAATCTGCTAAAAAAATAATGCCAGATTTAATTTTATTAGACATTATGATGCCAGAAATGGATGGTATTGAAGCATGTGAAAAAATAAGAACTATTAAAAATCTAGAAAATACACTTATTGCTTTCCTCTCGGCAAGAAATGAAGACTACTCAAAAGTTGCTGGTTTTGATGCAGGTGCAGATGATTATATTACCAAACCCATTAAACCAAAAGTTTTGGTTAGTAAGGTGAAATCACTTCTAAGAAGATTAAAGGCAAAAAACGAAACAGATGCTAATGTAATAGTAGGAAATATTACCATCAACAGAGATGAATATGTTATATTTAAAGGGAAAGAAAGAATATTTTTACCCAGAAAGGAATTTGAATTATTCTCTTTATTAACATCAAAGCCAGGTAAAGTCTTTAAAAGAGAGACTATTTTAGACAGCGTTTGGGGAAATGAAGTTGTTGTAGGAGGTAGAACCATTGATGTTCACATCAGAAAATTAAGAGAAAAAATTGGAGACGATTATTTCAAAACTGTAAAAGGGGTTGGGTATAAGTTTGTAACAGAAGGAACAGACAACTAAATTTTCTTAGTTATGAAGTTAAAAAAAACGTATTCATTTACATTGTGGTCTGCGATATACTTAACCATATCTATAGGATTAACAACCGCTATCTTTTTTTATTATTTAAAAGAAGACAATGAATATGTGGGTCTAGTCTTTCTTATTCTCCTAACGTTTATAGTTTCTTTTTTTATTATACAATACAGAACAAAACGATATATTTTTAAAAGAATAAGAAAAATATATGATGAGTTTTCTGTCTTAAACGAGGATGAAATAAGCAAAGAATATGCAACTACAGATATAGATGCTTTATCAAAAAGTGTTCAAGAATACGTTCAGGAAAAAAGGATAGAAATTAAAAATCTTACAGAGCGAGATTCTTTTAGAAAAGACTTTTTAGGAAATGTGTCTCATGAATTAAAGACACCTCTCTTTACAGTTCAAGGATACATACTTACTCTCATTGAGGGAGGGGTAAATGACAAGTTGATTAGAGATAAGTATTTAGATAGAGCGAATAAAGGAGTTGAAAGATTAGTTGCCATAGTTAAAGATTTAGATATGATTGCTAAATTAGAAACTGAAGGATTAGGCATGAATATGGAAGTTTTTAATATTATTGATCTAACACAAAATGTTTTTGATCTTTTGGAAATGAGAGCAAAAAAACGAAATATTAGTTTGCAATTTGATTCTGTTTATGATTTTCCAATATTTGTTAGAGGTGACAAGGAGCGAATTGAACAGGTGCTCATTAATTTAATTGTTAACTCAATTAAGTATGGAAAAACAAATGGCATTACCTCTGTTGGTATAGAATCTTATAATGAAAATAAGTTCATAGTAAAGATAAAAGATAATGGCGAAGGAATTAAAAAAGAACATATTCCTCGTTTATTTGAACGTTTTTATAGGGTAGATCAAAGTAGATCTAGAGAACAAGGAGGGTCTGGCTTAGGATTATCTATAGTTAAGCACATTGTTGAAGCACACAATGAAAAAGTACTTTTAAAAAGTACTTTTAAAAAAGGATCTGAATTTTCATTTACCATGAAAAAGGTCAAATAACCTTGAGTTAAATTCTTTTTTTTTGAGATTAACAGGGGTTAATTTCGGTAAAACATCTACTATTTTATTATTTACTTCTTTTTCTTTAACATAAGAAAAATACTTTTTTTTATGAAGGTGCTTTGCTAAATATTCTTGCTCATTTTGAAATTTTGTAGGAATTAGTAGTGCTTTTTTATTCAATGAGACTAAGTCTAGAACAGACGAATATCCTGATCTACATATTACCAATTTTGATGAATTTAAAATTTTATCTAATTCATTAGTAAGCATAAAATTAACAATTGTTAGTTGATTTTCTTTGGTAGTTTTTTGTGTTTTTTCTACTACCCCTTGAATTAGATATACTTTTTTAGAAGAAGTTTTAAAAATAGATGTTAACTTGATTTCTAACTGGGTTCTATTGGGTTCTGGCCCAGATAAAAGAATCAACACATCGATATCTTGTGGTAATTCTTGTTTTTTAAATCTACTTAAAACACCTATATACTTTTGATTTAAGTTCTTTGAAGATCTAGATAATTTTCCTGAATATACAGAGTTTTCTTCGTCAGGAATCCAACATTCATTATATTTTCTAATGACTCTATGATGAAAAAAACTTGTAACAGGTGTTAAAAAACCTGAAAGAACATTTAGTTGGTGAGTAATATAAACAGATGGGATTTTAGTGTAGTAACAGCCAAATCTATTGTCAGAAATAATTCCGACCACATTAGGGTTTTGATGAACATATTCTTGAATGAGTAGGTGTTCTTTGAGAACTGCTCTTACAATTATTGGAATTTTTCGTATTAATGACCATTTTAAGTTTCTACCGTAAGAAATCTTATAGGATGGTAATTCAAAAAATTCTAAAGACGGGAACTCTTTGATTAAAAATTGAAGTGCAGTACCATCTGAAGCAATAACTGGTGTAAAATTACTTTTCTGAAGTTCTTTAATTATTGGAACACATCGAGTGGCATGACCTAATCCCCAATTTAATGGTGCAATAATTATTTTCTTCATCTGATTTGACGGTTTTAATATATCCCATTTAGAATAAAATGGACTATTTTATCATACTAAATCAAAGCCTATATCTTTTCTATAATTCATTTTTTTAAAATGAATACTGTCTATTGTTTTATATGATTGATCCAATCCTTCTTGGATGCTATTAGCTAAAGATGTTACGGCTATTACTCTTCCACCGCTGGTTACAACAGCCTCATCTTTTATCTTAGTTCCTGCATGAAAAATAATAGAATTTTTTATGGTATCAAGACCAGAAATAACAGCTCCTTTTTCATATGACTCTGGATATCCTCCCGAAACTAACATAACAGTAGTTGCAATTTTATCTGTCACAGAAAATTCTTTCTCTTCTAAATTTTGATTGGCAACGCCATCAAAAAGATCAAATAAATCTGATTGAATTCTTGGCAAAACAACTTCAGTTTCTGGATCTCCCATTCTTACGTTGTACTCAACAACTGAGGGCTTTCCGTTATCATTCATTAATCCAATAAAAATAAATCCTCTGTAATCTATCCCGTCTTTTTGTAATCCTAGAATTGTTGGCTTCACAACTAACTCTTCAACTTTATTTAAAAAAGTTTGATCTGCAAACGGTACAGGTGAGATTGCTCCCATACCTCCTGTGTTCAATCCTTTATCTCCCTCTCCAATTCTCTTATAATCTTTGGCAGATGGCAATATCTTATAGCTTGTACCGTCTGTAAGAACAAATACAGACAATTCTATTCCTTTTAAAAATTCTTCAATAACCACAGTTGAAGATGCATCTCCAAATTTTTGATTTGAGACCATCTCTTCTAACTCAGATTTTGCCTCCTCTAAAGAATCTAAAATTAACACACCTTTTCCTGCGGCAAGTCCATCTGCTTTTAGCACGTAGGGTGGCGTTAAACTTTCTAAAAACAATTTCCCTTGTTGTAAGTTTTCTTTTGTAAATGACTGATATTTAGCTGTAGGAATCCCATGCTTTATCATAAACTCTTTAGAAAAATCTTTACTTCCTTCTAGCAAAGCCCCATCTTTTTTTGGACCTATTACAGGAATAGATTTTAATACATCATCAGCAAGAAAAAAATCATGAACTCCATTAACTAACGGAGCTTCTGGTCCTACAATAACCATTTGAATATCATGAGCTATGACCGCTTTTTTTACACTTTCAAAATCTGTAGGATTAACATCGATATTAGTGGCTATTTCTTGAGTTCCTGCATTTCCTGGAGCTACAAAAATATGGGTTACTTTTTTACTTTCAATAAGTTTGTGAGTAAATGCATGCTCTCTTCCTCCAGAGCCTAAAATAAGTATGTTCATGTTATAGTATAATCTTTTACAAAGATAGTTTTCTCTAATTAATTTACCCTCTGTTAAAACCCCATTTCATAAAATATTTTATAATAGATGAAATATGAATTATAAAAAGTTTTATGCTTTTTGAGGAGCCTTTTCTGTGGGTATGAATAATTTCCACTTTAGGATAGAATAATTTTTTTTTACCTAATTGATCTATTCTCTTACAAATATCTACATCTTCCATGTACATGAAAAAACGATTATCAAAACCGTTTAATCGCAACAAATCCTCTGTTTTGAATAACATAAAGCTACCTTGAACAAAATCTGGTGAAAAAGATTGTTTATGATTTTGATTTTGATATTCACCAATGGTGGTGAATTTTTTAAAAATTCCAAAAAATCTAAAAATTAGCTCAAACAAGTTTGGGTATCTTCTGGCTGTATAAAATAATTTATTGTTAGTGTTTAAAACTCTTGGAGCTATCATGGAAAGAGACTCGCTACTCTCCATCTTAAGCACTAATTTTTCAAGTATCTCCGGTTGAAAGCTTACGTCTGGATTTAAAATCAAATGATACTTATTCTCACTCGTAAGCTTGTGTAAAATACTATTATGACCCTTACCAAAACCTATATTTTTATTAGAATAAATATATTCAACAGAATCGTTCTGGATTTTACTTTTGAATATATTTGAGGGAGAATTATCTATTACATAAAGTTTTTTTGACAGTGGTGATCCTAAAAAACTATCCATTGCCTTCTCAAGAACTTTAAAATTTTCCTTGTATATTACAATAGAAGCTGTGATGTTTTTATTTATAAACATTAATACGCATTTTCTTCACCTTTGAAAACATTGAAAATAGTCATTAAAATAATTTTTATATCTAATAGAAAAGACCAGTTTTCAATATAAAAAATATCTAACCGTACTCTATTTTTAATATCTGACTTCTTTTTTATTTCACCTCTATAGCCACTAACTTGAGCTAGACCAGTTATACCAGGTTTTACAATATGCCTTCTAAGATAATCATCTACATCTTTTTGATATTCAATAGATAAAGAAGGTAAATGTGGTCTTGGACCAACCACACTCATCTCACCTCTTAAAACATTAAAAAATTGAGGTAATTCATCTATGCTAGTTTTTCTCATAAA
>CAXHZP010000057.1:0-5789 GCA_964021805.1 uncultured Flavobacterium sp.
CTACTTATTCGTGACCCCGGTAGGATTCAAACCTACAACCGCTGGAGCCGAAATCCAGTGCGCTATTCAGTTGCGCCACGAGGCCTTAAAATATATTTATGCTAAATTTTTTCTAACAATTCCGGATATAGTCTTTCCATCTGCTTGACCTGCCAATTGTTTTGAAACCATTCCCATTACTTTGCCCATGTCTTTCATACCTTCTGCTCCAATTTTAGCAATAGTTTTCAATACTACTTTTTCGATAGCTTCTTCAGACAAGGCCTCAGGTAAAAATTTCTCAAGAACTGCAATTTCAGCCAATTCTGGATCTGCTAAATCTTGCCTACCCTGGTCAATAAAAATTGCAGCACTATCCTTACGCTGTTTTACTTGCTTTTGAATAATCTTCATTTCTTGGTCTTCTGTTAAATCATCTCCTGCCCCTGTTTCGGTTTTTGCTAATAAAAAAGCAGATTTAACTGCCCTTAGTGCTTGAAGAGCAACAGCATCTTTAGATTTCATTGCTGTTTTTAATTCTTCCATTATTTGTTTTTGCAAGCTCATAGGTGTAATATTTTAGCGTATCAAAGATACAATTCTAATCCTGTTTTTTTATTTTTTTTAGATATAATACATTCTTATTGTAATCGATAATAGCTTTTCCTTTTTGTAAAATATCAGCTCCTATAATTCCGTGAACTTCCTCAGCTTCATGAAGGGTTAACGCTTTATTTACATGAACCAAATCAAATAACACCAAACTAAAGCTTTTATTCTTCCATTTTCCAATCTCTAGATTGTTATTTTCAGATTGTTGGGTTTCCATATCTGTTGCACCTGCTCCTGCAGCCTTAGTTTCACTTTTTTCTGCTTGAATTTTAAAATATTCAATCATCCCAATTCCTACACAAGAATTTGAAGCCCCAGTATCTAAAATAAACTTACCTGTTACCCCATTAATTTTCGCATTTAATTCCATATGATTGGTAACCATTTTTCTTAGAGGTATTTTTATGTATTTCTTTTTGTACAATAGTTTTTTTAGACCACTCATTTAAATGTATTTTTGATGTGTCAAAAATACATTTAAATAAATAAATTTTTCTGACGACACTTTTTGTTTTGTTCAATAAGCATTAGGCATCATAAAATGATAACAGATACACACACACATTTATATTCAGAGCAATTTGATCAAGATAGAGACGCAATGATTCAAAGAGCTAAAGATGCTGGAGTTCAGCGATTTTTTATTCCTGCAATTGATAGTAGTTATACTGAAAGAATGTTTTCTCTAAAAGAAAATTATCCAAGCGATGTATTTTTAATGATGGGCTTGCATCCCACCTCAGTAAAAGAAAACTTTAAAAGTGAATTACAACATGTGAAAAATTGGATAGATAAAAAATCATTTGTAGCCATTGGAGAAATAGGGATAGATTTATATTGGGATAAAGCATTTCTGGCCGAACAACAAGAAGCTTTTCAGCTACAAATACAATGGGCAAAACAAAAAAACATTCCAATTGTGATTCATTGCAGAGAGGCTTTTGATGAAATTTTTGAGATATTAGAACTAGAGAAAGCACCAAATTTACGTGGTATTTTTCATTGTTTTACTGGAACTTTGGAACAAGCCAAAAAAGCAATTTCATATAATATGAAGCTTGGTATCGGTGGAGTAGCGACATTTAAGAACGGAAAAATAGATACATTTCTTTCTCAAATTCCTATACAGAATATTGTTCTTGAAACCGATGCACCTTATCTATCTCCGGTTCCTTTCAGAGGAAAGAGAAATGAAAGCAGTTACATTACCTATGTTGTAGAAAAGTTAGCTGCTATTTATGAGATTTCCTTTAATGATATTACTAAAATTACAACTAAAAATTCAAAAGAAGTTTTTGGAATTTAAGTTCACATATTATAAAACTCCTATAGGTCTTTTAAAAATAACTGGTAACAATCACGGAATTAGTTCTATTATTTTTATAGAGGATATTAATAAATTAGAACAATTTAAAAATATAAAATCTCCTTTTGATGTGCCAGTATGTTTAAAGGAATGCATTGACCAATTGACAGAATATTTTAATGGAAAACGCACAAAATTTAGCATCCTTTTAAATCCTAAGGGTACTCCATTTCAAAAATCTGTTTGGAAAGAACTAATAACAATTCCTTTTGGAAAAACTACATCTTACCTTCGTCAAAGCAATAGTCTTGGGAAGCCCAAAGCCATCAGAGCTGTAGCTTCTGCCAACGGAAAAAACCCAATTTGTATTGTAATACCTTGTCATAGAGTTATTGGGGCAGACGGTTCACTAACAGGTTATGCTGCAGGTATATGGAGAAAGAAATGGTTGTTAGATCATGAAAACCCTCTAAAACAACAATCGCTATTTTAGACTAATTCTAGGATTACTACGTTACTAGTATATGATAAAAAAAGTCTGGTTTTTTTTACTGTTTTTTGTTGGCTTTTTTGTCAATGGTCAAAATAATTCATCAGATTTTAGAACTAAGAAAATTATGGTTACTAAAGACACCATTAAGTTTGATACCATTCCTATAAATCCTCAAAATTTTAGAGTTTTAAATCGTCAAAAAAAAATACTATATCCTACTGAATATAAAGTTTTATACAACAAAGCTCTTTTAATTATAGATGCCTCAACATACAAGGAAATTACCATTGAGTATTTTAAATATCCAGAATTTATAACAAAAAAATACAGTCCTTTTGACAAACGTTTTATTGTACCAAATAATAGCAATACAAACTTGCTTTATAGCTTAACAACTAATAAGAAACCATCTGAGTTAACATTATTTGAGGGTTTAAAAACAAGTGGATATATAAATAGAGGGGTTACTTCAGGAAATAATCAAAGCACAGTAACAAATTCTTCAATGGATATCAATATAGAAGGAAAAATTTCTGACAAAGTATCTATTCGTGCAAATATTTTTGATACAAATATCCCTCTTCAAGAAAATGGTTATTCACAAAGTATTACAGAATTTGACAGAATATTTCTAGAATTATATAGCAAAGATTGGCGAGTGAAAGCTGGAGATATTAGTTTAAAGAATGAAAAAAGCTACTTTTTAGCTTTTGAAAAACAGGTGTCTGGTTTAGAAGTTGCCGCAAACATTACTAAAAAAACTAATGCCGCTGCTTCAGGCGCTATTGTAAGAGGACAGTTTAGTTCATATAATTTCATTGGAAATGAGGGAAATCAAGGACCCTATAAAATATTTGGCCCTAATAATGAACCTAACTTTGTAATCATTGCCGGTAGTGAAAAAGTGTTTGTGAATGGTTCTGCTATTGCCAAAGGAATAAATGATGATTATCTGATAGATTATAATATTGGTGAAATTCGTTTTAATACTACTTTCCCCATCACTAATGATATGCGTATTCGCGTAGAATTTCAATACTCAAATAGAAATTACAATAGATTTGTAAGTTATGAAAAAGCAGAGTACATAGATGATAAAATTGAACTCTCTGGATATTTTTACAACGAAAATGATGTCAAAAATCAACCAATACAATCAAATTTAACAGATATCCAAAAAGGAATTTTAGCAAACGCTGGTAACAATACTGATTTAATGGTGGGAGAAAGTGCCTATCCAGATGTATATGATGCAAACAGAATTTTATATAAAAAAATACAAACCGGAACAACAGAATATTATGAATATTCTACCAACCAAAATGATGATTTATTTACCGTAACGTTTAAAAATGTTGGATCTAATGAGGGAGATTATATATTAGGTAACACATTTGCAAATGGAAATGTATTTTTATATGTTGGAACTAATCTAGGAAACTATCGCCCAATTACACAATTAATAGCTCCAACAAAATTACAAATAGCTGTTCTAAATTCTACGTTAAAACCAACTAGTAAGTCTGTAATTTCATCAGAATTAGCATTTAGTAATAATGATCAAAATTTGTTCTCTTCCATAGATAATAATTTAAATAAAGGGGCTGCTACAAAGCTACAATGGAAACAACTATTGTTAGATAAAAAATGGAAACTCACTAGTGATGTAAACTATCTATTTATACACAAGAATTTTAAAACCATTCAACGATTTCAATCAGTAGAGTTTAACAGAGATTGGAATTTAGTTAATCCATCAGGTAACCAGCAACAAATAGGTGTTGATATAAGCTTAAAAAACGGGGAAGAAAATTTCTTAACCTATTCATTTCAGCAACTTAAATTTTCAGATAATTTTGATGGAAACAAGCATTTAATCAAGTCTAAAATGCAATTTAATACTACTTCTTTTTATACAAATAGTAGTTTTTTATCAAATAACTCTTCACTACAAAACAATAATTTTCTAAGGGTAAAAGCAGGATTAGAGCAGAGCCTACCTACCTCTTGGATTGGTGGATTTTTAAATCTAGAGACTAATGATGGAAAAGTAAAACCATCACAAGAATCTATTCTTACTAATCATAGATTTAAAGAGTATGAAGCGTATTTAGGTGTAGGAGATAGCACAAATGTATATGCAAAACTTGGGTATAGTTATAGAGATAATGACAGTATAAGAAATAATACGTTTACAGAAATAAATAACAGAAAAACCTACTACTTAGATGCTAAAATTATTAAAACTAAACAAACAAACCTTTCTTTATATGCAAATTATAGAGAAACAAAAAACACCTTTTCAGATAATCAAAAGTCATTAAATTCAAGGATTATTTACAACCAACGCTTTTTTAAAAATTTTATTACTCTTGGAACTAGATACGAAACCTCTTCAGGTAATGTGGCACAACAAGATTTTATCTATGTAGAAGTTGAAGCAGGACAGGGTTTTTATACTTGGATAGACTACAATGATAATGGAGTTCAAGAGTTTGATGAATTCGAAATTGCAGAATTTCAAGATCAGGCAAATTTCTTACGAGTTCCATTACCTAACTTACAATTTATTCCTACCCAAAGTGCTAAAATAAACCAATCTATTACATTAAATGCTAGTCAATGGGCTAACAAAACAGGGATTAAAAAAATACTTTCAAAATTCTACCATCAATTTTTTTTAAGTAGCAGTAATGAAGTGGAACGCACCTCAAACAAGTTTAGTTTAAATCCTTTCATTTCAGATACAAATAATCAGATACGTATTAATTATGCAATTAAAAATAGTCTGTATTTTAATAGAGGGCTTCAAAAATATAGTACTACGTATACATTTGCAAGAACCGAAAATAAACAACAATATAGTATCGGAAGCCAAGATACAGACATTAAGTATCAACAAATAGATTTTCAACACAAGGTTGGCAAATTTTGGCTGGTTGATTTACAAGGAAAACTTTCAGAAAATAATTTAGAAACTGAAAATTTCAATAATCGAAATTATGAGATAAACACCTATGCTTTCCAACCAAAAATAAGTTATGTTTTAGATAATGATAACCGGTTTTCAGCATTTTATCATGTAAAAGATAAAAAGAATAACCTCTCAGAAATTGAAAAATTAAAACAGCAAAAAATTGGAATTGAATATTTTTACCAAAAAAAGTCAACAACACAATTTAATGCTAATTTTACAACTTTTTTTAATGATTTTGATGGAAACCCTAACTCACCTGTTGGATATCAAATGCTAGAAGGTCTTCAAGAAGGAACCAATTACACTTGGACTTTTTTATGGAGTAAAAAACTAAATTCTTACTTAAACTTAAACCTTAATTATAAAGGAAGAAAGAGTTTAAATTCTAAAACTATTCACACGGGATCAATTAATTTAAAAGC
>CAXHZP010000058.1:0-5455 GCA_964021805.1 uncultured Flavobacterium sp.
AATGAATAGAAATACGCTCATCTTATCCCTTATTGTTTGTTTTTTATTAAGTTCTTGTTCAGAACAACAAAAAAGTAGAACATCTAATAAATTTCAATTTGCAACACCCAACGAAGTGGGTATGATCTCTGACAGCCTTGTCAAAATAGACAAAATGGTAATGGATTTTGTAGATGCAAAAAAGTACCCTGGAGCTGTTACATTAATTGCTAAGAATGGAAAAATTATTTATGAGTCTGAGGTGGGTTGGTCAGATTCATTAAGAACTGAACCCTACAGAAAAGATCACTTATTCAGACTAGCTTCTATGACTAAACCTATAGTTTCTTTGGCGGCTATGCAATTAGTTGAAGCAGGAAAAATTAAGCTAGATGACCCTGTTGGAAACTATATTCCAACATTTAAAGAAACAACTATTTTAAAAAACTTTAATCCGGCAGATTCAAGTTGGACTAGCTCACCATCTATTAACACCCCTACCATTAGACAATTATTAACTCACACATCTGGAGTTCCATATGGTTTTATGAGTCCGAATGTTTATCAAATTATACTTGCTAAAAATGGAATACCAGACCTAAATACTTTCCTGCCAATGACTGCCAAAGAGACTATGAGTAAGGTTGGAAATATACCTCTTGCTTTTGAACCAGGAACTAGATGGATGTATGGCTTAAACACAGATGTATTAGGCAGAGTAGTTGAAGTGGCCTCAGGTAAAGATTTGGATGATTACATTCGAGAAAAAATTACTGAACCTCTTGGAATTAAAATGCTTGATTTTTATTTTAATGACTCTTTGAGTAATAAACTTACCAAAGCTTTTATGCCAACACCTACTGGTAAAATTACTCAAATACCAAATGTTCAACAGCTATTTTATATTCCTAATTACCCTACAGAAGGAGCAAAAACATATCATTCTGGAGGAGGAGGAATGACTGGTACAGCTCGTGATTATTTTCTTTTTTGTCAAGCAATGTTAGATAACGGAAAACTAAACGGTACTACCCTACTAAAAGCTGAAACAGCCAAATCTATGCATCAAAATCAACTTGATTCACTCAAATTTAGACCAGGACTAGAATTTGGTTATGGGTTTGATATTGCTAAAAATCATCCTAGAAAACCTGATGGAGCTTATGGATGGGGTGGTGCATTCAGCACCATTTTTTGGATAGACCCGGTAAATAACTTAATTGTTATTCAATTAAGACAAGTATTGTCTTCTCCATTTAATGACGATATTAATGCTAAACTAGAAAAGATAGTATACAGTGCAATAGCCAATAACTAGTTTTACTGATTTCTTATACCAAAAGAGCCTCATCTTCTAGATGAGGCTCTTTTGGTATTTATAAATAAAAAATCTATTACATGTTTGTAAGCCAATTTTTTGCATCAACTTCTTGATGTATAATCTCTTTTAATTCTGAAATGTTTACGCGTTGTTGCTTCATTGTATCTCTATGACGAATAGTCACTGTATTATTTTCTAAAGCCTCATGATCTACAGTTATACAAAAAGGTGTTCCAGCAGCATCTTGCCTTCTATAGCGTTTACCAACAGCATCTTTCTCATCATAGAAAACGTTAAAATCCCATTTTAAATCTTCTATAATTTCGCGAGCTACCTCGGGTAATCCATCTTTTTTTAATAAAGGAAATACAGCTGCTTTAGTAGGTGCCAATACAGCAGGAAGTTTTAATACCGTTCTAGTTGTATTGTTTTCTAATTCTTCTTCAACCAATGAATGAGAAAATACAGCCAAAAACATTCTATCTAATCCAATAGAGGTTTCTACCACATATGGGGTATAGCTTGAATTGTCTTCATGATCAAAATATTGTAATTTTTTTCCTGAATATTCTTCATGAGCTTTTAGGTCAAAATCTGTTCTAGAATGAATTCCTTCCAATTCTTTAAACCCAAATGGAAAATTAAACTCTATATCTGAAGCTGCATCTGCATAATGAGCTAATTTATCATGATCATGAAATCGGTAATTCTCATCACCCATTCCCAATGATTTATGCCATTTTAAACGGGTCTGTTTCCAATGCTCATACCATTCTTTTTGAGTACCTGGTTTTACAAAAAACTGCATTTCCATTTGTTCAAACTCACGCATTCTGAAAATAAACTGCCTTGCAACAATTTCATTTCTAAATGCCTTACCAGTTTGAGCAATTCCGAATGGAATTTTCATTCTTCCTGTTTTTTGAACATTTAAGAAATTAACAAAAATTCCTTGAGCTGTTTCTGGACGTAAATATACTTTCATAGAACTCTCTGCAGAAGCACCCAACTGAGTGCCAAACATCAAGTTAAATTGTTTTACATCTGTCCAATTTTTAGAACCTGTTAAAGGATCTGATATTTCTAATTCTTCTATAAGAGCTTTTACATCTTTTAGATCTTCTTTTTCTAGAGAAGCTCCCATTCTTGAAAGAATTGTCTTTATTTTTTCTTGATACCCAACAACTCTTCCGTTAGTAGATAAAAACTCTTCTTTATTAAAAGCATCTCCAAAGCGTTTAGAAGCTTTCGCTACTTCTTTATTAATTTTCCCTTCAATTTTAGCACAGTAATCTTCAATTAAGACATCTGCTCTGTATCTTTTTTTGGAATCTTTATTATCTATTAAAGGATCATTAAAAGCATCTACATGACCCGATGCTTTCCATGTGGTAGGATGCATTAATATTGAGGCGTCTAACCCAACTATATTTTGATGCATTTGCACCATAGATTTCCACCAATAATCTCTTATATTCTTTTTTAATTCTACTCCATTTTGAGCATAATCGTATACCGCACTTAAGCCATCATAAATTTCGCTAGATTGAAAAATATAACCATATTCTTTTGCGTGTGATAATACCTTTTTAAACTGATCTTCTTTTTGTGCCATAATCTTTGCAAAGATAAAGGAATAATGAAGTTTTTCAAGAAAAAGAGACCCTACTTTATTCAATAGAATAAGTAGATTTTATTTATTTTTAATTTTACCAATCAAAATACCCCTCAAAAATGAAAATAGTCAAACATCTTTTCAATCTCTTTTATCCATCTACCTGTATTTGTTGCGAACAAAACTTATTGGATCAAGAAAAAATAATTTGTATTGAGTGTAGAGCAGATCTTCCATTTGTAGAAAATGGAGATTTTAGATCAAACCAGTTGACACTTATTTTTGAAGGTAGAGTTCTTATTGAAAAAGGAGCTTCATTTTTATATTATCATCCTAGTGGAAAAGTGAAAAAACTTATTCATGAATTAAAATATAAAAATAATCAAGAGGTTGGTGAGTTTTTAGGAAAATGGTTTGGTGAGAGATTGCTTAAAAGCACTAAGTTTAAGGATATAGACTTTATATTACCTGTACCTCTGCACATTAAAAAACAACAAAAACGGGGCTATAATCAGTTGACCAAGTTTGGTGATAGTTTAAGTACTGTCTTACATACAAAATACCTTGAAAATGTTTTGATAAGGAGTTCTACCTCAAAAACTCAGACTTTTAAAAACAGAATAGAAAGATTTGAAAACCTAATGACTAATTTTAGTATTACGGATACTGCATTACTAAAAAATAAACATATTCTTTTAATTGATGATGTAGTAACCACTGGCGCTACTCTTGAGGCTTGTTGTAAAGAATTATTAGAAACAGAAAATATAAGAATTAGCATTGCTACGATTGCACTAACTGAATAAAAAATTAACAAAATTCTGACATTACATTCCAAAAAATATATTGTTTATTTGTAATAAAATATCATTCTTGAGAAAAATACACTTCCTTTTATTTGCATTCCTAGTATTATTTTTTTCGCAATGTGCAAAAAAAGGAAGACCAGGAGGTGGCCCAAAAGATGAAGATGCTCCACTCTTTGTAACCGCTAATCCTCCCTATGAAAGTACCAATTTTAATAAAAATGAAATCAATATCTATTTTAATGAATACATAAAATTAAAAGATCTTAATAAACAGCTTATTATTTCTCCTCCGTTAAATCCTGCTAATCCTTCACTAATTTCACCTCAAGGAAGTCCAAGCAAGTTCATCAACATTAAAATTCTAGACACTTTAAAAGAAAATTCAACCTATATTTTTGATTTTGGAAATAGTGTTCAAGACAATAATGAGTCTAATGTATTAGAACGATTTAAATATGTGTTTTCCACAGGAACATATATAGACTCTTTAACTTTAGAAGGCAATGTCAAAAACGCTTTTAAATCTGAAGATTTAAAAAACATAAAATTATTATTGTATAGATTAGACAGCTCTTATACTGATTCTGCTGTTTACAAAAGAAAACCTGATTATGTAACAAGTAGTTTAGATACATCCAATTATAAATTTTCAAACCTTCGTAAAGGAAACTATTTATTAGTTGCATTAAATGATGAAAGAAGTGATTATTTATTTAATCCTAAAACCGACGAAATAGGTTTTTTAAAAGATACTATTACATTACCAAGAGATAGTATTGTAAAAGATGTTATTTCAATTTTTAAAGAAGAATTATCTTATAAATTTAAGCGTGGAAAAGAGATTAGTAAAGGAAAACTTATTTTAGGATATGAGGGTAAAGCTTCAAAAATAAAAGTAGAGACACTCTCTACAGTTCCAGATAATTTTCAAGTGATTACTTTTCCTGAAAAAGAGAAAGATACCATAAACCTGTGGCATACACCCATTAAAAGAGATTCATTAATTTTTAAAGTGAGTTCTAATGGGATTTCTGATACGGTTACAATTAGATTAAGAAAGAAAGAAATTGACTCTCTAAAAGTTACACCAACAACAAGTGGTGTTTTAAATTTTAAAGACACACTTTTCTTTGCTACAAATAACCCCATTTTAAAAATAGATACATTGAATATCTATTTTGTAGACGGAGATACTATCAAAATTCCTTACAAACCTTTTATATCTAAGAAAGAAAGTAAGATTGGTTTTCTTTTTGAAAAAAAATTAGAAACTAGTTATAAGTTAAATTTATACCCTGGCGCTTTAACAGACCTATTTAAAACTAGTAATGATACTCTCAACTCTTTGTTTAGAACCCGAGGCATGGATGATTATGGAGAAATTTCACTCTCTATTAAAAATCCAAATAATACACCTGTTATTATTCAATTAACAGATATAAACGATAATACTATTGCACAAGAAAGCACTTCTAAGAGCAATATAATTTCTTTCAAATACTTAACTCCAAAAAAATATAAGATTAGGATTATTTACGACACCAATACCAATGGCAAATGGGATACTGGTAATTATCTATTAAAATTACATCCAGAAAGTGTAGAATACTTTCCTGAGATACAAGAGGTAAGGGCTAATTGGCAATTACCTATTGATTTAAATATCAAATAATTACAATAAAATCTATCGAAATACTAATCGATTATTTAAACAAGTTTTCTCAAAGACAT
>CAXHZP010000059.1:0-5328 GCA_964021805.1 uncultured Flavobacterium sp.
TTTTTAAATAAATGAAAAATTATTCAATAGCAAAATCTAGAAGATTAAGAAGCACCCCTTATACCTCAAGAATAGAAAAACAAGGTGTAACAGCTTATACAGTCTATAATCACATGTTGTTACCGGCGGCCTTTGGTTCAATTGAAGATGGATATCACCATTTAAAAAAATATGTTCAAGTATGGGATGTTGCTGCCGAAAGACAGGTTGAAATATCTGGAAAAGATTCAGCAAAATTAGTTCAGTTAATGACATGTAGAGATTTATCAAAATCAAAAATAGGCAGATGTTATTACTGCCCGATAGTAGATGATTTAGGAAACTTAGTTAATGATCCTGTAATTTTAAAAATAGCAGACGATAAATGGTGGATATCAATTGCAGATTCTGACGTATTATTTTATGCAAAAGGATTAGCATCTGGATATAAATTTGAAGTTAACATCATAGAGCCAACTGTAGATATAATTGCAATACAAGGGCCAAAATCTTTTGCGCTAATGGAAGAAATTTTTGGAAAAAAAATTACTGAACTAAAGTTTTTTGGTTTTGATTATTTTGACTATGAAGGTGAACAACATTTAATAGCAAGATCTGGCTGGTCAAAACAAGGGGGATTTGAAGCTTACATTCAAAATCCTGAGATAGGAAAAAAGCTATATGATAAATTATTTGAAGTTGGAAATCAGTATAATGTAAAGCCTGGGTGTCCAAATTTAATAGAAAGAATTGAAAGCGCACTACTATCTTATGGGAACGATTTTGACAATAATGACAATCCTTTTGAATGTGGTTTTGACCAATATGTTTCTTTGGATAGTGAGGTTGAATTTCTAGGTAAAGAAAATTTAAAAAAGATAAAATCTGAAGGAGCTCTAAAAAAGTTAAAAGGGGTAAAGATTGATTTACAAGAAATAAGTCTTACATCTTCAAAAAATATTTATGATGTTAACAATGTTATTATTGGTGAATTAAGGTCAGCAACTTATTCTCCTCTATTTAAGCAAGTAATTGGAATAGCCATGATTAAAAAACCTTTTTGGAAAAACACTCAGGCTTTTAAAATTGATATAAATGGTAAAACTTTTGATGGAAAAGTTTGCGATTTACCCTTCATCTAGTATAAAATCTTGTAGTATCATGAATATAGCAATTGTAGGTGCCACAGGCAATGTAGGAAGAAAAATTCTCGAAGTATTAGAGAGGAAAAAATTAAAAATAAATGAATTATTTTTGGTAGCCTCATCTAAAAGTGCTGGTCAAAAAATAGTTTTTAATGGTAAGGATCATGAAGTTTTTAATCTTGAAACTTTTGATTTTTCAAAAACTAAAATTACCTTTTTTGCTGCTGGAGGAAAAATTTCTGAGAAGTATGCACCATTAGCAGCAAAACATTCAGTTGTTATTGATAACTCTAGTTTTTATAGAATGGATCAAGATGTGCCCTTAATTGTTCCTCAGGTGAACGCAGATGCTATTAAAAATATGAAAAAAAATATTATAGCCAATCCAAATTGTTCTACTGCACAATTAGTCATTGTATTAAAACCTTTACATGATTTATTTAAGATTCAAAGAATAGTTGTTTCAACTTATCAGTCTGTTTCAGGAGGTGGCAAAGGTCCAATGGATGAATTAATTGAACAAACTAAACTATCGTTAAACAATAAAAAAATTACATCTAAAAATTTTACTAAACAAATAGCCTTTAATGCAATTCCTCATATCGATCTTTTTTCAGATGATGGCTACACTAAAGAAGAGTTAAAAATGACAAATGAAACAAAAAAAATACTTGATGAGCAAATTGAACTAACAGCAACTTGTGTAAGGATTCCAGTTATGGTTTCACATTCAGAGTCAGTGAATATTCAATTTGAAAAACCATTTTCTTTAGGAGAAGTTCAAGATGCCTTAAGTAAAGCTAAGGGATGTAAAGTACATGATTTAAGAGAAGATGGGGGCTACATTACTCCTTTAGAAGCTGAAGGTAGTGATGAAACTTACATATCTAGAATAAGAGAAGATAAAACAAATAAAAACTCGTTAAACTTATGGATTGTTTCTGATAATTTACTTAGAGGAGCTGCATTAAATGCAGTTGAAATTGCTGAAACTTTAATTAAAAAAAATATTGATGGAAAATAACAATCCTTTATCCCCTCATATACAAGTTTATAGATGGCATATTTCATCTTTGGTTTCGATTTCTCATAGAATTACAGGAATAATAAATATAGTTGCAATCACAGCTGTGTGTGTTTGGGTTGCCTCTTTATTATTAGGAGAGACTAGTTATGAATTTACAAAAGTTTTTTTACAATCCATGTTTGGAAAATTTATAATTTTAGGATTAACATGGTCATTTAGTTTTCAAATCCTCAGCGAAATAAGACATTTAATAATGGATATGGGATACGGTTTTGAATTAAAAACTACTAAAATTACAGGTTTAGTTGTGATTATCGGCTCATTTTTATTAACAATTTTAATTTACCTTTTAGGAAAATAATTTTTATGAATAATGTAACTAAAAAATGGGTACTTTTAAAAGTAAGCTCAGCTATTTTAGTTCCTTTAATGTGCTGGTTTATAATAAATTTTGTAGGTATTTTTGATAAAGATTATACCGATGTGCTAGGTTTTTTTTCTACAAAATCATCAAAAATATTATTTTCATTATTTTTGATACTTGCATTTTTTTTCTCTAATTTAAGTATTAGTGAGGTATTTGAAGATTATATTAATGATGAAAAAAACAAAAATGCCGCAAACAAAGCATTACAAATTTTTGCTATAGTAGTTCCACTAATTACGATTATTATAGTATTTAATTTAAATATATGAGTGCTTACAAAATTATAGATCACGAATATGATGTTATTGTGCTTGGCGCTGGTGGCTCAGGTTTAAGAGCTGCAGTTGGTTTGAGTGAAGCAGGATTAAAAACCGCTTGTATATCAAAAGTATTTCCAACAAGAAGTCACACATCTGCTGCACAAGGTGGAATCTCTGCTGCCCTTGGAAACATGGGAGAAGATGATTGGAGATGGCACATGTATGATACGGTTAAAGGTGCAGATTGGTTGGGTGATCAGGATAGTATTGAGTATCTTTGTAAGGAAGCACCAAAGGCAGTAATAGAATTAGAAAAGTATGGAGTTCCATTTAGTAGAACAGATGATGGAAAAATTTATCAAAGACCATTTGGTGGAATGACTAAAAATTATGGTAATGGTATTGTTCAAAGAACATGCGCGGCTGCCGATAGAACAGGGCACGCAATACTTCATACCCTTTATGGACAAGCATTAAAGCACAACACTGAATTTTTTATTGAATACTTTGCGTTGGATTTAATAATGAAAGATGGTGAATGCAAAGGTCTTATAGCTTGGAATTTAAATGATGGAACTATCCATAGATTTAGAGCCCATATAACAATAATAGCAACGGGTGGTTATGGTAAAGTTTATTATTCTGCAACATCAGCTCACACATGTACAGGTGATGGTAATGCAATGGTACTTAGAGCAGGTCTTCCTTTACAAGATATGGAATTTGTTCAATTTCATCCAACAGGAATTTATGGTCATGGAACTTTAATTTCAGAGGGTGTTAGAGGAGAAGGTGGATATTTGGTTAACTCAAAGGGCGAGCGGTTTATGGAGAGATACGCGCCAAATGCAAAGGATTTAGCATCTAGAGATGTAGTGAGTAGATCAATGTCAATTGAGATCAATGAAGGAAGAGGTGTTGGTAAAGAAAAAGACCATGTCCATTTACACTTAAGTCATTTAGATAAAAATATTATAGAAAGTAGACTTCCAGGAATTACGGAGGCAGCAAGATTATTTGCTAACGTTGATGTAACAAAAGAACCAATACCTGTTGTGCCTACTGTGCATTATAATATGGGAGGTATTCCTACTAATTATAAAGCAGAAGTTTTAACCGTTAATGGTTCTGAAAAAACGGTTACAGGTCTTATGGCAATCGGAGAGGCTGCATGTGTTTCTGTTCATGGAGCAAATAGATTGGGTTCAAATTCATTGATTGATTTAGTTGTGTTTGGAAGGGCTGCAGCAATGAGAGCTGCAGAATTAGTAAAGCCTGGCACACCTCATGAAGAAGTAAGTGAAACTGAGACTGAAAAATGTTTAGCGAGATTTGATAAACTTAGAAATGCTAATGGAGAAACTAGTACCGCAGAACTTAGACTTTCAATGCAAAAGATCATGCAATCAAAATGTGCAGTTTTTAGAACAGATAAGACTTTAAAAGAAGGAGTTGATGAAATAAGAAAAGTTTATGATGGGATGGAGTCAATCTCAGTCAAAGATAAATCTTTAGTTTTTAATACAGATTTAGTTGAAACATTGGAATTTGATAATTTGATTAGACAAGCAATTACCACAGTTGATTCCGCTTATAATAGAAAAGAGAGTAGAGGCGCTCATGCTAGAGAAGATTTTCCAAAGAGAGATGATGAAAAATTTATGCAACATACTATTGCTTGGTGTAACGGAAAAGATACTAAAATTGACTATAGACCAGTTCATAAAACAACATTAACAAACGAGGTCCAATATTTTCCACCACAAGAGAGAGTTTATTAATGGTTCAAATTAATTTACCTGAAAATTCTAAAGTTCAAAAAGGTAAATATTACAAAGATACAACTGGATCGAAAAATATCAGAAAAGTTAATATTTATAGATGGGATCCATCAACTGGAGAAAATCCAAGAGTAGACACATATGAAGTTGATATGGACAACTGTCCTTCAAAAGTTCTAGATTTATTAAATAAAATTAAAAGTGAAATAGACCCATCACTAGCGTATCGAAGATCTTGCGCTCATGGTGTTTGCGGTTCTTGTGCTATGAATATGGATGGTAAGAATGGTCTTGCATGTACAACACCTCACTCTGAAATTGAAGGTGATATAAATATTTATCCTCTTCCACATTTAAAAGTTAAAAGAGATTTAATTGGAGATTTAAATGGTCTTTATAAACAGTACCAGTCAATAGAGCCTTGGTTAAAAACTAATACTAAAGTTGAAACAACAGAAATTATTCAATCTAAAAAAGATAGAGAAAAATTAGATGGAGCGTACGAGTGCATCATGTGTGCATGCTGCTCAACATCCTGCCCAAGTTATTGGTGGAATGGTGACAAATATTTAGGGCCTGCTGTATTACTACAAGCGTACAGATGGATAGTTGATAGTAGAGATGACGAAAGAAAAGAGAGATTAAAAAAAGTAGCTGATGAGCTTAAGCTTTATAGGTGTCATACTATTATGAATTGTACTAATGCCTG
>CAXHZP010000060.1:0-4712 GCA_964021805.1 uncultured Flavobacterium sp.
CCTTACGTAATGCTGGTATGGTTCCTTGCGTTATATACGGAGGAGATAAGCCAGTTCATTTTTCTGCAGAAGAAAAATCATTTAGCAAGTTGGTGTACACTCCTAATGTGTATACAGCATTGATTGAGCTAGATGGAAACAAAGTTTTGGCTATCTTACAAGATATCCAATTTCATCCTGTAACAGATAGAATCTTGCACATAGATTTTTATCAACTATTTGATGATAAAGAAGTAGCCATGAATATTCCAGTAAAACTCACAGGAACATCTCCTGGTGTTCTAAATGGAGGTTCTTTGCGTTTTACAAACCGTAAGTTAAAAATTAAGGCACTTCCTGCTAAATTACCAGACTTTGTAACTGCTGATATTTCAGAGTTAAAAATTGGTAGTAAATTATTCATAACCGAATTGTTTAATGATGACTATACATTCATGCATCCAGATAATACAGTTGTTGTTCAAGTTAGAACTTCACGTAATGCTGTAGCAGATGAAGTTGCAGATGAAGGTGCTGAAGCAGCACCTGAAGCAACCACCGAAGCAGCAGCTGAATAGTGTGATATTTTTTCAGAAACAGAAGAAATAAAAAATACAAATAAACTGAAAAGCGTTACATAATTGTAGCGCTTTTTTATTTTCTTATTTTTACACTATGAGTTTTTTTAAATTTTTCACCAAAAAAGAATCAAAAGCAAATCTAAATAGTATGAGAAAATTTTTAATTGTTGGTCTTGGTAACATCGGTGAAAAGTATGTAAATACTCGTCATAATATAGGGTTTCAAATTTTAGATGCATTAGCAAATGACCAAGGCGTAAGATTTGAAACAGAAAAACTTGGAGATATTACTCGATTTAGATACAAAGGAAAATCTTTTATATTACTGAAGCCCAGTACTTTTATGAACTTAAGTGGAAAAGCAGTAAAGTATTGGATGACCAAAGAAAAAATTCAATTAGACAATATTTGTATTGTAACTGATGATAAAAATATTGATTTTGGTACTATAAGAATAAAAACCAAAGGTAGTGCAGGGGGACACAATGGATTGAAAGACATTCAAGAAAAACTTCAAACACAACAATATAATCGCTTTCGCTTTGGCATTGGAGAGAATTATTCAAAAGGGAACCAAATAGATTTTGTCCTAGGTTCTTGGTCAAAAGAAGAACAAAGTCAGCTTATAGAAAGAATTCCAGTAGCTACAAAAGCCATCTTATCTATTGGTACTGATGGTATTAACAATACCATGAATATGTTTAATGGAAAATAATTAAAGTATTTGTTAATACAATAATAGTTTGATCTTATATCCTCTCTAAACTAATATTCATATTAATTAAAGACGTTATTTCTCCAACAGTTTCTTCTACTTGCTGAGAAAGAGAAATAGAATTTTCATTAAAATCAGTAACATTAAAAGTACCAGACAATAGTGCTTGATCTTGAATCATGAAAGTAATGGTATTCTCATCTGAATTAACGGAATAAGATCCTGAATCATTAAATACTATAATTTCTGTATTTGTAACTGGTGGAGTTGCCACAGGTGTAACAGTTGATGTAACTCTATATTGACCTCCTGCAGTGTATGTTCCATTTGCATTAAAAACAACATCCACTTGAAAAGTATCACCATCAATTGTTGTATTTGATATGGTGACAGGGACTCCAGCTACTTCGGCAGAAGATTCTATATCTATATTTAAAATTGTGATATTATAGTTTCCAGCTAAACTTTCATTGGTTAAATTTAATTCTGGTTCATAAGAATTATCTGAACAACTAAGAAGGGTTGTGGTGATAAGAGCAATTAAAGTAAATTTAAATATTTTCATAGGTGCCATTTTTATCAAATATAATTGTTAAATCAACATCAAACCATTGAAGTTGTTTTTATTTATAAAATTAATTTTCACTTGCAAACCATTCAGCAAAAGAGGTTTCAGTCTCTTGAAGTTTAATTGAAAACAACGAGATATTCTCAGGGAGTCTTTTATTAATCTTATCTGCAAAATCAATTACCATCATTTCACTAGTTGGTTGATAATCTACTAAAATAACGTGATGTCCTCTTTTACTTAATTCATTTGCTAATTCTACATGAGGCGTATTTTTATTAAAAACGGTTGCATGATCAAATTGATCTACAATTTCCTCTTTTACAATTTTCTTTAAGTCAGAAAAATCAATGACCATTCCATATTTTACATTAGAATTATCATTAATTGGGGAGCCAGAGACAGTTACAGAAAGTTTATAACTATGACCATGAACATTTCTACACTTACCATCATAACCATAAAGGGCATGCCCAGTCTCAAAATTAAATTGTTTTGTAATTCTAATAACGCTCATTATAATTTTTTTTCAAAATTACCTTTTTTCAGCCAAGGGTAAAAACTTTCTTTTAAATTTCATAAGTATTGGTAACCCCCTAGCGATCATCCAAAACAAAAAAGAAAACCAAATACCAAGTAATTCGAAATTATAGGTATCAAAAATTAATAGAGATGGTATAAATACAAGTAGAGTAGAGAAAAGTAGTAGATTTCTCAAAAATGCAGTAAATCCCATTCCTTTAAACATTCCATCAAAAATAAATGTAATAGCACATACAGGCTGCATTAATAGTATGAGCCAAAAAACATCATAGAAACAGTTTAGTACAGCTGTATCTTGAATAAATATTTCACCGATTGTATTGTAAAATAAGAATCCAACTCCAGTAAGAAATATTCCTGCAAACAAACCATACAGGACCAGTTTTTTTCCAAGTTTTATTAAAGTGTCGTATTCTTTTGCTCCTAATAATTTTCCTGATAAAATGTTACCTGCACTTGAATACCCATCAATAAAAAATGCCCCAAACAACCATAATTGAATACCAATTCCGTAAGCGGCCAATTGGTCTGAACCATAACTTGTAGCTTTGTAAACCGCAAATATTAATGCCGCATTAAGAGCAATAGTTCTTAAGAATAAGTCAACAACCATTTTAATTAATTTCGGTATTTCTTTGTTAAAAGGAAGTGTAAATTTTAGACTTATGGATGTTTTTTTGTGCAATAAATATCCTGCTGCTAAAGCCATTACTATTTGAGATATGACGCTAGCATAAGCAGCACCTTTAACATTCATGGCAGGGATGATCCCATGAATACCGTACACAAGAATCCAATCAAATATAATATTTAAGATAGCTCCAAGTAATGCGATAAGCATTGGTTGAAGTGTGTTTTGAAGCCCTCTAAAAGTTCCGAAAACAGTAAAAACAAACAATGTAAAAGGCAATCCAATGATTCTAATCTCATAGTAATCTACAGCATAAGTTAATATGTTTTGATCAGCTCCAAATGCTTTGAAAATAAATTCCGAAAAAGGATAGGTAAGTATAATAATTAAAAACCCTAACCCTACAACTATGCTCATGGCTTGTGCTGGTAGTGTTTTAACTTTTTCTAACTTATTAGCTCCTAAATAGGTAGATATTATAGATGAAACAGCACTTCTTGTTTGAGCAAAAACCCATATGAGCATAGATAAAAAGGAACCTACAATAGCAATAGCACCTAGACTCTCTTTAGCATTGTAATCTATGTTTCCAATTATAGCAGTATCTGTTATTGATATTAGAGGTTCTGCTATGCCTGCAATTAAAGCAGGTATTGCAAGTTTGTTAATCTTATTAAAACTAATATCTGTTTTCAAAAAGAATACTATCTTAAACACAAAGTTACAATTTGAGGATGGAAGAAAATTATATCATTCAAAAAAATGTACCTTTGTAACGAAAAATAAATTCTCTAGTCTCACCTAATTTTAAGATTTATGAATCATATTTTAGTTCCAATAGGTTCAAATGAAAATGCCTCCAACACATTACAATACGCTATAGATTTTGCCAAAGAATTGAATGCTAAAGTATTTCTCTTTAGAGCTTATAAAGTGTTGTCTAAAGCAGGTACATTAATTAATGTAAATGATATTTTAGAAAGGGAAACCAATCTCTATCTTAAAAGTATAATTAGTAATGTAGATACAAAAGGAGTATCTGTTAAAATGATTTCTGCAAAAGGTGGAACTATAGAAAGTATTCATTCCGTAAAAAGCGAATTAGGTGTAGATCTCATAGTTGTAGGTCCTCGAAGTAATTCCATTAAAGAAGAAGTTTTTTTAGGGAGTACTTCAGGGAGTATTGTAAAGCAAACAGATATACCAGTATTAATAGTCCCAGAAAATTATAAATTTAATCCATTTAAGGTAGTGCTAACTGCCTTTAAATCTGGTAAGTTAGATCAACCAGGGGTATTAACTCCTTTGCAACTAATCAAGAAATTTTTTAATTCAAAAATAAACTTGTTATTGGTAAAAACACCTGATTATAAAGAGGAAGATTTAACAGTTGATGACTCTCTAATAGCAATTCAAAATACCTTTAATACGTCAGAAAATGTGACCACTTTTCAGGGAGTTTTAGAACATTTTCAATCCAATAACCCTGATTTATTGTGTGTTTTCAGACGAAAAAGAGGTTTTTTTCAAAAACTTTGGGAAAAAAATACTGTTTTGAAATCAGAATTTCATTGTTCTATACCACTGTTAATTTTAAGTGGTAGACAATAATTGGGGCATTAGCTCAGTTGGCTAGAGCGCTACGCTGGCAGCGTAGAGGTCATCGGTTCGAATCCGATATGCTCCACTATAGTA
>CAXHZP010000061.1:0-3160 GCA_964021805.1 uncultured Flavobacterium sp.
CAAAAAAAAGTCCAAATTTACTTACTTTAAATAAAGCTCAAATAAAAGAAAAACAAATTAAACATCTATTTAAGGATAATAAATGGGCACAATATTTTAATAATAGTAATATTGAGGAACTTAGGTTTAAAATAATTTCTAAACTTATCAATTCAGACGAACCATTACCATTAATTAAACTAAATTTAAGATTGAATTGAATACACTATCAAATTTGGTTTGATAAAGATGATTTAAAAATAAAGAATCTTTACGTAAAAATTGGGAATTTTTTATGCTAGGGATTAAAAAAATCAAAAGATATTTGAATAATTACAAGATAAAATGAAACTATTTTTAATATCCTTTATACTTTTATTTAATGATATTTCTACTCTAACTGCTCAGGAAAATCAACCTCTAACAATTACTTTAGAAATCACTACAACAAAATACAATAAGGGTCATGTACTACTTGCGTTGTATAACTCTAAAGAAAATTACATGAAAGAAATCTTTAGAAGCGCTAAGGTTCCCATAAAAAATCATAAGGCGGAAATTGTTTTTAGTTCATTAGAAAAAGGTGAATATGCTTTTTCCTTTTTTCAAGATTTAAATGAAAATAAAAAAATAGACACTAATTTTTTAGGTATTCCTAAAGAACCCTATGGATTTTCCAATCAAAAAAAAGGGAGATTTGGCCCACCTAAGTTTAAGGAAGTTGCTTTTAAATTAAACAAAAATGAGGTTTTTAAAATAGTCATCGAATAAGGTATCTATTTTTATGATTTATTTAAAATCTTAACAAAGCTATAAATACTTTAAAACCAATAGCTATGGTGTTTTTAATACAAGTATCAGTTATTTTAAGTTAAAATTTTATCTATGAGTTCTTGTTTTGTGTAATTATTATTCCCAAATAACCATCTTAAGGTATTATCTTCCCAAATCTCATGATATTGTTTTTGATCAATAATTGAACGCTCTTTTGCTAAATCTAGGAGTTTTCCAGGGTAAGATGATTGAGCATCACTTTCCATTTCCCCCAAAGGATAGGGATCGTCTAGCCCCATAATTACTTGATTAGACCCTTGCCGCTCTATCATTAATTTTAAAGAATCTGTATCATGTACCAAGGTATCAAAATAAATATTTGGATGACCTACAGCTTTTCTTGGGTGTGTTTTACCTTCAAATAGATCTGGCCTACCATCAAACCCTTGAATTCTTCTTCCTAAATTCATCTGAGCCAGTTGTCCACCATGAGCAAAACATGTTCGTATATTAGGAAAACGCTCTTGCATTCCGTTTAATGTGTAAAAATGGTATGCATCACCACATTGAGCCAACATCCAAATTAAATGAAAACGCCAAGAAGTGTTTTCTAATTTTATCATTTTATCACCATCATAGGGATGAATTTCTATTGCTAATTTATACCTATCTGCTAATTCAAAAATTGGATCATTCTCTTTATCAAAAACACATCTCCATTGCCCTATAGAATCCATAAAATGAGTTGGCAAGCATAAAACTTTCAAATCTAACACCTCTACACATCTCTCAATTTCCCATAAAGCACCCTGAATAAAACCAGGATGAACTACAAAACCACAAGTAAATTTTGATGGATAATCTTGTTGTATTTTAGCATTAAAATCATTTTGAAAACGCAGTGCTTTTTTCATTTCCTCTAAACGTAATCCATTACCATAAAGCTGAGAAAGGTTTAGGACTACTGCGTGATCTATTTTGTTTTTTTCCATCCAAAGTAATTTCTCATCAAGAAAAAAACTAGAATCTGTAACAGGTCTTTTCCATCCTTTTTGCAACATATGTTTACGCTCATCATCTACCCAAAAGATTTCCTTTTCTTTCATGAAATTTGGAATTTGCTCAGGATATGGCAGTAAATGCGAATGTCCGTTAATTCTTAATTTTCGCTTCATGATCCCCTCTTTTTTGGAGCTTCCATTTTAGTACCACAATTAGAACAGGTACACTTTTTATCATCTGAATAATAGGTATTAAATATTTTTGGCATATCTGTTTCAATATTACCTAGTGCAAACTCCTCTCTGTATAGTTGAGAATTACATTGCTCACAATACCATTCTAGAGCATCCATCATTCCTTTAGATCTTGGGTATTCTATAACCAAACCAACCGTATTTTCCTTTCTTTGTGGAGAATGAGGAACTTTTGCTGGTAATAAATAAATATCACCTTGATTAATAGCTACATCTACTTGTTTACCCTGGTCTATTATTTTTAAAACCATATCTCCTTCTACTTGATAAAAAAACTCAGGTGTTTCATTATAATGATAATCTTTTCTTGAATTAGGACCGCCAACTACCATAACAATATATTCTCCATTATCCCAAACACATTTATTCCCAACTGGTGGCTTTAATAAATGTCTATGTTCATTAATCCATTTTTGAAAATTTAAAGGTTGTACAAGTTTACTCATGATTTTTTATTTATTAACTTTATAAAGTTACAAACTTTTTGTTCTACCACCATCCACAGGTAGATTTACACCAGTAATGTAACTGGCAGAAGTACTTGCCAGGAATGTTACTGCATCAGCAGTTTCTTCTGGTTTAGCAAATCGTTTTGCAGGCACATAGCCTTTCATAATTTGAGTCATTTTTTCTAGAGTGGTATTTGCGCCTTTAGCTTTGATACTTATAATCTGATCTAAACGCGCTGTATCTGTAAATCCTGGTAATACATTATTCATGGTTATTCCAAACTCTGCCAATTCACTAGCCATTGTTTTTGACCAATTAGCTACAGCATTTCTAATGGTATTACTAACACCTAAACCCGGTATAGGTTCTTTCACAGAAGTTGAAATAATATTTATAATTCTTCCAAAACACTGTTTTTTCATAAAAGGAACTACAGATTGCACTAATATTTGATTGACTAATACATGCATTTGAAAAGCCGATGAAAACTCATCTATACTAGCATCTATAATAGCTCCACTTTTAGGCCCTCCTGTATTATTGATTAAAATATGAAAACTGTTACGAGTAGATATAACATGCTTTACTTGGTCTGGGTTAGAAAAATCTGCTACTAAATATCCATGTTTTTGCTGCCCATTTTGAGGAAGTTCTTTTAAAACCTCTTGAAGCATGTTTTTATTTCTAGCAATTAAAGTAAC
>CAXHZP010000062.1:0-2152 GCA_964021805.1 uncultured Flavobacterium sp.
TTTGCACAAGAAACTTCAACAAGAGATACATACAAGTACAATGTTAAAAAAACGAATTCAAAGATTAAAATTGATGGGGTAGAGAGTCCAAATGAATGGAACTCATATGAATTAATAAATACAATGTATAATCATAATCCAAGTGACAAAGGAATAGCAGCGTATAAGTCAGAAATTCGATTAGCGTTTGATGAAAAAAACTTATACATTATTGCCAAACACTATGATGATGGAAGAAGAATTATACAATCTCTACAAAGAGATTCAGACGATGCACATTGGGGAAGCGAATCTTTTACAGTTGCTATAGACCCAATTAACAAAAAACAAAGCGGGGTGTTATTTGGGGTAAATGCTGGTGGTGCAGAAGTTGATGGGAGTTTGTTAATTCAACCAGACAGAACAACGTATACAGATTCTTGGGATCAGCGCTGGTTTTCAGCCACAAAACAATATGATGATTATTGGTTAGTAGAAATGGCGATTCCGTTTAGCAGTTTACGATATAACAAAGACAATTTAGAATGGGGAATCAATTTTATTAGAGGGCATAAAACGGAAAACTATTATTATACTTGGACACCTTTCCCTGTTAATTTTAACGGAATTGATGTGAATTATATGGGAACATTAGTGTGGCCAGAATTGCCTAATGTTAAAAATAATATTGCCTTTGTAAAACCATATGCAACAATATCATCTTTAAAAGATAATTTAGCAACTGACACCAGTACAAGAACAAAGTTAGATGCAGGTGTGGATGTTAAAATTGGAATTACGAAGTCTTTAAATGCAGATTTAACCTATAATCCTGATTTCTCAAATGCAGAAGTGGATAGTGAAGTTACAAACATTACTCGATTTGATATTTCATTGCCAGAACAACGTGAGTTTTTTATAGAAAATGGAGATGTGTTTTCAAATTTCGGAAGCTCTTCTATAAGACCCTTTTTCTCTAGAAGAATTGGATTGAATACACCTATTGAATACGGAGCAAGGATTACTGGGAATATTACTGATAATTTAAGAATTGGAATTATGAATGTTCAAACCAAAGAAGGAACAAACATTGATTCTCAAAACAATACTATTGCAGCAATAAATTATAAAGTACTTAACCGCTCTCAAATAAAAGGTTTGTTTATTAATAGACAAGAAAACAGTAATCCTTTGATTAATGATTATTCTAGAAATTTTGGAGGAGAGTTTACATATATATCAACAAAAGGCAATTTTAATTCAAATATAAAATATCATAGCTCAATTACAAGTAATAATTTAAAAGGAACCTATTTTGGTTTAAACGGTAATTATGCTACAAGATCAATAGATACCGGTTGGGAAATAGATGTTATTGATAAAGATTTTCAATCAGACTTAGGGTTTACACCTAGACTATTTAATTATGATGCAGATTCTGACTCAGTATTTAAACAAGGTTATATATCATTTAGCCCTTATGCTATAGTGAAGTTTTGGGCAAAAGATCCAAACAGTAAATTAACTTTTAAGGGAATAAGGACAAGTAACCAGTTCTATTTTAATAAAAATGGATCACTAAATGAAAGACAAAATTATTTATCTTATGATTTGTTTTATAAAAACACCTCCTCTTTATCATTCGGTATAACAAACAGAGAAGTAAATTTAGGTTTTGCTACAAATTTCTTAGGAAGTAGTTTTGATAACCTACCTGTAGGTAATTATAACTTTTCAAGTGCTACAATTAGTTTTGATTCAGACGTAAGAAAACGTTTTACCTATAATGTTTCATCTACCTATGGGCAGTTTTATAATGGAAAAATATTTTCTAGCAACCTTTCTGGAAATTTACGTTTTGGTTATTGGGGAAAGTTTAATTTGTCTTATGGCTATAACAAAATTAATTTACCACAAAACTATGGTAAGGTAGATTTCCATTTGTTAAGAGCAAGAGGATTGATAAGTTTTACCAACAAGCTATCCTTTAATAATACAGTGCAATACAACTCTCAAAGTGAAAACTTTAGTGTATTCTCAAAATTACAATGGAGGTATACACCTTTAGCAGATATCTTTTTAATATACAATCAGAATAACAACACCAGTACAAGCGGATTTGATTTAAATAATAGATCAATTATTTTAAAATTAACCTATCGATTTGGTGTAT
>CAXHZP010000063.1:0-2063 GCA_964021805.1 uncultured Flavobacterium sp.
TTTTATTAAACCTCAACACAAGAAATAAATGAAATATTTTTATAGAATTGGTAACATTAGTTCTAATAAACTAAAAACCTTTATGTTAGCGTTTGTTATTTTTTTTTGAAGTCTTCTTTTTATTCTTCGCAAACATCATTTTATACTCTTCTACATCTATTTTACCTTTTTTAGCAGCTGCTATTTTTGGGAAATCTATAGTATGTTTTGACTTTTGTTCCACTAATCTTTCATCTATAAAGGCCCTTTGAAGAACATCTTCAATCAAATAATCTTCATTTATTGATTCAGGATGATATTCACTTTTAAGAGAAAGTTTAAATAAATTTGCAGTGGTGTTGTACCAAAAGGCTTTCCACCCACTTCTTAATGTTCTAATATTATTGAAAGCAGTTTTTCCAGTTTGTCTATATATTAGTTTTATTAAAATTCTACCTTCTGTACGAGTCATTTTTTTTAACTGATCTGTAAATTCTCCTTCTAGATACTTTTGTGCTCTTTTGGTATATTTAATTTTCCCTCTTTTGGTTTTGATTCTTTTTAATCTAGAATTTAGCGAATCCAATCTTTGTGAGGCTGTTTTAGCATAGGGATATGCTTTAAACACTTTTCTTTTAAACCAATAATAATAACGGGCATCTGTGGGTGAATTAAAGTCATGTTTTGGTAAAATTGTTAATTCATCTAAATTGATTGTTAGAGTATCTCCAGTTTTTACCAAGATATAATCTTCTAGATCAAGTGGTGCTGTATCCTTTTTTTGTGCTATTAAGGCTAAAGGAAAGAAAAGTAAAAGAAAAAATATTTTTTTCAAAAGTTTTTTTAATTGTAAAGATATTACAATTAACAAAAAGGCTTCATAATGAATAATATGTTTAATTGTAAATTATTCATAAAATTATGCAATAAGTTTTACTATTTGTTTTTAGGGTTTAAGAAATGGTTTATTTTTACAAAAACAGAAAAATATCTTATGAGTAAAAAATCAATTTTAAATAAAAAATCAATTTCCTTTTTAGAGAGTTACTTAAATAATGCTGCTCCTACTGGTTATGAATGGAATGGACAAAAAATATGGATGGATTATTTAAAACCATATGTAGATGAATTTATTACAGACACCTACGGAAGTGCTGTTGCAGTTATTAATCCAGAGGCTCCATATAAAGTTGTAATTGAAGGACATGCCGATGAAATATCTTGGTATGTAAATTACATTTCTGATGAGGGCTTAATCTATGTGATTAGAAATGGAGGTAGTGATCATCAAATTGCTCCAAGTAAAATTGTAAATATTCATACTAAGAACGGCATTGTAAAAGGTGTATTTGGTTGGCCAGCAATTCATACAAGAAACAGAGCCAAAGAGGAAGCTCCTAAACCTGAAAATATTTTTATTGATTGTGGTTGTAAAACAAAAAAAGAAGTTGAAGACCTTGGAGTGCACGTTGGTTGTGTAATTACTTACCCAGACGAATTTCACATTCTAAATAAATCAAATTTTGTTTGTAGAGCTTTAGACAACAGAATGGGTGGTTTTATGATAGCTGAAGTTGCCAGACTAATCCATGAAAATAAAAAACAGCTTCCATTTGGGCTATATATTACCAATTCTGTACAAGAAGAAATAGGATTAAGAGGCGCAGAAATGATATCGCATACTATCCAACCTAACGTTGCCATAGTTACAGATGTTACTCATGATACAACCACCCCTATGATTGACAAAAAGAAAGAAGGTCATATAAAAAACGGTGAAGGTCCGGTGATAGCTTATGCTCCGGCTGTTCAGCAAAAACTTAGAGATTTAATTACGGAAACAGCAGAGGAAAAAAATATTCCATTTCAAAGAGCGGCGCTATCTAGAGCAACAGGAACAGACACCGATGCTTTTGCATACAGTAATGGCGGGGTTGCATCTGCTTTAATCTCTTTACCTCTTCGTTACATGCACACAACCGTGGAAATGGTTCACAGAGATGATGTAGAAAATGTTATTAAATTAATCTATGAATCTTTACTTAAAATAAAAGGTGAGGAAACTTTTTCTTATTTTGATTAAA